>CAZJYD010000016.1:10284-46761 GCA_964550205.1 uncultured Bacteroidales bacterium
ATTTCAACATACGAATACCAGCTTACAGAAAGATTGACATTAATGGGTGGTATCCATTACCGGTATTTTAAATCCAAATTACAGCAAAAGATAAGGGATTTATTAGGTGGTAAGTTCTATATTGATACCTATGCTTATGCTGTTGATAGCGTTGCAGGAAGAAATCAGATTAAAACAGTTGGCGATATAATTAAAGTTGACAACGGAGCCATAATTAATTTTGCCAATTTATTCGGTGAGATTGAATATGCCGGAGGAAACTTCTCAACATTCCTCTCAGGCAGCATTTACAATAACTGGTTCCAGCGTGAAGACCGTTATAATTATGTAAAAGATATAAAAAGCGAAGTAGTTTCAATGGCAGGATTTGATGTTAAAGGAGGAGCCAATTATAACATAAACGAGTTCAATAACATCTATTTTAATACGGGATATTTTTCAAGAGTTCCTTATTATAAATTCGTCTTCGGCAATTATATCAATGAACCTTCCCGTGACCTTAAAAATGAAAAGATCACTTATCTTGAATTTGGATACGGTTATAAAGACAGAAAAACCATTATAGGATTAAATATTTACTATACTTATTGGGCTGACCGTTCATTTCTTGCAAACGAATATAACCAATTTCTCGATCCTGTGATGATTCAAGGACTGGATGCATTGCACAAAGGGATTGAATTTGATATTACACAGGGTATAGGTGATAATATTAAATTGGGAGGCTTGGCTTCAATTGGAAGCTGGAAATGGCAAAACAATGTAAACGCAAAAGTCTTCAACGATGATAATGTATTGTTAGGTACTGTGAAAATCTATGCTGATGGACTTTACGTTGGAGATGCCCCTCAGACCCAGCTTGGGTTGTTCACAGATATTAAATTCCTGAAATCATTTAATCTGGTTATCAACTGGTTGTATTACAACAGACTTTATGCTGATTTTAGTCCAACAGGGAGAAGTGATCCTGACGACAAACAACAACCATACAAAATACCATCATATTCAATAACAGATATACATTTAAGTTACGACTTTGAAATATTCAATAAAAGAGCAAGTATCAACGCAAGTTGCTTTAATGTATTTGACAAAACACATATTGTTCGCGGTGAGGATGGTCCGCAACATAATCTGAATTCTTTCAGGGGTTATTGGTCTTTTGGCAGAAATTTCAACTTCTCCCTGAATATCAGTATTTAACAATCACTATTACTGATCAATAAGACTTAACAATCTATTAATATTTTATTAAATAATATTAATAAAAAGTTAATGAAATATTAATATACAGGAAAGAAGGAGTGCCTACTTTTACAATGCAAATAACCAGAAATCAATAACCAAAATCTAAAAACTTATGAAGATTATTTACAAATTTTTAGCATTAGCATCCCTGTTATTAGTCTCCACGGGACTATTTGCACAGGGAGAAATCAAAGGGGAGGTGAAGGATGACTTAAGCAATTCATCTCTTGAAGGAGCCACAGTAGTTATCGAAGGCACTACAACAGGTACAACAACCGATCGAAATGGCGATTTTATCTTTGAAGCCCCGAAGGGAATACACAAAATCATCATCAGCTACGTAGGTTACCGGGCTGAAATAAAAAGTGTTAAAGTAAAGGATGGTGAAACAATCAACATTGGAGTAATCAAACTAGAACCCGCAGCTATAGGTCTCGCTGGTATCAACATCATTGCTGACAGGGCCAAAGAAAGAGAAACTCCAGTTGCGATTTCCGACATCAACCGGGAACAAATCGAAGACAGGCTTGGTTCAAGGGATATACCATTGGTACTGAATATGACCCCCAGTGTTTATGCAACACCTCAGGGTGGTGGTGCCGGTGATGCCCGTATCAATGTCAGAGGTTTCAATCAAAGGAACGTGGCAATCATGATCAATGGTGTTCCGGTAAATGACATGGAAAACGGCTGGGTATACTGGTCAAACTGGGATGGAATAGCTGACGCTACTTCCTCAATACAGGTACAAAGAGGATTGAGCGCTGTAAACCTGGCTACACCATCTATTGGTGGTACTATGAACGTAATTACCAGTCCTTCGGAAATGAATGCCGGTGTCAGCGGTAAATTCGAAGTCGGTTCAGGCAATTTCATGAAATCCACAATCACAGCACACACAGGTTTGATCAATGGGAAATTCGCCATGAGTGTTGCCGGAGTTCGCAAGGTTGGTGAAGGTATTATTGACGGCACATGGACTGATGCATGGGCATATTATCTGGCAGCATCATATGATATCAATTCAAAACACAGATTAGAAGCATATGCTGTAGGCGCTCTGCAACGACACGGACAAAATCTCTATAAACAAAACATAGCAACATATAGTAAAGACTTTGCTAAAGATATAGTTGGATATGACACAAATGCCTTCGCAAATTTTGTTGAACAGGGCAGATACTACAATCAAAACTGGGCCCCTGTTAAAGCAACATATGACGGTAAACAATCATGGGATGGTAAAGATGATCGTACAAGATATGTCGATAATTTCTTAAATACAAGAGAAAATTATTACCATAAACCACTTGCAAACCTTAACTGGTATGCTCAATGGAGTGATAAAGTAAGCCAGTTTACAACCATATATTATTCGGGAGGTAAAGGCGGTGGAACCGGCACATACGGATCGCTTTACAGAAGAGACGGAAATGGTAAACTGGGAGGAGAAGACTGGAAATTCTACTATGGACCCGGACCGTGGTCATGGGATCTTAACCAAACAATTATGGCTAATCAAGGTAATATTGATTCCGTATTTATTGACAAAACATATTATCCACTCGAAGATGGCGAATCAGTCGGCGTTTTAAGAAACAGTGTAAATACACAATGGACAATAGGTGCAATCTCTAAATTTAAAATTGATTGGGCGGATAATTTCAGGACGGTTATTGGAGTTGACTGGAGAACTGCTGAAATAAAACATTACAGAGAAATACGTGATCTGCTTGGTGGAGAATTTTACAGTGATTTCTCAGATGAATTTAATCCGGCACGTAAAATCACCCTGGGAGACAAATTCGTTTATAATTTTACAAATGATGTGGACTGGATAGGTGGATTTCTACAGGGTGAGTATCACACTGAGATAATTACGGCTTATGCCACATTGGGATATTCACAGGTAAGATACATACACAACAATCATTTTACAAAAGATACTATTACCGGTGAAGAACTCAAAGTTGAAGCAGATTGGATCAGCGGTTATCAATTAAAAGGTGGAGTAAGCTACAGGCTGTCAGAAGCAGTCACAATATATGGTAATATCGGGCGGGTTTCAAAAGTTCCTATTTTCGATGCTGTAATAAACGATAGAACGCATGAATTGATTGAAGATCCCGAAAATGAATTCTTCACATCAGGTGAGCTTGGTTTGAACTTCAGATCAAAAAGTGGTAAATTCAATGCAAATCTTAACGTATATCATACCTACTGGGAAAATCGTGTATTGACCGATCCATGGTTTGATGACGCAAATAACAATGAAGGTTTGTTCGTAATAAATAAGCTTGATGCTATTCATCAGGGTGTTGAGGCTGATTTTGCCGTAAAACCAATGAAGTATTTCAGGTTGGATGGTGCTATTTCAATTGGCAAATGGTATAATACCGGCAACGCCGAAGCTACACTGAAGTATTATGATATAAATAAAGTCGATACAACTTATAAAATATATGTAAAAGACCTGAGAACAGGCGATGCACCACAAACACAGTTTGCATTGGCCGGGACAGTATTCCCTTGTAAAGGACTCTGGTTCAATTTAAGTATGAGACATTATGCAGACTTCTGGGCAGACTGGAGTGCACTCAACAGGACAGATCCCGATGATAAAGCACAAAGCTGGAAAACTCCTGCTTACACAGTATTTGATTTCCACGCCGGTTATACACTTCCTCTTGATGGAAAATATGGCGTTGAATTATTTGTACATATTTTCAACCTGTTCAACACACTATACATCCAGGATGCAGTCGATAACAGTCCATACAATGCATACTACGGTCCCGATAATATTAATACACACAGCGCTTCAGCAGCAGAAGTATTTTTAGGACTACCAAGAAGATATAATGCCGGACTAAAAGTATCATTTTAATTAATTTCAAAATATTATATATATAATCCCCGGGAACATTTCCGGGGATTTTTTATTTTGCACAATAATTAATTTCTCAATCAATGAAAATCATTACGTATTTAATAATATCAACATTATTATTTCTTAACTCCTGTTCAATAATTAATGAACAACCAAGACAATACGTTTTGGTTGTTTCATTGGATGGATTTCGATGGGATTACACAGATAAGGCAAATACACCAACACTTGATTCAATTGCCAAAGCAGGAGTTAAGGCTAAAGCTTTGATACCCTCCTTCCCTACCAAAACATTTCCTAATCATTACTCAATTGCTACCGGATTGTATCCTGACAATCATGGTATTGTACTCAATAATTTCTATGCCCCTGATCTTGATAAATATTATAAAATAAAAAACAGGGAAAGTGTTGAAAATCCTGAATTTTATAAAGGCGAACCCATTTGGGTAACAGCAGAAAAACAAGGTGTTACCACAGCATCGTTTTTCTGGGTTGGCTCCGAAGCTCCTGTAAAAGGAGTACAACCCACTTACCGGAAAAAGTATGATCATTTTTTCCCTTTTGAACAAAGAATTGATACGGTAATAAAATGGTTTAAATTACCTCATAAAAACAGACCGCATCTTGTAATGCTTTATTTTCACGAACCCGATCATATCGGACATAAATTTGGCCCTGATTCCGATACCCTTGTAAAAACCGTTGAATCATTAGATAAACTTATGGGCATACTCAGCAATAAGCTAAACCAGTTTGACATAGCAGACAGCCTGAACCTTATTATATTATCCGATCACGGAATGAGTAATTTTAATGAGGTTGTCTATCTTGAAGATCATATCGATACAGGCTGGTTCGAACATATTGAGGGATGGAATCCGAACTTTCTTTTTGAAGCCAGGCCGGAATATTACGATACGGCATTTAAAGTATTATCAAATATTCCCGATATTAAGATTTGGAAACACGGAGAATTGCCAAAAAGACTTCACTACGGTAATAATATCAGAACTCTTGATTTTATCACATTAGCAAACGAAAATACCGGTTTGATGTTATCACGCGGAAATAGAATCAATGTTGCTGCTCATGGCTATGATAACAGTAACAGTGATATGCATGCAATTTTTTATGCAAGTGGACCTGCTTTTAAAAAAGGATTTTTGTGTGATACTATTAAAAACGTAAACATCTATCCTCTAATCTCAGAGATACTTCAAATATTCCCTGCCAAAACAGATGGTTCAATTGAAAATATAGAACATATTCTGAAATAAATGACTTATATTATTTTCCTTCAACTTTCTTTTGTGCCTCAGCCTTTATTTTATCAGCTTGAACCTGTGCTTCTTTAATTATATTTTTTGCCTGTTTATCAGCTTCATTTATTATTTTATCAGCTTTATCTTTGGCTTCATCCCTGAGCTTTTTGGCTGCTGTCTTTGCTGCCGCTTCAGCAAGGGCACCTTTCTTCTTTCCTTCAGCAATCAATTGTTCAGCATTTTCATCGGCTTCCTTCCTCACCTTGGAAGCAGCTTTATCCGCTTCTTTTCTTATTTTTTCTGCCTGTGCATTTGCTTCATTCAGTAATTTTTGGGCTTTCTTATCAGCCTCATCCAGTATTTTTTGGGCTTCTTCCTTTGTCATCTTCTTTACTTCTTCTTTCTTTTCTTCCACAACCTCCTTCACTTTGGATTTCATATCTTCTACATCTGATTTGAAAGCATCGCCGAAGCCAATTTTTATATCCGGATATCTGGTCGTACCGGTGATCTTTGTAGTAATATTGATATATTCACCCAACATTATTCCTGTTTCCTTTAATCCATATTCTTCATCCAATGAGGTGAGGTAATTATTCATTTCTTCTCCTAAAAGTTTTCTTGGTATGCGCATGCCCATATTATAATTTATCTTTTGGTCGAAAGAAGTCCAGCCGCTCAAAGTAGCATCTATTTGAGCAAGATTAAAATTAAAAGGTTTCACATTAAGTTTTCCTTCATCTATCTTGAATGAAAGGCTTAGATCGCTAATACTGGCATCTTTAATAACATTAATATTCAATGAATCAGAAAGAATATTTAAAGTGTTCATTCCGGATATTTCAACTTTCGAAGACTGTATGCCTCCCTTTCCATTAAATGTTGAAAATACGGGCATATAATTTTCATCAAGATTGGCATTAAATGATAAATTTCCCGATATGTCGCCATTTGTTCTTTTTGCAAATGGAACATATGTCCTAACTAATGAAAATGCAGTATACGCTTCAGGTATATTAAATGTATCAATTTCCAGATCAAAATCAACAGCAGGTCTGTTGGTTTCTTTAGTAGAATAACTTCCATTTATTTCCATTATACCACCTAACATCTCAGCCCGAAGGGAATGCAGCCAAACCATCTCGTCTTTGATTCTTAATTCACCTGTAACATTTTTCATATCCATATCGCCAAATACCAGTTCCTTGAAATCTATATTCATTGTCAGATCAATATTTTCAGGTACTTCATAAACTGTAAACTCAATAGTATCTTCATAAAGAAGTTCTTCTTCTTTTGATTCCCCCTCAATAAAATCATCAAGATTAAAATATTTCGATTCCGCTTTAAGCTCCCCTTTAAGTAATCCGTCTCCAAATAGATAAACCAGGTAGTTTTCCAGTTTGCCAACAGCATTAATATCATTTTCTCCCGATGCGGCACTGAAAGTCACAATATCTGCATAAGAAGGGGCAAAATTTACCTGGGCGCTTTTAATACTCAATCCCTCGGTATGATGTATTGTTGTGTATTCCATATCATTAACCAGCAAGGAACCCATAGCCTTGAAATCCTGATATTCTTCCATTTCAAGCGAAGATAGTTTTCCTTTCAGGGTTATATCTGCCGATACCTCTCCGGTTATTTTCTCTCCCCTATCCAGTGGATATATCTTATCTATTGATGACATATCGAACCTGCCACTAATTTTAATATCTATATCAGGATCGGTAATGAGGTCTTTTAAAGCCAGATCAATGTCTACCGGATTACCCGCCATTTCAAAATGAACCGGACTTGCCTTAATGATCATATTATTAGCGTCACTCGTATTATTGTATATATTGGCTTTGATATTAACGTTTTCAACCTTATCAGGTAAATCAGGATAATGGAACATACCATCTTCCACATCAATTCTTATGTCATAAGTAGGAAAACCATCTTCCGAATAAGTACCTTTGAATGATCCCTCCAATGTTAATTTCCCTTTTGTATCAATATTATCAAAATCTTTCGCATAAATAGCAGGAATAAGAGAAATAAAGTTTTTGAAGTCGTTACGCTTTGCCTTAAAAGTAAGCAACATATCGTATCCGTTTTCAACCATGGCAATTGAACCTGCAAATTCAAGTATTAAGGCATTAAGTCTTAACTTATTCCTTTTAAAAGTAAAAATTGAATTCTTAAGGTCAGCTTCAAATTCCGATTCAAATTCCAGCTCGTTATTATGTAAATATTCAATACCATCATATTCTAATGCTAACTGTTCAATCATTGTATAAACTTTCAATCTTGTAAGATTTTCATTAAGATCACCTTTTAACCTGTGGTACAATCCATCAGCCTTCAGATAAGTTTCGGTTATTTTATCATAATACTTTAGTTTTGCTTCGGTAATAATCAGGTCTTGCAGTGCAAGGTGAAATTCTGTTGACTTAACAGTTCCCTTTTCCGATTCCTCTTCCTCTTCCTTCTTAAAAATATCCCAGTTCGTTTTTCCGTCATTCAGTACCAACAGATTAATATCAGGGCGGGCGAGATGTATTTTCTTTATCCTAAATGGCTCCTTATCGAAAAAGCTAATCAAATCAATCGAAATATAAAATGATGGTATGTCAGCAAGTTTAACATCCTTGAATTCATCCTTTCCCATAACCTTTAGATTTTCAAGCTTAAGGTTGAAGTTTGGGAAACTGCGAAACAAGGATAAATTATAATCCGAAAATTCAATAGTTGCATTAAGATTTTCATTTGCTTCTTCTGTAACTTCATCAATAATTTGTTTATGAAATGCAAATGGTATTACTACCATAATTATCAATATAATAAGAATAATAATCGCCAGAACTTTAAATAATTTTTTCATAATAATTTATTTTTTTGGTTTTCTTGTCCTTATAAAAATACATATTTTCCTGTAATAATAAGCAATATTTCACATTAATTTTTAATTAATCAGTTGTACATTAATAAATAACCTAAGATGGCAGAGCACTTAGATGTTATAATAAATAATTATCTAATTGCTTTATATCTTAAATAATAATCTGCTATTACGATAGAGGCCATTGCCTCTACTACAGTGACTGCTCTTGGTACAAGACAAATATCATGTCTTCCTTTTCCTTTAAATTGAATGGTACTGCCCTTTTTATCCACTGTAGTCTGATACCTGCCAATAGTAGGAACAGGTTTAAAGAATACCCTAAAGAAAATATCCATTCCATTGGAGATACCACCTTGTATTCCACCCGAATTATTTGAAGCAGTTTTTATCTGATCATTTTCAAGGATAAACGGGTCATTAAACACCGAACCTGTCCCTGCGGCAGCTTCAATACCATTGCCTATCTCTATTGCTTTAGCCGCATTAATACTCATTATTGCCCCTGACAGATCCGCATCAAGTTTATTAAAAACAGGTTCGCCCAAACCCGGCATAACTCCCTTGATTATGCAGGTTACTATTCCCCCAACAGAATCGCCTTCCTCACTAACTTCCTTCAGGTAATCTAACATTTTTTCTGAAGTCTTATCTGAAGGACATAATAAAGGTGATTCCTGAATCTTTGACATGTTGATCTTATCAACTGGCTCATTTAATTTGATCTTACCTATTTGCGAAACAAATCCTGTTACAGTAATATTTTCTCTTTTTAATATAAGTTTTGCGATTGCTCCTCCAACAACCCTGGCAACTGTTTCACGTGCAGAAGCCCTGCCACCTCCACGGTAATCACGTATACCGTATTTCTTTTCGTAAGTATAATCAGCATGTGAAGGACGATAAATATCTTTTATTTCTTCATAATTTTTTGAGTCGACATTCTTATTCCTGATAAAAAAAGCAATTGGGGTGCCCGTTGTTTTCCCTTCAAATATACCGCTATGAAATTCTACTTTATCGGGTTCTATCCTGTCCGAACTCCAGAAACCTCCACCTGTTTTTCTTCTGACCAGTTCATCCCGAATAAAATTCTCATCAAGGATTATGCCCGGAGGACAACCATCAACCAAACCACCTGTGGATTTTCCGTGTGATTCACCGAATGTTGTTAATCTGAATATTTTACCGGTTGTATTACCTGACATATAACAAAATTAATAAAATTGTAAACTTGTCACTAATGAAACCGAAATTGAATCAATTATAAATAATAATATATTTTTACCAGCTAAACAATTTAGCTAATTTTACGTAATAATTTCTACCTAAATAATTTTTAAGATGTTTGGCAAATTAAATACAATTCTGGGCATAATCATATTAATGTTTGGTCTTATATTCATCCAGTCATGCACCGATGACGAAGATGAACCATTAGGTTATTACACAATATCCGACGAATTTAAATCATACACTTTGTTCAAAGCCAACAGTTATTGGGTTTATGAAAATGAAAAGAACTCAACGGTTGATACAATTGTAATCGACAGTATTTTAAGTTACATAGGTGTCAATGGTCTTGATCCTGACAATAATGTAAAATATAAATATAAGGCCTTTGAATCATTTATTAAGAATCCAAATATCATGGATTACAATAAATGGGAAATTTCTGCTACAAACAATTCCAGAAAACAAAATAACATGACAGCTTTGTTCAGGTTATATTTTTCTGATAGCTATTATATCGTGTTTCAACCATTCTTTAATTTTGGTGAAATTATTCATATAGGTGGTATTTCAGGAGACTATCAAAATGTTGAACTTATACAGGCATTTAACGTTGGGGGAACTATTTTCAACAATGTTTACCATACAAGAACATACGACTCTATTATACCCGATCAACCGAGGATGCTTGATTTTTATGTTGCCAAAAACTACGGAATTGTCCGTCAGGAAATAAAAACACAAACTGATACAGTTATCTGGAATTTAATATCCTGGAGTCTAAACCAATAGTATTTTGAAATATCATAATCCTGAAATTTCAACTATACATGAAAAATGAAGGACAGGAAAAAGAAAAGCGCAAAACCATCAGGACTTTTGCATTTGCTTCTTTCCTTAATGACATGGGTTCTGACATGGTTTTTCCTGTTTGGCCTTTGTTCTTAACCTCTGTATTGAATGCCAACATGGCTACTCTCGGATTTATTGATGGGCTTGGAAAGGCTTTTGTGTCTATTTCGCAAGCAGCTTCAGGTTATTTTTCAGATAGACTTAAACGAAGGAAAATATTCATCTGGACAGGATATCTGTTCGGAGCTTTATCAAGGATCGGTTACGGTCTTTCCACAAGCTGGCAGATGGTCATCCCATTTAAAATCATCGATCGTACCGGTAAAGTCAGAAGTGCTCCAAGGGATGCTATAGTTGCCGACATTTCAGCAAAGAAAAAAAGAGGCAAGAACTTCGGACTGATCAGGGCAATGGACAATTTAGGTGCGGTTGTCGGAGTTGTAATTTGTATTGTATTGGTGAAATTTATCGGATTTCGTTCAATTTTCTTTATTGCCTCTATACCCTCTGTGATAGCTGCAACATTGATAATTCTGAATATCAGAGAAAAAAAAGCTGAAAAAATAAAAGTATACAAAGGGATAAAACTAAAAGATCTTAAAAAAAACTTCAAGCTATTTCTTACATTAAGTGCCATATTTGCACTTGGAGCTTTTTCGTATTCTTTTCTTTTGATACTTGCCAAAGAAAGCGGTTTTAAAACAACAACGGTACCTGTTTTGTATTTGATATTTACTGCAGTGGCATCATTAATCTCAATTCCATCAGGCAGACTAGCCGACATAATCGGTAGAAAACCTGTAATTGCCATTTCTTTTCTTACATGGGCTTTTGTGTGTATATGTGCTATCTTTTTTCAAAGCATCGCCGGAATTATAATATGTTTCATTTTATTCGGCATACACAAAGGAGCACTTGAGCCAGTGCAAAAAGCATTCGTTTCGGAGCTTGCTCCGAAAGAATACAGAGCAAGTTCATTAGGAGGTTACCAAATGGTTATTGGCTTATGCGCTTTACCTGCTTCTTTATTAGCCGGATTATTATGGGATAGAGTCAGCATTGCAACACCATTTTATCTGAGCCTCGGCCTTACATTGGTTGCCTTGCTATTGCTTGTTTTTGTCAAAGAAAAATCCACATGATCAAAGATCAAAATTCCTATTAATTCATCCATTTATTATTTCATTATTAGTAATAGCAGTCTGAAATCTTTTTAATTAAATGTAACCTTTGATTAATACAGTCGTATTAGCCTGACAAACAAATGTAATGTCGTTTTTACAAGCCAGTTATATGTTGAACGGCTACATAAATGAATTTATAAAGTAAATAATACTATTTTAAAAAAGAACATTAATACTCCAAAAGATGAAAAAAATTGTATGTCTTTTAATAATAGGTTTTATCATTCAGCTTTCCTGTAAAGAAACTCACGGACAATATGTTAGCCCTGAGTTTGATAAATACTGGTCATTAGGAATCAGTGGGGGGCCAAATTTGTTTTTCGGTGATATCAAGCAATACAGAATATATCCCGTATTTAATTATGAGAGTGAATGGAAATTTGCCGGGGCATTAAATTTCACACGACAGATCAGTCCCGTTTTTGGATTAAGAGGACAGCTATTGTATGGTAACCTGGCCGGAACAAAACGTGAAGACAATAAGTATTTTGAAGCCGAATTGCTTGAGGGTAATCTAAGCGGTATAGTAAATTTCAGTAATTGGTTCTCAAACTACAGAGATGACAGGTTTCTCAACTTATACGGATTTATAGGAATTGGATTTACCAATTATAAAACAAGAACAATGTATTTAAATACCAAAGAGCCATATGTAGAAAGAGGATATGAGGATGGAGCTGGTATAGTCGGGACAAAAGTTATTGGCACAATCCCCGCTGGACTGGGATTTGATTTCAGGTTAGCACGTAATGTAAAATTAGATCTTGAATTTTCGATGCGCGCTGTTAATACTGATTATCTTGACAACTGCAAGAAAGATTTCGCTTATGACTTTTACAGTTATAATTCACTCGGACTTAAATTTTTACTGCGCGGTAAATCAAAATCACAATCAGTACCTAAATCCCAACCTCAGCCTGAATTCACAAAATCCGAAGAAAAAGACCAGCAGCAGGAAGCATATGAACCGCTAATCAGCCAGGACATGAAAGCAAAGGATGAAGATAAGCAAACAATGGAACAAGAAGAAATTCAGAAAGCTGTTACAGAAGAGAAAGAGCAACCAACAGTCAATGAGAAAGAGCAACTTGAAATAGAGGAAGCAGTACCTGAAGATAATTTATTCTATAGTGTTCAGATCTGTGCCAAAGCCGAAGGACCCCTGAATGAAGAATATTTCAGGAGTAAATATAATTTCAATCTTCAGATACGTCAAAACCGTCATAATAATTATTACATATATACATCCGGTAGATTTGACACCTATTCCGAAGCCCGCGCATTCAGGGATGAGTTAAGGATAAAATACAGAATACCCGGTGTGTTTGTTGTCGCATTTGAAGATGGCAACAGATTAAACAAGCTGCCTTAATATTCAGGCAATTATCAGTTATTTATTTTATTAATACCGGCCATATTCCAGACAATAAAACAGCTATTTTTTTGTATATTTGTAAAGTATTACGGTACAAAATTTGCTTATTTCATTAAAGTTCATAATATTATTATGGGGGCTGAACGGATTAGACAGCAAGGAAGTGGTTGTGTAAGCATGCAGAGCGTTGCAGATACGGCTCTTAAAAACCATCTGTAACAGCCAATAACTGGCAACGATTATAATTATTCGTTAGCTGCGTAATCAAGCGGATTGCGCACCTAACCGTTCCCCGGGAAGCCTCACTCAGCGGTGTCCCGGTAAGGAGCGTCGTAAAAGCTGGGTTAGTTTTGGCAAATCCTCATTGTCAAAATGAAGTTTTAGAGGATAAGGGCAAGATAGGTCGGTCTTACACCGGTCTTGTCACGAAAACCAATGTAAGACTATGCATGTAGAAAACACATCTGCTGCTTGTTTGGACGAGGGTTCGAATCCCTCCAGCTCCACAACCGACAACACAATCCCATTGCTTTCGCAATGGGATTTTTTATTTGCGAAAATCGTACAAGCTTGCTTGTAAACGATTTGAGGAAATATAAAAAACCGACCAACGGGAGGATTGTGTTGGAGGTTGTAAGGTCCCCCCAAAACGGGATCAACGAAGTTAATCCCTCCAGCTCCACAACCGACAACACAATCCCGTTGCGAAAGCAATGGGATTTTTTATTTCCGGAATATCAGCCCACAGTTTTAACTGTGGGGTAAACAAATAATTCAACTAGAGTCGGGAACGGTTTTAACCGTTTTCAAATAAATAATTAAATAACAAATAAATTTTATTATGGCACATTCTCATATAAAAATTTGGGTTCATGCAATACTCGGTACAAAAAATAACGCACAATTAATTAAATCGGAAGTTGAAAAACCAATTTACCAAATTATCAAGGAAGAAATCTATAAAACCTCATGTGTACTTAATATTATGAATGGAATAACGAACCATGTCCATCTCCTTTTCTTATTGCATCCGGATAAGAGTATCAGAGCAGTAATGCACCAGATCAAAGGCGGAAGTTCATATAGAATCAATAGATCAGATATAATGAAATATAAATTCGCCTGGCAGGTTGGATTATCAGCATATTCAGTTTCTGAATCAGCTATTAAGATACTAACACACTATATTAAAAATCAGAAAGAACACCATAAGAAAATGACATTTGAGGAAGAATATCAACGGTTTCTTAAATTACATGGATTGGTTAAAAATGGTTGAAACCGTTACGGAGAAACAATATAAACTCCTTGTGACCCACGGATAAATCCGTGGGCTGATATTATTATTATGAACCATTTTTGCGATCTGTATGAATTTTGGCTACCTTTGAATACACAATTTTTGGAAAAAATAAATCAATACAATCTATTTTCAAAAAAACGTAAAATGAAAAATATTACAATTATTCTATCTCTTTTATATTTACCTATAATTGGTTTAGGTCAGCAAACAATATATGGATCAATTATACATGATGATCTGGAGCGTGAATATATTCTTTATGTTCCCGAATCTTATGAGCCGGGCACATCTGCTCCTTTGGTCTACAATTTTCATGGTTACGGTTCTACAGCTTATCAGCAAATGATTTACGGGGATTTTAGAAAAATTGCCGACACAGCCGGTTTTTTAGTAGTGCATCCAATGGGTACAAAGGATATCTTCGGAATCACCCACTGGAATGTTGGCTGGGGCTTGAGTACTGTTGACGATGTCGGATTTACCAGAGCTTTACTCGACTCATTATCATTAGATTATAGCATCAATCATAAGAGAGTATTTTGCACAGGTATGTCAAATGGTGGATTTATGAGTTATCTGCTGGCATGCGAATTGAGCAATCGATTTGCTGCGATGGCATCAGTTACAGGCACTATGAATAAAGATCAACCGGATGAATGTACTCCCCAGCATCCAATGCCCGTGATGGAAATTCATGGTACTGCAGATAATATTGTACCATATTACGGAGACTACTCGAAAGAATCTATTGAAGATGTACTTGCCTACTGGACTGATTTCAATAATTGTGACAGCATACCAACAGTTACAATTATGCCTGATATTGATACTACAGATGGCTCTACTGTTACACATTACCTGTATCCAAATGGAGATAGCGGAGTTGAAGTGGAGCATTTTAAAATAAATAATGGCGGACATTCCTGGCCGGGAAATGTTTATGGAGGAGCAAACAATGATATAGATGCTTCGGTTGAAATATGGAAATTCTTTTCCAGGTATGATATCCATGGAAAAATCACTCCAACCAGTGTTGATAAATTAAGTTCAAACACATCTGAAATAATTATTTATCCTAATCCTGCTATCTCATTTATTTATATTGAATCAGCCAGTAAAGAATCTTTGGATTACAAATTGTCAACTCTCGCTGGCCAGATCATCCTTTCAGGCACTATAAATTCAAAGCATCAAAGACTTGATATAAAAGAACTGCCACAAGGATTTTACTTGTTGAAAACAGGAAACAGAACTTTTAAAATAATTAAGAGATAACACTAGTAAAAATTCGAACTTTACTTTAATAACCCACGGATAAATCCGTGGGCTGATATATTATTCTCATGCATACATATAAAATATCAACCCACAGTTTCAACTGTGGGGGAAACCAATTATCCAGCTAATAGTGGAATGGTTTTAACCGTTTCAATTAAAGGGAAAGTCTTCTTAACGATACCCAACAACAGCATAACCTACCCAATGATGATCATTTGCCGGGGCAGTCACACCCATGCCTAAATCCTCAACTATTAATTTCTGATGATCAATACTGTTTGCATATCCTATAAAATTACCCTCAATGGTTCCATTCTCAAATTGTTTCTGAAGATGCCATGCTGTGTATAGTCCAAATGGTATGGAGTAACGGCCGCACCAGGTCCATTTATATTCTTTGTAATTATCTTTTTCTGTTGTATAACCGATAAATTTGATTATCTTATCTTCCATTAGCTCACCGGTTAAACATGAATCGATAATCTCTTTTTCGTGATCCACAGCCATATGGTAACCTGATACATCGGTTCCATAATAAGCAAAGTCTTTACCGCCCCAGCCATCATCTCCATAATGAACAGCATCATTACTTATCACAATTGCAAAATCTTTACCCCACTCCCAATCATTATCTTTTGCTATTCCGGCAATGATCTCAGCTAATTGCCGGCTGTAATCTTTCATATTGCATCGTTTCATGTAAGAAATAATCATGGGTACGATTTCAGTTTCAGGATTATAATATTGAATAAAGGGCAAAAAAGCTTCAAGCGAATGTTCTACTTCCATCATTGTATCACTGACTGTAAAAACGCTGTCAGGCAGACTATTAATTATTTCTTTATTATATCCTGAAACTTTAGTTTTGCCGTATGGTCCTGCCCATGAAGTATGATTACCCAATACAATAACATCATAAGTATCGAAATATCTTGCTTTGTGGAAAACACCTATCAGAAATAAAACATCAGCTTTTACATTTTTAAAAACTGCCGGATAAAGGTAACTTGCATATGTATAATCATCGTGAGGAGATATGGCTACTTTCCAGCAAACTGACGAATCATAAAAACCTCCAATATTTTTCAACTGCACTTCAAAATCCCTGTTAATCCTTACCATTATTGAATCCATTTGTTTGCCTGTAGTCGCAAAACCAATACTGTCGACCATTTTTCTAGTATTTTCCTTTTCCTTGTGAAATCTATCACATGATGAGAAAAAAATAATTAAACAAAATGTTATTAAGGGTAGTCTCATAATATATTTTATTACAAATGTAGTTTTTTGACCAGAACCTAACTAAAATTACCAATTATATAAGAATAATTCTTAGTATCTGTTCAATATAACCTTGCCACGAATTAAATCTAACAGGTAGTTAATAATTCAATCCTTCGGTTTTTGCATAATGTGATATTATTTTCAAAAACATGAATTTAATCAAGCAATAAGGCGTATTTTTAAAATATCTTTAACATAACATCTTTTCAGTAATCAGGGCTCGGAACTCTGGTACTATTATGGAGCAAAAAGAAATCGTTTTGGTCTTTTTTGATTATATCTATGTAATTTGTCATTTTTTCAACTCTTCAAATTTATCATCCGATTCATAAAGAACAAGTTCGTGTGACGGAATATTTGAAAAGGATGTCAGGCTTTTGTTAAACTTCAGAATAAATTCTGTGGTTCCAATGTTTCTGCCCTTGGCAATAATCATTTGCGCCAATCCCGGTGAGTCGAATGTTCTGCCATCCTGCATTTCAATATTTTCAATATTATATGTTTCGGGTCTGTGTACCAGCCATATAATATCTGCCGCCTCTTCAATTTGTCCGCTATCCCTTAAACGGCTGAGTGAGGGTTTATGATCCCTTTTATCTCGACTTAACTGGCTAAGTAAAATAATTGGAATATCCATTTCTTTTGCCATATTTTTCAGTTTTCTCGCTGTATCGGCAACCTGTTGTTCCTTGTTTGTGTATTTAATCGGATTATTTATTAGCTGAAGGTAATCGACCGCTATCATATTAATATCATGCTTTATCTTTAAAGATCTGATGGCTCCCAAAACATATTCCAGGTTTGTTGAGCTGCAATCATCAATATAGATATTACTCTCCACCAGATCCTTTACTTTAACCTGTAAACGGTCAATATCATCATTTTGTAATTTACTGCTAAGAATTTTCTTAGGACTGATACCACTTACCTGCGACATCAGCCGGGAGCCCAGTTGCGCTCTCGACATTTCAGGGGAAAGAATACCAACTTTCTTTCCACAGCTTAAGGCAACATTAAGGCATATGTTCAAAACCAAACTCGTCTTACCCTGTGAGGTTTCACCGGCAATAATTATCAGGTCGGAGTTTTGCAATCCATTACTGAACTTATCAAAAAAATCAAACCCGGTGGCCAAACCTGTTAATGATCCTTTATTTTTTATATTAAAATCAACAATATCAAAAACTTCTTTCACAACCTTATCAATTTTATAAACTGATGCTGTTCTTGTGCTTGTTATCTGCAATAACTTATTCTGCAGTTCACTGATCAATTCAAAAACATCATATTCGTCGCTATATGCTTTCCTGTTAAACTCGCCGGTTATTTTGGCTAATTCTCTTTGAATAAATTTCTGCTGGATTATCAGGGCATGATAATTTAGATTCTCCGATGAAGAAACTTTATTGGTCAATTTTGAAATATAATATGCCCCTCCTGCCTCATCCAACTTATTCATATGCTTGAGCTCCTCAGTTACTGTTAGAATATCGATCGCCTCATTTTGAAGGAACAGATTCGCAATAGCCTGATATATTATTCTGTGTGCCGGCACATAAAACGAATCCGCTGTAATAACATCATAAACCTTTATAAAAGAATCAGATTCAAGCATAAGGGCTCCAAGAACTACCTCTTCCACTTCCCTTGCCTGGGGAGGAACTTTATCATAATCAAATTTATCCATGGTTTCTCAATTGTTTATTCAGATAATTAATAAAATGCCGTTTTATATCGGAAATATTTTTAAAATAATCTTCCTTGAGTTTTAGGTCCTTTAAAAATTCAACAAGATGATTTATAAGCACAGCTTTTGATATTTTTTTAAGCCTTTGAATATTATCAAGCCATTGTTCCGAGTTTTTCAGTTCATCAACCAGATCATTATATATCTCATCATTTGATTTTCCGTAATCAGGTGCTGCTTCCCTAAGCGATTTACCGGAGGTGAAAATGGTCATTCTTTCTTTTAACCTTGTAGAAAAAAGTTTTCCCCGGTGTGTTTCAACGAGTCCAACTTCAAGCATATAATCAATTATCCTTGAAAGCCTTTCCTGATCCATCCTAAAATCCAGTGATAATTGCTGAATAATTTTATTATTGAATTTTATCTCGAATTTACTTGCTGTAAGTATTTCAAGTAACATACACCATACTGCATACCCATCATTACCAAATTTTTCCATTAAGGCAATTATCTTCAGGTCATGACGCATATCAACATCATGAAAAAAATATGTTACAATGTTTGACTTCATTTTTCTTGATAATCAATAATACAAACTAAAAAATCTGATATAACATACTTAATATACTCATCAGTAATATAATAATAGTATTCTGTTAAATTGCTCCGTAAATTCTTCGATGTGGTTTCAAAGTTACAACCTAACAAAAGTAAAAGTCAAAAAATGTGAATAAGTCGGAGTCAGAGGCTAAACGTGCTGTGATGCAAGCTTATACATCCAAAATAAGGTAGCGATTTTTTAAATTGTTAATAAATAATGAAGCGGAGCTTTATACCCCTTTCTAATTTACTTATTTCATTTTCAAATACAACACATTCACAATATCCCCTTCTTTTAAATATCCAAAAGGCACCAGGCGTTCGGTTTCGCCTTTAACAGTTTTTTTATCAAAATCAATCCGCATCAATTTGTCGTTCAGGCAATCAATAGCACTGCTATGGGCATCAATATATGCGCGGTATTTGTCGAATTCAAGTAATAGCTTTTTGTTGTTTTTGTTAAGCTGATCGGTAGTTTCACGGTTGGCAACCAGTAAATCTTTTTGTTTGTAGTTTTCAACAGCCAATTGATAAGTTTTAATATAACCGTCCCAAGCTGACATTAACCCTGTTACAACACCAACATAACTTTTCCAGTCTTTAGCCTCTTCGCCAGCTTTATAAACTTTAAGACCAACAGTATTGGCTAATTGCACAATATCGTCCTGGTAGCCATAACTATTTTTTATCGCATCAATTGAGCCCCGAAGATTACCCGAGAACAAGTCCTGTGTGTTTGTTACAAGGTCGAAAGTGGCTTTGAAAAAGCGTAAAGGGATTTCAACTTTATTCCAGGTTTGTATACCCTTATTATAAACACATCCCCTGTGAGCTTCCATAGCATTATGGTAGGCGATATTAGCCCTGTTTCTCATTCTTATCCAGTATTCACGTGTAACTTTTTCAGATAATGGCGTTATTGAGAAGCTAAAGTTTGGATTATCTTTCCTGATCTTTTGTAAAGTGGTCCTAAAGTATTGCCTGCCAAGTAAAAGCCTTAATCTATCGCAAAGTTTCTTAGATTTGGCAAATGACCCCATTATGTTGCGGTCTTGTGCAAGCTTGTTGATCGCTGCAATTTCGGTATTGATTTTGGTGATCTCGGCGAGGAATTCGGCTTCGAGGTTATTTTCTTTCTCTTCAGTATATTGTTTTTGAGGTTTACCTATTTCTATCCTGTATTTTAATGTTTCAAAGCAAATATCTCAATCTCTCTATTTATCTGTAGGTCAAGTTCTTCCTTGACCAAAGATAGATTCTTCTGATAAACCGGATTATTAATATTTACATGTTTATAAACATTAATATTTTGGCTACGTACATTGGAGTGGATAAAAACTATAAAAATTGAAAAAATAATAATCCCTATATTTTTCATAACATATATTATTTCAGCACATATTTACCAATGATCTGGTAAACCTCATTTACTCTATTGTTTCATTGTTGATTATCCGATTTCTGACTAACGTTCCAAAACCCTTCAACTAATCCTTAATGCATCTTACCGAGTAATAGCAGGACTTGTCAATCTGGATTCTTTGCGGGCTGTCCGAATGTTCAACAAATAACCTGTTGAAGGCCAGGTTACTCCACACTTTATTCCATGATGATGTCCAGAAAAAGGCATTCCGCCCTTCTCCCCAGAAAGTGCCGTTATCGTTCATCCTGCCGGCCGGAAGAACCGTGAAACCGTATGTATCATCACCTTGCAGGCCCGGTTCATGGCTGTAACGGTTCGGTTTCCAGCCTGTTTTGGATTTCAGTTTCCTCCCAGCATCTTTGCCCCGGATAACATTTTCCTGTTCCCATATGGGATCATCACTTGAAAATTCGCTGTCGATATACCCTTCCAAAATTCTCCAGTCAATATCCGTTGGGATGTGCCAGCCGGGCGGGCAGATTCCCTGTGCGCCTTCAGAATCAACATATCCCATCATTTCTGACCATTTATACAGACCGCCATATTTACTGCAATTGGTTTCAAGATTATTCAGGCAGTGTTTCTCAACAATGTTGTTATCGGTTTGATAGGTTCCTGAGAGGAGCATTGTTCCCACATTGAGGTTTCCGGAAAACCAGCACTGATCGCCGATGGTCACAATGGAATATCTTTGTCCCTTATAATCCACATATTTCCTGCCCGCACAGGGCCCTGCATGTTCATCTCCGGATTCAGCAGGTTTCGTTTCATGCTTGCCTTTTGCTACATCCTGAACACTGCCTTGTAAATTCTGTAACGCAACTGGCGTATTTTCAGCTTTTAAAAGGCTGAAGCTGTTAAGAACGGCATCGGCTTCATTAATCCTGTTCTCAAATTCTACTACCGGGATAACGGTAAATAACAGATAGCCTTTTTGATCGGTCACGATGCTGAAAGTAACAACTGCAACCTCAAGTCCGTCATAGCTGTTTGTATAAACACCCATCACACCGGGTATTCCGTTCAGTTCCTCTTTCGAATAGCTATGTTGTTTCGCTCCCTGAACCTGCATTTCTTCGTCCATTAGCTTTGCCACATCATTCGCAGATATATCCGCTTCTGCGGCAAAACAACGTAATTGTATAGCGATGTTTTCATCCGGGCTTAGCAGATCGAGTACCTTATCGGAGCCATCCATAAATGATTTGACAGCCCAATCCGATGGAAATTCCAGGCGGAATTGATATTGATCGTCCGTATGGCTCTTTAACTGACCGGTGACCGACAAATAAGCAAACGAGAAAACCAGAAGCAGAGCAATTTGTTTAGCAGTTTTCATGTTGTATGTTTTTATGCTTGCAGTATTTTATTGCTTTATAAATGTAAAGGATGTGCCATCGTCGGAAACCCTTATCAGTTTGTTGCCGTCTATGGTATAAGTATCTGAAAGTCCACCCTGATGGGTAAGGATTAGTTGGTTGCCGTTCACTTTCCAGCTTCCGTCGGTGCCTCCTACATAACTTCCCGAATTTTTGGGATTGTATTTTTCACTGTAGGTACCATTGCTTTTGATGTCTATATAATGATAATTTACCAGGCTTTTGCCATCGGAACGGCTGATAAAGTTGTACCTTCCTGTGATATCAGCAGGAACTGCTGTTTGTTCATTGTTGCTTTTAGTGCCTCCAAGTAATCCGCTTAGTCCCGAAGGTTTTTTCTCTTCCTGTTGAGTAATATCCTCCTGTGGTTCAAATCCTTCAATAATAAAAGATTGAGTTACGGATTGAATCTCCTGGCTTTTTTGTTCAAGCATGCTTGACGGAACGATTACGGTCAATACATATGCAATTCCATTCTGAACAGTATAAAAAGTACTCATGGCAATATCCACGCCATTATATTGCGTATTGTATACACCTAACTTGCCCGGGATGCCGTTTTTAGAAGTATGATCTTCGAGCATTTGTTTTTCTGTGTTGCCAGGTAATATATTTTCTTCATAAACCTGTGCCAGTATATCGGTTGTTACACCTTCTCCTGCTTTAAAAGTCCTTATTTGTATTGCAATATTTTCATCCGGGCTGTAAAAGTCATAAACTTTGTCGGTGCCCTCAACATATGAATTATATGACCAGTTTTCAGGTACATTAATTTTAAATTTAAATTCATGATCTGCATACCACTTAGCCTGTAATGTATTAATAGAAATTAAAAATGCTACTAAAAAGCTTATTGTAAATAGGTTTTTTGTTCTCATTTCAGTTAGTTTTTTATTTCAGATTTTGATGACCTGAGTTTTATTTTTTTGAGTTTCATTTATTCTATTTTGGTACAGTAAACATCAATCCATCCGGTAGAAGTAGTGTGTACCTTCATATGAACCCTGTCTTTCATGCCCATGCCCTGGGGAAAAGTTGTTTCAATAATATATTCCCCGTTGCTATCTTTCCAGGTGTGTTTAGCTTTTATGCGGCACCAGTTTTCGTGATTCGGGCAAAATAATTCAGTTTTCCAGGTTGCATCTCCTTTTGGTAAATAAAAATTCGGTCTAAAAATATAATTGTCTCCTGTCCAGCTTACATGCGAATCATTTAATCCAATCACTCCCAGGAACATCTTTTCACCACAATTGTATTTCCCTTGCGGCCAAACGCCTTCCGGCCATACTTTACCTGCCGGAAGGGTTGTTCCAAGGTATACCTGGCTGTTGGGTGCAGTTTGCTGGTTATCTGTTTTATCTCCACTTAAACCACCAGGGTCTTTTAGTTTTTCTTCCTGTGCGATTTGATTATTATCTTCCAGAATCGTAAATGTATTAAGAATGGCATCTGTTTCCTTCATTTTTTGATCGAACAATGAAACAGGAATAATAATAAGGAACAGATAACCAACATCACCTTTTACTGCTGAAAATGTTACAAGCGCAACTTCCTTTCCGTTATAGATATTTTTGTATACACCCAGCTTACCGGGTAATCCGTTCAATTCATCATCAGCAAGGCTGAGCTTGCTACCCCCTTGTGATTGTAATTCTTCATCAAATACTTCAGCAATGAGTTCGGCACTAATGCCTTTTTCAGCATTGAAAGCCCTGAGCTGTATAGCAACGTTTTCATCATGACTGGTAAAATCGTAAACCTTATCGGTTCCTTCCATATAACTTTTAGCTGACCAGTTATCAGGTACATTGATCTTGAATTTATATTGTTGATCAATATACCATTTGGCGACGGTTCCCTTTATGGACAGCAGTGCCAATATAACAAGGATGAACAGGGATTTTTTCATAGAAATGATAATTGGTTCGTAATCTCACACTAACGTACTTCAAAATGCTTAACCTTAGGAGAATCGTCATTATCGCCTATACCTATCTCAACGGCATATTTACCTTTGGGCCATCCGTTGTTAGGTCTGCTTAAGCTGCTTTTAAGGTCAAGGGTTGTACCCTTGTCAGCCGAATTTAAAGTAATCTGATCTATAACTACCGGCGGTTCTTCCATGTATTTCCATGTAAATACTACATGTGTGTTTTCCGGTGCATTTTTTAACTTACAGCTCAAGATTATTTCAGGATCGCCAGGATTAAAAACTGTTTGATCATTATCGCAAAACGTTCCGTAGATTTCATTGCAAAGTTTTATATCCTTTACATGCGCAGTAGTTACTTCGAATTCACAACTGTTTAAAACTAATCCTCCAAGGATTATTACAATAATTGCTAATTTTTTCATGATAAATTGATTTAGTTAAATATTTAAGAATAAGGAAACGAAATTATATGAAGGATTACAGTATTTACAAACTTATAATATCAGGTGAGGGGATCCACTTATTATATGCAGGTAATTATTTATTATATGATTTACAAGGCAGCTCTCAATGCCTTAAGAAAACCTTCTTTTCTCCGGGTGGATACCGGGACTCTTTCACCATTTTTTAGAAGTAGCATACCTCCTCCTTTTTTATCATAAATATCCACATAGTTAAGATTTATAAGGTGTGACTGGTGAATGCGGAAAAACCCATATATTGTAAGCATCTCTTCAAAATCCTTAAGTGTTCTTGCCACCATTATTTTATCCTTTCCCTTTATAAACACATTAGTATAATTTTCGCTTGCCTCACAGCGAACAAGGTTTTCAATTTCAACAACAAATATCCTGTCAATCGTATTTAAAATTATCTTTTTATTCTGCCCTGAGGCTTTAACATTATCAACACAGGTTTCAATCTGCAGTTTGATCAACTCTTCATTCTCATATATTTCACGGACTTTTGCAATGGCTTTCCTCAATTCATCAGGTTTTACCGGTTTCAGGAGATAATCCAATGCACTGAGTTTAATCGCCCTGAGAGCATATTCATTATATGCGGTTATAAAAACGAGCTTAAAGTCTTTATTTTTTAGTTTTTCCATAATGTCGAAACCGTTACCATCAGGTAATCTCACATCAAGCAAAACCAGGTCAGGAGGTTTATTTGTAATTAATTCAATAGCTCCCTTTACACTTTCTGCCTCCCCAATTACTTCCACCTCCTTACAATAAAACGACAACATATTTATTAATGCCTTACGTGCATTTATCTCATCTTCAACAATTATAGTTTTAATTCTCATTGTTAAAATTTTATATTGTTTTAAAAGGTATTTTGAAATTAACCATTGTACCTTCAACGCTTCCGTCAGGCTTAATTATTTCTTTAATACTGAACTTTATCTTAGTTTTACTTTTTCTGTTAAGCATTTCAAGCCTTTTCCTGCATATGGAAATGGCCAGGGATTCATGCTGTGAATTGCTTTGTTCCTTTAACTTTTTTGAAGCTGTAAGACCAATTCCATTATCAGCTACTGAAAAATTGATACCATCTTTTTCAAGCCTGTATTCTAATTTAATATGGCCTTTCCCGTCGAGATTCTTAATGCCGTGCTCTATTGCATTTTCCAGAAAAGGTTGCATCAGCATAGTAGGAATATAGTAATCATTATTTTTTAATTCTTCATCATAATATATGGTGTAAGTAAAATGACCTTCAAAACGCAGTTTTTGAAGTTTAAGATACAAATCAATACATTTATATTCTTTCTCAAAAGGAATATATTCATTTCTGCTGTTATCCAATATCAGTCGGATTAGGTGTGCAAAATCGGATAAGTAGTTACCTGCCAGATGAGTCTGTTTTGAATAAATATAATTTTGAACAGCGAATAATGAATTAAAAATAAAATGGGGATTCATCTGTAATCTGAGTAGTTTTTGATTGAGTTCAGCATTCGATAATGAAAGGCGAAGACTTTTAAATCTGTTCCACCAGATATAAGAAGCTAAAGACAATGCAATCACAGCTATTGCTGTAATAAACCACCATGTTCTGTAAACGGGAGGGATAATAGTTATTTTTGCAATTGCTTCATTCTTATATTCATTACCTTGGTTGTCAGCTATTTTAATCTGAAAGGCATAGTCGCCGGGGGGTACGTTTGTAAATCTGGCAAGCCGTTCATTATTCTGCATCTCAATCCAGTCCTGGTTAAACTTGTCCAATTTATAAAAATAACGAAACCGCTTATCTTCACCCCAGCTGTTAGACCCAATTGAGATTGTGAAAAAATTCTCGTTATGCCGCAGTTCAATATTTCTGATATTTTGAAGATTGGGAAATTTGGTCTTATCAAAAACCATTAGCGATGAAGGATAAACTTTCGGTACTTTCTGTGTGATTTCAATTTTCTTAGGGTTCATTATGGCGATTCCGCTTTTTCCACCAAAAATAAAGTTCCCGTTCCTGAGTTGGATGGCTGCAGAGTTGGTTTCTGTAAAATCAATATTCAGTATATGTGAATAATCATTTATTTTATCAAACAAACGGTTGTACCTCAACAGTCCGTAGTTGCTCAAAAGCCATATATCTGATTCCCTGTATGGCAGCAGACCATATATTTCCGGATCGCTGAACTTATCAGGAAAATCAACTTTTCTGAACCTGTGTGTTTCAACGTCGCAGTAGTAAAGACCTCGTGTGCCAATCCACACATATCCCATTGAATCTTCTCTGATGTCGTAAATCTTTTCCTGATCAATTCCGGGTTTAGGATTAAATTCTCTTGAGAAGCAAATGGATGTGTCCGTCACAGGATCATATAAATGAAGTCCTGCCTGTGTGGTGCCCATCCAAAGCTTGTTTTTGCTGTCATTGTAAAGGCAGGTGATCAGGCGGCTGGGGTACCAGTTACAAAATTTGTTTTTTAAAATCCTTCCGAATGTTCCGTTCAAAGTATCAAACACAGTCAATCCGGGTCCTCCCCAAAAACCGACATATAAATTGCCGTACCGGTCAAATTCAAGGTCATTATACCAGTCGCTGTGTGTGTTCAGGGAATTATATGTATAGAGGGCAAATTTGTTTTTTGTTGGATATAGCTTTCCAAATCCCAATCCTGACCAAAGTCCGCAATAAATATTGTTATTTATACCTTTTTCCAGGCATCTGAATTTATCAGACACGAGGCCTTTGGTATTTGAAGTGTTGAAATGCCTGATAGTATTCGTTTCCATATCAAGCCTATCCAGTCCTTTGTTTTCGGTGGCGATCCAGACATTACCAGACTCATCCTGCAGAAGGTCTGTTACAATAGATGAAGCAGGTGTTTCATCCATGCCTGATATATGAAATAAATAACTGATACCGGAAGGATCAGGTTTGTACACTGAAATCCCTCCTGAAGTAGAAACCCATATGTTGTTGTAGTTATCTTCGAAAACTTTGTAAAGATAATTTCCGGGCAGGGATTCGGGATTTTCTTCGTTATGTTCAAAAAGTATGATCTCACCTGTACGTGGTGAATATCGTGCCAGTCCTTCGCCTGTACCAAACCACAGACTGCCATCATCAGCCTCAGTCATCGTCCAGGACGATGTGGGCCTGAATAGCTCAAATTCAGAGGTTTCATCATTAAACCAGAAAACGCCATCCAACGCTCCAAGCCAGAAATTTCCACTTCTGTCGGTATAAAAGTATGCAGCATCATAACTCTGGTATATCCTCCGGTCACCTTGTCTTATGTTGATATCTGCTGATTGAAACCTGTTGTTTTTTTCATCAAGACTGAAAGGACCAAATCCCCTTCCTCCAAGCCAAAGTTTGTTTTCAGGACCCCTGTGTATCGCATGATAATAGTAATAAGGCTGGCCGATAGCTGTGTGATGGAATTGGTTTTTTAACTCCAATGTATTCAGGTCAAATTTCCAGAGATATCCAGGTAAGGTTTCGATCCATAATAAGCTGTCACCATCGGCAAAAACTTCCCTGATATAAAAAGTATCGGAAGGTAAAGCATTAGTGTCAGGACCAATAACAGTTATGAATTTATCTTTTCCATAATCGTAGCGGCAAAGGCCATTGGCTGTTCCTATCCACAAACGGCCCAGAATATCCTGCTCAATACAAAATGTTTTTGAGGAAGGCAGTGAACCAGGTGTCCAGTCGTTGACGTAATTTTTTACCCGGTTGCCATCAAACCTTGAAAGACATTTTGTTCCTGCCAACCAGTAATATCCGTGATCGTCCTGAAATATATCTACGATATCTCCGCAATTTTTACCCAAATAATGATCAAATGTGATGAAACGTGCATAAGGATCTTTTCTGACAGATTTAATTTCAGGTTTGTTTCCTGTAAGACCCGATAAGGAACTCAACAGAATGATGATTAAAAGATATATTTTTATCTTATGCATTTATACTAAAAGTATAATACAAAAATAATGGTTTTCAGTAAATTCACAGATTATAAATTGTCAGTTGCACCAAGAATTATATTATTTGCAGATAACTCTTATCCTGATATCATTTACCGTTCCAGCCCGTTGAGATGCTTCCGTTTATGATCCCCTCCTTTATATTTTCTATTTCTGTTTTAATGGAATCCGGTATCTGGTCTTCAAAATCCTGGAATGGAGCCAATGCAACACCGTTATTGGCCAGGTTACCTTTATACACCTCCCCGCCGGGAAAACTGCCCTCCACAAAAAAGGTTATTACATTATAAATGGCATTGTCAAGCGTTTCTGACAATTCAGTATCTACAAGGATGAATTTGGATGCAAGGTATGTTTTGGCAGCATTTACCACAGCATCTTCCCACATAAATCCAATAGCAATTATGAGATCAAATTTCTGTTCTCCGTATGTGTTTATCCTTTGCTGGTATTGGTCTGTTGAAGTATCTATATTATATTTCACATCAAGCAGATATTCATCTTTTGCTTTTTCCAGCCCTTCCTTGCAATTTTGCAGGAAACTCATATCATCAAAAGTATTTCCTTCGGCAAGCATAGCAACTTTATATGGTTGCTCTGTATTATCGTTTTCATCTTTTTCGCAGGCGGCCAGGAATATAAGTAAAATGGCCAGCAGCAATATTGGTTTTAAATTTTTTCTCATAATGCAAATGTTTTGATCATTTCTGATTAATAAAAATTTTAAAAAAGATGCCGATCACTGATAACTAATATCATATCAGTTTCCTTCCACCAACCACCTAAAATATTTTTCCATTCTTAGGCTATTATTTGTATTTTTGATTTTTTAATAAATTTTGTTAAATTAATTATATTGCATTGTCATCTGCAAGGCAAATTCATGACACTAATCAATTAATATAAGTAACGGAAAAATTTTTGCACAAAATTCATTATGAAAATTCTCTTTATTTCCCCAACCATTGATGCCGAAAAAAGAACTAATAAAGGGCTTATGATCCCACAACTTGCACTTTATATTCTGGAAGGATTAACCCCACCCGAGCATGAAGTTAAAATTATTGAGGAAGAGATATGCAACATTGATCTTGATCAGGAGTGCGATCTGGTCGGAATAAGTTGCATGACGGCTAATGCTCCGAGAGCTTACGAATTTTGCCAGGAATTTAAAAAAAGAGGCAAAACTGTAATACTTGGTGGAGTACATCCGTCCATACTTCCTGATGAGGCCTTGCAACATGCCGATTGTGTAGTAGTTGGTGAAGCAGAAGGAGTTTGGGCAACACTACTCAAAGATTTCCAGAACAATAATTTAAAAAGAACATATAATAATCAGATACCTGATTTAGGAAAATACGTTTCAAAAGATTTCAGCAAAATATTCAAAAAACGACTGTTTAATCTTATTCCGATAATGACAACCCGGGGTTGCCCTTATAATTGTGATTTTTGCTGTGTCACAAATCTTTTTGGTAAAAAAATCAGACATATACCCATAAAAAATGTAGTACGGGACATTCAGGAATCAGGTGCAAAAAACTTTATCTTTCTGGATGATAATATTATTGGCGATCCAAAGTATGCGAAAGCACTATTCAAGGCGATCAAACCTTTAAAGATTAAATGGGTGGGACAGTCTTCTGTATCATTACTGGTAAAAGATTATGAACTTATGCAACTTGCAGTAGAAAGTGGATGCAGAGAACTCTTCTTCGGAATTGAAAGCGTGTCTGAGAAACAGCTACAATCAATGACTAAGACATTTAAGAAAATTGATCATTTGGAAAGGGTATTAAAAAAAATTAAAAAGATGGGTATTCTTATCCATGCATCAATGATTTTTGGTTTTGATAACGACACAAAAGAAATATTTAATGAAACAGTCCGATTCTTAGTAAGAAATAAAGTAAGTACTGCTTCCTTCAATATATTAACTCCTTATCCTGGAACAAAAATTTATGAAGATCTAAAAAATGAGAAGCGGTTAACAATTACAGACTGGAGATATTACGATCATAATACAGTTGTATTCAAACCCAAGAATATGACACCTTACGAACTACAAATCGGCAAACACAATGCAAGGAAAAAGTTTTACAGCATATCGTCGGTACTGAGACGGTTATCAGGAAATCTGTATAATCCGGTAATATACTTTCCTACTAATTACGGACATATGAAACAAGTAAAAGTTGAAGCGAAAAGAATAGCTAAACTAAAGTCAGAATTATTTGAAAATAATCAAGAATCATGAAACAATGCTACATTAATTGATTCCAAAGATTATAGCCCGCTTCAACCTTTGTGTAACTTGATAGTGGATTATTAAGCCTGAAATTATCCTTGATTTGTGAATATTGAAATATTAATCCGGGTTGAGCTACATCCCTGGGTGTATCTTCCACTGGCGCGCGTCTTTGACGCGTGTCTGATAAATTCGCGTTTAAAACCCAACTAACCGGCACTCGTTGAAAACGAACGCCGGCAAAGCTTTACCTTTTACCTGCCTTTTGTTTCCTTTACCATTCCACCAAAAACATTTTTTTTTATTCTTTTCATTTTTAGCTTATTATTTATATTTTTGATGTATATGCGAAATAAAAACAATAGTATATATACATACGTTACCAACAACCCGAAAAAACGAATTACCGACAATGAAAACTTTGCTGCATAAGGATTGAAAAGGAAAATGCTACCGCACATTCAGACACATTTGCAAGCCCTCCCCGCATAGGCTGATGCTTCAGCTTGCAAAAGAGCCTTTATTTTCCTGCCCACAGCCAGATTGTTGATAAGTTTCTAATTGATTTATATATTGAAAAGTGAGATATAAGAAATGATTTTTTACTTTAGAGCATTGAAAATTTAAAATGTCAATGAACAGAATTAAAGAAGTACTTGACGAAAAGGGAATTAAACAGACCTGGTTAGCTGAACAGTTGGGGAAAAGCTACAACATGGTTAATTCTTATGTAAAAAACCGACAACAACCTCGCTTGGAAATACTTTACGAGATTGCAAGAATACTGGATGTTGAAGTAAAAGATTTACTAATTGAGATTAAAAAAGAAAAATAAATATGGCAAATAATAATTCAGCCCTTGAGCAACTAAAATGCTTCCTTAATGAATTGTTCCAGTTCGATTCACAGGATTTGGATTTTGGTGTTTATAAAATATTGCATTACAAGCGGAAAGAGATAAAAGATTTTATTGATAAACTACTTGTAGATAAAGTAAAAGAGCAATTACAAACCCTTACCACTGAAGAAGGTAAAAGAGCAATGCAGCATTTGAAGGATTTAGAAAAGGACGAATTTATCCAGGGCTGGATAAAAGCAACAGATGAAGAACGTAAAATTGGCGAAAAAATGGCCGGTAGTAAAGTGGCTGAATACCGTAAAGTAAAAACATTGGTAGATGAAATAAGAGTTGCGGAAGACACCGAAAACCACATATTTAATCACCTTACCCTTTTCTTTTCACGCTATTACGATAAAGGTGACTTTATTAGCAAACGTCGTTTCGGGAAAAATGAAAAATACATGGTGCCCTACAATGGCGAAGAAACCCATTTTTATTGGGCCAACCACGACCAGTATTATATTAAATCATCTGAAACATTTCAGCAATATGCTTTTAAAATATCAACCCCACAGGACAATATGGTGGTTAACTTTAAACTTACTTCTGCACAGGTTGAACAGGGCAATGTAAAAGCAGATGAACCCAATTTCTTTATCCTTTCCGAAAAAGAAGCAGAAATAGGAGAAAAGGAAACAAACTTCTTTTTTGAATACCGGCCACTTACCGATGACGAAAAGAAAACTTTTAAAGGTAACAACAAACAAGATGTGCTAAACGAAAGAGCATTTGAAGCTTTGAAAACCAAATTTGATAAAGAAGTAAATTTGGTAAAGCTTTGGGGAACAGATAAAGATGATAAAGCGCTTTTGCTTAAAAAGATTAACCACTACACCCGAAAAAACAAGTACGACTTTTTTATCCATAAAAATCTGAAAGGCTTTTTACAGCGTGAATTGGACTATTATATAAAATCCGAATTGATAAATGTAGACGACCTGTATGTTACCGAGGTGGATTCCTATTTCGACCGGCTAAAGCACAACGTAAAAACCATAAAAGTCTTTAAAAACATTGCCGATACCATTATTGAATTTGTGAGCCAAATTGAAGATTTCCAGAAAAAACTGTGGGAGAAAAAGAAATTTGTGCTGAGCACTGAATGGGTTATTACCATTGATCGGCTGGTTGAATACATTGGCGAAGAAACAGCCAAACCCATTTTGGAAGAGGTGATTAAGAATGAAAAGCAGGTTGAGGAATGGAAAGCGTTGTTTGGTGAAGAGATTTTTAAGGACTGGAATAGAATAAATCTTAACGACTTAGCGACTTCGCGTGAAACAAAGCAAGCAGAGATAGATTTCTCGCAAAGACGCGAAGACGCAAAGGAGTGGTTGAAACTGCCGATTGATACGGTGCATTTTTCGAAAGAATTTAAGGTTGTATTGCTGAATAAATTATCGGAAAAGATTGAGTTGGAAGAAAAGGCGGATGGACTAAATATTAATGCAGATAATTATCATGCACTAAATCTTTTGCAAACAAAATATTATCAACAAATACAGGGTATTTTTATCGACCCGCCATACAATACTGGCAATGATGTTGGTTTTGTATACAAAGATTCTTTTCAACATAGCACATGGCTATCATTTTTAGAATCAAGGCTAAGTTTTATAAATGATTTACTTTCTTTTGATAGGTTATTTTTCACAACTTTAGATGACGTTGAGCAAGCTAATTATAAACTTCTTGTCAATAAACTTTTGGGAGAAAAATGTTTCATCGCCAATATCACATGGTGGCGCCGTCATGGTCGAAATAATAATGCAAAAACATTTTCTGATGTTAAAGACCATTTAATTGTTTATAAACTGAGCGATTCATTGAAAGAAATCCGTGAAGAAAAGAATGGAAAACAAAAAGGTTATTCGAATCCAGATAATGATGAAAGAGGTGATTGGACTAGTATTTCATATGTTAATCCCGCAACTAAATCGGAAAGACCCAATTTAGTTTATAAAATTCAGAACCCTATTACTAAAGAATGGGTCGAACACGAAACAAATGCTTGGAAATACTCCAAGTCAGAAAATGAAAGACATATTAAAGAGAATAGGCTCTATTGGGGTATTGATGGAGGTAATACATATCCAAGGTTAAAATTGTTTTTAACAGAAACCGAAACAATGGTGCCAATGGATGTTTGGGAGCAAGATTACGCTGGAACAACAGATTCAGGAAGTCGTCTTTTAAACAATTTATTTCCAACGAAACCTTTTAATAATCCTAAACCTCCTAAAGTTGTTGAAAAAGCGTTCAGGCTAAGACCAAATAGAGATAAATTAAAAGACTCCGTTTTTCTTGATTTTTTTGCTGGCTCAGGTACAACTTTTCATGCAGTTCAATTAATGAATATAGATGAGTTAAATAATAAATGTATTCTTGTTGAACAAGGTGAATATTTTAAAGATATTATCATCCCCCGCATCAAAAAAATTGCATACACTTTCGACTGGAAAGACGGCAAACCCAAAAACGGCACAATGAACGGCCTCGGCGTACTCTTCAAATACCAACGCCTTGAGCAATACGAAGAAGCACTCGAAAACATAGCTTTTACAGCCAATAAAGACGCACAGCAACAAGCTTTGGCGTTTTACCAGTATATACCCAAATACATGCTCGAATTTGAAACCAAAAACAGCCAAACACTGGTAAATACCGAAGCCATGAAAGACCCCTGGGATTATAACCTGAAAGTGTGGGACGGCTTTACTTACGATACTGAACAGGCTGTGGATTTGGTAGAAACTTTTAATTACCTGATTGGCCTGCACATGCAAAAATGCATTACCAAAGAAATCAATGGCCAAAAATACCAGTTTGTTTACGGCAACAACAATGCTAACAAAAAAATACTGGTAGTTTGGCGCAGCGTGAAAGACTGGAAACTGGAAAATTACACAAAAGACAGGGAAGTGCTGATAAAAGAACTGGAAAGTTATAGATTTGATATTTTGTATCTTAACGATCAGGCACATTTGCCGGAGAAATACAGCTATCAGCCCATTGAAGAAGTATTTAAAAATAAAATGTTACCGTAATAATGGATAAAAGCAAACCCTATAACGAGCTTCCTCTTTTGCCACCTTCAAAAGAAGTTTGGGAAAAAATCGAAGTATATAAGGTTTTGGCCGAAGCGCGGGCTGCATTGGCAGAACTGAAAGGCCGTTGCCCTGTAATACCAAATCCATACATGCTAATTAATACGCTCGTGCTGCAGGAAGCAAAAGACTCCTCATCAATAGAAAACATTTTTACTACCTCCGATAAATTGTACCGGGCTTTTGCTTCATCCATGGTAGCAGCCGATCCACAAACCAAAGAAGTACTCAGGTATCGTCAGGCACTTCTTACTGCTTGGGAAAGTTTAAAAAATACGGTTTTCTCTGTTCCCATCATAGAAAATATATACAATGAGATTAAGGAAAAAGAGGATGGTGTTCGCGATAGAGAAGTGTATATTGGTAACGCATTTGAAACCATTTACACACCACCCTGCTGCAAAGATGTACTTTTAGAAAAGTTAAACAATTGGATTGATTTTGCAAAAGCAGATGACACCATTGATCCTTTGATAAAAATGGCTATTCTACATTACCAGTTTGAGGCCATTCACCCATTTACTGATGGAAACGGCAGAACAGGAAGGGTTTTAAATGTTTTATACCTTTCCAAACTTGACCTTTTAGACTACCCGATTCTTTATTTATCGAAATACATCAACTTATACAAAAATGATTACTACCGGCTTTTAAGGGAAGTAACCACATCTGGAAAATGGACAGAATGGATAATTTACATACTTACATCCATAAAAGAAACTGCCGTTTACACTTTGAAGAAGGTGAATGCCATATATGAATTGTTTCAGCAAACATTGCAAAAAATTCAGAATGATGCACATGAGGTTTATTCCTATGAACTTGTTTCGCTGTTGTTTGAACAACCCTATTGCAAAATAGCTTTTTTGGTTGACGGGGGTATTGCTTCGAGAAATACTGCCAGTAAATACCTGGGTGCCATTGAAAAGATTGGTATTCTCAAAAAAGAGCAATCCGGGAGTGAATCTTTATATGTGAATCAAAATTTATATCAACTGTTACAACAATGATTTGCTTTGCACAAATATCAGTTATTATTATGCATAATCCTAAAGACTTACACAAAAGTTGTGCATCAAAAACTTATTTTGCACAAATATTAGATCGTTTTGTGCGATCAGCCATAAATATGCACAATCAATGTGCGCAATTATTAACGCATGCACAGAAAAGCAATAATACTGTGCAAAACTATTTACTATGCAATTAAGTAAACAACTCATATTATTTCGCTACATTCTCGGACAGTTTGGTTACGAAACATTTGAAGAACTGCGTGACGATTTTAACAACGAGGAAACCGGTACAAGCTCCACCGGCTATACTTTTTTTGCAGCGACAATCATGTCGAACCCAAAGAAAAAAGTAGAGGATAACCTGATTCAACTATATGATGAAGCAATACAAGCTTATGAAAAAAAGCTAAGGGAAAATCGTGCAGAACCGTTCTTTTCTTTCAAATATTACCAGTGGTTTTCTTTACTTTTTACCGAATACTTTTTTGATTTATTCAGCAGTCAGAAAGAAATCCTGATTCAACAACTCAATGTATTACAGGAATCGGAACCTGATTTTAAAAACATTGAAACCTTTACCGAAAACGACCTTAAAAAACTGGCCTACTGGATGGCAACGGGTAGCGGTAAAACCCTGATAATGCATTGTAATTATTGGCAAGCTATCAAATATTTCAAAAACGATTGGGAAAACATTATACTCATTACGCCAAACGAAGGATTGAGCCGTCAGCATTACGAAAGTTTTACCGAAAGCGGCATTGATGCAAAACTTTATTCAGGAAGCGAAGAAAGCCTGAAAACAAAAGAAGGCGAAGTATTAATTCTGGAAATCACCAAACTAGTAAAAGACAAAGAAGGTGAAGGGGTAAGCGTTGATGTGGATTATTTCTCCGAATCGAAAAACCTTGTTTTTATTGATGAAGGGCATAAAGG
>CAZJYD010000017.1:0-45505 GCA_964550205.1 uncultured Bacteroidales bacterium
GAAGCGTCTATAATCATCCTCGTGTGTGTCAAAAAATTGTCATGGGTGTTTCATTATTATCTTAGTCGCTTATTTTTTGAATTCTAATACCTATATCTTCAATACCCTCAAGATTTTCAGTACGCATTGCCTGCTCAATTTTAAAAATATATTTTCCAGCCTGTGGAAAAATAAGTCTGTCGTGCAGAAGAATATTGTTTTCCTTAATGCTGCTAATGCCTTTTCCCAGCCATCTACCGCTCTTGTCAGCTAAAACACACTCGATAGTGTCGTGCGCTATTTCCCCTTCAGGGAATACCGTGTGAAGGAAAAAATAAATATTACTGTATTTGTATTCATTTGAATTACGAACATCTAAGTAAAACTCATAAGTATTTACCGTATCATAAATCTCAGCTTTAAACACTACTGTATCATAACGATTCCAGCTTTTAGTAAAGGATCTTGAATTTTCATATATTAAGCCTGAATTACATCCTAAGATGAATATAACAAATACCGGTAATATTAAACGGTTAAGTGCTTTTTTCATATGTGAGCAAACTTACTGTAATAAAGATAATATAGGAAAATTATTGTTTAAAATTTTTATCAAATCTTTCAAGGTTTTCAGTATCAACCGCATTTTCGAAATTAATTCTTTGCTCTTTGCTGAAAGCAAAGTCCTCTAGTTTTTCAGGGAGTTTACCATTTTTGTTCATTTCGATGATCTCCTTTACTTTGTCGATGGGAATGGCCATTTGGTCTGCTTCATCCTTAAGATAGGAATACCACATTAACTTTTTATAAACATCGGATTTCTGAAAGGCTGCATCGCCTTTTTTTGTTTTCAGTATTATTTCACTATGTGGGAATTTTTTAAGTGCGTCGGTATAGCTGTCATGTTCATAGTTAAGGCAACATTTAAGTTTGCCACACTGACCGGCGAGTTTTTGGGGATTTGGTGTGAGTTGTTGCTTGCGGGCAGTATTAATTGTAACTGATCTAAAATCACATATCCAGGTTGAGCAACATAGTTCCCTGCCACAAGAACCAATTCCGCCAAGTCGGCTGGCTTCCTGACGAGCACCTATCTGACGCATCTCAATTCTGATTTTAAATTTATCAGCCAGTATTTTTATCAGTTCACGAAAGTCAACCCTCTCATCAGCCGTATAGTAAAAGATTGCTTTAGTGCCATCACCCTGATATTCAACGTCGTTTATCTTCATATCAAGTTTGAGATCTTGAGTGATATCGCGGGTCATGAACTTGGCTTCTTCTTCCTTTTCAACTGCTTTTATCCACTTTTCAATATCATTGATTCGTGCTTTTCTGTAAATCCTTTTGAAATCGTCAGATTTAGGATTAATCCTTTTTCTTTTCAATTGATGCTTCACCGCTTCACCAGTTAGAGATACTATACCAATGTCGTGACCCGGATTTGATTCTACGGCTACGATATCTCCAATATTGATATCATAATCAGTATTGTATTTGAAATAATCTTTTCTTGAATTTTTAAAACGTACTTCAACAATATCAAATGGTTCTCTTGCTTCCGGTAATCTGATGTCCTTAAGCCAGTCGTGAATATCATATTTGCAACAATGTGGTTGATAAATACCATCAAGCTTCTGATTGGTATCCGGAGGCCTGGAGCAACCCCTTTCCAGGAATGATCTTTTCAGACAAGCTTTAGTTTCTATTTTATTGATTTTATTATTATTTACTTCTTTTTCACTCATTATTTCTAAATACCTTTATTATTGCAAAAATATTAAAAATGAAGAATAATTATTCCGATTTTATTAATCTTGCTGTTTTAAGTGACAGATCCATAAAAAGTATAGAAGAATTAGCATTCCTTTCAATATGATAATATGCTTTGTTAAGTTCATTATAAATTTCTTGTCCGTTTTCAGGATTTATAAAAGGATAAAACTTTTTCATGAAAATTTTTTCTTTTTCATCAAGCTTAACGAGTTTATCAAGATGATAGTTTTTCAAAATGCTGTTTCTCGACATTCTTAATGCGAAGCTTAAAAAACTTTTTTGTTTTTCTCTTCCTATTTTGGATATCTTACTTACGAAGCTACTCATTTCCATATAATTATATTTCCAGCATATTCTAACCCAATCAACAAAAAGATTAAAATTAACTTTAATTTCCTCTGCATTAGCTGCATATTTTTTTGCCTCCAGAAAATCACCACCTGCTAGAAAAGCGAAATTCAAAGCTTCGGATTCTCCAAGGTTTTCTTTTTCAATAAGTGCTTTTTTTATATCCTGATCGATCAATTTTGGTATTTTAACAATTTGTGTTCTTGACAATATTGTGTTTATTATCTGATCCTGATTTTCAGAAATAAGGAGAAACAAAGTTTTATCAGGTGGTTCTTCCAGTATTTTCAACAGCTTGGGTGCGGCTGCATAATAGAGTTTTTCCACCATAAATACAATCATAACCTTATATTCTGATTCATAGCTTGTATAGCTTAGTTTTTTTATTATTTCATTACAATCATATGCATTAATAATTCCCTGTTTATTTTCTATTCCTATTTTTCTATACCAGTCACTAAGATTAAAGTAACAATCTGATTCAATTGCTAATTCACGCCATTCAGCATTGAAATCTTCACTTTTGGGTTTAGTTTTAATTTTTTTCGTTGTTGCTACAGGAAAGATAAAATGTAGATCGGGGTGAGCTAATTTACTGTATTTAACACAAGATGGGCATACTCCACAAGCATCATTATTTGTTTTGTTCTTGCAGTTTATATATTGTGCATATGCAATTGCAAGAGCAAGTGTTCCTGTTCCAGGCTGACCAAGAAACAACTGAGCATGGCTAACCCTGTTATCTTTGACAGTTTGTATGAGACGTTGCTTCATCTCATTTTGACCGATGATATCCTTGAAAAGCATAATAAAAACAAAACTCGAAGATAAGAAAACCTCTTAAAGAATTATTTTACTTTTTTTCTTTCTGCTGATTTCGCAATGATAAACTGGCGGTTCATACGTGCAATGTGCTCTACACTAATCTCTTTGGGGCATTCTGCTTCACAGGCATATGTATTTGTACAATTACCAAAACCCAGCCTATCCATTTTGGCAACCATTCTCTGTACACGCTCTTTTGCTTCGATTTTACCCTGTGGCAACAATGCAAATTGAGATACTTTTGCTGCTACAAATAACATAGCCGAAGCATTTTTGCATGCAGCAGCGCATGCCCCGCAACCAATGCATGCTGCAGCATCGAAAGAGATGTCGGCTTTTTCTTTTTCCACCGGAATAGCATTTGAATCCGGGGCTGCTCCGGTATTGACAGAAATATAACCACCGGCTTGTATTATTTCATCAAAAGCAGAACGGTCTATTATCAAATCTTTGATTACCGGAAAAGGCTTGGCACGCCATGGTTCGACAACTATAGTGCTATTATCTTTAAATTTACTCATATGCAACTGACAAGTGGTAACGGCATCATCGGGACCGTGTGGACGGCCATTAATATATAAGCCGCACATACCGCAGATTCCTTCACGGCAATCGCTGTCGAATGCAACAGGATCCTCGCCTTCTTTTATTAGTTTTGAATTCAGATAATCCAACATTTCAAGAAAGGTCATCTCCTCTGAAACTCCTTCTAAGTGGTAAGTTATGAATTTACCTTTATCATTTGAGCTTTTTTGGCGCCAGATTTTTAGCTTTATTTTCATGTCAATAATTATTTAATGAAAATATTTTTCTTCAATTATTTGTAACTTCTTTGAACAACCTTCACATTTTCAAATGTTAGCTGTTCTTTATGTAATTCAGGTGGTTTGTCTTTTCCTTTATATTCCCAGGCAGAAACATACTGGTATTCTTCGTCGTTTCGTTTTGGTTCTCCTTCTTCTGTTTGATATTCTTCTCTGAAGTGCGCACCACATGATTCTTTGCGATTCAAGGCATCCGTTACGATAAGCCTTGCCAGTTCGAAGAAGTCGGCAACCCTACCTGCTCTGTCTAATTCCTGATTCAATTCATCTAATCTGCCCGGAACGATAGCATCTTTCCAGAATTCTTTTTCCAGATCATCGATCATCTTCATAGCTTTCTTAAGACCTTCTTCATTTCTTACCATGCTTGAATAATCCCATAGAATTTTGCCAAGTCGTTTATGAAAAGAAGTAACGGTTTGAGTTCCTCTCAGAGAGATGAGTTTGTTAAGCTTATCTTTTACTTCTTTTTCTGCTTTTTCAAATTCAGGAAGATCTGTAGAAATTTTTGGTGTACGTATTTCATCAGCCAGATAATCACCTATGGTTACCGGTAAAATGAAATACCCGTCGCCGGCGCATTGCAATAAAGAGCTTGCTCCCAACCTGTTAGCACCATGATCTGAAAAGTTTGATTCTCCAATTGAATAAAGCCCCGGGATTGTTGTCATCAGGTTATAGTCTACCCATAATCCACCCATTGTATAATGTGAAGCGGGGTAGATCCTCATCGGTTCTTTATAGGGATCAATTCCGGCAACTTTTTTGTATAAGTCGAAAAGATTGCCATATTTACCGGCAATAGTTTCTTTTCCTTGTTGTTCAATTGCATCATTGAAATCGAGATATACCGCAAGTCCTGTTTCTCCTACGCCATAGCCTGCATCACATCTTTCTTTTGCGGCTCTCGAGGCAACATCCCTTGGCACCAGGTTGCCAAAAGCAGGATATCTTCTTTCAAGATAATAATCCCTTTCGTCTTCGGGAATTTCGTTTGGAGGTCGCTTATCTCCTTTTTGTTTGGGTACCCATACCCTACCGTCATTTCTTAATGATTCTGACATTAATGTCAGTTTTGACTGATAATCATTAAGCACAGGAACTGATGTTGGATGGATCTGGGCAATACTGGGATTAGCTAAAAAGGCGCCTTTTTTATACGCAGCCAAGGCAGCACTACCGTTTGAATTAATAGCAAGAGTTGAGAGGTAATAAACCGTTCCGTAACCACCGGTAGCTAAGACAACGGCGTGGGCTGAATGTCTTTCAATTTCACCGGTTATAAGATTACGGGTAATTATACCACGGGCTTTTCCATCAACAACTACTAAGTCAAGCATATTCATACGATTATACATCTGTGCCTTACCTGCCTGTACCTGACGCATAAGTGCCTGATAGGCAGCTAAACTGCATTGCTGCCCTGTTTGCCCCTGGGCATAAAAAGTACGGGAAACCTGTACACCGCCAAATGAACGGTTTGCCAAATAACCGCTGTATTCCCTTGCAAAAGGAACACCCTGGGCTGTGAACTGGTCTATTATATTGTTACTTACCTCTGCAATGCGGTAAACATTGGCTTCTCTTGCTCTGAAGTCACCGCCTTTGATCATATCATAGAATAACCTGTAATCACTATCAGCGTCGTTTTTGTAATTTTTAGTGGCATTAATACCTCCTTGTGATGCAATAGAGTGTGCCCTGCGAGAAGAATCCTGGTAAGCAAAGACCTTTACATTATAACCAAGCTCGCATAGTGTGGCGGCGGTGGATGCTCCTGCTGCTCCTGCTCCTACAACAATAATATCAAGCTTTTTCTTGTTTGCAGGACTAACCAGTTTTACTGAAGCCTGATGCCTGCTCCATTTTTCAGCTAAAGGTCCTTTGGGTATTTTTGAATTTAATTTGGTCATAATATTTTGTTTCAATTAAGTTTAATATTAATTTATCCAAAATGGATTATCAATGGTATAATGGTGAATCCAGCCGGAATTATAACGGAAATAATCAAGCTAATACCTTTTATTACCGGTGTGTATTTCGGATGATTTAGACCTAATGACTGAAATCCGCTTTGAAAGGCATGATGTAAATGAAATCCCAGAATAATAAACGCAACGATATAACCAATTACAAATCCAAGACGCTGGAATTTTTCTATAATGAGAGCACCCAGATTATGATATTCTTTGCCCTCATAAACAACAGATTCAACATCAACTGCAAATTTGGATTTCAGATAAAAGTCCATCAAATGAATAACAAGAAAAATAAAAATAATAACACCTGTGTGGATCATAAATTTTGAAAATGTTGATGTATGAGACCAACCCTCTTTTCTGTAGCGGTTGGGCCGGGCCATCCAGTTTTGTATTTGAAGAATCACTCCGTAAATAATATGAATGATGAAGCCTCCAAATAAAATTACTTCAAATATCTTCACTACTATGTTTGTCCCCATAAAATGAGCAGCTTTGTTAAAAGCTTCATTGGCTTCATGAGTTTCGGTTTCGGGAAGCAATACAGTAATATTTATACCCAGGTGAACAAACAAAAAAGTAATAAGAAATAATCCGGCAATAGCCATTATAAATTTCTTTGTTAATGAAGACTGATAAAAACCTGATTTTGCCATAACAAAATTATTTGTCAAAAATGATATGAAGAACTATGATTTCTTGGATAAAATCCATTATTTTGCGAAATAATCCAACAAATTTATGGTTTTATCCTGTTTATTCAATCTTATTTTAAATATCTGATAAAATTTTTAATTAATTTAAATAAAGATATTCATGAGATATGTACCGATACCTAAAGATTTATTTGTAAAGAACCGGACGAAACTTATTAAGAAGCTCGAACTTTCTTCTGTTGCAATTATTAATTCTAATGATGAAATACCAAGGAACGGAGACCAGTTATACCCTTTTCGACAGAATTCAGACCTTTATTATTTAACGGGTGTTGAACAGGAAAAAACTATTCTTGTCCTTTCTCATGATTGCCCCAACAAGAAATTAAGGGAAGTACTTTTTATTATCCGACCAGATGAAGTTATGGAAACCTGGGTTGGTCATAAACATACAAAGGAGGAAGCTACAAAAATTTCTGGTGTTGAAAACATTAAATACATTGATGAGTTTGAATCTGTTCTTGATGAACTATTAACATATGCCAACAATATTTACATAAATACTAATGATTATCCCAAATTCAAACCGGAAATGCCAAGCAGGGATTTACGATTTGCCGCTGATTTAAAAAAGCAGTATCCTGCTCATACATATAAAAGACTTGCCCCTCTGGTCACTGAACTGAGGTTACAGAAAGAACCACAGGAAATTGACAAGATAAAAAGAGCATGCAGTATAACAGAAGGAGCTTTTACACGTATTTTGAAATTTGTGGAGCCCGGAGTTTATGAATACAAGGTTGAGGCTGAGATAACACATGAATTTATGAAAAATGGCGCAACTTCAGCTTATCAACCAATAGTGGCTTCAGGTAAGAATGCATGTGTGTTGCATTATACTTCCAATAGTGATAAATGTAAGGATAGTGACTTATTGCTTATGGATTTTGGGGCTGAATACGCTAATTATGCAGCCGATTGTTCGCGAACCATACCGGTTAATGGAAAGTTTTCCAAAAAACAACGTGATTATTATGAAGCAGTATTGCGAGTTCAAAATAAAGCTAAAGATTTGTATGTTGTAGGCAATACTATTGATAATATTGATAAGTACACATTTAAATTGATGGAGAAAGAACTTGTAGATCTGCAATTAATATCCAAAAAAGATATAGAAAAAGATAATAAAACAAAATCACCTGCATTTAAATATTTAATGCATGGTGTTGCACATTTTATCGGTTTGGATGTTCATGATGTAGGCACAAAGTATCAGCCTTTGAAGCCCGGTATGATACTTTCATGTGAGCCTGCTATGTATATTAAGAAAGAAAATACAGGGATAAGGATAGAGGATAATATTTTAGTAACGGAAAAGGGCCCGGTAAACCTAACGGAGAAATTACCCACAGATGCGGGAGAGATAGAAAGACTTATGCAGAAATAAAATATTACTGAATTATGAAAGGGTTGATAATTAATAATATTTAGGGTTATTAATTTGTTTATTAAGAAACTAAATAAAGTATAACATAAAATATAAGATCATGTTTCCAAAAGAAGTATACACTGAGAGAAGAAATAAGCTGAGAAATGAAATTGGATCAGGATTGGTTCTGTTTCCGGGCAATTCGGAAGCGCCAATGAATTATCCTGCTAACGGATATCATTTCAGGCAAGACAGTAATTTTCTATATTTTTTCGGTCTTGATCATCCTGACCTGGCCGGAGTTATTGATATTGATAATAAAAAGGATTATATCTTTGGTAATGATGTCAGCATGGATGATATCATATGGATGGGGCCACAGCCCTCAATGAAGGAAAGGGCAGAAGAAGTTGGTGTGCCAAATACTATGCCTTTCGATGACCTTAAAGATTTTCTTAACAATAAGATAAATAAAGGCAGTCAGATTCATTTTCCTCCTCCATACAGGGGTCAGCATCTGGTTCAGCTTAAACAATTGCTCGGTATAATGCCGGAGAGGATTGATGAATACATATCAATTGAGTTAATAAAAGCAATAGTAAAACTTCGTTCTGTTAAAGACAGATATGAAATTAAGGAAATTGAAAAAGCAATTGCAATTGCATATGATATGCATACAACAGCTATGAAGATGGCAATGCCAGGAGTTATTGAACGTGAAATTGCCGGAAGAATAGAAGGTATTTCACTCTCGCAGGGAGGACCAGTATCATTTCCAATTATACTTAGTATTCATGGTGAAACACTTCATAATCATCATCATGGAAATACCCTGGAGGAAGGTAGAATGATGGTTACCGACGCCGGTGCCGAAACAACAATGCACTATGCCAGTGATATAACCCGTTCGGTACCTGTTGGAGGTAAATTTAACCAGCGCCAGAAGGAAATATATGAAATAGTGCTTAATGCCAATATGACTGCAATTGAAGCTATTAAGCCGGGTATTCCATACAGGGGCGTTCACCTTGTGGCATGCGAAGTGCTGGCTTTAGGATTGAAAGACCTTGGTATTATGAAAGGTGATGTGAAGGAGGCAGTCAGACAAGGAGCACATGCAATGTTTATGCCTCACGGCCTTGGCCATATGATGGGGCTCGACGTACATGACATGGAAGGCTTGGGTGAAGATTATGTTGGATATGATGAAAAAACCAAACGCAGTGAGCAGTTTGGCACAGCTTTCCTCAGACTAGGACGCGAACTGCAAACGGGCTTTGTTCTCACAGTTGAACCGGGTTGTTATTTTATTCCGGCACTGATAGACCTGTGGAGAAAGGAAAATAAATTCACAGATTTCATTAATTATAAAGAAGTTGAAAAATATAAGGATTTTGGAGGAATACGCATAGAAGATGATGTGCTTGTTACTGATACAGCTTGCAGGGTTCTTGGTAAACCAATACCAAAAACTGTATCTGAAGTGGAAGAGGTAATGAAAGGATAGTTAATAATGGCTGAAGTTAAATTTCAAGGTGGTTTTATCAATTATTCGGAAAAAGGAGAGGGAAATGCTGTAGTTTTTCTTCATGGTTTTCTCGAATCTAAAGAAATATGGGATGATTATTCTGAGATATTATCAAAAGAATATAAGGTTATTTGTATTGACCTTCCGGGATTTGGGGAAACAAAAATATTTCGTGAAATACATTCTATGAAATTTATGGCTGAAGCTGTAAAAACAGTTTTGGTTAATCTGGATATTAAAGAATGCTTGATGGTGGGCCATTCAATGGGTGGATATGTTACCCTGGAATTTTTAAAACTTTTCCCGGAATATTTAAAGGGTATTGTGATGTTTCATTCCCATGCTGCTGACGATAATAAGAAAGCCAAGGTTAACAGGGACCGCATGATAAAAATTGTTGAAGAAGACAGAAAAGGATTCATCACCCAGTTTATTTCTGATTTGTTTGCACCTGAAAATACAGAGAAACATAAAAAGCAAATAAAGCAGCTAATAGAAAAAAGTAACCAAACAAAAAATGAGGGTATCATTGCGGCACTGAAAGGGATGAAAGAAAGAACAGATAAATTGGATTTATTATCGGAAACAGAAATACCGGTTAAATATATTCTTGGAAAAAAGGACTCGCGTATTCCGCTTGAAAGGGCAATAAAACAGATAGTTTTACCTGTGCATTCGGAGGTGATGATTTTGGGTGATGTGGGGCATATGGGTTTTATAGAAGCAAGAGAAAAAACTCTTAAAGCTTTGAAGTATTTTTTGCATAATTGTTATAGTTAATTATAATTGAGAATTTAAGTATTTAATTAAAATACATAATAGTAACTAAAACAACCGTGATAAAATTTAATTGATGAAACAGCAAAAGACGAAGAAAGAAGAAAATAACATAGAAAACCTGGAACAGATCAAGAGATCAGAGAAGATAAGAAACCAGTGGTTTGTATTTATCATTATTGTTTTTTCACTTGTATTATATGGCAATTCATCCTTAAATCATTATTGCCTGGATGATTATCATGTCACCGCCGGTAATGAAGTAACTCAAAAAGGTATTAAAGCAATACCTGAGATATTTACTACATTGTATGCTGTAGAAAGCGGATTAAGTTATGGATACAGACCATTGGTTCGGATATCTTTTGCTCTTGATCATCAGTTTTTCGGTAATTCAAAATACCTGCCTTATATCAGCCATTTTATTAATGTGATATTATATATGTTGGCTGCTTTGATCTTACTGAAGGTATTACAAAGGATGTTTAAAAAATTCAATCCTTTTTTTCCCTTCATAATAACCCTGTTGTTTATGGCTCATCCTACCCATACCGAAGTAGTTGCAAGCTTAAAAAACCGTGATGAAATATTAAATATGATATTTTGTTTTCTTGCCCTTGGACAATTTTTACGGTGGGCTGATTATAACAAGGTAAAATACCTCCTTTTCGGTTCTGTTTTTTATATGCTTGCATTGCTTTCAAAAACCACGGCCTTGAGCTTTTTATTGATATTTCCTCTATCGCTTTATTTCTTTACGGAAATGAAACCAAAAAGACTGTGGGAATTTTCAATTGTTGTATTTGTTATTACAATTTTAGCAGCAGTGGGGCCATTCTTGTTTCTGCCGGAAATAAGCAGAGAGATAAGATTTATGGAAAATCCCATTGTGGAAGAAGGATTTTTTAACAGGATGAGCACCGGATTTTATATCCTTTTACTTTACCTGAAGAAACTTATATATCCTTATCCTTTGTTGTACTATTATGGCTACGATGTTATTCCTGTTAAGTCTTTTACCGATGTGTGGGTTATCTTGTCGGTGTTGATCTATGTGGGTATGTTTGTTTATGCGATCTTCAATTTCAGAAAAAAACACATACTGTCATATGCCGTGTTGTTTTACCTGATATCCATTGCCATGTTTGCCAATATGGTTTATCCTGTGCCGGGTATTATAGGAGACCGTTTTTTGCTTTATCCTTCACTGGCTTTTTCAATAGTAGTGACATATTTTATTTTCTACATATTCAGAGGCCGTCTGTATGAAAGACAATTAAAACCAGCCAAAAAGTATATGATTATTGTATTAGTTGTAATTATATTAATTCCCTATACAGCATATACCATAGACCGCAACCGCGACTGGAGGTCATATTATAGTTTGTATAAGCATGATATTAAATATCTTGAAAGATCTGTTAAAGCACACGATTTACTTGCTACTGAACTGATGCATCAGGTTAGTGAGGAATTAAAAAATAAAGCTGTGAACGTAGTGAAATTTCTTGAGCCTACAATAAAACAAGCCAGGAAACATTATGAACTTGCTCTTAAGATATACCCTGAACATTACGCTTCTTATAATAACCTGGGTACAATTTACTCGAAATACTACAAGGAATATAAAAAAGCTATTCCTTATTATGAAAATGCCATAAGATATAAATCTGATTTTCCCAATGCGTATTTCAATCTGGGTTATGTTTATGATAAACTGGGGATGTACGATACTGCTATTTATTTCTACAATAAATGTTATTTACTTAATGAAGATGTTGTATCGCCTATAGCGGCAAAAGCAAATGCTTATTTCAAAAAAGGTGATTTTGAGAAAGCAGTGGAAATAAATAGACAGATAATTGATGAATTTCCTGAATCCGATGCTCCATATATCAATATAGGAAGTTATTACTGGGAAAAGCAAGATACATTGAATGCCTTAAGATATTTTGAGATGGCATTAGACAAAGGTGATTATGAGACTGTAAGCATGATACTTTACAGTCATTACCGCGAAAAGGGCGATTGGTTAAAAGCCAACATGTTTTATCAGAGGGCACAGAAAGAAAGAGCATACAGACGGAAATTAAAAGGACAAAACAAAATGGAATGAAAGCCTTTATACAATACTTCACATATTATTTACCTGACAATATCATTACAAATAATGATCTTTTTGAAAGGTTTCCGGGATTGAAAATAAATGAGCTTACCCGCCTGACTGGCGTTCTGGAAAGACGGCATGCTTCAATAAATGAAACTTCTTCAGACCTGGCGTACAAATGTGCAGAGCAACTTTTTTCAGAGAATAATATTGACAGAAATAAGGTTGATTACCTGATTTTTTGCAGCTCACTGAGTGATTATATTACTCCTCCAACATCATGTATATTACAGGACAGGCTATTGCTGAAAAACAATATTGGTACTTTCGATTACAACCAGGGCTGTACGGGATATATCTATGGTTTAAGCACAGCTAAGGGGTTAATCGAATCAGGGCAGGCCAGCAATGTGTTGCTGCTGACGGCAGAGACTATTTCAAAAAGAATCCATAAAGAAGACAGAAGTAACCAGTCAATATTCGGCGATGGTGCATCAGCTACTTTAATCAGTGTAAATGATAATGGTGCCGAAATAGGTGATTTTGTCTTCGGAACAGATGGCAAAGGTTATGAGACTATCATCATAAAACACGGAGGAGCAAGATTTCCTTATCCTGAAGCTGTTTCCACAGATTACAAGGATCAATACGGAAATATAAGGAATGACGGCAGCTTTTATATGAACGGCTCCGGTGTTTTCAGTTTCTCAGTTACCAAAGCCCCTGAGATGATCTTTCAGTTACTTGAAAAGGCAGGTCTGGATAAAAAGGATATCAAATTGTTTATTTTGCATCAGGCAAACAGGATTATTCTTGAGACCATATTTAAGAAATTGAATATCAGTAAAGAACAGGAGTTTTATTGTTTGAAAAGATGGGGAAACACAGTTCAATCTACTATTCCGATAGCATTGAAAGAGGCTATAAATCAAAAAAGAATTTCCAGAGGTGATAAGGTTCTCTTAGCCGGTTTTGGTGTGGGATTCAGTTGGGCAGGTACAATAATTCAATTTTGAGGGGCTAAAGCCCCGAAAGCTGGAAGGCTGATCTTTGTCCGTTCGCTAAAGCGAACGGCAATCCATGATGGACTTTTTCCATAAGCCAAAGCCTGAGCGAACAGCAATCAAATATTTGCTTCCCTGGTTTGTTTAATAAAAAGGTGGATTATAAAAAAATGGATTGCCGTCACCTTCAGGTGACGGAACAGAGGGTTAAGAAATCTGCTATGGGCTTTAGCCCATTATTATTAAATTTGAAAAAATACCAAAAAATATTATAAAATGTCATATGTAAAAATATGGGTTCATTGTGTTTGGAGCACCAAACAGCGTCAGCCTTTTTTAAAACAGGAAATAAAGAAGCAAGTCTTGCAGCATCTTAAAGATAATTCGAAAGAGAAGAGTATTTATATCGATTTTATTAATGGACACCTGGAACATTTGCATGCATTGATATCCTTGCAAAAGAAGCAAAATATTTCTGATGTGATGCAGTTGATTAAAGGGGAAAGCTCATTTTGGATTAATCAATCGGGTTTATTGAGAAATAAATTTCAGTGGCAGGATGATTTTTTTGCTGTGTCTGTAAGTCATTCTCAGATAGATGAGGTGAGGGATTATATTAAAAATCAGGAGCAACATCATAAGAAAATGACTTGGAATGAGGAGGTGGATCTTTTTATGAAGAAATATGGATTTGATAAGTTGAGGGGCTAAAGCCCCGAAAGCTGTAGGGCTGATCTTTGTCCGTTCGCTAAAGCGAACGGCAATCCATGATGGACTTTTTCCATAAGCCAAAGCCTGAGCGAACAGCAATCAAATATTTACTTCCCTGGTTTGTTTAATAAAAAGGTGGATTATAAAGAAATGGATTGCCGTCACCTTCAGGTGACGGAACAGAGGGCTGAACTAACATATGCGGGCTTTAGCCCAAAAGATTAAGGGGCTAAAGACCCGAAAGCTGGAAGGCTGATCTTTGTCCGTTCGCTAAAGCGAACGGCAATCCATGATGGACTTTTTCCATAAGCCAAAGCCTGAGCGAACAGCAATCAAATATTTACTTCCCTGGTTTGTTTAATAAAAAGGTGGCTTGTAAAAAAATGGATTGCCGAACAGAGGGTTGAACTAACATATGCGGGCTTTAGCCCAAAAGATTAAGGGGCTAAAGCCCCGAAAGCTGGAAGGCTGATCTTTACCCGTTCGCCAATGCAAACGGCAATCCATGATGGACTTTTTCCATAAGCCAAAGCCTGAGCGAATGGCAATCTAATATTTGCTTCTCTGGTTTGTTTAATAAAAAGGTGGCTTGTAAAAAAATGGATTGCCGTCACCTTCAGGTGACGGAATAGAGGATTGAACTAACATATGCGGGCTTTAGCCCAAAAAATTATGACCCCCCTTTCAACAAAGCAAAACCCTTTTCTGCCAGTTCGGATATTTTATTGTTTTCGAGAAAATCAGAGGCAGACAATTCTATACCGAAATGCGTTCTGACTTCATTCTCCAATTCCACTGCACCAATAGAATCAAGGCCGTAAGATAGTATGGGCTTTTTGGGATCGATCTTGTAAGGGCTGATTTTAACTTTGCTGCTAAGCCAGTTGATTAGCCATTGCTGAACATCTTCAACTGAAGTAATAGTAATACCGGAAGCAATATAAGCTTGCTGTTCTGATAAATCCTGCTGCCATCTGGCAATTACTTTCAACTTGTTCTCAAGGAATTCCTTTTTTGTGAACTTATGTTGTATCTTGCCGCTGGTGGTCTTATTTATGCTACCGGTGAGTATTAGAACAATTGCAAAAACCTCAATTTCGTAATCTTCTGAGATGACTTTTCTGATAGCTTCGAAGACATAATCAGGATCAAAGTTTCTGATAAAAGTTCTTTTTATCTCCTGAACAATAACCAAACGTTCTTCCCCTTCAATAAATGCCGAAAAGGCTGCACCTGCATTTTCCTGAATGGCTTGATGACAAGCTTCAACACTCTCCTCAATATCCTGAGGATAATAATTTTGTCCACGAATGATAATCAGATCCTTGAGCCTTCCGGTAATAAATAATTGCCCCTCATGAATGAATCCCATATCACCTGTTCTTAAGAAAGGTCCTTCACCTGTATCTGATAAATAAGCTTTGAATATATCCTTCGTTTCTTCAGGATTATTCCAGTATCCCTTGCAAACAGAAGGACCGGAAGTCCATATTTCACCGATGTACAATTCATTTAATACGGTTTTGGCCTTATCATCAACTATTACTACCTTGCTTCCAGCCCAGGGAAATCCACATCCAACATAATCACGTTTCTCATCGATATTATCCGATTGAATGATCTTATTATTTCTTTCAATAGCTTTGGAATCTGCAGAAAAATATACAGGTTTGTCTTTTTGCTCCCCACCGGCTACCATTAAGGTTGATTCGGCAAGTCCGAAACAAGGATAGAACATTTCAGGTTTAAACCCACAATTGGCGAACTTACTGGAAAACTGTTCAATAGACTTTTTTTGTATGGGTTCGGCTCCACAGAAGAATACTTTTACTGATGACAGGTCGATTTCTTTTTTATCATCTTCATGCATTTTTTCTGAACAATAATCCAATGCAAAGTTAGGGCCGCCAACTGTTGTCCCTTTATGATTTGTTATTGCCTTAAGCCACAGGGATGGATTCCTTAAAAAAACACCAGGGGGTATTATCACATTTTTGCCTCCTACGTAGAGAGGTTGTATCAGTGTTCCAATCAGTCCCATATCATGGAATGGTGGCAACCAGTTTACACCAGTGAGGTTTTCGTCATGATTGAATGATCTTTTTATTAATTCGGAATTAAAGAGGAGATTTTTATGCGTTACCATAACACCCCGCGGTAAAGCGGTGGAGCCCGAAGTATACTGAAGCAATGCAACATCATCTTCATTTAAGTGTGGGGCCGTCCAGTTTTCTGATTCTTTAGTATTTATGCTTTCAAGTGTGATCTGCTGAATATTTCTTAAACGCTTATCTCTGATAAAATATTTATTCAGCTCTGTTTTAACATCGTCTGAACATAAAATCAGCGTTGCTCCCGAATCATCCAAAACAGACCAGAAACGTTCATTACTTCTGTTTTTTTTTGGCGGGTATGCGGGCACGGCTATGATTCCAGAAAAGAAACAACCCATTAAGGAAACTATGAAATCTATACCCGGTGGAAACAATAAAATACAACGTTCACCTTTTTGGCTTTTCTTCAACAATGTTGCAGCAGTGGCTCTTGCTCTATGTTCTAACTGGTTGTATGTTATTTTTTCTTTTTGATGTATTCCGTCCTCCAAAAAAATAAAAGCTGTTTTTAAAGTATAATTTTTTGCCTGCAAGCGTACATGTTCAACAAAGTTCTTTGCAGTAATTTCCGGTTTGCCTTCCTTACTTTCTAATATTTGCTTTTTATGATACATGTATAATCAGACTAAGGCGCCAAGATTTTTAATTTGGATGTCACGATACAGATCCTGTGGGTCGAGATAAATGTTATATCCTTCCAGTGCAATATTGTGATAATGAATATTGGTTGTTAATGACCATATGGCTGATCTGGGGCTTTTGGTTTCGCGAAGGGTATGTATGAATTTTTTAAGGAATACCTTTTTATTGTAAATTTTATCCCAGACTTTCTTCATTTCTTTGGTGAGTGTTTCAGGTGTCATTTGTTTGGGTTTCTGTGCAACCTCTATGGCGTGGTAAAGTTGCCAGTCTTCGGGAAAATTTGTAAATAATAAGCGGTTTTCTTTTTCAAACCTGTAGTATAATGAGGTTCCTGGCAAAGGCGTTAGCACACTGGTTTGAAATGCATCAACACCGCTGTTAACAATATAATCGCCTCTGGCATGAAGGTCATCAACAGTATCGGCATCAAGTCCGAACATAAAAGTACCCAGAACACTAATGCCACTTTTATGTATTCTGTGAAAGGCTTCTTCATATTTATCCTGACGGTATTTCAGGTTAAGAGTTTTTTTCTGCTCCTGAAGTTGCGCTTCCTTTTCCGATTCAACACCAATCAATACCATACGGCAGCCTGCCTCGTATGCATATTTGAGAACTTCCTCATTGTCGCCAAAATTAAAGGAGGCTTGAGTAAACCATTCTTTATTTATCTTTCTTTTGATCATGCCCTTAAAAAGTTCAATAGCTCTTTCCTGTGATCTTTTGCTGTATCCTATAAGGTTGTCATCTACGATAAACATGCGTTCATGCGGCATTATCTCCATTTCATCAAGTACTTCTTCTACCGGCCTCGCCCTGTATTTTCTTCCGTTAAAATGATGAACTGAGCAAAACTCGCACTTCATTGGGCACCCTCTCGTTGTTTGTATTGAACTATATACATATTCAGGATGTAACAGATCATGACGGGCTTTGGGGAAATTATTCATAGGTATCAGTTCACCTGTATATTTTTTTTTGAGTTTTCCGTCTTCAAAGTCACTAATAACCTGTGGCCAGATACTTTCTGCTTCTCCCTTTACAACTGTATCCACATGTTTTTCTGCTTCGTCAGTCATCATGGAAGCATGTATTCCTCCCAAAACCGTTTTAATGCCTTTTTTTCTGTAAATGTCAGCAAGCTCATATGCTCGTGTAACCTGTGCAGTAAAAGCTGTAAATCCAACAAGATCTGCTTCTTTGTATTCAAATTTATCAAACTGCTCATCAAAGATATCAACATCCCAGTGATCTGGTGTCATTGATGCAATAATTCCCAGACTGATCGGGGGATATGTTGATTCCTTATCAATTACAAATCCTTTCCTCCTTTGGTTTTGTGGATTGATAAGTAATAGTTTATATTGTTTTCTTTTTGACTTCATCTTGAACGAACCGGTGTTAAGTAAAGTAAAATTAAAATTATTGCAACTATACCCTTTACTTAACACCAGGTTATTTTTTAGTTATTATTATTTATCATTATCCGGATTGATAATTATCATTTTCCTTTCCATATACAAAGATAACAATATCCACATGTAATTTATTATTGAGTGACAATAGATTGGTTGATCACATCTTCACCTGTAATTGGGTTTTCGGTTGACTCAAGTGTAACATTATGATATGTGATATTTGATGATAAAGCCCATAAAGCAGAAGTTTTATTCCTGGTAGCTTTCATCGTATTAAGGAATTTTCTCAAAATAACATTCTTATCATATATCTTTTGCCATATTAAATTCATTTCTTTTTTTAGTGTTTGAGGCGACATTTGATTGGGCTTCATTACAACTTCAAAAGCATGATATTTCTGCCAGTCTTCCGGATAATTTATATCAATTAATCGTTTATGACTTTTAAACTTATTATAAAGTTTGGTGCCGGGCAAAGGAGTTAAAACACTTGTTTGATAACAATCTACTCCGCAATTAATTATATAATCAGCTCTCTGATGCAGGTCTTCAACAGTATCTGAATCAAGTCCGAATATAAATGTGCCCAGTACACTTATACCATTTCTTTTGATTCGTCTGAATACTTCTTCATATTTATCGTGTTGGTATCTGATATTAAGGGTTTTTTTCTGTTCTTTCAATTGTGTTAGCTTCTCCGATTCAATACCTATCAATACCATCCTGCAGCCTGCTTCAAATGCATATTTTAACACATCATCATTATCGGCAAAATTAATTGAGGCTTGCGCGAACCACTCTTTATTAATCTTGCGTTTTATCATACCCTTAAAAAGAGCGATGGCTCTTTGTTGCGAGCTTTTTGTATATCCAATTATGTTATCGTCGATTATTGCCATTCTTTTATCGGGCATGATCTCCATTTCATTCAGTACGTCGTCAACAGGTCTTGTTCTGAATTTTTTCCCGTTAAACTGATGTACCGAGCAAAACTCGCATTGCATGGGGCATCCGCGTGTTGTTTGAATGGGGCTGTAAAGATAATCTGCATGAAGCAAATCATGTCGTGCTTTGGGAAGCATATTCATTTTTGCCAGCTCACCGTCATATCTTTTCTTTAGTGTATTATTTTCAAAATCTTTAATTACCTGAGGCCAAATACCTTCAGCTTCTCCACAAACTATTACATCAGCAAATTTGCCGGCTTCTTCGGGTAAGGATGAAGCGTGTATGCCTCCAATGACAGTTTTAATACCTTGCTTGCAGTAAAGGGAAGCAATTTCATATGCACGATTTATCTGCGCTGTAAAAGCAGTAATTCCAACAAGGTTGGCCTCTTCGTAGGTGAAATCATCAAATTGCTCATCAATAATTTTTACTGCCCAGTTATCAGTTGTGAGGGAAGCTATTAATGCCAGGTTTAAGGGTGGATACTTTGATATACTGTCGATAACAAACCCCTTGCGGTGTTTATTAATAGGATTAATAAGTATCAGTTTATATTTTTTCCTTTTTCCTGGCACTTCAATAATTATTGAGCTTTAATGTTCAATCCATGCAGCATTTCGTCATAATCATATTGAGGCCTGTCATGTGGTCCGAAAACAACATTATGTCTTTCAACATTTGAAGCAAATGCCCAAATAGCTGATTTAATATTTCCAATGGCTTTAACTGAATTCAGCATTTTCCGGTAGAGGGTTTTTTTATCATACATCCTTTCCCAGTTCCTGTACATTCTTTCTGATAATTCCTCGTGTGTCATCTTTTTTGGGATTATTGCTGTTTCAAGACAATGGTATTTCTGCCAATCCTCGGGATAATTTGTATAAAGTAGCCGGTTTTCTTTTTCAATTCTATGAAATAGTGCAGTACCCGGTAAAGGAGTATATATTGATGCCTGGGCAGCATCTATATTTGAATTAATAATAAAATCCGTCCTTCTTTCCATTGCTTCGGGTGTGTCTTCATCAAAACCATACATAAAAGTACCGATAACTGCTATTCCGTATTGGTGTATCTTATCGAATATTTTTTCATAGTTTTTAACTCCTACTTTTATATTAAGGTTTTTTTTGCTTTCCTGCAGTTGTTCAACAGCCTCCGATTCAATTCCTATAAGAGCCAGTCTGCATCCTGACTCGCCTGCATATTTCAAGACATTTTCATCTTCGGCAAAATTAATCGACGTTTGACAAACCCAGTCTTTTTCAATGCCGCGATCAATCATACCCTTAAAAAGTTCAACAGCACGTTCTCTCGATTTTTTGCTGTATCCGATCAGGTTATCATCGATAATATTTAATTTTTGCTGAGGTATTTGCTCTATCTCGTCAAGAACTTCATTTACCGGTCGTGCCCGATAATGCCTTCCATTGAAATTATGAACCGAACAAAACTCACATTGCATAGGGCATCCGCGTGTGGTTTGTATTACTGCATAATCATAATCGGGATGCAGCAGATCACGACGTGGTATGGGTGAGTGTTCCATTGGCAATAATTTACCGGTATATATATTTTTTAAATTGTTATGCTCAAAATCATGAATAACCTCTTGCCAGATACTTTCTGCCTCACCCGTGACCACAACATCAGCGTAATTAATTGCTTCCTGAGGTAGCATTGATGCATGTATTCCGCCGATAACTGTTGTTATACCATCTTTGCGGTACATGTCTATAATTTCATATGAACGGTACGCTGTGGATGTAAGTGCTGTTACTCCAACAAGATCAGCTTCTTTCATCTCGAAGTTTTGAATATTCTCATCCATTATTTCTATGTCCCAATGTGATGGGGTCAGTGCAGCAACCATTGATAAACTCAAAGGTGTGGGCACTGTTCTCGGATCATATTTAATTCCCTTTGTCCAGGTATTAAAGGGATTGATCAGCAGTAGTTTCCTTCTTCTTCTCATTATTGAATAAATTATTGTTTTTCAAAATTATAAAAATTAGAATTAAAAACGATTTTGTATTATATAGAAACAATTAAAATGATAGTTTTATTATATCAATGCTGGCACGGCGGGGACATTTGCATAGTGGAAGATGTCAGCAAGATTGGCACGGACGGGACGTCCGCGTCAGCTATGTGCAGTCGGTTAGCTGGCGCTCCGTGCCATGTTTGACGTTTGCGTCAATTAATTGATATCCTAATAACCAACACCCATTTGAGATTGAAGATCTGAATTATCATTTATTGATTTAAAAGAATTGTGAGCATAAATACTAAAGCTAGCCAAACAAAACGTCCGCGCCAGCTACGGGCAGTCGGTTAGCTGGCGCGGAGGTCTCCTCCGTGCCATGTTTGTGCATACGTGACATGTTTGATATTTTACTTACCTTAGCCATATGTCAGATAAATATAAAATATACGATCATTCCAAAGCATATTTTTTGACGATGACAATTGTTTCTTGGGTTGATGTATTTGCAAGAAAAAATCAAAAGATAGCTATCAATAATGCACTGGATTATTGCATCAAGAATAAGGGATTAACTGTTTTCGCTTACGTTATCATGCCAAATCATATTCATATGATTTGCAGGGCGGATGGTGATAAATCTCTTTCGGATATATTGCGGGACTTTAAATCATATACATCTAAAAAGATTACCGAACTTATAAAAGAGGAATACGAAAGCAGGAGTAAATGGATGCTAGAAATATTTTCTAAAGCCTGTAAGCATTTAAAACGAGATCAGAATTATAAAGTATGGCAAGACGGAAATCAGGCTAAAATAATATATAGCAATTCTTTCTTTTACGAAAAACTTGAATATATTCATAATAACCCTGTTAAAGAGTTAATAGTTGAGCGTCCTGAGGATTATTTATTTAGTTCTGCAAGAAACTATGCAGAACTGGATAATTATTTGGATATATGTGTTTTAGGGCATAGACCTCCGATAATATAGAGGTGAATAAAAAATAAGTTTGTTTTAGGCACGGACGAGACGTCCGCGCCAGCTATGTGCAGTCGGTTAGCTGGCGCGGAGGTCTCCTCCGTGCCATGTTTGACGTTTGCGTCAATTAATTGATATCCTAATAACCAACACCAATTTGAGAGTCAGTTAGCTGGCGCGGAGGTCTCCTCCGTGCCTTGCCTGTGTGTATACACCATGTTTTCCTGATCTACAACATTAATCTTATCGCTGTTTTAATTTTACAAAAGGTGAGGTATCCTTGTTTTTATAGCCATGAATCATTACGTATAAAAATAAAACAGTGCTTGCCCCGACTGCCGGCCAGGCTATCAGTTCATTACTGTGCCAGTTTTTAACGGCAATGGCTATCAATGCCCATATTCCCACTAAAGCAGCTTCTCTCATATTCCGGAAATAAATCAATAATATATATATTATAGTAGCAATTGCTGTCATAATAATTGTCCACGCAGTCTCGGAAACACCTCCTGTGTTCCATCCAAGGCTGACAAAAAAAGCAGCGTAATTTGCCACGGTTGCAACAATGATCCAGCCAAGGTAAATGCAAATGGGCCACCAAACAAAAGCAATGATGCGCAAAGGGGCATTCCAGGTTTCTAACCTCAATCTGAACATCAAAATAATCAATACTATTAACAAAAGGCTTATAATAATTACCGATAGCCCCAGATTTTCGTTCAGCCAGAAATAAATCCATAAAACATTTAACAGGTTACTTAATGTAAACCATAATCCCGTCCTTTTCAGCTCAGCATCATCCTTCCTTTTTAGCCAGACAAACCATTGAAAAGTCACAAAAGCAATCAGAAGCAAGTATATTAGGCCCCAGATGCCGAAAGCATATCCTGCCGGTGCAAATAATGTTGAATATCTAGCACTGATATCTCCAACTGATGGTTCACTTATTGCACCGGTTCCTGACATGTAATTAATAATTAGAACTGCCGCCAAAGTCAGTGTATTCAGAATTAGATATATTAATTGTTTCATATTTATGTTTTGTGGCAATATACAAAAAACTTGTTCGGAACGGACGTGACGTTAGGGGCTAAAGCCCTGGTTTTTTTATATCAAATCCCTATTGTCCGTCAGTTAAAACTGATGGCAATCCAATTGTATTTTTTTACAATGTATGGATTGCCGTCACCTTCAGGTGACGGTTTAGATTAAATTTCATCTCAAAATATCAATCCCTCCCAGCATTTCCCTAAGATCTATAGTCGCTCCGTTATAATGGCCGAAAATAATATTGCTTCTTTCAGCATTGGCAACCAAGGCATGGATGGCAGCCTTGATATTTCTGGTTTCTCTATGAGATCTAAGGAATTTTCGGTAGAGTGTTTTTTTATCATACATCCTTGCCCAGTTCTTGTACATTTCCTCGGTAAGCTGTTCAGGTGTCATGTTCTTAGGTATGATAGCAGTCTCTAAACAGTGGTATTTCTCCCAGTCTTCGGGAAAATTTTTGTAAAGCAATCTTCTCTCTTCCTTGATTCTATGATAAAGCTTTGTTCCTGGGAGCGGAGTATATACCGTAGCTTGTACAGAATCCAGATTGGAATTAACAATAAAATCGGTTCTTTTATCCATGGCTTCCGGTGTGTCACCGTCAAATCCATACATGAAAGTACCTGTAACCGTCATTCCACGTTTATGGATATTATCGAATATTCTTTCATAATTTTTAACACCCACTTTCAGGTTTTGCTTCTTTTTACTTTCCATTAGCTGTTCAACCCCTTCGGCTTCAATTCCTATCAGTGCTATCTGGCAACCAGCTTCACTGGCGTATTTAAGCAATTCTTCGTTTTCACCGAAGTTAATGGAAACCTGACAAAACCATTCCTTGTCAATTCCCCTGTCGATCATACCCTTGAAAAGCTCTATTGCTCTTTGCTCCGATCTTTTACTGTATCCTATCAGGTTATCATCTAGGAAATCAACTTTTTTTTGTGGTATCTGCTCAAGTTCGTCAAGCACATCCTTTATGGGCCTGACGCGGTACTTCCTTCCGTTAAAGCTGGTTACCGAGCAGAACTCACATCCCATCGGACAACCACGTGAAGTTTGGATGATCGCATATTCGTAGGTTGGGTCAAGTAAATCCCTTCGTGGTATAGGAGATTTATGCATTGGTATGTATTCTCCCTTATAGAATTTTTTTAACTGGTTTTTTTCAAAGTCGTTAATTACTTCTTCCCAAACACTTTCAGCCTCACCAATAACCACAACATCGACAAATCGGGATGCTTCTTCAGGCATCATAGAGGCATGTATTCCACCAATAACTGTTTTAATGCCTTCTCTTCTGTACATTTCGGAGATTTCATAGGCTCTGTTAACTTGTGAAGTGAGAGCTGTTACTCCTACAAGATCGGCTTCTTTCATTTCAAAATTATGTATATGTTCATCGAAGAGCTCAATTTCCCAATGGGGGTGAGTTAGAGCTGCTACCATGGCAATGCTAAGTGGGGCAGGCACAGTGCGAGGATCATACTTAACTCTCTTCATTCTTGTGTTTCGTGGATTGATCAAAAGCAGTTTTTTCTTTTTCACCATGAGTTGCTATTTAAGTTAAATTAAAAATATTTATTAATCTCAAGATTATATTTTAAAATTAACTCCTTTTATCAATTCATCATAATCATACAATTTTTTATCATGTGAAAAAAATACAATATTATGCCTGTCGATATTTGAGATAAATGACCATAATGCAGCTTTTAGATTTCCTGTATTTTTTATTGACCTGAGTAATTTTTTGTATAAAACCTTTTTATCGTACATCCGGTCCCAGTTTTCTATCATTTTTTCTGTTAGTTTTTCAGGAGTCATTTTATTAGGTTGAATAACTGTTTCAAGGCAATTATATCTTTTCCAGTCTTCAGGAAAGTTTGTAAAAAGGAGTCTTTTATCCTTTGCAATTCTATCGTATAAAGGTGTTCCGGGCAATGGGGTGTATATTGTTGATTGAAAGGAATCGAGAGATGAGTTAATTATAAAATCGGTTCTTTTATCCATTTTTTCCGGGGTATCTTCATCGAAGCCATACATAAATGTTCCGGTAATTCCTATGCCGTATTTATGAATTTTTTCAAAGCTTTTTTCATAGTTTTTAATTCCAGTTTTTAAATTTACGTCTTTCTTAATTTCCTTAAGGCCTTCGGTAATTTCAGCTTCAATACCGATTAAAACAACTCTGCAGCCCGATTCACTTGCATACTTAAGAACCTCTTCATCATCAGCAAAATTTATTGATACCTGGCTACCCCAATCTTTTTCAATTCCCCTGTCGATCATTCCTTTAAAGAGTTCAATAGCACGTTGTTTTGATTTTTTGCTATAACCAATTAAATTATCATCGGTAATTTGAATTTGTTTTTGAGGGATATTCTCGATTTCATCAAGCACATCATTAACCGGGCGCATACGATATTTTGTTCCGTTAAAACTATGTACGGAACAAAATTCACATTGCATAGGGCATCCTCTTGTAGTTTGGATAACAGAAAAACCATAATCTGGGTGTAAAAGATCACGGCGTGGAATTGGAGTGTTTTCCATTGAACAAAAGCCACCATTATAGATGGATTTATAGTTTTTATGCTCAATATCATGAATTACCCTGGGCCAGAGGTTTTCAGCTTCTCCTGTTACGACTATGTCAACATATTTGGTTGCTTCAGCAGGCATCACAGATCCATGTATGCCTCCAATAACGGTGGTAATTCCTTCTTTACGGTACATAGAAGAAATTTCATAGGCTCTGTTTACCTGTGATGTTAACGCTGTAATACCGACAACATCAGCTTCCCGCATTTCAAATTTCTCAATATTCTCATCAATAATTTCAATTTCCCAGTTAGAAGGTGTAAGAGCTGCAATTACAACAAGGCCTAAAGGTGCTGGTGCCGAGCGTGCATTAAATTGTTCTCCCTTAATCCTTGTATTAAGAGGGTTGATCAGAAGTAGTTTTCTTTTTTTCATCAAATATGCTGCATATAATTGATGTAAAATTAATAACTAATAAAATATTTTCAAAAAACATAATAAAATTATTTAACATATCAGGGGATTGTTTATAAAAATAATTGTTTTAAATTTGCCTGTTACCTTAATAAATAATTGTTTAAAATGGGTGTAAACGAATTTATTAAAAAGGTTGAGAATGAATTTGAAGATCTCAAACCCGGAGCTTTGAAACCGGATAGCCGTATCCGTGAGCATTTTGAATGGGATTCTGTAAATGCGTTAGTCTTTATTGCTTTGGTAAATGTGGAATATGATGTGGTGATCACGGCAGAAGACCTGCAGAATTCCGAAACGGTACAGGATATATTTAATGTTATCATGAGTAAAAAAGACAAATAATAGATGGCATTTTTTTCATTTGCTAATACCCGTATTGCAGGTATCAGCGCATGTGTTCCTAAAAATATATTTGATAATGATAATTATGATTTACTGAATGATAAGGAGCGCCGCATACTGATAAAGACTACAGGTGTAGAACAAAAACGCTTTGTCAGCAAGGGAACTCTTTCATCAGACCTGTGTTATGAAGCAGCCAATAAACTGATTGAACAATTACAGTGGAACCGCGAAGACATTGATATATTGATATTTGTTTCCCAAACCCGTGATTACCTGATGCCTGCAACAGCCTGTATTTTACAGGACAGGCTCAAGCTTTCAAAGAACTGCCTTGCCTTTGACCTCGACCTGGGGTGTTCGGGTTATGTATATGGATTATCCGTTATATATGGTTTAATGGCTTCTGGTCAGCTTAATAAAGCTTTGTTGCTTACCGGTGAAATTCCTTCACCCAATATTTCATATAAAGATAAAAGTACATTTCCTTTATTCGGTGATGCCGGAGCTGCCACAGCCATCGAATATAAAAAGGATTATCCGGATAGTTATTTTAACCTTCAAACCGATGGCAGCGGATATAAAGCTATTCACATTCCAGATGGCGGCATGAAGAATTATCCCGACCCGGAAAAAACCTTCAGGGAAGAAAAAATTGCAGAAGGAATAATACGCAACAGGGCTCAGATAGCGCTGGATGGTTTGAAGGTGTTTGATTTTACTCTTAAGGAAGTTGCTCCTAACGTAAAAAAACTTTTTGAACAAGCTTCCATATCAAAGGATGATATTGACTATTTTGTTTTTCATCAGGCTAATAAATTAATAAACGAAACCGTAAGAAGACAGTTAAAAGTTGAACCGGAAAAATATTTGTATTCTATTGACAGATTCGGAAATACCAGCTCAGCGTCCATTCCTTTAACAATGGTAACTGAAATAAGAAATGAACTGGAAAATAAAAAGCTGAAACTTTGTATTTCGGGGTTTGGTGTTGGATTATCATGGGGGAGCTGTATAGTTGAGACTGACAATATTGTTTGTCCTGATCTGGTGGAAATCAATTAGCGAAAATTAGCTAAATTAGCGTCTATTTGCGGATGGTTTATTGTCTGCTAATTATAGCGAATCAGACTAATTTACGAGAATAATTAGAAAGTTCAAGTAGATTTATGAATGCATTTAATTTACAAGGGAAAAAAATTCTGGTAACCGGGGCTTCATCGGGGCTTGGGAAACAAAGTGCTATTACACTGAGTAAATACGGCGCCGAATTATTCATCACCGGAAGGAATAAAGAAAGACTTCAGGAAACTTACCGGCAATTGAAGGGAGAAAATAACCACCAAATATTAGCCGACCTGACCCAAAAAGATGATATTGAGAAGCTCATTGAGCAGTTACCCAAATTAAATGGTATTCTTTATTCAGCAGGGATTTCATCCATAATCCCGGCAAGTTTCCTTACACCCGGAGAAGTTGAAAAAGTATTCCGGACGAATTTTCATTCCATGATCAACCTGAATTCAAGAATTCTCAGGACAAAAAAGATAGAAAAGGGAGCTTCGATACTTTTTATTTCAACAGTTTCCATCGCCTATCCCTATGTTGGGGGTTCATTGTATGTAAGTTCAAAAGCTGCATTGGAAGGTTATGCCAGGGTGCTTGCGCTGGAACTGGCCCCACGGAAAATACGTGTTAATTGCCTGCGGCCTGCTTTTGTAAAAGGCCCCATGCTTGAAGATACAGAGAAAAAAATGTCGAAGGAAGTGATCAAACAAATCGAAGAAAAACAACCTCTTGGACTTGGAGAACCTATTGATGTTGCCAATACGGTGGTTTTCTTTTTATCAGACGCTTCAAGATGGATAACCGGGGCTAATCTGATTTTGGGCGGCGGATAATTTTTTCTGCTCATTTTAGTTATATTTGGGAAAAGATTGTTGCTTTATTGTTTCGGAATTAATTATTTATGGCAAAGGAAAAAACAGAATATACGGTTGTAGTGCCCGTGTTCAATAGTGAACATACTTTGAATGAATTGTATAGTCGTTTGCATTCTGTTTTTGAAGAATTAAAAGTTTCTTTTGATGTTGTCTTTGTTGATGACGGATCAATGGACGGAAGCTGGAAAGTATTGAATAAAATTAAAAATGACAATCCTGAAAAAGTAACAGCAATTAAACTGGATAAAAACTTCGGTCAGCATAATGCAATAATGTGCGGTTTTGATTTCGCAGAAGGGGAATGTATAATAACTATTGATGATGATCTTCAGAATCCACCCGAAGAGATCAAAAAATTAATAGAAACCGAAAAAACCGGAAAGGCAGAACTTGTTTACGGCACATACAAAAAAAAACAACACTCATATACAAGAAACCTGGGAAGCAAATATGCAAAGCATTCGATAAAGAGGGTTTTTAAGAGACCCAGCGAGGGATCTTCTTTTCGTTTAATATCTAAAGAACTGGTGAATAAGATGTTGCAAAAACACCATCATTTTATTTATCTCGATGAAATACTGCAATGGTATACGGATAATATTGCATATGTTGAAGTGAAGCATTTGAAAAGACCTGTAGGAAAATCGGGATATAATTCATTTACCTTGTTAAGGTATATCGCAAATGCTCTTTTCTATTACACCAATATACCGCTGAAGCTGATGGTATACGGAGGATTTGTTGCTTCGCTCGTATTTTTTGTCCTTTCGGTTATTTATATTATATCGAAATTGGTTTTTAATGTTCCGCTGGGATTTACATCAATAATTGTGGGTATTATGTTTTCGACCAGCCTGATAATGTTTTGTCTTGGAATTATTGGGGAATATCTTAGCAGGATATATTATATACAGAATAAAAAACCACCATATTCAATAAAAAAAGTTTTGTGATGAAGATAATAATTAAAGAGAACTTATTCTTAGAAAGATTGCAGGAAAAGGACATTGAGCTAATAAGAAAATGGCGCAATGCACCTGAAATATCCCAGTTTATGGAATACAGGGATTTTATCACTCCTGAGATGCAAAAAAAATGGTTTCGGTCAGTAAATAATAATAACAATATTTATTTAGTTGCCAATTACAAGGGAAGGGAAATAGGACTGGGAAATGTTAAAAATATTGACTGGGACAGAAGAACCATGGAAGCGGGCTTATTTATATGGGATAAGGAAGTCCAGAATTCACCTATTCCATTGCTTGGCTTTATGTTTCTTGCCGACATAGGTATTTTAAGACTAAATCTTACAGGTCATTGTCACATTTTAAAAAGCAATAAAAGAGCTCAACGGTTTAATAAACAGATTGGTTTTGAGTTATGTGAAGGGCAGGAAAATGTTGAAAATCAAAAATACAGGTTAACCAGGGAATCGTATCGAAAGAAAACGGATGTATTCAGGAAGTCTATTTTAAAAGATATCGACAAAGAACCAATCAGAGTTATTTTTGAAGAACACGATAGAAAGGATGGCTTTGCTGAATTTTTAGAGTCGCAGTTTGATCCAGAAACTATTGATAATATAGAAGAGACAGAGGAGGGAAGGGCTATTACTTTTAAGATGGTATAATGATCAATAAAAGTTTCGAAAGATCTGTCTACTTCTTCATATAGGCTAAATATGTTTTTATTGAAATAGTGTGGATTATGATACATATTACCATCCTCGAACCAATGACTACCATAAGCTAAAGAGAACTCATAGATTATTTTTGTACGGATTGCAATCTCAATTTTTTCCAATGCGTTAAAAACAAGTATCCGTAACCTACGATCAAAAACATACAATTCTATAATGTCTTCAAAGCTGACTTTAACTATAATAAGGATGGAATGGATCATTATTATTCTGAAAAGGAAACGTATATGCTCTTAGTCGATAGTAGCTGATGTTCGAAAAATAATGTTCAGCCTTTAATTCATCATTAAAGATTAATTTACGTTTCTTTAACCTTTCTATTTGGTCCTTAATTGATAAAGGTGGTTTTGCGTATTTTATTATTAAGGAATCTATAAAAATCGAAAACTCACCATGGTGCGCTGTTCTTATGGGTAGCGTGGTGAGTCTTATTGTGTGTAAATATAAGAGTAATAATACTATAATCCAAATATTTAACAGATTTTTTATTTAAAAGGCAATCCAATTGTGTTCCTTTTCAAAAGATAGATTGCCGTCACCTACAAGTGACGGTGATTTTTTAGGATTAGTTTTAATTGGATTAGCATCCGGATTTATCAGGGTGATTTATGTATTTGACAATGTTACTATAGAGGGTGTCTCAAAAGTTTAAAATTGTGAGGTTTTTTCTATAATATTATTTTGTGGTATTGATATCAAAAATACAAAATAATTTTGAATATCTGTTAATTCCTCACAGTGTGTTTTCATGCTTAAAGAGCCTTAGATATAACCGCCCCGCCATCACAGGCCCCTTACTTAATATAAACTCCCTTATCTTATATGGAAAGCTGTTAATGACCCAGGTTAAACAGTAAAGCAATTTGCCGGCAAGTATTCCAAACCAGGCAATAAATTTAACAGTGAATGAAAAATTGGTAAACTCTCTTGTGTATCCTGCTTTTTCAGCATATTCGCCAACTACATAATCAGCTCTCATGATTTTTCTTTTTTTAAGGCTGTTCCTGTAGACACCTGCTTTTTTTGTGCTTATGGGATTGAACAGGGAGTTTTGGTATTTCCGGATTAACTTTTCGGGATAAGTTGATTTAAATTGATCATACATTTTATAAAAATCAAGAGCCTCATCGTATTCAGGTACGCCCACAAAATTGCACAATTCTCTGAATACTTCTTTGGGTTTTCTTACCAGATTTTCATACTTAAGGTAAAAATACCTGTCGGGGTTTCTATCTTTTGATTTAAGATAAAATTTATAAAAGTATTTCCATTTATAGGACACAAGAGATATGAAAGGAAGCTCAAAATCCACTTTGGTCAGTGAATCATAATTATCCCTGTAATCGCGGTTGATAAAGATGAACTTTGCTTCAGGGAAGATATCCAGCAGCTTTTTTGTATATATTGTATATCCGGGATTTTTATCTCCAAGCATTATGATATTATCTTTTCTGAAAAAGGAAGAATAATTATACATGACGGTCTTGCAGATAGTTGAATAATCGGTTTTACCGGTGCAATTAAGCAGGTCTCTTTTCAGCTTTTCCCTGTCAATTGTCCAGAACTCAAACATGAACTCATGCTTCAGATCTTTATAGAATGACAGTATCTTTGATTCAGACCAGTTTTTAATTTTGCCATATTTAGAATACAGATTAACAATAAACTGACATTCGATAGCTATATTAACATTAGGATGGGCATCGAATAATGTTCTGAGCAGAGAAGTTCCTGTTCGCGGCCTTCCTATAATGAAAAAGATAGGTAAGTCTTCAATATTCACGGTGTTTGTTATTTCTTTGCAAATAATAATGTAATTTTGACCTTTTTATTTTACAAATATCATATTTATGCTTAATAATATAGATCCTTTCAGGATTAATTTCAACCAGCCCTATATGGCTGGTGAAGAGTTTCAGAATATCATAAATGGAGCTTTAACAGGACAGATTGCCGGGGATGGATATTTTACAGGTCAATGCCACAGTTTTTTCGAGGAGCGGTACGGAGTAAAAAGAGCCTTACTTACAACTTCCTGCACAACCGCCCTGGAAATGGCAGCTATACTTTGTGATGTAAAACAGGGGGATGAGGTTATTGCTCCTTCATTTACTTTTGTTTCTTCCGTTAATCCCTTTGTTATGAGAGGAGCAAAAATAGTTTTTGCAGATACACAGAAAGATATTCCTGATATTGATGCCGACAATATAGAAGAACTTATCACAGAAAAAACAAAAGTGATAGTGGTTGTTCATTATGCTGGTATAGCATGTGATATGGAAAAAATATTAAAGCTGGCCGGCAAGTATAATCTTATGATAGTGGAAGATGCTGCCCATGCTATAGAATCTCAGCATAACGGGAAACAATTGGGTACATTAGGTGACTTTGGTGCATTTTCATTTCACGAAACAAAAAATTTGATTTCCGGTGAAGGCGGGTGCCTGCTGGTCAATGATGAAAAATTTGTTGAAAGGGCAGAGATTATCTGGGAGAAAGGAACAAACCGGGTTGCTTTTCACAGGGGCAGGGTAGATAAGTATCAGTGGGTAGATATAGGTTCTTCATATTTGCCATGTGATATTATCGCCGCTATCCTGTATGCGCAGTTGTCGAGGATAGATGATATTCAAAAAATGCGTACAACCGTCTGGAAAAACTATTACGAACGTCTGAAAACATTTGAACAGGAAGATAAACTTCTGTTGCCCAGAATACCTTCCTATGCGACAGTCAACGGACATATGTTCTACATAGTGACAAATACACCTGACGAAAGAAATAAATTAATGTTCCATCTAAACATGAACGGTATAATGGCAGTAACTCATTATGTTCCGTTACATTCAAGTGAATTTTATAAAGATAAACATGATGGCCGTGATTTACCGAATACGGACAGATTCTCAAGCTGTCTGCTCCGGCTGCCTTTTTATAATCTGTTGAATGAAAATCAGATTGATTATGTCGTTGATAAGATAGGGGATTTCTATGAATAGAAAAATACTTTTCATCGGAGGATATAATTCTCAGGGACGTAAGGCGGATTCTTTGGAAAAGAAGGGATTTAAAGTTTACCGTCTTCTGCCGGATTATGATGAGGGACTTAATAAATGGATTGATAAGGCTAGGAAAATCATAACAGAGAAAAAGATAAATGAAGTACATGCTTCATCGACAGGTGCCCAGGTGGCATGCTTATTGAATACTAAAAAAATACTGTACAGTCCTGTCATTGATCCTTTTAATCAGCCTAAGCAAAACATTTTTTCGGATTCATTCCTTAATGAGGCGACAGTTATTAAGAAAGCAGAAAATTGCCAGGTCATTATCCCTGAAAATGATGAAGTTCTGGATAATGAGATAACACTGGAATTTTGCAGAAGTAATAACATTAGGCCAATAATATCCAGAGGAGATTATCATGGCTTGACAAAGTATTTCGGAGGGAAACTATAATTCCATAATGACTGCAATACAGTTTAATATCTTTTTATTTAAATATGTATTAAACCAGCCAAAGTCATATAAATTTATAAGCAATTAAAATCAAAATAAAAATTATGAAAGCAATATTTACACTGTCCTTATTAATCCTTGCGAATATCATTATTGCCCAACCTGCAGATACTATCAAGAACTGGAAAACAGGTGTTGAAAGCTCTCTTGCCTTTTCACAGGTGTCATTGTCAAACTGGGCTGCAGGTGGTGAAAGTTCAATCTCAGGCAATGCATTTTTGAATTTGTCTGCAAATTATAAAAAGGACAAATCACAATGGGAAAATAATCTTGAGCTTGCCTATGGTTTAATGAAACAAGGAAAGGATGATGTAAGGAAGACCAACGATAAAATATATTTTTCAACAACATATGGTTACCAGGCGGTTAAAAAATTTTATTACTCTGCTTCACTGAATTTTAAATCGCAGTTTGCAAAAGGTTATAATTACCCCAACGATTCGGTTGAAATATCAAATTTTCTGGCCCCTGCATATATCCTGGCTGCTTTGGGTATGGAATATAAACAGGGTGAATGTTTTTCTTTAACACTATCACCTTTATCTGGCAGATTAATTATTGTAAATGATGATACCTTATCCAAGAAAGGTGCTTTCGGAGTTGAAAAAGGAGAAAAACTTAAATTAGAATTCGGTAGTTCTTTCAAAATGAATTTCAAAAAAGAAATTATAAAAAATGTCGATCTTTCAAGCAAGCTGGAACTCTTCAGTAATTATTTGGATGATCCACAGAATATTGATGTTTTCTGGGAAATGCTGATAAACATGAAGATCAATAATTATTTATCAGCAAATATCTCTACTACACTTATTTACGACGATGATATCATGATAACTGATAAAAATGGTAATACCGGACCAAGAACTCAATTTAAGGAAGTATTCGGCATCGGCTTTTCTTATAAATTCCCGTCAGAATAATTTCTGTTATGGATCAAACAAAAAAGTCAATCATTAATTTGCAAAACAATCAGATCAGGCAAGACATCTAGATCTTCTCCATAAGATCTTCCCTGAGTTTGATTATATCTTCGGAAGTGGGCACATACTTGTAACTAATAGAATCAACAACCTCAAGTTTAGACTGCTCAAGGTATTCTTTAATCTGCTTAATACTATTACCTCCCCAACCGTACGAACCGAATGCAATGGCTTTTCTGCCACCCGGCGATAAGCCTTTTAAGTAGGTAAGAAATTTAGCAACCGAAGGCATAAGGTTTTTATTAAGTGTCGGTGAGCCAACGCAAATATACCCGGCATCGATAAAGTAAGTTATAACATCCGACTCATGGCTGTTTTGCATAGGGCATAACTATATTAGCGTAGTATTTTTTTGCTTCGAACAGAATTATATCTTTTGGATTTTCATGATCAAATACTTTTGAAGTTGCGTAATGCTGACCAAAGCTATCATTTGAAAAAAGTATCTTTTCTTCAGGCATATAGCACACCATATTATCAGGCCAGTGAACCATGGGAGTGGTAACAAATTCAAGCGAACGTTTTCCGATAGATAATTTGTCACCGGTTTTCACTGAAGTGAATTTCCAGTCTTTATGATAGTGCAAAGGCAAGCCCTTTTCTCCGTTAGGTGATGTAATTAATTCAGCATCAGGACGAAGCTCCATTATTTCGGGCAGAGTCCCGCTATGGTCCATTTCAACATGGTTACTGACGATAACTTTAATCATTGCAGGATCAATTACATCTTTAATCCTTTCCAGCATCTGATCTTTAACCGTATTCTTTACGGTATCGATCAATGTTATTTTATCATCAATTATAAGATATGCATTATATGTAGTTCCTCTTTGGGTAAGATAACCATGGAAGTTTCTCATATTCCAGTCCACAGCGCCCACCCAATATATTCCTTCCTTAATCTTAATCGCTTTCATAATTAATTAAAATTACAGAATTACTAATACCTCAAAAACAATATTTCCGGTATTAGTTTAATCTTCCAATTCAAAGTCTTCTTTACCTGCACCGCAGACAGGGCAGACCCAATCGTCCGGAATATCTTCAAAAGCTGTACCGGGTTCTATTCCTCCGTCAGGATCGCCTTCTGCCGGATCATATACCCACCCGCATACAACACAAACATATTTCTTCATAATTGTGGTTTATAAATTATTATTCTGTATTACTCCAATGTCCATGAATATTGCAATATTCACGTGCATACACGTCTTCAGCATCCGTTTTAAATATTGCTTCAGGTTCATCATCAGGTGTAAGAAATTGAGTATATACCTTGTTTCCTGCTACAAGCTCTATCCATTCAATATAATGTTCCTTGATCATAGGATGTGGTGCTTCGCCAACTTTTACTTTATATCCGCCTTCAATTTTTTCAATAACAGGAACGTGCTTTTCAGTTGCAGCATCCTGCGTGTTTTCTTCCTTTAATTCCATCTTTTGTCCACAGCATACTAAGTTTTGTGCACCTGTATGAAATACCTCTACTATGTTTCCACAAACATTACATTTATAAATTTCTAATCTTTTTGTATTAGCCATAACTTTTCATTTTTTAGTTAATAAAATAATTTATTCTTCCTTGGTTTCGTCAACAAATTCCCTTTGCCTGAGTTCACGATCAAGCATCATTAATGCCTGTTTATTGTCGCCGATAAATTTAAGTTCGGAAACAATATCATCTGCATTGGCTTCTTCCTCAACCTGTTCAGCAACAAACCATTGTAAGAAATTATTTGTTGCATGATCATTTTCCTCTTTTGAAATATCAACCAGATTATTTATTAATGCAGTTACTTTCTTTTCATGGGCATATACCTCTTCCATAACGGCAAAGGGATTTTCCCAATCCGCTTTCGGTTTGTCGATTTGTTCCAGTATAACCCTTCCACCTCTTTCGTTAACATAATTATAGATCTTAAGGGCATGGGTTACCTCTTCCTGATACTGTATAAACGTCCAGTTGGCAAATCCTTTCAGGTTTAAAGTCTCAAAATAAGAAGACATTGATAAATATAAATAAGCAGAATAAAACTCAGCGTTAATCTGCTTATTCAGTTCTTTTTCCATTCTTTCCGTCATAATGATAATTCTTTTTTAAGGTTAAAAAATCATATAAATTTAGAAAATTATTTTGCACAATTCCTGCAAATTCCTGTATAATAAATATGGGTTCTATCCACCGTAAACCCTTTAAGTCCTTTTTCTATATCTGATTTATTAACAGGAATATCATAAAGTTTTCCACATTTGGTGCATTTAAAATGCCCATGTGTTGTTATGTCAGCATCAAGCCTTATTTCATTACCTTCAATCAAAATTTCCTGTATTAAACCTTTATCAGAAAACAATTTAATTGTATTGTAAACTGTAGTTTTTGAAAGTGATGGAACTTTCCTTTTTAGTTCATTATAAACATCGTTAACTTTTGGATGCGTTCTGTTACCATGCAGAAATCCATAGATGCTTATCCTCTGAAAAGAAGGACTTATACCTTTGTTCTTTAATATTTCAACAATCTCATCCACAAATATAATTATTACATATCTGTAACGAATACAAAAGTAAAAAATCTTATTAACTTAACAAATATAATTGATAAAATTCTTCAATTTTGCAACCCGTTTTTTCTTTCTCATTTACAGAACTTTTTGGTTTATTTATTCAAATATATAATTTGCATAATTTAATAATATCTTAACAACTACTTAATAGTTATTTAATAACATTTTAATTTTTTTGTAACAATGCATTGATTAATTTGTATCGAAAAACAATAAAGCATTTATTAATCTAAGTATTTATGCTACAGTTAGTTAGTGTACGTGCTCGAAAAAAGAATGTTAAAAAATTCAATTATTAATTAATCAATCTAAATTATTTATTATGAAAAAATTAATTAAATTATCCATTTTCTTTATGGCGTTGGCAGTAATATTCACTGCATGTGATGATGATGACGACGACAACGGTGACACCACAAACATTAAACCGGTGGCTTCTTTTGAAGTAACCCCGATTATTGGTGATATTGGCGAACAATTCACCTTTGATGGTTCAGGTTCATCCGACAATGAAACCCCGGTAGCATCTTTACAAGTCAGATGGGATTGGGAATCAGACGGTACCTATGATACCGATTACAGTACAGATAAGGTTGCATATCATTCATGGGCTGCATCCGGCACCTATGAAGTTACCATTGAAGTCAAAGATGGTGGAGGCAAAACTGCTACAACAAAAAGAACTGTTTATGTTGATGTTCAACCGGATGAGATAGTACTGTCGGGTAATATTACCTCAGATATGACACTGGATGCAAGTATTAAATATATACTTGATGGTTTTTTATTTGTAGAAGATGGTGCCACATTAACCATTCCCGCCGGAACACTTATTGAAGGAAATCCTGGACAGGGTGAAAATGCAAGTGCTCTGATAGCCAAAATGGGTGGTAAAATCGAAGCGCAGGGAACCGAAACAGATCCGATTACTTTCACTGGCTTGGGTGATGGAAAAGACGGAGCCTATGCAAAATATGTACAGGGTCTTTGGGGCGGTGTTATCATGCTTGGCAAAGCCAAAACAAATAACACTACTGCTAAAAGAATAGAAGGTTTACCTGAATCATACAATGCATATTACGGATACGACAATAATTCAGGTGCTAATAACAATGATAATTCAGGAACATTTTCGTATGTTCAGATTCGCCACGGCGGTACAGATATTGGTGCAGGTAACGAAATTAACGGATTGTCGCTCGGAGCTGTAGGTAACGGTACAACTTTGGATCACATTGAAGTAATTTCAAATAAAGATGATGGAATTGAATTCTTTGGAGGCGTTGCTCAGGTAAAATATGCTCTTGTTGCCCTCGTAGGTGATGACTCATTCGACACAGATGAAGGATTCCAGGGTAAAGGCCAGTTCTGGTGTGCTATTCAAAATGAAGACACCGGCGACCGTTTGGCTGAACAAGATGGTGGTACAGGTGATGATGAAGAAAATGCTCCTTATGCAAATCCGGTTTATTACAATGTCACTTACATTGGACATGGTTTTGACAACTATATGATTTTCCGTGATAATGCAGCAGGTACTTATGCAAATTCAATTTTTGCAAAAGGAGAAAAAGGTATCCGCATCGAGTACCGTGATGACAAACACAGTTGCTATGACTGGCTTACGGATGCAGCTCCCGAAGCTACTCTTATGATCAAAAACTGCCTGTTCAGTGAAATTGCTGATAAATATATTTATGCAAAAGCTGAATCAGGTACACTTCCTGCAAACCATGAGGATGTTACCAATGCATTATTAAATGACAACAACAACTTTGCAGAAGATATGGGAATTGATAAGGACAATCCTGTGCCTGCAACAGCTTCTGCTCATCCTGTAGCTCCGCAACCAGCCGATCCGTTCTTCGATGCTGCTGCTTATCATGGCGCATTTCAGCCAGGTGGCACAAACTGGGCAGACGGATGGACATTATATTTCAAATAAGAAAAAAATAATGATTAAGCTGGTGGTTTTTCAACCATCAGCTTAATCTTAATTAAAATAAAATATGAACTCATTTGGCTTCAACAACAATTTAAAGCTTAACAAAATGACAAAAAAGATATTAGTATTCTTTTCATTCCTGTTAATTGTTTTTTCTGCAATTGCAGATGAAGGATATGTCAGGGGAAAAGTTATAGATGATGAAACAGGTGAAACTTTAATAGGTGTTACCGTAGCTGTTGTTGGAACAACAATGGGTACAACAACCGACTTTGATGGTAATTACAGCCTGGAGTTGGAGCAAGGAACATATGATATCCGTATTTCTTGTGTTTCTTATCAGGCACAAACATTTGAAGAAGTTGATGTCAAGGCTGGTGAGGTAAAAATAGTAAATGCCTGCCTGTCTGAAGAAGTAACCCACCTTAAAGAAGTTGTTGTTAAAGCCAAAGCAGTGAGAAATACCGAAGCAGCAATTCAGGTAATGCAAAAAAATTCAGCATCAATGCTTGATGGTATAGGAAGCATTCAAATATCAAGACTTGGTGATGACAATGCAGCTTCTGCTTTAAAAAGAGTTACAGGTGTTTCCGTACAGGATAATAAATACGTTTTTGTGCGAGGATTAAGTGACAGGTATACAAAGATCAACCTCAACAATTCGGATATACCTGCTCTCGACCCTGAGAAAAACACCGTGCAGATGGATATATTCCCTAGTAATATTATTGATAACATTATTGTTCATAAAACTTTTACACCTGACCTCCCAGGGGAGTCAACGGGTGGTCATGTAAATATAATTACAAAAGATTTTCCCGAACAGTTAACATTGCAGTTTTCTGTATCAGCAGATTATAATTCAAAATCTTCATTTAATAACGAATTTCTTACCTATGAAGGTGGAAATACAGACTGGCTTGGTCTGGATGATGGTACAAGAAATGTTCCTGAAACCGCTCAAAAATATTACGATAAATTTAAAAGTGAAGGATACAACGGCATTTCTTATAATCCCAAACCTCCTTTTTATAATTCATTGTTGGGAGAAATAAGTAACTCTTTTAACAAAACAATGGTTCCTGAAACGAAAAATTCAGGGTTAAATCATTCCTATAATTTTGCAGTAGGAAATCAAACGAAATTATTTGGAAATGCCCTTGGTTATAACATAGCATTAGGCTATTCTCATAATAATAAATATTATAACGATGGAGTATATGGTATCTATTGGGAAAGTGTTACACCCGATCCCTGGGAAGTATTCAATAATGTAACTATGGGTGAGCAAAACGCAATTCTGTCAGGGCTGATTAATTTAAATTACAAAATCAATAATAACAATAAGATAGGCATCAGATATATACGTAATCAGAGCGGTAAAAAAGTTGCCTTGTCGCGCTCAGGATTCTTTTCCTATGATGATGCTTATGTGTATGATTATAACCTTGCATTCCTTGAAAGGGTCTTTAATTCCTACCAGCTACATGGAAAACATGTTTTTCCGAAAAAGGGAACCGCCGGTAGAAATATCTTAATAGCCAGATGGCAACTGTCATATGCTTCAATGACCAATGATGAACCTGACCTCAGGTTTCTAAAATACTTACGTTCATCTCCCGAATCAGATACTACCATTATAAAAACCAATGGAGCACCAAGAAGATACTACAGAGATATGAAGGAAGATGATTATCATGCCAACCTTGATCTGGAATTCCCTGTCAAGATAATGGATATTCAGGATAAAATAAAAGTTGGTGGATTATATTCATATAAAGACAGGAACCTGGATCAAACCACCTTTTTCTTCGATACTCCCAGCGGCTTAAGATTTTTTCCTACCAGGAGTATTAATGAAATACTGGAAGATTATATGATCAATGAAGATAATGATAAAGGTTATTTTTATAAAGCCTCATTTACCGATGATAAAATATACAGCTATGAAGCCAGGCAAAAAGTAATTGCAGCATATGCGATGATAGATCTTGCTCTGGCAGCAAACCTGAGAACCATAGCTGGTGCAAGAGTAGAATATACTGATATGGAGGTGCATAATTTAATTTCCGAAGATCCAAGGTATTACAGAAGCGGATCTGATATCAGTACTTCGATTTTGCCAACAATTAATTTAATTTATTCTGTTACGGAAAATATGAATATGCGATTAGCCGGTTCACAAACCATAGCCAGACCAAAGTTTAAAGAAATAGGTGTTAATTACTATGATTATAAAACCGGTCTTTATATATACGGTAACCAGAATTTAGTTAATTCGCGTATAACAAATGTCGACCTGAGATGGGAATGGTTCTTTAAACCCGGCGAAAAACTTGCACTATCAATATTCTATAAACATTTCAAAGATCCTATAGAAAGAAAATTAGCAGACGATACCGACGCATGGGAGATTATGTATTATAATATGAATGATGCTAATCTGACCGGAGTTGAACTTGAATTCAGAAAGAAACTTGATTTTTGGAATATATTAAAGTATTTCACATTAGGCGGTAATTTATCATATATTAATTCTGTAATTAAGATTCCTGATGATGTTTATGAAGATATTAGCCAGCAAGATCCAACCAGGTCAAAAACACGGCCAATGGTAGGACAGGCTCCATGGATAATAAATGCCTATATTAATTATTTTAACAGTAATATTGGAATGGAATCAAACCTTGGTTATAATGTTTCTGGCGAGAAACTATACCTTATAACAAGAGGTTCATTACCATATGTTTATGAACAACCATTCCATTCATTGAATTTCAATATTTCAAAGCATTTTGGAGAAAAAAATTCATTTACAGTTGAATTAGGAATTGATAATATTCTTGATGCGGAATTTGAAGCGGTTCATCATTTTCATAAGCCTTATGACCAAGACCTTGATTATTTAAGATATGGTTATGGCAGAACTTATAAGATAGGCTTTAAGTACAACATAAATTAAGAGCTGTAAATAGTTATATTATCCATCTTCTTTTTAATTTTACAACAAAAATATTATCAGAATGAAAAGAGTTATATGGCTTTTTATTACTTCTGTTTGTATAATAATTATCACTTCTTTTAATACAGGATGTAAGAAAAGGATCAAATATGATGGTTTTGATTCAACCAGGTTTTTCACATTATACCAACTTTATCAATTGCCTACTTACCGTTCAATTGATGAAGCCATGATTAACCCAGATACGGTTTATAAGTTTATTTTATTCAATAAAGGCCTCGAATCTGTTCCTGAAGAGGTATATAGACTCAAAAACCTGAATACATTGGAACTTAGTATGAACAAACTTGATGACCTTCCGGACTATATCGGTTACATGCAATACTTGCAAAGTTTGTATCTTGCCAATAATCAGTACTCTGAAATTCCTGAACCAGTGTATAATTTGCCTAATCTGAAAAGGATAAGAATGGGCAATAACCAATTCGATTCAATACCTGCAAAGCTATTGAAAATGACCAGCCTGGAAGAAATCTATTTCGACAGGAATCAGCTTACTTCCTTACCCGACGAATTATATGAAATGAAACAGTTGAAAGTGCTTGGATTAAAAAAGAATATAATTGACACAATCAAACCAGATTTACAAAATCTTAAGAACCTTGAGATTCTTATTCTTGAACATAATGAACTCAGGGATATTCCCTTGGAAATTCAAAATCTGAAAAATCTTAAATCATTGTATGTGAAAGGGAATCAAATACCTTTTGAAACCATAGACAGCCTGAAAAAAGCAATGCCCAAAACCAAAATCAAGTATTAAGTTGAAAGAAAAAATCAATATGAAAAAAGAATCTTAATCATTATTGTTATTTTTGTTTCACTTAATAATGAGTTTGTTAAAAAATGAAAAAACAAGTCTACAAACTACTCATCGTTGATGATGAAGAAGATTTATGTGAAATTCTTCAATACAATCTTGAAGGTGAAGGATTTGTTACGGATGTTGCCTATTCTGCCGAAGAAGCATTAAAAAAAGACCTTAAATCATTTGACCTGATCATTTTGGATGTGATGATGGGAAAAACGTCGGGATTTAAGCTTGCCGAGAAGATCCGTAAAGAAATGCTATTTTCTATACCTATCGTTTTTATTACAGCGAAGACAACCGAAAATGATCTGCTAACTGGTTTTAATCTGGGAGGTGATGATTATATTACAAAACCGTTTGCCATAAAGGAAGTTATTGCAAGGGTAAAAGCTGTTTTAAAAAGGGTTCCGATAAATAATTTAGCAGACGATTCATCTATTTATATAGATGACATGGAATTGAATTTTGAAAATAAAAGTTTGCAGATTAATAAGCAGGAAATACAACTAACCAAAAAAGAATTTGAAATACTTGCGTTATTAATAAAAAGCAGAGGTAAAATACTTTCACGGGAAGAAATAATGAACAAAGTTTGGGATAAAAATATTATCGTTACTAACAGAACAGTTGATGTACATATTACCAGACTTAGAAAAAAGCTAGGTGATCAGGGGCAATATATTAAAAGCAAATCAGGATATGGTTATGCATTTGAAAAAAATAACTAAAGTTTTTATCTTTTATCAATGTTTAAAAAACTAAGTTTCAGGAAAAAATTAACCCTATATCTATCTATAATATTTATAATATTTACAATTCTTGTATTACTATTTCAGTATGAACGGGAAAAAGATTTCAGAAAAAAACAACTTGAAAACACCCTGGATAACATAAATGAGCTTGTTTATAAATCTATCCGGAATTTTAATATAGAAGAGACCGGTGATTTTGATTTACTGGATTCAATAAAACCAATCATTCCTGGGGAGAACATAAGAATAACAATCATAAATTTCGAAGGAGTTGTTTTATATGATAGTGAGGTTTCCGATTATGAGGAAATGGAAGATCATTTAAATCGTCCCGAAGTGCAACAATCAATAAAAAGAGATAGGGGTGCAAGCATAAGAAAATCAACAACAACCGGCAGCAAATACTATTACTATTCAAAATCTTACCCTGATTATTTTATAAGAACGGCCGCACTTTACAATATAAAAGTCGAAGATTTTTTACATGTGGAGAAACTGTTCATTATTTATCTTGCTTTATTATTCATCGTAACATGGATTATTTTAATGCTTATAACTAAGAGCTTTAGTAAAACCATAACTAAACTAAAAGACTTTGCAATATTACCTAATACCGGTAAGAACATTGAGAATAAAATTGATTTTCCCAATGATGAGTTAGGAACCATAAGTCAACAAATTGTATCTATTTATAACAAACTAAATACTGCCAAAAACAGAATTACTGTTGAAAAAAATAAACTCTTCGGTCATTTACATGCTTTGAATGAAGGGATAGCATTTTTCTCTTCTGATAAAAAAAAGATACTTACAAATAATCACTTTATTCATTTCCTGAATATAATTTCTGAAAAATCTAATATATCAGCAGAAAAAATATTTGAAATAAGAGAACTAAGACCTATAACAAAATTTATAAATAAGCAACTGAACAGTGATATTATTGCAGAAAAAGATGAGCTTCCTAAAATTGAAATAGACCTTTTTAAAAACAATAAATATTTCAATATTCAATGTATTTTCTTTAAAGACAGGAGTTTTGAGATAGTAATTAAAGATACTACCAAGCTTGAGAAACGGAAGCTTATGAAACAACAGATGACATCAAACATTGCACATGAATTGAAAACACCGGTAGCTACGGTTTTGGGTTATCTTGAAACAATTCAGTTAAACCAGGCTCCCGAAGAAAAAAAGAAATACTTTGTCGAAAGGGCTCTAATACAGGCAAGAAGGCTTTCTGATCTTATTGAAGATATATCTATGCTTAATAAGATAGAAGAAGCAAAAGAACACTTTGCTTTTGAACCTGTTTATATAAACGAAATAGTTGAAGAAGTTTATGATAATCTCAAGCTCAAGCTGGATGAAAAGAATATTTCTGTAAATATACGGTTTGCCAATAAAATAGTATTAAATGGAAACAAATCTCTTCTCTTTTCTGTATTTTATAACCTTTTCGATAATGTAGTTAAGTACGGCGGGAAAAACATTGAACTCAATATAACCAATTACCTTGAGGATAAAGATTATTATTATTTTTCTTTTTCCGATACCGGAAACAGTGTGGATAAAAAACATCTTTCACGTATTTTCGAACGTTTTTACAGAGTTGATACAGGCCGGTCACGAAAAACCGGAGGCACCGGCTTAGGACTGGCTATTGTTAAGAATGCTATACTGCTTCATAATGGAGAAATAACCGCAAGGAATTTTAAGGGCGGAGGCCTTGAATTTTTATTTACCTTAGCTAAATAGTGCATGTCCATAATGTTGACCGGTAAGCTATAATAAGGAGATATCTCTATACTACTTTATAGACAGGCATT
>CAZJYD010000018.1:0-45320 GCA_964550205.1 uncultured Bacteroidales bacterium
GAAGGTCACTTGTGTATCCGATGTATATTTTATTGTATTTTTCTGAATAAAGAGCGTAAACTATAAACATGAAAAAGAGTAATTGAAAGAGGTTGATTTATCATATCAACCAACCTCTTAATTTAAGTAGCGAGGGCGGGAATCGAACCCGCGTCCGCCAGCCGGCGGATATGAATCCGACGCTTATAGAAATTTTGATTTAATAATAGACCAGATAAACCTTCTGCCAGCCGCTGACTTGAGTTGTTTTTCTCTTTTCATGGCTTCAGCTTTGGTTTCAAATTCTTCTGTATACACCAAAGTCCATGGCCGGTATTTCACAGTCCAAGCTTTTGTGGCGAGTTCATTATGAGATTTTAATCTATCCGGAAGGTCACTTGTGTATCCGATGTATATTTTATTGTATTTTTCTGAATAAAGAGCGTAAACTATAAACATGAAAAAGAGTAATTGAAAGAGGTTGATTTATCATATCAACCAACCTCTTAATTTAAGTAGCGAGGGCGGGAATCGAACCCGCGGCCTCCGGGTTATGAATCCGACGCTCTAACCGCCTGAGCTACCTCGCCAATTGTTCTTTGCAAAAATATATTTCAAATATCACAAATTGAAATCGAACCCTCGTCCGAGGCTCTAATCCCGAAAAACATGAAATTTACAATTTCAATAGTTTTTCGAGGATTCTCGAATTTTTACACAAATCAGTAAAGATTTGTTAAAATTCGGAACCGCCTGAGCTACCTCGCCAATTTTACGGAAGTGCAAATGTAGTAAAAATGTTTAAATGCTGAGAAATTAGATAAATGAAATTTTGATAAGTACCTTATTGATTTTAATGAAGAATTTGCTATTTATACAGATAATGAAATAAAGCCAAATCAACAAATATTAAAAAATGAAGAAAATATTATTTATCCAAATACGGTAAATAAAGATGAAACCATTACTATTAATACTGGGAAAGGAGAAACTGTTATTTTTGTTCTATACAATACTGAAGGGGAAGAAGTTTTTATTAAGTTATATAAACTTAATTATTTAAAATTATATTATAAGATCAATATTATTAATATTTTAAAAGCAAAATAGATTAATTATTGAATACCATTTATAACTTTTTTGTTGTGAATTTGTAAATAACACCTTTTTCTTCCAGTTCTTTTAATATATACTTTACACATCCTGGATGTTTGCCGATGAATTCAGGAGGAGATATACCTGTGTGATTATACATCCTTTTTGCAAGCATTCGTAATGCTGCAGTGGCTGTGTACCCGGTAGTTCTGGCCATAGAGTGGGTTGCTGTGGTTTTGTTATACTCATCATAAAGAAACCATTTATACCTTATTTTCTTACCTGCTTTTTCTCCTTCAATGATTATGCTCATTATAGTGATGTCCTCATCATTTTTTTTAAGTTTCCATTTGGGAAATAATAACTTGGAAGTAAAATCAATTGGGCTGACTTTTATTCCATTAATGTCGATCTCTTTCTTATTGAAGAAACCGCTTTGTTTTAGCAGCTTAATTTTTTCAATATGACCAGGATATCTCAATGTTTTTTCGATCATATCCGGGATATCCATCGTTTTTAATAAACTTCTTAAACCATCACTGTTAAATGCTTCCAGTTCACCTATATAAGGAAATTCAATCAATTCGGGATCTGACAGTGCAGGTTTTGAAATAATTTTTCCTTTTTTAACAAATCTGGCAGGTCTTGTATATTCTTCAATAACATCAACAGGGGAGAAAACAGCTTTATATTCCCATGGATAATTTCTTTTTTTTGGAAGACCACCGACGTAAATTTTTGCACTGTATGTTTTATCTAACAGGTAATAAGCATAAGCAGTTAAAATATTGCTCATGCCAGGAGCCACACCAATATCCGTTATTGCAATAACATTGTTTTTCTTTGCCAGATCGTCCAGTTTAAAATGATCTTCGGGAGAAAATGCAATATCTATTATATTTATTTTTGCTTCAATTACAGCTTTCAAAACTTTATAACCCATAAATCCCGGAACAGCACTTAAAACAATATCATGATTTTTTGCTTCCTGCTTTAGTTCTTTTATATCGCATAAATCCTTTTTAATAGTTTGTACAGAAACTTTTTGTGAAATTTTATGTAATCTTTGTCCATTGTTGTCCACAACGGTTACTTTAAAATCTTTATCTTTAGCAAGGTCCTCTGCCATTGGAGCGCCCACAAGACCGGCACCAAGAACAAGCACTTTCATAATACTATAGTTTTAATGATTTTTTAGATGATTTTCTGTATATCTTTATTCTTCTTATTTGGGACAGGAGCAATCCTGAGATAACAATTATCATACCCAATATTTTATTCAGGTCGAAGTATTCGGATAAAACAAAGTATGAAGTTATTGCTGCAAAGATAGGAATTAGATTGGAGTATACATTGGTTCTGCTCATTCCAAGGTTCTTAATTGCAATGGTATAAAAAATAAAAGCAAATGAGGAGGCAAATATGGCAAGCTGCAACAATGAAAAGATCAATTCCATATTCGGAACGACCTGTATGAAATCATTCCATTCAAAAATTAGAAATAATGGCAGGAAGTAGAAAATTCCGATAAAATTCTGATAAGTTATGATAATCAATGGGGAATAGCTTTTCGTTAGTTTTTTTAATAAGGCTGTATAAAAAATTGCTGCTAATACACCTCCAAATAAACATAGTACACCTATTGGTGAAGCTCTGAAACTCATGTCCTTTTTTAGAAGTATAAGAAGTATTCCCGCAAAAGAAATTATTATTCCAAAAATATTTAAAGATGTGATTCTTTCTTTTATTGTATAATAGGCAGCAATTGGTGTGAATAATGGTATAGTAGCAATAATAACAGCACTGATTGTAGGAGAAGTATATTTAATTCCGTAACTTTCTCCCAGAAAATAAAGAAAAGGATTAAAAAGAGCTGAAAGTAATAGTATTCCTATATCTTTGCGCTTTATTTTTTCGATCTTGTTAAATATAATAATAAATAAAAAGAGAATGATAGTTGAAATTAACAGTCGAAGAAAAACTGTTGTTACAGGACTATAGTATTTAAAGACAATTGTTGTCCAAACATAAGAAACACCCCAGAAAAGCATAGATAAAAAAGCATAGATATGCGTATAAAGTAACTTGGTTTTCAAAATAAAGATATTTTAACAAAAATAGTATTAAATTTGATAGTAGTATTTGGATGCTGATATAGCACCATAAAATATTGTTATTATGGAGCATACAGATATTCTTATAAATATTAGAAGAATTGTAAGATCATTAAATATCGAATCGAAGAGGATTCAAAAAGAGCACGGGATAAGCATACCACAATTGTTGTGTTTAAATTTTTTATCGAGCAGGAATAATTTTCAGGCATCATTATCTGAGATTTCCGCATATCTTAATTTGAATATGAGCACAACAACAGGCATTATTAACCGGTTGCAGAATCGTGGAATTGTTGCCCGTTTGCCCAGGATGAAAGATAAACGTGTGACACCTGTTGCACTTACCTCAAAAGGAGCTGACATAATAAAAAAATCACCCGAGTTGATTCACGATCAATTATCCAGAAAATTATCGAAAATGCCGGAAAACAAGCTTAAGGAGATCAGGGAAGCTCTGAACCTTCTTGTAAAATACCTTGAAATAGAAGATGTTCCGGCTTCTGCTATTATTACAATTGATGAACCCATAGTTACCGTAGAAGATCCTGATAAACAAATTCGCGGAGACAAAAATTAAATTCTCAGGAATTTTCCGGCTATCAGGACATGGCATTTTATATATTAGTTCGTAAGCGAATTAATAGAAGAAGTTTTATTAGTTATTTTTCTATAAAATAATATTTTATCATTGCCGGTTAAAATATTATAACTAATTTTGTTCGTACAGAAACTAATTATTTATAAGTGATGACCAAAATAAAGAAAATAATACTGGAAGCTTTACTCGACTACCTGAAAGAGAAAGGATATAAGAATATTAGATCTAAGCTTTCCGGAATGAAAGATCCTGAAAAGATAAGTATTACCGGTAGGGATCAGGAATTTATACCTGATATGGTAGCTATTCATAATGATTCGAAACTAATGTTTGAAGTTGAAATAGCCGATGAACCCAATGAAGAACAACTTATTGATAAATGCAGGGTTCTTTCAGATGAAGCAGCTAAAACCAATGGAAAACTTAATTTGGTTGTTCCCCTTGAAAATTATGGAAAGATCATTCAAATACTCAATAACAATAAACTGGAAAATATCGGAATTCTTCAAATCAACATGAAATAAGCCGTTTTGGTTAAAATTTTACTTACATAAATCAATAGCTTATAATTTATGCATATAGTTGATCTTCTCATTTTTATACTATACATAACTGTAATGTTAAGTATTGGTTTTTATTTTCATAAAAAGAATAAAAATGTAGATGATTACTTTGTTGGTGGAAGAAAAATGGGAAGTTTCCATATAGGTTTGTCAGTTGTTGCTACTGATGTAGGAGGTGGATTTTCCATAGGATTGGGAGGTTTGGGATTTGCGATAGGACTTGCCGGATCATGGATGTTATTCACAGGATTGCTTGGAGCATGGTTGAGTGCTGTTTTTTTAATTCCAAGAGTTAAAAAGCTATCCCAGAAAGTTCAGCTTTTTACTTTTCCTCAGATATTTGAAAGTTTCTATAATCAGAAGGTAGCCTTAATGGCTGGAATTATCTCAGCAATTGGTTACATAGGTTTTACAAGTTCTCAGCTATTAGCCGGTGCCAAGCTGGCTTCCGCAACTTTTGGCGATTTACATTTAAACTCCGCATTACTATTGATGGGAGCAGTTGCAATTATTTACACAGTATTAGGTGGACTGAAAGCTGTTATTTATACAGATAGTGTTCAATGGGCCATACTGCTGAGCGGATTGATATTTATTGGCATTCCTTTTTCCTTCAGGGCTATTGGTGGATATGAAGTAATTAAAGAAACCGTTAAACCGGAATTTCTTACACTAACAAACCTGACCTGGCAGGATATGATAAATTGGCTGGTTACAATTTTACCTATATGGTTTGTGGGAATGACCCTCTATCAGCGTATTTATGCTACAAAGTCGGTAAAACAAGCTAAGCGTGCATGGTATATTGCAGGCGTATTTGAATACCCGGTAATGGCCTTTATGGGTGTTCTGTTGGGCCTATTTGCAAGAGTAGCCTTTGAAAATGGCATGTTTGTCGATATGGGCTATGCTACGAGAGCAGACCTGGATTCTGAAATGGGTTTACCTCTGCTACTAAGAAATATACTTCCTGTTGGTTTAATGGGATTAATATTGTCAGCATATTTCTCAGCTATTCTTTCAACGGCCGACAGTTGCCTTATGGCAGCGTCAGGTAATTTATTGTCGGATATTTTGGGTAAGGCTTTTAAGATTGATTTAAACCATAAAAGAACATTGTTGTTTTCTAAGGTTTTAACATTTATTATAGGAATAACAGCTTTACTTATCGCAATGAAAATGAAAATGGTACTGGAACTTATGTTATATTCATATGCAGTTATGGTATCCGGTTTATTCATTCCGGTATTAGGAGCTTTGTTTCTGAAAAGAAGAAGCTCTCTGGCTGCTTTAATGTCTATGATATTTGGTGGTGGCATTACATTAACATTAATAGTGATCAATATACCCTTGCCACTAAAACTCGATCCGAATATATTTGGTATCAGCTCATCTTTTATAATATATGTTTTGGTTCATTATTTAACAATAAATAGAAAAAGGAAACCAAGTTATGAAATACAAAATTCTTGATTCGTTAAACCCTGCGGGGATGGTTGAAAAAAGAAAAATTATGAAATTCTTGCATAAGCACCTTGATCAATACGGTGATACGGAAGAAGATATTATGAGAGCATTGGATTATGCATTACAGGAAACATCGGTAAGTGGAGGTTTTATACTTCTTGGTCTTGAGGATGATCAGATAATAGGTGCAGTTGTTTTCAACAGGACAGGAATGAAAGGTTATATTCCTGAAAATGTTCTGGTTTATATCGCGGTCCACAGAGATTACAGGGGCAAAGGCATTGGTAAAAAATTAATCCTGAGGGCAATGAAAAATGCCAGTGGTGATATTAAGCTTCATGTGGAACCGGATAATCCGGCAAGATTTCTATATGAAAAGGTAGGATTTACAAATAAATATCTGGAATATCGTTACAAAAAAAAGTAGTATCTTTATATTTCATAAATGAGTTTTAAGATAAATATCGGAGAACTTACCGATTTAAGAAAAAAGCTGCATAAGAATCCAGACCTTTCCGGTAGCGAAGAAAAAACTGCTGAAATCGTCCTTGATTATTTAATACAGTATAAGCCTGATGATATTATTACCGGTATTGCAGGGCATGGGCTTGCTGCAGTATATAACGGGGAAACATCAGGACCCGTTGTATTATTCCGGTGTGAGCTTGATGCACTGCCTATTGATGAAATTAATGATCTAAGCTATCGATCGGAAAAAGCTAATGTAAGTCATAAGTGTGGACATGACGGTCATATGGCAATGATTTCAGGCCTGGCACAACTATTAAATAATAAGCGTACTAAAAAGGGTAAGGTGGTTTTATTGTATCAACCGGAAGAGGAAACAGGTCAGGGAGCTGCAAAAGTTATTAAGGATTCTAAGTTTAAGTCCCTTAATATAGATTATGCTTTTGCTCTGCATAATTTGCCAGGGTATGAACTAAATAGTATTATAACAAGAAAGAATACTTTTGCATCTGCTTCCAAAGGATTAATAGTTAAATTAATGGGCAAATCATCCCATGCCGGCGAACCGGAAAATGGTATTAATCCAGCCATGGCGGTTTCAAGGATTATTAATGAGTTTAATGATTTGTATAAGAACAAGAAAACATTTAAAGATTTCTCATTGATTACAATTATCCATGTAAAATTAGGCGAAAGAGCTTTTGGAACAAACCCTGGATATGCTGAATTGATGTCAACATTCAGGTCATACAGAAATGATGATATGGATGTATTAACTGAACATGCACTTGATATTGTTGATAAAGTTACAAATGAAGAAAAGCTGAAATATTATATAAGTTGGGTTGAGGAATTTCCTGCTACTGTTAACGAAAATAAAGCAGTGGAATGTGTTGAAAAAATAGCAGAAAACAATGGATTTAATATCATCCGTAATAAACACCCTTTCAGATGGTCGGAAGATTTTGGGCATTTTTTAATGAATTACAAAGGGGCTTTGTTCGGATTAGGTTCTGGTGTTAATAGTCCTCAGTTACATAATCCTGATTATAATTTCCCGGACGAAATTACTGAGACAGGAATAAGAATGTTTTACTCAATTTATAATCATTTACTAAATAGCTAAAAAATGGATATCAGAAGCACATCGGTAATTGAACTAAGCAAATCAGCTCTGGAAAACAATTTGAAATTTTTGGAGGATTACTTCGGCAATAATGTAAAATTGAGTTCCGTCGTAAAAGGTAATGCTTACGGTCATGGAATTAAACAATTTATTCCGATAGCTGAGGAAAATGGGATTGATCATTTTTCGGTATTCAGTGCTGATGAAGCTTATGAGGTATGTAAAGAGAAAAAAGAAACCAGTGATGTTATGATAATGGGATGGGTTGATAATGATGAACTGGAATGGGTTATTGAAAATGATGTTGAATTCTATGTTTTTGAAATAGACAGGTTGCTGGCAGCTATTGATGTATCACGTAAATTAAAAAAGCCAGCATTAATACATATTGAAGTAGAAACCGGAATGAACAGAACCGGATTTAAACGAAAGACGCTTGATAAAGTTGTTGAATTGATAAAGCAAAACCTCAGCAACATTATTGTGAAAGGATTATGTACTCATTATGCTGGTGCCGAAAGCATTGCAAATCATGTTAGGGTTCAGAAACAATACAAAAAATTCAATAAGATATATAACTGGCTTATTGATCAGGGCATTAAACCTGAGATAAAACATACTGCCAGTTCAGCAGCCGCTATGACCTATCCAAAAACACAAATGGATATGGTTAGGATTGGGATTATGCAATATGGTTTCTGGCCGGGAATTGAAACATTTATTCATTACATAAACCGTCGGTTAAATAAAACCGATCCTCTTGAACGTGTGATATCATGGAAGAGTACAGTTATGACAGTTAAAACCGTTAATCAGGGAGAGTTTATCAGTTATGGGACAACATATTTTTCTACCGATAATAAGAAAATAGCTGTTATACCTATAGGTTATTCGCATGGTTACAACAGATCTTTGAGTAATACGGGAACAATACTGATTAATGGTAACAGGGTGAATGTTATTGGTATGGTTAATATGAATATGTTGATTGCTGATGTTAGTAATTTGCCTGATGTGGAAGTTGGCGATGAGGTCGTATTAGTGGGCACACAAGGCGATCATACTATCTCAGTTGCGTCTTTCACCGTGATGAGTGAGCAAATAAACTACGAATTATTAGTACGTTTACCTGCATCAATTACAAGAATAGTTACGGATTAAAAACATTATATTATGGCTTTTATAGAACTACATAGAGAAAAGTTAAGACATAATTATGAATTTCTTGATAATTTGTTTACAAAGAATGGCATTGAATGGGGGATCGTAAGCAAATTACTTTGTGGAAACAAGTTGTATTTAAAAGAGTTGTTAAATCTGGATATCAAAGAGATTCATGATTCAAGAATTAATAATCTGAAAGCGATTAAAGAGCTGAAACCATCAGTTCAGACAGTTTATATCAGGCCGCCGGCAAAGCGCAGTATTAAAAATCTTGTACGCTATGCTGATGTTAGCTTAAACACCGAGTACTCTACGATTAAACTTATATCGGATGAAGCTGCAAGACAAAATAAAAAACACAAAATACTCATAATGATCGAGATGGGCGATTTACGTGAAGGTGTAGTAGGTGATCAACTATTGGATTTCTATCAAAGCATTTTTGAGTTACCTAATATTGAAGTGATAGGTTTGGGGACGAACTTGAACTGCCTTAGTGGTGTTATGCCCACTCAGGATAAAATGGTACAGCTAAGTCTTTATGAGCAATTAATAGAAGCAAAATTCAACAAGAAGATAAGATGGGTTTCAGGCGGTTCATCAGTGACAATTCCTTTAATATTTAAAAAGCTTATACCGAAGGGAATTAACCATTTCAGGGTAGGCGAAACATTATATAATGGTAAGAACCTGATAACAGGCAAATCGATAAAAGGTATGAAAACGGATGTTTTTAAACTATATGCTGAAATAATTGAGCTAACTAAAAAACCAAAAGTACCTGTTGGTGAGTTCGGCACCAATGTGGCAGGCGATCAGATTGAAATAAATGAAAAAGATTATGGCAAGTCTTCATACAGAGCTATTTTGGATATAGGACTACTTGATATCCAGATCGATTATATAACCCCTGAAAAAAGAAATATTGACTTTTCAGGAGCAAGTTCTGATATGATTATTCTGGATTTGGGACAAAACAGGTCTAAAATTAAAGTTGGAGACCTGGTTGCTTTTGATCTTGATTATTTGGGCATTCTGGGAATACTCAATTCGGATTATATTAAAAAGGTAGTTGTTTAAGACCTGCCTTCCTCATTGAGAATGTTTGTATGATGTTTCAATGATCGTAATATCAAAGTAACAATTATTACTGCCAGCAAAATATATGTTGATATTCTGTCATATTCTATTTTACCTGTAATAAAAAGTATTCTTAAATGATCAATAAATGCATAGGTGAAAACTGTTGCAAGAAATCCTGAATACTCTCGCCTGAGAATACTTTTAAAGGAAAAAGGAATAATTGTTTTTTTATAGTTTTTAAAGGATGGAAAAAATGCCGGAGTGTTTTCAGCCCAGTTTAAAAATTCCTTTCCGAATTTTTTTTCAAGAAATCTTTCCTCAGCAAACATAATTCTTTCATAATAAAGCCAGAAAAAAAGAGAGATTATAACTATAAAATAAATATTAAATGTAAATACTACAATTCCTAACCAAATGAAATAATTTCCAAGGTAAAGCGGATGTCTTACCAAAGAATAGATTCCGGTTTTGTTTAAAGATTGGGCAACTTGCTTTTCGGTATTCCTTCCTGAAGTTCCTTTGGGAGTTGTGGCAATGGATATTGCCCTGACAATAAATCCAGTAAGACTGAACATAATTGCAACAATTGTGATAAGGATTTTTGCGATTGGAATTATGTTTTTGTAATTTGTAAAATATATTACGGGTATGGCAATAACCAATAAAATAACCGGGAAGTAACTGCGGTGTCGGAATAAATAATTACCGGATTTTTCAAAAGATTGAATTAATGGCATTATTTTTTTGTGCAAAATTATCTAAAAAGTGTAACATTTGAAATTTTATAAAGTCTTTAAACAAAATCATTATGGGATTAAAGAGTAAAAACGGGAATATTTACGAACAACTTATTGAGGGTTGCCGTAATGGTGACAGTAAATCGCAGTTTGAAATTTATAAATTATATTACAAAGCCATGTTTAATAAGCATTGCATTGATATTGGCATTTACAGCCAGTGCAAAAGAGCTTACAAAAACTATTAAAAAAGAATATGAAGTAAAAAAAGATGCATTATTGAGAGTTTCAAATAAGTATGGATCAATACACTGTGAGAACTGGAATAAGAGCAGCGTTATGATAACTGTGAATGTGAGGGTTGAACACAGGTCTGAGTCCAAAGCTGTTGAATTGCTTGATGATATACATATTGATATTACGGGTGATGCTAAGTATGTTGAAGCTATCACAAAACTGGATAATGCCAGATGTGGAGGTGGTTGCGAAATAGAGATAGATTATGATGTTAAAATGCCTCCTACACTGGATATTGATTTTTTATGAAATATGGTGATTTATTCATCGAAGGAACAAGTGGTAAAGCTAAAGTTGGTGTAAAGTATGGGGATATGAAAGTTAATGATCTTGCAAATGGAGAAATATACCTTGGTTATGGAAAAGGATATATTGAGAAAATGGGAAAGGCAAATGTTGAAATGAAGTATTCTGAGTTTACACTTGATGAAGCTGAGGAAATGAAGATCAGCACTAAATATTCCGATCTGGAATTAGGTGCTATAGGAAATATGGAAATAAACACAGGCTATGATGATCTGGAAATTGAAAGTGTTTATGCAATAGATTGTGAATCAAATTACACAGTTGTTGAAATCGGTAAAGTTGAGAAGGAGATAATTATTGATCTGAATTATGGCGGCCTTGAGGTTGATTATGTGAATAGTGATTTTAACGCTATTGATATCAGATCAAATTATGCGGGTATTGAGCTTGAAATCGATAAAGATGCCAGTTATTATTTAGAAGTCGATATGAAATATGGTTCTCTGGAATATCCTGAAGCTTATGCAAATATTAACAGGTATGAAAAATCACATACTTCCGACAAATATAAAGGTACAATTAGCCGGGATAAAAATCCTCAATCGAGGATTACCATAGAAACTTATCATGCAGATGTTGAGATCAGCAACTATTAATATGATTAATACAACTCAAGGCTAATAAACAATAAGTTTTCTATTTAATATTTTATTTTGAGTTGTAGTAGCACTGATCAAATATAAGCCCGCAGGGCGATCACCCAGAAGAATTCTTGCAACTTCAGAATTTATATTTTCGAGTTCAAGAATTCTTTTTCCGTTATTATAGATTACAACATCCTTTAATCTATCATTTGTAACCGAGACTAGTTTGATATTGATATCCGTATAAGCAGGATTAGGATATATGGTTAAATATGTTTTTCCGGTTGAGTGCAATAATTGCTCTTCTCTGTATGTGTTTATATCAAAGGGTTCTATGATGATTACGCCCGCTTGAAAGTCGCTCAGGTAGATTATACCATCCGATCCTACGTCAACCGATGTACATCCGAACATATTATACCAACCGCCTGTACCGGTGCATTCGGCCCTAAGCTCTGCTTCGGTTGTTGATATATCATATACTTTAAGTCCGAAAAATTTATCTGCTATATAGGCATAATCATTTTTTAGAAATACCCCGACAGGTGAAAAACCCCAATCGAACAAGGTGCCTTCCAGAACAAGCGTTGTGTTATTTAACGTATACCAGGCCATTCCGCTGAATCCGCATGTTACGGCAATTTTATTTTTTTCTACAGAAATTGAGCTGATCTCTCCGGGTGAAGCTATAGTATCAATCAAAACAAATTCATCATCAATTATTTTATATAAAGCAAGATATTGTTGATTACTAATTGTGCGTCCGGTATAAACAGTGTCACCGGATACATCAACACCAAATACGTTACTTTTTATTTGTATACTGTCCATTATGGGTTCCGTATTAAGAGTATCATAAGGATCACACAACAAGAGGGCTGTGGGCATTGGTATAATATGACTAAATCCTGCAATAACTCTTGGACCTGTATTGGTTTCCATGTAATTCATTGATCCAATAAATCCAATATCCAGTTCACCTGCTTTTTCAGGATGTCCACCGGCTAACCACGGAGAAAGATTAAATATTTCCGCAGTATTCAGTATGATGAGGGTATCATTCAGAAAATCAAAATCACTAACAAATTGTGTAAATATATGTAGTATTTCACCATCATTTAAATATCCTGCATTATAGTACAGGCTGTCTAAAATATATGCAGACAGCCCAAATCCTCTATGGCAAACCCACAATGTATCATTTCTTATAAAACTTCTGTCGGTCCAACCTCCTGTTTCCAAAAATCCCAATGTATCCAATGGTTCAAGTTCCGAAACATCACTGATGAGTACTCCGTACCATTCGGAAGACATTGCAAGATAAGGTGTTCCATTCATCAAGGCTACGTCGAAATGCCACAAACCAGGCCGCACGTAACCAATTTCTTTTAATGTATCTTCAGGCAGGCCGCTTGCATCAAGTATAGGGACGATGGTTTCCAGTTTGTTATTCAAGCCTGCTGTGGTTGCAAGAAACAAAGTATCGTTCCTCGAGTCCATATTGATAATATTTGCCTGGGCAAGACCTATTACTCCGTTCACAGAAAAACTATCAAGGGCATATAATGAGTCGCCGGTAAATTTGATGGCAAAAAAGTAGCTTTTTGTGAATAAAAGATTTTGTGTACCCCCGCATATGTAAATTATATTATCATTAAGATCGGCAAACTGCAAATCCTGCAAATTCCAAATTTTATTATTTTTCCATGAAGCAACAGGGGTTTCCAGATCATTAACATGATAAATATCAACAGTACCTTTTGCAAAGCCCCGGCAACCAACTGCAATATAATTACCTCGTCTGGCAACAGCATTTGCATTTACATTACCAAACTGATCTATTTTTGTAAATCCGTTTACTGTATCATATTTAAGAACCTTGACACTTTTCATATCAGCCATATAAATTGTATCGTTGGTACGCCACATATCATAAGCTGCTGAGTCACCATATACTTTATAATGAGCCAGGGGAGTTAATGTATCGGAATTTACATCGAGTGCCCATAATCCATCATGAGTTGCAGCTACAAATAATATATCTCCGTAAAGGTCTGTTTCATTAACCAGCCCCATAAGTGGGCGTTTTGCAATTACGTGGTAATTATTAGTATCAGAAACATCATATACCCAAATACTGGTGCCACATCCCGAAAATAACCTCTGACCAGCACTGTCATAACCAACATAAGAACTTGCACCTCCCGGAGTCTGGCCAATACGGGATAATTCTTTTACCTGTGCTGACAGATTACATGTATTTGCTATTATAGCAAAGGCTAAAAGAGTTTTTATTTTCATTTTTCCGGAGATTAGTAATATTTAAAAGTACCGTTTTTTGTTTTGATTTCGAGGAATTTGCTGTCAGCTTTCTCGCAGTGGCCAATGATACTAGCTTTGACGTTAAATTGCTCTGAAATTTTAATTAGGTCATTGGCAATGTCATCAGGAACATATAATTCCATCCTGTGGCCCATACTGAAAACCTGATACATCTCCTGCCAATCTGTTCCTGATTGCTGACGGATAGTTTTAAAAACAGGTGGTGCGGGAAACAGGTTATTCTTTATGATCCTGAGATCATTTACAAAATTCAGTACTTTGGTTTGGCCTCCACCGGTACAATGGATAATACCGTGAATTTGCTGACGGTGTAATTTAAGTATTTCCCTGATAACAGGAGTGTATGTGCGGGTAGGGGATAGTAACAGTTTACCGGTATCCATATCTTTTATTTCAGTTGGATCAGTCAAATTTAATTTTCCTGAATAGGCTAGTTCTTCAGGTATTGAAGGATCGTAACTTTCGGGATATTTTGTTGATATGGATTTATTTAATACATCATGTCTTGCTGAGGTAAGGCCGTTACTGCCAATACCACTGTTATATTCTTTTTCATAAGTTGCCTGTCCGAACGAAGCCAATCCGATAATAACATCTCCGGGTTGAATATTATTTCCAATTACTTCTGATCTTTTAATTCTTGCCGTTACCGTTGAATCAACCACTATAGTTCTTACAAGGTCACCTATGTCGGCGGTTTCACCTCCTGTGGAGTAAATTGCAATTCCAAGTTCTCTTAATTCTTCAAGAAATTCTTCCGTTCCGCTAATGATTGATGATATTACTTCACCCGGTATTAGGTTTTTATTTCTTCCGATTGTAGAAGATAATAAGATATTATCAGTAACACCTATACAAGCAAGATCATCAATATTCATTACAATAGCATCCCGGGCAATATCTTTCCAAACAGAGTTATCTCCTGTTTCTTTCCAGTATATGTATGCCAGGGAAGATTTGGTGCCGGCACCATCGGAATGCATGATGTTACAATATTCTTTATTTCCGGCCATGATATCAGGGATTATCTTGCAAAAAGCATTGGGAAATATTCCCTTATCAATTTTCTTTATTGCTTTATGCACATCTTCTTTGGATGAAGATACACCTCGCTTGCCGTAACGTGATTGTTCAGACATTAACTATTCATTTGATTGATCTGATTTTTTTTCACCGAAGACAATTTCTTTTTTATTTCTGTCTATCCTGAATTTTCCAAATTTTTCAAAGGTTTGTCTTCCAAACATCAACGGATGCCTGAGATTATGCTGTACGATAAAATCAATGTCATTTATTGTGGAGTTTCCAATCCTCAATTCATCAATGACAATTACAGCATTATTGACAATTGTATTATTAGCAAGAATTTCTTCGGGATTTCCTTTAAAATCGTTTTTACTTATGGCGCCTTTGTTCAGAAGTTCCAATGCTTTAATAAGCGATAAACTCGGACGCACATGAGTGCCATAGGTAAATTGCATACTATAACCATTAAGAGTGCAAATAGCCTGTATTTCTCCCGTTACCGGATCAGAAGTATATTTTATAATATCTTCCTCAGGATTGGTAATTATATCAATTTCTTTTTTCTGTGCAAGTACAGGTTTGGATTTCGGGACAAAATCCTTCCTTAATACTCTAAATTCTGTTCGGCGGTTAAGCTGGTGAGCTGCTTCTTTTTCTTCTTCAGAAGATAATGAATTAATAAAATCTTCGGTAAGTACAGTACCTTTTTCAAAAAGAAATCCATCGCGATTAATATCCTTTTTAAGCTTTCTTGGAACTCTTTCTCCATAGCCTTTAGCTACCAAGCGATCCGGGTCAACACCTCTTTCAATGAGGTAATCCACAACTGATTGTGCACGTTTTTGTGAGAGCACATCATTGAATTCTTCTGATGCTCTAAGGTCAGTATGAGAAGCAAGCTCAATTACCATGGTTTCGTTATAGTCTAATGTTTTGATCAAGCCCTGAAGGGAATCTTGATACTGTGGTTTAAGATCCCATTTTGCAAAATCATAAAGTATTTCAGGTAATACAATCGGCTCCTCCGGAATAGGTTTAAGCACAAAATCCCTTGTTAGCTCTTTGGCTTCTTCTAATCCAACTGTTGTTTCAGTTCCCTTTTCTGTGAAATAATTATCTTTAGTAACTATAATTTCGTATGTTGTATAAGGTAAAACCTGGGATTTGCCAAACATATACACACCGTCTTGATTTGTTCTGGTAGATACAGAAGTTCCATCGGAACCTATTAATTCAACAGTGGCATTTTCAATGAACAGTAGTGTTCTATCATCTTTTACAGTGCCTGAAAGTGTAAATTCTAATGGAGGAATAACGAAGGAGTAAAGATCGTCATAACCACGATGAGATCTGCGGTTGGAAGAGAAGAAACCTTCTTCTTTTTTATCGGGGCGAAAAATTATACCAAAATCATCACCGCTGGAATTTATAGGCACTTTCATATTTTCCGGTGTACTCCATTCCTGATCTTGATTTAGTGCTGTTTTGAATATATCCAATCCACCAAGGCCCGGATGGCCGTCAGATGCAAAATACAAAATAGTGTCTTTTCTAATAAAAGGAAATAACTCATTACCCGGAGTATTAATAACCGGCCCTAAATTGTAAGGTCTTCCAAATTCATCTTTAATATCTTCCCTTGTTGCAATCCAAATATCATTACCTCCAAATCCGCCGGGGCGATCGGAAGAAAAATACATTGTTAATTCATCTTCCGTAAGTGTTGGATGACCAATAACAGCATTTGTGTCGTTACCTATTAAGATCATCTCGGGTGCTGAATAGCTTCTTCCTCTCCTTGTGCTTTTGTATACCTGGCAACCGGAAAAAGTTTTATCCTCATTAGGACAACGTGTAAAATAAAGTCTGGTGAAATCGCTGTTCATTATAGGCGCACCTTCATTTGATTCGGTATTGATAACATCTTCACCTTCACCGTCAGGATTGTCAAGCAGCACCGGTATGCTCCATTCACCTTTTCTGTCTTTTCTGCTGATAAAAATGTCGCTGAAATTTTGATCAGTCCATTCATCGATTTGCTTACCTGTAGCACCCTCACGTGTTGAAGTGAAAATAATTGCATTATAGTTATCCGAGGCGTATGCAGGAGCAAAGTCTGATTCACGAGAACTTAATTTCCTTTCATAATTTATCTGATGTTCTGTTGGATTATCTATCCATTCAAGTGCTTTCTCGCAGGACAATATCCCGTTTTTTCCCCTTGGATCTTCGGGGACAACTTCGGCGTAAGCTTTATATTGTTCAAGTGCTTCCTCATATTTTTCATCAGCTTTTAAAACATCGGCATAATAAAGATGTATGATCGGTCTCTCTTTATGATATTCTTTTCTAATAAGTCTTTTATATTGAATTTCTGCTCTTTTTAAATTGTTTGTCAAACGGTAACATTCTGCAAGTTGATAGTTGATCCTGTTTTGCTCCTTTTCATCGCCTTTTACTTTTGTATATGCCTTCTTATACTTTTCTATTGCAGTAGTAAACTTATTGTTGTCAAAAGCATCATCAGCAGCTTCAACATGCCTGTTCTGTGCCAATGTAGCCTGTGAAAACAATGCAATGATAGTAACAACAAAAATATTTATTAGTATCTTCTTCATTATTTTTCCTTATTTAGGTAATATTTCAACGATAAAAAGGATTTATTATTTAGTTGAGTTTTTATTTGCCTTTATTTTTTTTGATTATGTTTATTGCTTTTGGAATTATTTTTATTTCCTGTATTTCCTTTTTCTTTTTCTGCGTTTTCAGGATCTATATTGTTTTTTATATTATCAGCTTCATGTTGAATTTCTCTTTTAATAGAGTCTGAAGCCTCTCTGGCTTGATTGAGAGTTTTTCCAATTTTTTTAGCTAATTCAGGAAATTTTCTCGGTCCGAATACAAGAAATGCAACGATGAGAATAATTAAAATCTCACCTCCACTGATATCAAAAAAGAGGAGTATAAATCCTTGCATTACTTTCATTTGTTATATTATAACAAAAATAAAAAAAGTCCCGAAATGTTACGGGCCTTTTCAAAGCAATAAAGACTTGGTTTATCTTCTTCTTTGTTTTTTCCCTTTTGTTTTTCCTTTGAGCTTTTTGTCCTTGATTTTTTGTGCTTTTTCTCCAGTCAGGTCATAAACAACAGGACTTGCATTGAAAAGAGATGAATAAGTACCTATTAAAATACCGATCAGTAATGCAAAGATAAAGCCTCTGATTATCTCGCCTCCGAAGATAAATATGATGATCAATACTACCATTGTTGTCCCTGAAGTATTAAAAGTACGTGCTAATGTGCTGTTCAATGCACTATTAATATTACTTTTCATATCTTTTCTGGGATAAAGTTTCAAATACTCTCTTATCCTGTCGAAGATAATTACGGTATCATTTATTGAGTATCCGATAATTGTAAGTATTGCAGCAATAAAGGCCTGGTCGACCTCCATATTAAATGGCAGAACATTGTAGAATAAAGAGAATAAAGATATAGTTATTAATGAATCGTGGAAAAGAGCAATAACGCCCGCAAGTCCGTATTGCCAGCGTTTGAATCGGATTGCAATATATACGAAGATAACCACGAGAGCAAAGGCAACCGCCATAAAAGCTTTGTTCCTGATATCGTCTGCAATTGTTGGGCCTACCTTTTGAGAACTTAGTATCCCTATCATTTTATTCTCTATATCTATATCAGAAACAAAGTTGTTATATGATAGTGTTGTGTCAGAATAAAACTGTCTCAGACCATTATAAAGCTTTCTTTGAAGAATAGAGTCAACTTCCTTGGAGTCGTCATCAATCATGAATTCGGTTGTTATTTTAACCTGTTTATTCGGCCCAAACGTTTTAACTTCTGGCGGAGAATCATTAAATTCAACGGTAAGGGCATCTCGAACATCTAAAGTAGAAACAGGTTCATCAAAACGCACAATATATGTACGTCCTCCTGAAAAATCAACCCCAACGCTCAATCCTCTTATGAAGAGAGATGCTATTCCTATTATTATTATTATTGATGAAAAAACATAAGCAGCTTTTCTCACCTTGAGGAAATCGAAATTTACGTTTGTTAGTATGTTTTTGGTGATTTTATTATCGAAAGAGATCTTTTTGTTTTTATTAAGGAAAAATGTGAAAACAAGTCTTGAGATGAATATAGCTGAAAACAGCGATGTACAAATACCTATTATGAGTGTAGTGGCAAATCCCTGTACCGGTCCCGAGCCAAAGGTAAAAAGAACTATACCAGTCAGTAGCGTGGTAACGTTACCGTCAATTATAGCTGAATAAGCATTTTTATAACCATCAGCTATAGCCAGGCGTGTACCCTTACCTGCCCTGACCTCTTCTTTTATACGCTCGTAGATAATTACGTTGGCATCTACCGACATCCCGAGGGTAAGCACGATGCCTGCTATACCGGGTAGTGTAAGTACAGCTTGCAGGGATGCAAGTACACCGAAGAGGAAGAATATATTTGTCAACAGTGCAAGGTCTGCTATCCAGCCTGCATGATTATAATAAATTATCATATAAAACAGCACGAGGATGAAAGCTATCAGGAAAGACCAAAGTCCTGCATTGATTGCTTCATGACCTAGTGAAGGACCTACAACTGCTTCTTCAACAATTCTCGCCGGGGCGGGTAATTTACCTGCCTTTAATATGTTAGCAAGGTCTTTGGCTTCTTCAATGCTCATGTTGCCACCCGATATGCTTGATCTACCGCTTGGAATTTCTGATTGAACCGTAGGATGAGAATAAACATAACGATCGAGAACAATAGCTATTTGTTTACCAACATTTTCTCCTGTAAGCCTTTTCCATATGCTGGCACCTTCCGAGTTCATGTCAAGTGTAACATTTACCGCACCTGTTTGAGAATAATCCTGTCGAGCGTCAGTTATAACATCGCCACTCATTGCCGCTGTGCCGTCGCGTGATGTTACTTTTAGCGCAACTAATTCAAGATGATTGGGTCTTTCGGGTTGTGGTTTCACTGCCCAGGCAAATTTCAGGTCGCGAGGAAATAAGTTATCTACTTCTTTTAACATATAATTTACACGCGCCGTATCTTTTATCTGAGCAAAGCCCACGGTTGCACCTCTTCCTGCAACCCACTGCCCCTGCTCATTTTGGTAGTATGCCGGATTCAAAAATGCATACAAAGGATTTTCCTTTGCATATTCTTCAAAGGTCATCTGCTCGCCGGGTCTTTCAGTTGTGTCTTCTTCCAACTGATCGAGGAGACTGACATCCTCTTCCGTGGTATCAGTCGTTAAAGTGTCTTCAGTTTCTTCAAGTTCATCAAGAAGAGCAGTTTCTTCAGTAACCCCGGTCTCTAATGCTTCCTCCTGTTCAGCTTGTTCTGTTTCTTCTTCAATTATATCTTCAATGCCTATGGCGGTTCTTAGTTTTTTATTTGCTTCCTGAAAATATGATTGCAGTTCACTGAACTCATATGTTTCCCAGAATTCCAGTTTTGCCGTACCCTGAAGTAATTTACGGACACGCTCAGGTTCTTTAATGCCCGGAAGCTCAACAAGGATCCTTCCGGTAGTAGCTAATTTTTGTATGTTTGGTTGTGATACACCAAAACGGTTGATACGCGTATTAAGAATATTATATGCCCTGTCGATGGCATTTTCTGTTTCTTTTCTGATAACGCTTAGTACTTCTTCATTTGTTGAATTATAATTGATCTTATCACGAAGTTCAACAGTACTGAAAATAGCAGCCATTTTTGCATTTGGATCTACTTCTTCGAAAGCCTCACCGAAAAGTGTGACAAAATCTTCACGACTGTTTTTTTGTTTTTTGCGGGCTAATTCCAGCGCCTCAAGGAATACGGGATTCTTGCTGTTGCCTGAAAGAGCTTTTATTATATCATCAACTCTTACTTCAAGCATTACATTCATTCCACCTTTTAAATCAAGGCCGAGATTGATTTCCCGCTCTTTACAATCCTGATAAGTGTATTTTCTGAACAGAATATTGTAAACAACTTCACTCGACATTGAATCAAGATAATATGTTTCTCTGGATTTGGCAATTGAATCATACAGGTAGCTTTCCAGAATCTCATTACCTTTAGCTAATTCCCTGGCCATTTGTCTTGTTACTTCACTATGTGCATATTCTTCCGCATTATTTTCTACTCTTCCCGTGAAATAAGTAAATGAAAGCTGAAACAAACAAACAAGTGCAAATACAATTGCAAAAAACTTAATGGCTCCTCTACTTTGCATTTGAATAGTTTTTAATTAAAATCTACGATTTTTTGAGGGTGCAAAAATAGAATAATATTTGTTAATTCACAATTTATGTATCATGTTAATTGATAATAACTCACCTTTCGGTTTTATAAAAAAATAAAATATTTCTTAAAAGTTCTTTGATTTACTAAAAAATTTTATACATTTGCAGGCTTTTTATAAAAAGTAACGAATAAGATCGAATCTTTTTTTTGACCGTTTGAAACATTTTCCCTGATAATCAGTATTAATTATAAAATTGTTCTGTCAATAAGTCACTATGTTCATGAAGATAAAAACTGGTATGCATATTGATAGTATAATAATGCTCTGAAAGAGAGCTGTAGTACAAATTGTAAAAAGGCTAAAAATCAAGTATTTATAAATCAATTAATTTGAGGTAGGTATTGGAATATGAGGAAGCTTGTTATATTAAATAAGTTAACAGACAGAAGAATGCCATCGCTGGAGAAATATCTTCAGGATGTGAAGAAATATGATTTGGTTGGTGTGGATGAAGAAATTGAGCTGGCCAATAAGATAAAGAAAGGTGATGGCATGGCGTTGGAAAAACTGGTGAAAGCAAACCTCAGATTTGTTGTTTCCGTGGCTAAGCAATACCAGAACCACGGATTGAGTTTATCAGACCTTATTAATGAAGGTAATATTGGTTTGATAGAAGCAGCAACAAGATTTGACGCAACTAAAGGATTTAAATTTATTAGTTATGCTGTATGGTGGATTAGACAGTCTATAATACAGGCAATATCCAATAATACAAGAATGATACGCTTACCTGTGAATAAGCTGAGCGAAATGAATAAAATAAAGAATGTTTCGCATAAATTAGGACAGCAGTTGGGACGTGAACCAACAAATGAGGAGATTGCTATAGAAATGGATGTTAGTGATGAAAAGATAGAAGAATCATTTAAAAATCCGGTAAAAGTTGTTTCAGCAGATGCCCCGGTGAGTGACGATGATAATAATAACAACCTCATAGAACTATTAAAAAATACCGATTCGGAAAGTCCGGACTCAGGGATGATAAAAAATTCACTTTCGGTTGAAATTGAACGTGCATTGGCATTACTCGACAAAAGAGATGCTGAAATAATAAGACAATATTACGGTTTGGATGCCGGAATGCCTATGACATTATATGAAATTGGTGAAAAATACGGATTGACAAGAGAAAGGGTTCGGCAAATAAAAGAAGCATCAATAATGAAGATGAGAAAAATACTCAAAAACAAGGCATTGAAAGAATATCTCAATTGATATTCTTTTAATGCCTGTATTTAATCCACTTCCATAAGGTTTTATAATTAACCTTTGATCCGTACATTAAAATACCTGTTCTGTATATTTTACTAGCAACCCAAGTTGTAACAAGAAATCCAAGTATTAATAATCCTATGGAAATAAACAGATCCAAATAGGGAACGCCAAAAGGTATCCTGATCATCATTATTACAGGAGAAGTTAATGGTATTATTGATAACCAAAACGACAATGATGAATCTGGATGATTTATTATGTATTGTCCCATAATTATGCTGAATATTAAAGGTATAGTTATAGGTAACATGAATTGTTGCGTATCCGATTCATTATCTACTGCCCCTCCAATTGCAGCAAATAGTGCGGCATATAACAAATAACCTCCAAGGAAATAAATAATAAATGTTATTATCATAACACCGTAATTTATTGAATACACGGCTTCGAAGATTTTTGTGATTTCATCCTGTTGCTCACCTGGCATTAAAGTACCTTGTTTAGGCAGCAACTGATTATTGTCTGTGTAAACCTCTGTTTTATCTTGCGGTAGTTTGTCAGAATATGCAGCTGTGAATCCCGATACGATGCCAATAGTAAGAAAAACCCATAAAATAAATTGTGTTAATCCAACAAGTGCTATCCCAAGGATTTTTCCCATCATAAACTGAAAGGGTTTGACGGAAGAAACTATGATTTCAACTATCCTGTTTGTTTTTTCTTCCAATACCCCTCTGAATACCTGAACACCAAAAAGAAAGATAAAAAAGTAGATCATTAAACCCGCAAAATAACCAATACCCATACTGAATCCTGTGTAAGTTTTCTTTTCTTCTCCGTTGGACTGGAGCTTAAATGAACTTAAGTTAAAATCAGTTTTAATTGATTTCAGAATTTGAGGATCAATACCTGAGGCTCTAAGTTTTTTATCCTCAACTACTTTTTCAAGCTGGATTTCAATATGTTTTTTAATCTGTAATTTGGGTTGCTTGGCGGAATATATTATGGCTTTTGTGGGAAGACTTAGCTGTGTTTTTGGAATATATAAAATAGCATACCATTGTTTGTTAAAGAAATTCTCTTTTGCTTTATTCAGGTCGGAATAAATATGTTCGAACTTGATATTATCGCTATCATGCAACTTATTAAAAAACCATCCCGTTTCATCAATGATTGCAATATTTTTGGTTTCTCCGCCGGAAAACTGCGCTACATAAATTGGAATAATCATTATTGCTGCCATTAATAAAGGACCGATTATGGTCATGATTATGAAAGAGCGCTTTCTAACTCTGGTAATATATTCCCGTTTTATTATAAGTAATGTTTTCCTCATCGATCAGCAGAATTTGTTTTTTTGTTGTCTTTAACCTTAGCAATAAATATTTCATTCATTGTTGGCAATATTTCAGTAAAACCGTTTATTTCAAAATAAGGCATAAGGTTTTCAAGTAATTGATTGGCTGTATTCTCAGGAGGAATATTCACCTTGATTTTTATAAATCCGGCTTCTTTCTCCTCGGCTATAACTTTATAATTTTTGGGAAGTATATCCGAAGGATGTTTTTTATTTTCTTTTAAGGTAAGCTCGTAAATATCCGATTTAAATTTTTGTTTTATTGCTTTAACTTCTCCCTCGAGTATTTTTTTTGAATTGTCGATAAGAACTATATGATCACAAAGCTCTTCTACGGATTCCATATTATGAGTGGAAAAAATAACAGTTGCTCCATTATCTCTAAGCTGAATAATTTCATCCTTGAGCATATTAACATTAATGGGATCGAAACCGCTGAATGGCTCGTCGAAAATTAGCAGTTTTGGGTTATGTAATATTGTAGTTATGAATTGAACCTTTTGCTGCATTCCTTTTGACAGCTCTATTACTTTTCGGTTCCACCATTTTTGAAGCTCAAATTTTTCAAACCAGTAGTTTAATTTTTTATATGCTGTTTTCTTATCCAAACCTTTTAATTGAGCAAGGTACAGTGCCTGTTCGCCAAGTTTCATTTTTTTATACAGCCCACGTTCTTCGGGCAGGTAACCAATGGATGTAATATGTTTTGGATGGATTTTTTCTCCTTCAAAAAACATTTGTCCTTCATCCGGAGAAATGATCTGATTGATTATCCTGATAAATGTGGTTTTGCCGGCGCCATTGGGTCCAAGTAATCCAAATATACTTTGCTTTGGAATATTCAAACTAATATTGCTCAAAGCTGTATGATTAACGAATCTTTTGGTTATCTTTTCAGCCTTGAATATATCCATCTGTTAAATAATATTTCATGTGGTAAAATATTCTTTCATTCTGCTAAAGAAACTTTTGTCCTTACTTGTTGGCTTAGGTTGGAAGTTTTCAGAATTTTGCAGTTTTTCAAGTGCTTTTTGTTCTTCTTTACTAAGCGACCTGGGGGTCCAAACGTTGATATTTATTAGCAGATCACCTTTTCCGGGAATATTAATATCAGGAAGACCTTTGCCTTTGAGCCGGAGTATTCTTCCCGATTGTGTGCCGGCTTCTATGTTGACCTTTGCTTTTCCTTCTATGGTAGGTACTTCAATATTAGTACCGAGAGCTGCTTCCGGAAAAGAAAGATATTTATGGTAAATGAGATTACTGCCATCTCTCTCAAGTTGATCATCAGGTATTTCTTCGATAAGTACAATCAAATCACCGGGTAAACCATTTCTGGCTCCTTCATTTCCTTTACCGGAAACCGACATTTGCATGCCTTCGCTAACTCCGGCTGGTATTTTAATACTTATAACTTCTTCACCCTTAACAATACCATTACCATTACAATCTTTGCATTTGTTTGTGATAACTTGCCCTTCACCTCCGCAATAGGGGCATGTTGTTGTGGTTTGCATCTGGCCGAGAAAAGTATTGGTTACCTGTGTAACCTGACCTGTGCCGCGGCAAGCAGAGCAGGTTGAGAAAGATGATCCCCCGGCTGCACCTGATCCGTTACATGATTCACAAACGACAAATTTCTTCACCCTGATCTTTTTTTCCACACCATGGGCAATTTCTTTAAGGTTTAACTTGACCCTTACTCGGAGGTTTGAACCTCTGTTGAATTTTCTGCGCTGGCGTGTGCGGGTTCCGAAACCACCAAAGCCTCCACCAAAGGCTTCTTCAAATATGTCGCCGAACTGACTGAAAATATCATCCATCGACATTCCACCGGCACCGAATCCTCCCATGCCTTTTACTCCTTCATGTCCGTAACGATCGTATCTGGCTTTTTTATTGGGGTCTTTAAGGACTTCATAAGCTTCTGCCGCTTCTTTGAATTTTTCCTCTGCATGAACATCATTAGGGTTTTTATCCGGATGGTGCTTCAAAGCCATTTTACGGTAAGCTTTCTTTATTTCGTTGTCAGAAGCATCTCGTGAAATCTCAAGTATTTCGTAATAATCTCTTTTTGTCATTACAGTGAATAGTTTTCTGTATTATGACTAGTAATTTATTTTCCTACAACTACCTTGGAATATCTGATTACTTTACCGTTAAGTATATAACCTTTTTCAATTGTTTCCACAACTTTTCCTTTCATGTCCTCAGATGGGGCAGGAACCTGAGTCACTGCCTCATGATAGTCTGTATCGAAATCTTTTCCATCCGAATCAATTTCTTCAAGCCCTTTGGACTTAAGTACGGTTTGGAACTTGTTTAATATCAGCTTGATTCCTTCCTTCAGACTATTATTGTTATTGTCAGCTTCATCGAACGATCTACAGGCTCTTTCAAAATCATCAAGAACAGGAAGTAATTCAACAATTATGTCTTCCGTAGATGTCTTGATCAGTTCTGTTTTTTCCTTTAAAGTTCGTTTTCTGAAATTATCAAATTCGGAATACAAACGCAGGTGCTTGTCATTTAATTCTTTTATTTTTTCATTCAGTTCTTTTATCTTTTCGTCTTGCTTAGCAGGTTTTTTTGTTTTTTTATTTTTTGTCTTTGTTTGCGTTTCTTCTTTTTTGTCTTTTATTTCCTCTTTCTGTTTTTCCTGTCTATCAGTATCCTTTTCCGTCCCTTTTTCCTGAATAATTTCTTCTTGCTTCTTATTTTGTTCTTTGTTCATTGCCATAATATTTTGTACGATAATTCTTTGTTTTGAACGACTTGCAAATTACAAATTGTTTGCCAAAAATCAGTTTGAGACAAATTGTCACTATTAATTATACAAATGTATAATTTGTTAATCAATACAATTACTGTGTAGAAAAGTTAGACTTATTTACAATTAAGTTAACCGGGATAAATAGTACCTGTTTTACAGCTATTTCCGAATATTTATTTTAGAATAGTTTATATTGGTTTATTAGTGTTAGTGAATTATAATTTTTTTATGATAATTGTTATTTTCGTTGTTCAGATATAAATAATAAATTCCCTCAGCTAAACTGCTAATGTCTATTGTAAACTGATTACCTGACTCAACATTTATATCATTCATGGTATGTACTATCCTTCCATGCATGTCTATGATTTTTAAGTCGGATACAGTATTAACTTCTTGATTGAAAATAATATTAAACATACCATTACTCGGATTGGGATATAGGCTAATGATGCTTTCTTTTCTCTCAGCTACATCTGTGCATACCTGAACGTTCATATATTCTTCTTTTGATATAGTTGAGTTTTCAAGACCATTTGAAACAGTAAGTGATACATCATATGTACCGGGTTCTTTATAATACACAACAGGATCTTTTTCATTAGATGTATCCGGGGTGCCTCCCGGGAAACTCCAGTAATAATAATCGACATTACCTTGAGATTCATCATAAAAAACAACATAAGACCATTCACATGGTGTTGTATCTGAAACTGAGAAGCCGGCTTTCATGGGAGGGACGTAAGGCTTAAGTTCTGTCAAAGCTTCCTTGTTAGCCTGTAAAATTTCCTTAGTATCATTATCCTGGATAAAAGCCACCAGTTCGCAGTTTTCAGCAACCCATTCCTCATCCAGAGTAAAAGTCAACTCTAATACAATCTCATCCTCTTCCGAAAAATCAATTGTGGTTCCGTACTGATTTGGTACCATTTTTCTCTCAACATAATTCAATGTATCAAGCCATTGCCATTTATATGGAATTTTAGATTCGGTTAATACAAGATGCGCTTTAAGGTTATCTCCGGAGTAGTCATCTACCTTGCGGAGTATTAATGTTATATCATAGCGTAAGCTGTCATTTTCACCCCTTATCTTTACTTTAAAGGAACTCGGTATCTCTTTCCTGGCTTCGTATTTTGGTAAATAGATCTCATACAGGCTTTGGTATTCACTTCCCCCTTTATGTGTTAATACTCCATCGAATTTGGCTGTTGGGTAACTACTTATGTTATAGTAACTTTTTCTGTATCCTGATGCAGTAGTGTAAAATGGATCTGATGTTGAACTGTGGTATGCTATTACTGAAACATCACAGCCATTTTCAATAAGATCTTGGGCCCCAAGTGCGGCTCCCGGACAGTATTGGCACCATGTGGCTGTAACCATTTCCAAAACTACAAAATCGCGTTCTACAGTACGTTCGGTTTGTTGTCCGAATATTAATATTGTGCTAAATACAAATGCAACAAAAAGTATTAGTTTCTTTTTCATGATATTATAGATTTTGTTTTGACTTCAGTTATTTTTTACAATATAGTAACTTTATAATTATAAGAATTTATTATAGCTCAAAGATACATACAATTATGCACATTATACAATACATGTATCTATTTTTAAATAGATTAAATAAAAATCATTTAATCATAAAGGATAATAATCTTTCTTTTTCAATAAAGGCTTCGAGTCTGTCCCCTATATGAACAGTTCCAACCCCTTCGGGAGTTCCTGTAAAAATGAGGTCTCCCATTTTTAAAGTGATGAACTGCGAAACATAAGAAATGATCCGGTCATATGAAAAGATCATGTCCTTGGTATTACCATGCTGCTTTAATTCATTATTTATATGTAGCGAAAAGTTTATATTTGAGAGATCATCAAATAAATACTTATCAATAAATTTTCCCAGGGGTGCCGAAAAGTCAAATGCTTTGGCAATCTCCCACGGGAGCCCCTTTTCTTTGCATTCGCGTTGTAAATCACGGGCTGTAAAATCAATGCCAATACTTATTTGATTATAATAGCTATATGCATATTTCTCAGGTATATGACGTCCAACCTTGCATATTTTTAATACTATTTCTGTTTCGTAATGAATTTCATTGGAAAAATCAGGATAAAAAAAAGGCCGGTTTCGGGTAATTATAGATGAGTCGGGTTTAAGAAAAAATACAGGATTATCAGGAATAGGGTTTTTAAGCTCTTTGGCATGTTCAATATAGTTTCTTCCTATACATATTATTTTCATCGAAGTTAATTTTAACGATTTATTCGTGTATTATCCTGCGTTTTATTGCAGTAATAACTCGTTTTGTCGACAGTGGGAAATTTGCTTTCATTATCCAGTTGTAGTATTGTGGTTCTTTTTTAAATATTTCTTCCACTGATTCGTCCTTGTATTTTCCAAAATTGAAAACCTCAATTTGTTCGTTATTAAAAACAATATGACCGGCCAGATCTACATTTTTAGTGTTATAGGAGAAATTATGAAGGGCTTGCACATCATTTTTTACAGGATTGCTTATTATTCCTTCTTCATCCTCATAATCGGTTTGCTTATATATATCCAGTTGAGATTTAAGAATTTCATAAGTTGCCAGGGTATCTGCTTCGGCACTATGGGCTTTTGATAATTCTTTTTTGCAATAAAATTTATAAGCTGCCTTAAGGGTTCGGGGTTCCATTTTATGAAAAATATTCTGAACATCAATAAAGCGCCTGTTGCGCAAGTCAAATTCTATACCAGCCCTGAGAAATTCTTCTACCAGCAATGGTATGTCAAACCTGCTTGAGTTATATCCTGCCAGGTCGCAGTTTTCTAAAAGTTTATTCAGGTCTTCGGCTATTTCAACAAAGGTTGGTTCATCTCGTACATCGGCATCGGTTATTCCGTGAATAATAGAAATTTGAGGAGGTATAGGAATTGTTGGATTTATCTTCTGAGTCTTAACGATCTTGCTGCCGTCAGGACCAAGCTTTAAGATACTTATTTCTACAATTCTGTCTACTGCTACCTTCAAACCTGTTGTTTCCAGATCGAAAAATGCAAGTGGTTTTTCTAACTTAAGTTCCATAATGTTAAATTTAATAATTAGGTGCGACCGAGATTTAAAAATCCTTTCAGCAGGATATTTATATCGTTAGTTACCTTATAATCCCTGGCATAAATAATGTTCAGCTTGTTATATGTTTCACCGGGTATCTTCCTGTTTTTAAAAGCATCGCCGGTATGTAAAATTCCTGGTTTAATTCTCGGCAACTTATCTATATGAACATGTTTGTCATGGTAATAGCCTACCCAGGTTTTAAGACCGAATAAAACCATAAAAATGTTCTTGATAAATATATGAGGCTTTTTAATAAAAAATATCAGAATGGGAATCAACGGAATTAATAAGAGGCTGGTAATAATATCAAGAATTCTTTTGCTTCTTTTATTTGAGTATTTATCAATAGCTTTTATGTCAATAATATATAAATCTCCCGAGGTATTAATTGAATTACTTCCAATAATTGATAAGCTATCTTCCGGTGCAATTTTATAGTTTACCTGTGTATCATGCAATTCCGACATCTTGTCGATTATCTGCTGATGAGGTATGTCTTTGGAGCAAAAAATAATCTCGTCAATTTTATAAATAGTAATAATATCTTTAATTTGATTGATATTTCCGACGAAACCGTCATCCCTGATATCATTATAACCCGGATAGACAAGGCCGATAAAACCTGCAGATAGTTTTGTTCGTTTCAATAATGAAGCTACTCTTTTTGCTTCATCTGGATATCCGATAATAATAAACCGTTTATTTTTGTTTTCTCCTATTGTAAAGTCTTTAATATTCAATGCACTTATTATTAGCCTGATTCCTGACATCACTATAACAGCCCATAAAGCGCCAAGTAAAATAATAGCACGTGAAAACCTTAAGGATTCGGGCAATAATGCATAAAATACAAGAATTATAACTGTTCCTATTATGATGCCCTGAATAAGTTTAAGTAGTTTCAGGGGTTTATCATATCCGCCGCTGTAATATACCAATAATAGCCATACAATAATATAGGCAGGTAACATAAGATAAATGAATTCGTCAGGGTATTGACCTCCCTGCGGAAAAATAACCTTCTGTTCCCAGTATCCTTTTATAAAAAATATTCCCAGATAAATAAATGAAATATCAAGCAAGGGGAGAGATATCTTTTTAATATATCTATTAAAGAGTGCAATAAATGCTCTGAAATATATAGCCAGGTTAATAAGACTCGAATACAGCCAGGCATTTTTCTTTGAAAAGTGTTTCCTGGCAAATATTACCATTGCTTTGTAAAAAGTGATAACATAATTAGTGGAAGTTTTTTTGGTGCTTTCACCTTTGTAGTGGATGATACGAGTATGAGGATAATAGTAGTTTTTATATCCTGCTTTTATAATCCGGTAAGAAATATCTATATCTTCTCCGTACATAAAAAATGCTTCATCCAGCAGACCTGTTTCATCAATTACCTTTTTTCTAAGTAACATAAAGGCGCCTGCAAGTACATCTACCTGATGAGTTTCTTCCTTATTCAGGTACCCTAAATGGTATTTCCCGAAAATTCTGGATTTTGGAAAAAGTTTGGAAAGACCGAAAATCTTATAAAAGGCTGTGGCGGGGGAAGGGAAACCGCGTTTTGACTCCGGAAGAAAATTGCCTTTACCATCTATCATTTTTACTCCCAATCCACCCGCTTCAGGATGTTTATCCATAAAATCAAGGCACTTGTCAAAAGTATCATCTTCAACTACTGTGTCCGGATTAAGTAATAGTATATATTCACCCGAGGATTTGCGAATAGCCTGATTATTGGCTTTGCTGAAACCCACATTGGTTTTGTTAGCTATGATTTTTACCTCCGGAAATTTATCACGTACCATTTTCAGGGAACCGTCAACAGAATTATTATCAACCACAAATATTTCAGCTTCAATATTATGGATGGCTTTATGAACGGACTTAAGACATTGTTCAAGAAAATACTTTACGTTGTAATTTACAATTACAATGGATAGCTTCATTGGCTTAGGACTGAAATATTTTCAGAATTAACAAATTTATACTTCTATTATTTTAACAAAACTAATGTTTATTTATGATTCCGTATGAAATGACAGTAAGGGTATATTGGTTTGAAACAGATCTTTTTTCGATACTTCATGTTTAAAAAGTTTTTGAAACAGGTTTCTTTTCTGCGATAAGAATGCTATAATATCTATATTGTTTTCCTTTACAAAATTTTCTATGTCGGTATTTATATCAGAGCTGTCGATCAGTTTACAGCTAAGTACACCTTTTTTTACTTTCTCATTGAATTTTTGTTTTATTTTAATCATGTTTTTTTCATTATCCTCACGCTTATCTTCATGGAGATTCAAATGAACACAGTGTACATGGATATCAAAATCCTTAAGTAGTTTAAACAGCTTTTCGATCAGTTCAAAATCGTAGCTGTGAAAATCGGTCATATACATTACGTTACTGATTTCCTTGTAATCATAGTCTTTTGGTATAGCCATTACGGGGGCCTTGGCTCTTACCATAACCTTTTTTGACACGCTGCCCATCAATATTCCTTTTCTGCCTTCTCCGCGCGAACCCATAATGATGACGTCAGGTTTATATTCTTCGCTGACGGCAATGATCTCACTTTCGGGTTCGCCTCCTTCCAATGTATAATCTACTTTAACTCCTTTTATATTTTCTTTTTTTAATTGTTGAACAAGTCTGGTGCGGAGCTTTTTAATATCCTCCTTTGCACGCATTTCAATATCCCTTAGCAATTGCTCATTTAACATAGTATCTGTATCCACACCCGTTGGGAAGCTGCTGTCGGAAACAATGATCTGGTCGAAATAAGAATGAAATAATCTGATCTCAGATTTGAACTTCCTGGCTATTTGCAAAGCATACTGACAGGTTTTCCCGGTGTATTCACCAAAATCAACAGGGACTAATATCTTTTTCATTTTTTGATAGATTTATTTATATATAAGCAAATATAATACAATAAGGGCCATTTATACAAGTATAATTCCTAAAATACCGATAAGAAATCCAATTAAGATATTAACCAGTTTCATCAAAATAAAACTTCTTGATGATTCTGCCAGGAGGGGTATTGCACCATGGCCATCCTGAACAATAGAATTAGCAAGGAGGGTACTGAAAGGTATTATGCCCTGTGCAAAAAGCAATACAAAAATAAAATGCGGTCCTGATTGCGGGATAATGCCTACAAGCACAGCAATAACAAGCATAGGAAATTGATTGGTTTGTATCCATTCCATGACATCAATATACTGATTCAGGTAATGTAATCCTATCAAAGCACCGAAAGTCCATAAAAATATTTTTATAAAGTGTTTTTTCAGGATGTGCTTCCATAAATGTTCTTCAATGAAGTGATCATTTACTGTTGAAATGATAAATAAAGAGATTACCGAAACAACAAGGAAAGTTATTCTTATCCAGTTCCAGCCATGTTGTTGTTCTTGTATACCTTTATCCTGTGGTAGTAATTCAGAAAAATCATGACGTTGCCCGAACTCGCCAATAATAAGGAAAAATATAAAAAGGATAATAACTGTAATTAACAAGGCTCTTTGAAAGCTTATATGCCGTAGTTGTTTGGCGATAACGGTTTTATCAAAGCAATTGCATTCGGGAATATCGTGATGGTATTGCATGTGGTTTTCAGGAAGTTTCATCAGGGTTTTATTTTTCATAAATAATTTTAAAATAAAACCCGTAAGAATAGCTATGAGGAAAATAGCGATGTTTATATACAAAGCTGTTTTGGGAATTAAAGAAAACATAAAAAATGCCTCATCTCCGGATGTTGCTATCATAGTAGTAATTAATGCGGGAAAGCTGAATATCTTATGGGCATATAACGAAACAGCAGTGAAGGCGCCAAGACATCCCGGTATTATTCCCAGAAAAGCAGCAGAAATAATCTGTAACCAGCCCGATTTGCGAAATGGTTTGTTCAGATTGCCTTTAGTAGAAACATTAATATATTCGAGTATAAGCATCATAACAGTTACGAAGCCTGTTATCATCAATGTTTGCTTAATAATACCTATGACCATCTGTCAATTATTTTTAATGCTTACAAATAAACTAATTTTTTTAAATTAACCTGTTTGATATTGTAAATTATTGAAAATAACTTTACATTTGAGTATTTAAATACCTGTTTTATCTGATGAAAAACATTCTTGCATTATCAGAGGCTGCTTCAATTGCATTACACGGATTGATAATTGTTGCACGGTCTGATAAAATGATCAATGTTGATCAGATAGCTGAGAGATTGCAATCCTCCCGGCATCATGTGGCCAAGGTATTTCAAAGGCTTGTAAAATATAATTATATCGTATCGCATCGCGGCCCGAACGGTGGTTTTTCACTAAATAAATCTCCACAAGAAATTACTTTCCTGGATATTTACGAGGCAATAGAAGGAAAAATAAAAATTACCAAATGTCCTTTTAATAAGATTGCTTGTCCTTTTGAAGAATGCATTATGGGTGATATTACACAAAAGCTGACGAGGAATTATATAGATTATCTTTCCTGCCAGTCGCTGGATATGTATTTGGATGTGGAAGGTTGAAAATATACTATTGGATTAACAACAACTAAAGCCCTATTTCTTTTTGTAGTATATTCCTGAACCTGGTTGTGCTTATCGGATGATCAGCCAGTTCCCTGGAAGGAAAATAAAGCCAGAAGGATATTTCGTGTCTGTGATCCAGATTGGATCTGGACTTCAGGAGTTCTTCATATATAAACTCCCCGGAATTCGGATTAAATTCCAATGCTTTGTCTTTCATCAATTATTAATCTCTTTACTTATTGCTTTTTTTTCATTATGTTATTATTATAATTACTTCTGATTATTTTATTAACTTTCGATAAAAATACAAATATTATGACGCATTTAAATATTGATGATGCAAGATACTTTTTAAAAGACAGCATACGCAAGGAAATTAATTTTCTCGAAACCGATCAGAGCAAAGGCATAGAAGTTCCGCCATTGCAAAAGCCATATGATAAATCCAAAAGGAGAATAGATTTACCGTCTCCTTCGGATATTAATGGTGATAAAAAGCTTGATGTGTTTTCTGCTATCCGTAACAGGGAGAGCAGAAGGGATTTTTCTGAGAAACAACTGACATTGGAGGAACTATCATTTCTTTTATGGTCGACTCAGGGTATCAGAAAAAAGATCAATCCGCGTGTTGCATTACGCACTGTTCCATCCGCGGGTAACAGGCATGCAATTGAAACCTACCTGTGTGTTCTGAATGTTAAAGGATTGGATAGAGGAATATACAGGTTCCTGCCGCTTGAACACCAGCTTATTCAGGAACGTGAAGTGCAGGAACTGGAAATGAAAATTGTTGATGCGACATTTATGCAGCAGTTTTGTGGAAAGTGTGCAGTTGATTTTATCTGGACGGCGATTCCATACAGAATGGAATGGAGATACGATGCTGCTGCAGGAAAGGTAATACTTCTCGATGCCGGTCATGTTTGCCAGAACCTTTACCTGGCTTGCGAGGCCATTAATGCGGGTTGCTGTGCTGTTGCTGCATACGATCAGGACCTGATGGATGAGCTAATAGGCGTGGATGGGAAAGATGAATTTGTGATCTATCTTGGAGCTGTTGGTAAGTTACCTTAGTGTATGTGTTTATAAAGATTTAGAATACGCTACTGGTTATGAAAATTACAAATAAATCACAAAACACAATGGCCAAAATCATAAACATTCTCAATTAGTACTGTTTTGGTCATTGAAATTTAGGTAATTGGAATTTATTTGTTTCTTGTCATTTGGTGCTTGTGATTTAATATTTAAATATACTTGTTTTGTTTGCTTTCAGAATAAACTTATTTAACCCAAGGCACAAGCCCCGCTGTTTCTTTCATATATTCCTTGTACCCTTCTTTTCTTTTTACCATCCTTTTATCCATCATAGGCACGCTGATCGTACTGAAAAGCAATATCATAGCCAAAGGCCCCGGTATTGTCCACCAGTGAAAAGCTTCCGGATGAAGTGAGAAGATAAACAATCCGATCCAGAACAAAACTTCGCCAAGGTAATTAGGATGACGTGAGTATTTCCATAAGCCCTGTTTTATGAATTCACCTTTATGCTTTTTGTTTACAATGAAATAACGGAGTTGTTCATCTGAAATGGTTTCTATTACTATAGCGCTGAGTGTGATGATAATTGCAATAATATCAATTATATTAATAGGAATGTTTTGTGCTGTAACAGCGGGATAAACCGCCATGCAACCCAAAAAAACAATTATTGTTGGGAACAGATGAATACCACCAAAACTCACCAGCCAATAAGTTTTCAGGAAACTATTTCTGAAGCTGACATATCTCCAGTCTTCATCATTTAAGCCTTTCCATCGTCTTATCCAGTTTAGTGTAAGCCTGACACCCCAGGTTGCTACTAAAACAAAAATTATGACTTGCCTGATCACATTAGCTTCGTCTGAGGATGTCAGAATCCAGAACAAAAATATCGCAATAGGTGCAAGACTCCAATATGGGTCATAAATACTGGAGTTATTAAATACCATACTGAAAAGAAAAATGATAATCGTTGCAACTATATCAAGAATAAAAACGATGAGAAGCGGATGCATTGTTTTTATTAATGGATAAATTAAAATACATACGATTAATGCAATTATGTATGCACTAAAACAAATAATTAACGAAAATGTTTTACCTGAGCGATTCATTGACATTTTTTATTTTTTTGCAATATAAATAGCAGCCACCCCTCCCAACAGAGCTTTTGATTCCACTTCAGCAAAACCTGTTTTGAAGAGCAACTTTTTAACTTCTTTCTGATTATAAAAATTTATTGCCGACCGGGCAAGATATTTATACGCACTTTTATTTCGTGATATCCAACTGCCTAATCCTGCTACAATCAAATTCATATACAGTCTGAATATAGCTTTCAATAGTATATTATTTGTCTGACTTGTTTCAACAATAAATAATTTGCCATCTTTATTAAGAATCCTGATCATTTCATTCATGAATTTGTCACTGTCCTTATTTTTATATATCAGGTTTCTGAATGCGAAAGCAATTCCGATAGCATCAAAATAGTTATCGGGAAATGGCATACTGGCGACATCGCCATAGATGAATTCAATGTTTTTATATTTTGATGATTTTTCCTTTGCTATTCTGAGCATTGGTTTACTATAATCCAGTCCGGTAAGTTTAACAGAATTTTCAGCATTTTTGGCAAGATGAAGTATAAGGTCGCCTGTGCCTGTGCACAGGTCGAGCACTCTGGAAGGATTATTTTCCAGTATCCTTCTGGCTATTTTTTTTCTCCATAATTCATCCAGTCGCCAGGTCAGTAATCTGTTCATCTTATCGTACCTGCCGGGTACTTCCATGAACATTTTTTGCAGGGGCCGGGATGCTGCGATTTCTGGTGCCAAATCCAATTAAATTTTTTGAAGTGGCAAAGTTAGGATAAAAATTCGGAGTTGATGGTTTCAGGTTTCGGGATTATTTGGGCTTGCACCTAATACTTTTATTTAATCGATGAAAATAATATCAGGAGGGTGTCTCAAAAGTCTTTGTGTTACTTCGTGAAATACTTGGTGTACTTTGTGGTTAATCTTAAATAATTGAACCACAAAGGATCACAAAGGACACACAAAGTTTCACTAAGTAATATTATCGAAAAAACCTCACAATTTTAAACTTTTGAGACACCCTCATAATGATTATAAAACGAATTAACATTAAAAGCTTCAGCCGTTTTTTATCTAATATGATCAGCAAAGTTAAAATTATTGATTACATAATAATAGACATCCGATAAGTCTATTGAATTAATGATTTAATCCTGACGGGATAAATTATTGTATGTGAAAAACTCATTAATCAATGAAGAATTATCATAATAATTGTATATTTGATTAATAATTCATTAAATAAAATAAAGAGTAATGAATATTGACACAATAAAAATTGAACTAATTGACTGGATTACTCAACTCGATGACAAATACTCAATCAACAAGTTGTTGACCTTAAAAAGGAAGCTGAGCAAAAAGAAAAATAAATCGGGTTTAAAGATTTACGGTTCGGGTAAACATCTGGTGGAATATATTGCTGAAGACTTCAATGAACCACTTGATTTGTTTAAAGACTATAAGAAGTGAATTTCCTAATAGATACACATATATTGCTTTGGTATATAACAGGTGACAAACGTATAAGCAAAGACACTATTAATATAATTGAAAACGATGCAGATTAAAACTTAAAGGGAGTTTGAATGATCTTAAGAATTATCTTAGTGAAAAAGGTATAATTATTCTTGAGTTTGACTTTGACGATTTATAAACGCTTTTAGCATTACCTTTCCATCATCAGGATCCATTTGATAGGCTAATTATTGCCCAGAGTAAAGCAAAATCTTTAAAGATTATCACCAATGATTCAAAGCTAAATAAGTACTTTGATTAGACAATTTATTAAAACACTTGACAAACTTGTCAAAATAATATACTTTTGTCAAAATTATGACTAATAGTCATAATATAAACAAATTAAATAAATTGAACATGGGAATAGTAGAAAGAAAAGAAAGAGAAAGGCAGCAGCGGCGCAGTGATATCATCGATGCTGCGGAAAGAGTGTTCTTTAAACACGGTATTGAAAAGGCTACTATGGAGGAGGTTGCAGAGGAAGCCGAATTAAGTAAAGGAACACTCTATTTGTATTTTAAGAGTAAGGAAGAGTTGCATTTTGCCATTAATATGAGAGGGGCTGATATCTTATACGATTATTTCAAAGAAGCGATTAAAAAAGGAAAAACAGGAATGGATAAGGTCGTAAGCATTGGCAGGGCATTTATTGAATGCACCAGGAAATATCCGGATTATTTCAAGACGATAGCTCATTTTGAGCATAAGGATGTAGACAGTTTTTTAAAAGATAATGAAGATTTTAAGAGACACCGCCAGGAGAGGAACCCAATGCAGCTTTTTGTGCAGGTTATTGAGGAAGGCATTAAAGATGGTTCTATACGCTCCGATATACCGGCACCTATGTTGAGCCATATTCTCTGGGCACTTACGACAGGACTATTACAGCATTTGTCATCGGATATTCTTAAGATGCATAAATATAAAACCGGAGGCGAGCTGGATATTGACCCCGAAGAATACATAAACATATATTTCAAAATAATCAAAAACGCATTGAGTAATGAAGATAATAAAAAGAAGTAGATCAGTATTATTGATATTGCTGGTTTTTCAGGGACTTTTAATATTTTCACAGGAATCTCAGCTTGATAAGTATATTGAATCGGGTTTGACGAATAATCTTGCATTAAAGCAGAAACAGCTAAATTATCATAAAAGCGTTGCAATTTTAAAAGAAGCTAAAGGAATGTTTTTTCCCGATGTTTCATTTAATGCCCGGTATTCTGTTGCTGAAGGAGGACGTGTCATAGAAATCCCGGTAGGTGATATGCTTAATCCTGTTTATAAAACATTGAACCAGATCTTACAATCTGATGTATTTCCTATGATTGAAAACGAAGAAGAGCCTTTTTTAAGGCCTCACGAGCAGGAAACAAAATTTTCGTTGGTTCAGCCGATCTTCAATCCTTCTATATATTATAATTATAAAATCAAACAGGACCTTGTTGAGGTTAAATCTGTAAGTGTGGATGTTTACAAGAGAGAGCTGGTTGCAGAAATAAAAAAAGCGTATTTCAATTACCTTAAAACGGTTAAGGTTCTTGAACTTTACGATCATACTATTAGGTTGCTAAAAGAAAATATAAGGGTTAACAAAAGCCTTTATAACAATGATAAGGTAACCATAGATGTTGTTTACCGTTCGGAATCGGAACTGAGCAAGGTTCGGCAACAACTCTCGGAAGCTGAAAAGAATAATAACAGCACCAGGGCATATTTTAATTTTTTAATAAACAGACCATTGGAAACGCCTGTTGAATCCATGACATTTGATGAAATAAGCTTTCCTGAATCTGATCTCTTAATATACAGAAATAATGCTGTTAAAAAGCGGGAAGAACTCCGCAAGCTTGAGATCCTGGAAAATATCCGGGAAAATCAGATAAAGCTGAATAAAGGTAGTTATTATCCAACTTTAATAGGTGCGGTTGATTATGGAATACAGGGTGAGGAGTACCGTTTTACCGATAAGGATGATTTTGTTCTGGCCTCCCTGGTTTTGAGGTGGAGCTTGTTTCAGGGTAATCAGAATAATGCAAAGCTGCAACAATCAAGGATAGAAGCGGAGATAACGGATAAAAAAAGAAATGAAGTTGAGCAGCAAATCGGGTTACAGGTTATAGAAGCGTATTATGATCTGATAGCTGCAAAAAAAGCCATTGCATCTTCCGAAGATCAGCTTGAATTTTCTAAAAAAGCTTTCAGGCTTGTTAACAAGAAATACAATCAGGGGCAATCGAACCTGCTTGAATATATTGATGCAAGAACAACTATGACAAATGCAGAAATAAACCAAATATTAACCGGATATGATTATCTGGTCAAGTTTGCAAATTTCGAAAGGGTTACCGGCAGTTATAAATTTAATCAATAGAAAATTAAAATTATGAGAAAATATTTAATCATTACAGTAGCAGCAATAGGAATATTTTTTTATTCGTGCGGAAATAATAACAGGAAAGATGTTTCGAAGGAGGTAGTCAGTGTTAAAACGGTAATAGCTAAGAAAAAGCCTGTTTCCCTACCTGTTCGCACAAGCGGTATTCTGGCCTCCAAATCGGAAGCCAGGCTAAGTTTTAAAACCGGAGGTGTTATTGATAAAATAAATGTTGAAGAAGGTGAGCGTGTTAATGAAGATCAGCTTTTGGCTTCGCTTGATTTATCCGAGATCAGTGCGCAGGTTGAACAGGCGCGGTCGGCTTATGAAAAAGCACTGAGGGATTTTGAAAGAGCAGAGAACTTATATAAGGATAGTGTTGCAACCCTTGAGCAATATCAGAATGCCAGAACCGCATTGAATGTTGCCGAATCAAACCTTAATATTGCGGAATTCAATCTCAGGCATTCGAAGATAATTGCTCCGTCGAACGGTAAAATTTTAAAACGTTTTGCCGAAGAGAATGAAATAGTGGGAGCCGGAATGCCCATTTTTCTCTTTGGCTCAACAGAAGCCGACTGGGTGGTGCGTGCGGGGATCACCGATAAAGATATTGTGAAAATAGCCCGGAGGGATTCTGCAAAAATAAATCTGGATCCTTATCCCGGCCAGAGTTTTTCCGCTTATGTTTCAGAGATTGGTGAAGCTTCCGATCCATATACGGGAACATATGAAGTTGAGCTAACCCTTGATGAAACGAATAAACCGCTTGTAAAAGGATTCATTGCCAGGGTTGTAATTTATCCTTCGGATGTAAATAGCTTCATAACTATACCGGTTGAAGCACTGCGGGGTGCAAGCGGTTTTAAAGGGACAGTATTCGTAGTTGAAGATGGCAAACCAAAAAGAAAAAGGGTACAACTGGGTACCGTAATTGATGGAGAGATCATTGTAATTTCCGGTATTGAAGAAGGTATGACCGTAATAACCGATGGAGTCAACTATCTTGATGATAACACCGGGATCGAAATAGTAAAGTAATTGCATAAGAAAGGAAAAAGGACAAGGATATGAAAGAAATGAAATTACCCCGTTTTGCCATTAATAATTACCAGTTTACACTGATGATATTTATTTTGCTGGTAATATTTGGTGTTAGCTCATATATAAGCATGCCCCGCACAGAAGACCCTGAAATTAGTGTTCCCGGTGCAACAGTAATAGTAATATATCCCGGTGCCAATCCTGTTGATCTTGAAGAGCTTGTTGCTACCCCGATAGAAGATGCAGTTAATGAACTGGATGATATTAAAAAGATCAACACAACTCTAAGGGAAGGTATAGCAATTATAGGCATTGAATTTATTTTCGGCACCGACTCAAAAGATAAGTATGATGAAGTTATTCAGAAAGTAAATGCCGTAAAAAATGAACTTCCGGAAAATATTCATTCACTTGAAACCATGCAATGGACAACTTCCGATGTTAACATTATGCAGCTTGCCCTGGTATCGGAAACGGCGGAGTTCAGAGAGCTTAATGATGTTGCTGAAAGAATGAAGAAGGATATAAAAAAGGTAAACGGTGTTAAGAAAGTTGAAATAGTTGCCTGCCCGGAACAGGAAGTGAGAGTTACACTGGATATGGAGAAAATGGCACAGATGAATATAAGTATTGATAAAATAGCCAATGCCATTAACAGCAATAATGCAAACATTCCGGGTGGTAGCATCGATTTGTCAGGGAAGACTTTTACAGTTAAATCAAGCGGTTCATACGATAATCTTGAACAAATAAGAAATACCATTGTCAGCTCTTACAGGGGCAGGATAGTTTTTCTGGGAAATATTGCCGATGTTGATTTCGATTATGAAGACAGAAAATATTATGCAAGGTATCTGGGAAAGCGTGCAATTTTTATGACCGTTAAGCAGAAGGAGGGATTGAATGTTTTCAATGTATCCGATAAGATAGACAAAATTATTGAACTGTATAAACAGGAACTTCAGGATGATATAGAAATTATTTATGTTTTTGATCAGGCAGCACAGGTTGATGAAAGAATTGATGGTTTTCAAATGAATCTTATAAAGGGAATAATCTTAGTGGGCTTGGTAATTTTGCTGTCATTGGGAATAAGATCTTCACTGATCGTTATCATTGCTATTCCTTTATCCATCATTATGGGACTGGGAGCTGTTGATGTTCTTGGTTTTGGTATCCAGCAGATAACAATAGCCGGGTTGGTAGTTGCACTGGGCTTACTTGTGGATAATTCTATTGTTATTGTTGAGAATATCAACCGTTTCGTTAATATGGGTTACACTCCCAGGGAGGCTGCTGTAAAAGGAACCTCGCAAATAGGCTGGGCAATTATAAGCTCCACGGCAACAACTATTCTGGCTTTTATTCCAATTGTTTTAATGCCCGACAAGTCGGGAGAATTTATTAAAAGTCTTCCGGTTACGATCATTGCTACATTGACATTTTCATTATTAATAGCGCTATCACTTTCTCCATTGATTGCAAGGTTAATTTTCAAACCGGTTAAAAACGGTAAATCCACTTCACAAAAAAAAGGTTTCAGAAGACTATTGAGAAGGCTCATAGAGGGACCATACAGGAAGAGCTTAGGTTTTGCACTAAATAACAGAGGCCTTACAATTATTACTGCCGTGATCGTACTTGGATTTTCCGTTTATATGTTTCAGTTCGTCGGTATAAGCTTTTTCCCGAAGGCTGAAAAGCCGCAATTTATGATAAGGGTTGATGCTCCCGAAGGGACAAGCCTGGATAAAACTGATGAAATAGCAGGCTATATTGAAAAAGTTCTTGATACCATACCCGATGTTAAATTCTATGCTGCCAATGTGGGGCATGGCAATCCCAGGATATATTATAATATATGGCCAAAAGATTATGCAAAAAATTATGCGGAGATCTTTGCCCAGCTAAAAGAATATGATTATGAGGAATACAATGAACTGGTATCTGAACTGCGTGATAAATTCAGGAATTATCCCGGAGCTAAAATTAAGATTAAAGAATTTGAGCAGGGAGCACCTATGCAATCGCCGGTTATGATTTATATTCATGGTGAAAAACTGGATGTTCTCAGGGATATTTCCGAAGAAGTGGAAGAGTGGGTTAATATCCAGAATGGATCGGTTAATGTGGAAAATGAACTCTCCAAAAGAAAAACGGAACTGCATTTTAATATTAACAGGGAAAAGGCGGGGATGCTGGGCATACCTCTCCATGTTATTGATAAGACAATAAGGACTGCAGTTAATGGAATTACGGTTTCAAAATATCACAACCAGGAAGGGGATGAATATAATATAGTTCTCAGAATGAATAATGACGGTGGTATTAAGGCAGAAGATTTCAGTAAGATTTATGTTACTTCAATGATGGATAAACAGATACCCTTAAAACAGGTTGCCACTTTGCAGTTCAAGGAATCGCCGAGTCTGATCTCGAGATATAATCTTGACCGTACTGCCCTGATAACTGCTGATGTGAGAACAGGTTATACTCTTGATGAGGTGATGGATCCGGTATTGAAAAAGCTTGAAAGATTTAATTTTCCTTCGGGCTATGGTTATTATATAGGAGGCGAAGTGGAAAGCCGCCAGGAATCTTTCGGAGGTATGCAGATAGCAATTATAATTGCATTGATATCTATTTTTGCCGTTCTCGTATTGCAGTTCAAATCATTTTCACAGCCATTGATAATATATTCTGCAATACCTTTTGCTTTGATAGGAATGATATGGGCATTGCTGATTACGGGATATACTTTTTCCTTCACTGCATTCGTCGGGTTAATAAGCCTTGTGGGAATAGTAATAAATAACTCCATTATATTGATAGATTACACTAACCAGTTACGTGAAAAAGGCAAGAAAATTAGTGATGCTCTGAAAGAAGCCGGAGAAACCAGATTTACTCCCATAATACTGACAACACTGACAACAATCGGCGGATTGCTGCCAATAACCCTGCGAGGCGGATCATTATGGGCACCGATGGGCTGGACGATTATAGGCGGCTTACTGGTTTCTACCATGCTGACATTGATAGTTGTTCCGGTATTGTATAGTGTATTTACAAGTAAGCTGTCGTTACATGGTAATAGTAAGGAGTAGTTATTGCCGGTGTTGATTTATGAGTAAATCTGCAAGTTTAATTTTTTGTGGTATTGACATCAAAACATTATATCAATTATATGCTGGCACGTGTCTTTGATGCGTGCATTGGACGCTAGCCTGTTTTCACACCACACATCTGAATCGTTAACAAATATTTTTAACAAGGATTGTTAAAAATATTTTTTTATACTAAAAATTAATTGGATCAATGGTCTTGCAATTTCTGTTGTTTTCAATAATGGTGAATCCAGAATTATTGATTTTCATAAAGTTTTAAAAAGTATTGGTATAGAAGATAATTCTCCTGCATCAATATTGTTTAACGAAGATGAATTTTCTAAAGTGGAATTAAAAAACAATACACTTTCCTGGAGTAATGTGGAACAATATATCACACAAAAAAACAAGGGAAAAATAAGGGTTCCATTTGAAATTGGACCTGATGTTTTACTTAAGCATAGTAGACCTGAAAAGTCGGAGCTTTCCATTAGAATTGGTCATTTAATTAAGGAAGCCAGATTAAAGTCCGGTTTAACACAACAAGAATTAGCATTATTGAGTGGAACAACAAGGAATTATATTTCACGAATTGAAAATGACAGGTCAGATATTGAACTGGCTACTTTAAGAAAGATAATCGAAACCGGATTAGGAAAGCAATTAGAAATATTAATTAAATAGACATTATTTATATTTTTGATATTTGAATGTAATGAATTAGATCATTGATAAGCCTGATTAAAAAGGTGTGTTATACATACCATATTAGTATGTAAAGAACACCTTTTACTTTGGGTATAAGAGAAATAAAAACAATAGTTTATGCTCTTATGTTA
>CAZJYD010000019.1:0-43340 GCA_964550205.1 uncultured Bacteroidales bacterium
TAGTTTCTTTATTACTGATAAAGTCAATACAGAAATAATAATTCCCATAAAGGTTCCTAAAATAGCACCAAAGATAACATCTCCCGGATAATGCACTCCCAGGTAAACCCTGCTGTATGAAATAACAGCGGCCCATAACAACACTATAGGTGTAAAGCATTTGTATTTCGGACCAATTAAAACCGAAAGGAAAGTTGCAATAGCAAAGGAGTTGGAAGCATGACCCGAAACAAATCCATATTTGCCACCACGGTATCCATTAACTATATGTATCATCCCTTCCAGTGAAGGATTATGTGTAGGCCTCAGCCTTTCAAACATATTTTTGAACAAGTGAAGGTGTATCTGATCTGTTATTGTTATCAGCAAAGCAACAGCTATCAATATCATCCATGTTTTTTTCTTAAACCGTTTCCAAACAAGAAACAGAAAAAAAAGATAAAGCGGTATCCATATCCATCTTTCACTGATATACCACATCACATGATCCCAGAATAAATTGTGATAACCATTAATAGCCAGAAACAATTCCCTGTCAAATTCCATTAGTTGGTCTATCATTCTCTCCAGATTAACTATTTACAATATTTTCTTAATGTTTTATTTGAATTGTTATTGTGTTTCGCTTCTTTCACAAAAAAATATTAATTGCCGATTTTACTCCAGATCATGTCTTTTATTTCATTTAATCCTTTTTGTTTCAGGGCAGAAACAAACAGGTAAGATACTTCCGGCAGATCTTTTTCGATCTCATTCATTAATTCCTGATCAAGCATATCGGATTTGGAAATTGCAAGTATTCTTTCTTTATGCAATAGTTCAGGACTGTATTGTTTTAATTCATTGAGCAATATATTATATTCTTTACGAATATCATCGGCATCGGCAGGGACCAGGAATAAGAGCAATGAATTTCTTTCAATATGTCTAAGAAAACGTAATCCAAGTCCTTTGCCTTTATGAGCGTTTTCAATAATTCCCGGAATATCTGCCATAACAAAAGAGCGATAATCGCGATAGGCAACAAGTCCTAAATTTGGTTTAAGCGTAGTAAAAGGGTAATCGGCAATTTCCGGTTTGGCTGCTGAAACCACCGACAATAAAGTAGACTTTCCTGCATTTGGGAATCCAACGAGGCCTACATCCGCCAAAAGCTTTAGTTCCAGAATTATCCATGCTTCCTTGCCCGGCTGGCCTGGCTGTGCATATTTTGGAGATTGATTAGTAGATGATTTGAAGTGATCATTTCCCAAACCTCCCATACCTCCTTCAAGCAATATCTTGGTTTTATTATCCTCAGTAATTTCACACAGAAAAGTTCCATCTTCTGCATTTTTTGCCACGGTTCCCAGAGGCACTTCAATGATCTCATCTTTGCCTGCTGCACCTGTGCTTCTCTGTGCGCCGCCTTTTTTACCACTCTCTGCTCTTATATGCTTTGTATATTTAAGATGTAATAATGTCCATAAATGCTTATTCCCCTTTAAAACTATATGACCACCCCTGCCTCCATCGCCTCCGTCAGGACCTCCCCTTGGTACATATTTTTCACGACGGAAATGGATTGAACCCTCACCTCCCTTACCTGAACGGCAATTTATCTTTACATAATCGATGAAGTTAGGATTGGTCATGGAAACTTAAATTTGATTTTATGTGTCTTGATTATATTTATTGAAAATAAACGATAAAATTGAATATCTATTCAACTATCTTGTAAATATCAGGGTAGTTCCTTCCGAAACCGTCGTAATCCAATCCGTAGCCAATAACAAAATCATCAGGTATTTCCATACCGATATAATCTATATGGAAATCCTTTTTAAAAGCCATGGGTTTGAAAAGTAAGGATGCAATTTTTACCTCCTCCACTTCCAGTTCTTTAAGTTTGTTAATTGTATATTCCATCGTTATTCCGGTATCAATGATATCTTCAACTATAACTATACTTCGGTCTTTTAACGTCTGGTCCAATCCAAGCAATTCCCTTACCTTTTCACTTGATTCAGTGCCTACATATGAAGCCAGCTTCACAAACGATAACTGGCAATTGAAATCAAGCCTGCGTAACAGGTCAGATGCAAATACAAATGCACCATTCAGTATAATGAGAAACAAAGGAATTTTACCTTCCATATCCTTGCTGATCTGTTTGGCGATTTTATCAACAGTCTTTTGAATTTCTTTGTTTTTAATAAATACCCTGAACTCTTTATCTTTAACTTTAACCGTTTTCATTGCTTCGAATTTTAAATTATTATATCATGTCATAATAAACAAATTTAATCTTTATTTTTCAAGCCCTGGTGTAAAATAATTATTTCTCCATTCAATTTTTTTCAGGACTCGTTATTTGAAATAATATATTTTTTTCTTATTTCTGAGTTTTAAGTTATCAGGTTTTTATAATGCGACTTCTACGAAGTCGTTCTTGTTTATTCGTTTTAATCTTTCTACTGTAATTTGATCCTGACGGGATCAATGCTCTAGCAAATACTGAGGAATTATCTGGCTAAAAATTTTAAATAGAGCTTTTCATAAAAATCAAACAAGGGCCCATAGAAATTAATTTATTAGAATATGCTTTTAATCGGAAATAAACGATGACTTCTTAGAAGTCACATTTTAAAAATATTCACATGAGTTAAAACCTGAAAAAATTGAATAAGATTTGATAAACCTTCGTTTGGCGTAGTGTCTTCGCTACGCCATTTTAAAAAGGTTGCCATTTACAGGTATAATAATATCACGGTCAATGGTTTATTATCGGTGTAGCGAGGACGCTACACCGAACGGTTGGATTTAATTTTCCGTTCGCTAAAGCGAACGGCAATCCAAATGCATCTAACAAACGACACCAGGTAAATAAATTAAATAGTAAATTCCACCTCGTAAAAATCATATTATTATAATAGCATTTATTTAGTAGAAGGACAACAATGACTTCGTAGAAGTCAAATTATTGTAGAAAATGTCAGCCGACCACAATACACGACTTCGGAGAAGTCGAATAAAAATTGTCTTTTTGTTTTTTATCATAAATTAAATCTGACATTTGTTTATTTTTGTTTTCAAACGACTAAATACAAATCTTATGAAAGCTCAGGTAAGCATCATCATGGGCAGCACATCCGATTTACCGATAATGGATCAGGCTGCCAAAGTATTAAACGATATGGAAATATATTTTGAGATCAATGCATTGTCGGCGCACCGCACCCCTGAAAAAGTTGAAGAGTTTGCAAAAGGGGCTAAAGACAGAGGAATAAAAGTAATTATTGCCGGTGCCGGAATGGCTGCACACTTACCAGGTGTTATCGCAGCTATGACCCCTATCCCGGTAATTGGCGTTCCGATAAAAGCTTCCCTCGAAGGCATCGATTCCCTGTTATCCATAGTACAGATGCCTCCGGGCATACCTGTGGCAACGGTTGGAATTAATGGTGCAAGAAATGCCGGTATACTGGCAGCCGAAATGTTAGCAATTGGTAATGATGATCTGATGAAAAAAGTGATGGATTTCAAAGACAACTTAAAAAACAAGATAGTCAGTGCAAATGAAGAGCTGAAAAATATCAAGTTTAAATTCAAGACGAATTAGTGTAATCCCATAAAAATTTCCCTAATAAACAATAAATTACAAACTACACTATAACATTATTTCGTACCTACGGTACTTAATGATTTATTTGTTTAACTATCTTCTATAAATATTATGTCCCCAATGGGACATACAAGTCCGTCAGGACTTTGATATTTATAGAAAGGAACGAACAATCGAAATTAAAGCCCTGTAGGGGCGACATATATATTTATATTCTTCATAAATAATTACCCGGATTTTTTTATTATCAGTTTTCATTTCTTTTCGTTTTATCTATAGATAGTTAAAAATTACTAGCAGAGCCCGTCCGCCAACCGGCGGATAGTCAATCGTCCTTGAGGCAGCACACGGAAAAGCCGTGCTCCTCAGAGTCGTATTACCGGTACACGTCAGCGTAGTCGTAGTGCATGAGCCGGTACCACGCGTACTCACTGCCGTATTCCGTAGACGACCACCAATAGCCGTGTTCACCCAGGCGGCTGAACGAACCGCTGGCGTGACGGTAGCCACCCGGCAGGGCAGTAAATCCAGAGTTGTTTGTGCCACGATTAGCAGCATCAGTCCAAAGAAAAGCATCTTCAGTTTCTTTTAGTTTCCTGCCTTCACTATGAGATCCCCTATATCCGGTTCCATCTGCTGCAGTCTGTGTCATACCAATGGTCATTTCCAACTCTTTCCATTCAGCATCGCTGGGAACATGCCAGCCATCTGGACAAATACCCTGTACACCACTTGGATTGCTGCTGCTCGATGATTCCCCGTCCATTACAGCATCCCAGGTATATACCCTGCCATAAGTATGTGCATTACCTTCATCGTCATCATATGCCCATTCTTCACTTATTGCAGAACCATCAACATAGTGTGTTGATTTAAGGTTTTCAGCCATCCAGCACTGATCACCTATCTTAACTGTTTTATAATGATGCCCGTCATAGTCGGTCACACCTTCTGAGCAAAAACTGCACCCGTCGCTGCTACTACCGCTGCTACTTGTTTTGGTTACCATAGTTTTCCATTCACTTCCATCCCAGTATTCAATTTTTACATCTTCAGAATTAAAAACGATCATTCCTTTTTCATCAGTACCCAAAGAACTTCCAAAGGTTTCAATCTGATTATTCGTCATTCGTGGGATAAGTATTCCCTTTTCTGTTGATTTAACATCCAGCATAGCAGATGAATCCGGCTGGGTACCATCATTGTTTATTGCAACTCCCTGTGCATATGAAGATTTATTAATAGCAAATGATATTATTGCAGTTATTAACAGTTAAAATAATTTTGTTTTCATGGTATTTTGGTTTTGGTTATTACTTCTATAATTTAAAGTTAACTTTTTTCTATTAGAGATCCCTCCCCACATTTTTCACTATCTTGAAAAATGATCATCAGGATTAATTGGGAAAAGGAATAAGAAACTATAGATTCCTCATTTCAACACTCCGCTTTGCTACGTGTTTCATTACCAATGACAAGCGTGGCGTAACAGCCTGCTTGTCATATTGTTATGTTGGCCAAAAAAATTGGTCTCGAAACTCGGAATGAATAGTTTAAAAGGGGTATAGAGAGAAAAAGTGAGAGGCTCACTAAACAACAAAATAAGCTACTTCTATTTCTTCCTGATCATCATCAGCCCGTCTCTTATAGTGAGAAGGATGTTTTCAACCCTGTTATCTTTTTGTACAAATTCATTGAATTCAATAATACCTTGCGTTTCTTTATCATCAACCTGTTTTAATACTTTTCCGCCCCAGAATGCATTATCTGCAATAATAAATCCTCCTTTATTTACTTTTGGAAAAACTGCTTTGTAGTAGTTCAGATAATTATCCTTATCCGCATCAATATATACCAGATCAAATTTTTCATTTAATTCATTAATAATATCCATTGCCTTTCCGGTGTGCACTTTAACTTTACTGATTATTCCGGTTTCTTTGAAATACTTCATGAAAATCTCCTTTAGTTCAGTCATCACTTCTATTGTGTGAATCTCCCCTTCTTTTGCAAGACCAGAGGCAAGGCAAATTGTTGAATACCCGGTAAATGTACCTATTTCGAGGATTTTGTCAGGATGTATCATATGGCTGATCATCTCAAGGAACTTCCCTTGCATATGACCAGAAATCATTCTCGGGTAAACAGTTTTCAGATTAGTTTCCCTGTATAAATTCTTAAGTATACCAGGTTCGGGAGATGTATGTGATTCAGCATATTTCTCATATCTTCTTTCTATCATCCTGAAATATTATTTGAATTAATATCAATAATCTTACTTCACTTTCTTCATTTTCTGAGCATAACCTTCTTTAAAATATAACCAGAACAAGGGTTGGTTGGCAATAAACTCACCTTCATCATTATATCTTTCAATAACAGGTGAAACACCTATTATCTCCTTGTTGATCAGATCATTGTTTTTATCATAATACCATTCTTCCAGAAACCTTATTTTTTTGATATCCTGCAGTTCAAGGGATTTAACAACCATAGTATCATATTTTTCAAAAGGGGCTTCTGTCCTCATTAAAGTGCGGTAAATGGTGTCTTTACCAATAGATTTTACTTGTTCAACTGTTAATGGTTTATTAAAATAATCATAAGCTTCTATATCTCCCGAATAGGCTTTATCCATTATCCAGTTAACAAGCTTTTCCCTGTCGGGACCGGGTATATTCTCTCTCCACCATACATATTGTGAATCGGGGCTTTTGATGTATACATCATACTGTATCCTGGAAGTTATTATTTTTCTCTCTTCATCTTTTTTGTACTCACATGAAAATAATATTGCTGTTAATAATAAAATGATTAATGATCTCTTTGTAATCTTCATGATATTAGTATTTGATTTTTATAAAATTAATAATTAAAAATTGAAACAGGATATTTTATAATTTAACTTTGCTATATGAAACGCATATTATTCATATTAATTTTATTCATCTTGACATATTATGCTGCTGCCCAGGTAATTCCTGAAGAAAGAAGGGTGAACTGGTCTGTTGCAGGTTACCAGGGAGAAAAACCAAATCCTGATCTTATCGCCGATGTAACGGATTTCGGTGCCGTCGGTGATAGTCTTACCGATAATTACAATGCTATCATAAATGCTACTAATTCATTGGAAGGGAATATGGGTTACATTTATTTCCCCCCGGGTGGATATGTGGTTAATTCAACAATCAGTTTGCCCGACAGTGTTATATTGCTGGGGGCCACCTCCGATTCCACAGAATTGATATTTGATCTTGATGAGCAACCCGACAATTGCTTTACCATTAAAAAAACACAATCTAATACTTTTGTTCCAATTGTTTCAGGATTTGAAAAAGGTTCTGGTTTAATTGAAGTAAGTAATTCATCGCAGTTTATTGCCGGTGATTACGCAGAGATCCGTGAAGAAAACGGTGACTGGGACACAAAACCTATATCATGGGCGGATTATTCTGTGGGACAAATTGTAAAGATAACCGGTAAATCAGATAACAAGTTATATCTAAAAAATCCATTGAGAATAGATTATGAGGAATCATTAAATCCTGAGATAAGAAGAATCTATCCAAAATACAATGTTGGTATTGAATGTTTAAAGGTCAGCCGTATTGATGAACCGGCCTCAGGAGCAGGTTACAATTTTCTGTTTGACTATGCGGTGCAATGCTGGATTATTGGTGTAGAGAGTAATAAAAGTGTAGGCAGTCATATTTACATTTCACGCAGCTCAAATATTGATATCTCAGGATGTTATATCCATGATGCTTTTACCTACGACGGCAGCGGAACAAGGGGCTACGGAATTCTGATAAACCACCATGCAGGAGAGTGTCTTGTTGAGAATAATATATTAAAACATCTACGCCATGCATTGATAGTAAAAACAGGCGCCAACGGAAATGTCATTGCTTACAATTATTCGATCGAGCCATACCGCTCGGAACCCGTTCATGATTTTTCGGGAGATATATCATTACACGGGCATTATGCCTTTTGTAACCTTTTTGAAAGTAATATAGTCCAAAACATAATCATCGATCATTACTGGGGGCCTTCAGGTCCTTACAATACTTTTTTCAGAAACAGGGCAGAACTATACGGAATCATAATGACTACCTCGGATACCACTCAAACAAAAATGCAAAACTTTGTGGGTAATGAAGTTACCAATATGGATCCGTTTTATGGTAACTATACCTTAACAGGGATCAATCATTTCCAATACGGAAATAATATCAGAGGAAATATCATACCAAGCGGCACTGATGATCTGACCGATGAATCATATTATCTTGAAGAAAAACCCGTATTCTGGGATATATCATCGGATTGGCCGTCAATGGGCATTCCCAATGAACTTGGTGAAGGGAATATTCCTGCAAACATCAGGTATATCCCGGGTAGCACTAAAACAATATGCAGGGATACCGGCACAAGTACTCAGGTAAACCTACCTGCCTCCAGGCAAAATAAAGCTGTTGTTTGGCCCAATCCTTTCAGTAATGAATTAATTGTTTTTTATGATCCCGAAAATGGATCAACAATACAAATACAACTTATTAACAATATTGGTATAGAAATCTATAAAGAAATACATTCTCCAAACGACAGAGAAAAAATAAAAATAATCCTTAATAATGATATAAACGATGGTATATACTTTTTAAAGATCATAGAAGGAAATAAAATCTTTGTTCGAAAAGTACTAAAGATCAAATGATGAATATCCAGAAACCCACACTTATACTTAACAAAGAAAAATGCCTTAGGAATATTTCACGCATGTCTGAAAAGGCGAAAAAGCATAAGCTAATATTCCGTCCTCATTTTAAAACTCATCAATCTGCTGAGGTTGGTAACTGGTTTAAAGATTTTGGAGTGAAGTCCATAGCTGTTTCATCATTTGATATGGCTGTTTGTTTTGCAAACAACGGATGGAATGATATTGCAATTGCTTTCACCATTAATTATTTGGAGATAAATAAAATAAACACACTTGCAGAGAAGATTAATATTAATATACTGGTTGAATCTGAAGAAGCTGTGATTTTTCTCGACAAGAATATCAAATCAAATACAGAAATATGTATCAAGATAGATACAGGTTACCACCGCACAGGTATCGATGCCGGTGACTTCGATGAAATAGGCACTGTATTGAAAGCCATAAAAAGATCCCGTAAATTAAACTTCAGAGGTTTTCTTGTTCATTCAGGAAATACTTATGATGCAACATCAAAATATGAAATAGCAGATATTCATTATAATTCTATTAATAAACTTAAGAAGCTAAAAAGCAGGTACATCACAGAGCATCCTGATCTTCTACTAAGTATTGGTGATACACCATCCTGTAGTATTATGGATGATTTTGAAGGCATTGATGAGATCAGGCCGGGTAATTTTGTTTTTTATGATGTGATGCAGGCAGAACTGGGATCATGCAGTTATGATGATATAGCAGTTGTTGTGGTTTGTCCGGTGGTTGCCAAACATAAAACAAGAAAAGAGATCGTGATTTATGGCGGGGCTGTTCATCTTTCAAAAGATTTCATTATTAAAGACGGAGAAGCAATTTACGGATTGGTATCATTATTTGATGGGGAAACCTGGAACCAGCCGCTTCGAAATACATACATAAAAAAACTTTCGCAGGAACATGGTATTATAAAAACAACACCGGATCATTTTCAAAAGATCAAAGTGGGAGATTTGCTTGCAGTATTAACAATACATTCATGCTTGGCTGTAGATGTGATGAATAAAAAATATCGAATTGAATAAAGGTTAATTCTTAGTGAATTGTGAATATTTCCAAATAAATAATTAAGATTTACAAGATTTTGTACTATGGCAATCGGCAAACAGAAGTGTCTGTTAATTAATTAAAAGCATCTCTGAATTCTTTATCAAATCTGTTTGTAACCGTATCACAACCCGAATTAAACAGTCTGTTTGTATTATCCCCGACTGTATAATTAAAAGTAAATATATCATTTATACTATCTTTATCCAGTAATGAAAGTGCTTCGGCACGTATGTCTTCAACTTTTGATTTAGCTTTCACACCAAGTTTTCCAAGAATATCTACAAACTGTTTGTATGAATCTTTCTTAAGCTCTGATTTAAAAACAGCATCGAATTCCTGTATTAGTCTTTGTGTATTAGTAAAGCTACCTCCCATTTCAAATGGCAGCGAGGCCGGAAGGATAAGGTCTGCCTGTTTTGCCGTTTCAGTCATAAAATAATCCTGTAGAAGAACAAAGTCAGCAACAGACAGCCAGCCGGAAACCCGAACCTTGTTGACAGCAGTTCCGATAGGATCCTCACCAAAAATAAAAATGTTTTTGAAATCACCTTTTTCCAAAATAGCATGCAAGCACTCGTTTACATATTCTGAAAGATTATCTACTTTCCACTTCTTCTTCATTTTTTCAACAAACTCCTTATCTTCCACTGATTGACAACCAACACCTGTAGAAGTACATATTCCCATGTCAAATAGCCCCTGTGAATTGTTTTTCTCTTTAAGTGAAATCAATCCACTTGCTGTTTTATTAAGCTTACCAGTAATCAATGACAAATTATATAAGGCTGTACAAGCGTTTGAAGAAAGTTCTTTTTCAGAAAATACTATCACTGCATTTTGTTCCCTGTTATATTTTTTTGCAAATTCAACTATCTGATCCATAAAAGTAACACCGGATTTTTCAACCAGTTCTACAAAATTCTCTTTAAGAAGTTTTTCTTTATACTCTTCAAATCCTTCACAATTATCTTTAATAAATAAACCGTTATGAAACTCATTTGCGACCAGATAATAATTAACAGCTTTAATAAAATGATAATATGATTTTATTTTCAGAATATGGTCAACTTTATGTTCCATCGAACTTTTATCATGAATGGTAACAAGCTCAACAGGAATATTGTTATTGAATTGAGCATTATTGATCATGAATCCTGCCACAGCGTTATCTTTATTTATCTCGGATCCTATCAAATAAACTCTTGAAGCATTCTCGATTTGCCCGAAAGGAACATTGGCTATTGAATTATTTTTATAGTGATCACCACGGTTCAGGTAATGAAAACTGCTTATATTATTGGTTTTCACTCCTGCGTGTGCAATTTTCTGAATAAGATAAAGTTCTTCATTTGTGAGCCTTGCGCCTGCAAAGAAGGCATTCTGATCAGGTTCAGAATTCTTTATTTTATCATATATAATATCATAAGCTTCTTTAAAAGAAACCTCTTCAAACTTACCGTTTTTCCTTAATAAAGGTTGAGTAATTCTTTCATTGTCATTAATATATTTATAACCGAATTTTGGATAACGGCAAAGGTTACCATATTTGTTAACGATTCCTTCCCTGCCAGTCACATTCATCACAAACTTATTTTTATGATTCAGAGATATCTTGCATCCAATCGAGCAATAATTACAGATTGTTTCTGCGCTATCCAGTTTTACCGGTCCCGGTTTAAAAGCAACATTTTCTGTAATAGCTCCTGTCGGGCAGGTAGAAATACATAATCCGCATGATTCGCAAGTTGTGTCTTGCAATTTATTACCCATGCTTGGTGCAATATATGAATCAAAGCCGCGATTCACAAGACCTAGTGCTTTTGCTCCGACAACTTCATTACAAATTCTTATACATCGTGAACAAAGAATACATTTGTTATTATCTATTTCGATATATGGGTGTCTGAAATCAATTTCAAACTCTTTAAAATTACCCCATATATTTTTCTGTTCTGCGCCATATTCGGTGGAATGTTTTTTCAGATCACAGGTAAAGTATTCCGTGCATCCGCATTCAAGACACCTTTGCGCCTCATGCTTTGCTACTTCTTCATTCTTATAACCCAACTCAACCTCTTTGAAATTTTTTCTCTTGTCCGGTTTTAGTGTTGGCATTTCTTCCCGTTTTTGTTGCTGGAATAGTCCTCTGTAGTCTTCAGGTACCTGTTTTTTGAAATTATCTTTTTTACTTAAAAATTCTTTTTTTGGAGGGATGACTTTTTCCCCTTTCAGATAAAGGTCACAACTTCTTGAAGCCAGCTTTGCCTGTCCTATGGCTTGTATTAATGTGGCAGGCCCTGTAACTCCGTCACCACAGGCAAATACATTTTCAATCCCTGTTTGTAATGTGCCCTGATCTGCATCTATATCACCCCAACGATTAAGCTTAAGTTCTCCTTTATCGGCATATCGGTTTATATCTTCAAGAAAATCAACGGTAGTTTTTTGTCCGATTGCTGCCAGTACAAAATCAACATCAAGATCAAATTCAGAACCTTCAACAGGTATTGGCCTTCTTCTTCCGGAGGCATCAGGTTCTCCAAGTTTCATCTTAAGACATGTTATTGATTTAACCTTATCTTTGGAGTCTTTATTGATGCGTGTCGGATTAGTCAACAGCAAATATTTAACTCCCTCAAGCTTAGATTCATGTATTTCTATAGGATTGGCAGGCATTTCATTTTCTGTACGTCGGTATATTATATAAACCCCATCTGCACCGCATCTCACGGCAGAACGGCAGCAGTCCATTGCAGTATTACCACCACCAACAACTGCAACCTTCTTACCTTTAAGATCATATCTTTTTCCGGTAATTTCCATTTCTTTCAGGAAATCAATTCCGGGAAGTACATTTTTAGCATCATCACCTTCACAACCAATTAAAGTTCCCTTTTGAGAACCAATGGCCAATATCGTAGCATTGTATTTATCATTTAATTCCTTGAAAGAAATATTTTTCCCAAGCTTCTTATTATAAAATATCTTCGCTCCCAGTTCAGTGATATTATCAATTTCTTTCTGTAGCATATCATTTGGCAACCTGTATTCGGGAATACCATACCTTAACCATCCGCCGGCTTTTGGAGCAGCTTCAAAAACATTAACCTGATGGCCTTCTTTCTGAAGGAAAAAAGCCGCCGACAATCCTCCTGGTCCTCCTCCTATTACTGCAACTTTTTTACCTGTTGAGGGCTTCACCTCAGGTATATATTTCGATTTGGATTCAATGTCATAATCAGAAGCAAATCTTTTTAAATAGTCAATGCCAACAGGAGCGCCTTCACCCATGAGGTTTCTGCGGCAAGCCAATTCACAGGGTCTAACGCAAACCCTGCCGCACACAGCAGGGAAAGGATTTGTTTCCTTTATCAATGCAACTGCTTCATGATACTGACCCTTTTCGATTAACGATATATATCCTTGAACATCGACACCTGCAGGACAATTCTCCTTACATGGCCCCACACAATCTGCATAATGATTACTAACCAACAAATCCAGAGCTGTTTTGCGGGCTTTTCTTATTCTTTCATTATCAGTATTTATCTTCATTCCTTCCATGACTTTTGTGGAACACGAAGGCTGCAGGCCTTTCATTCCTTCTACTTCAACAACACAAACAAAACAGGAAGTATAAGGCTTAAGTCTTTTATCATGACAAAGTGTAGGAATATTTATATCATTTCGCCGGCAGAGCTCGAGTATTGTTTCTCCTCTGTATGCCTGGATTATCTTACCGTTTAAAATAACATTCAATCTTTCGTTCATTTCATAAAATTCTTTTATTCGCTATTATATTCATTATGAAACCTTGATCGCATCGAATTTACATTTACTGTAACAAATACCGCATTTAATGCAATCTTCCTGATGAATAACATGAACTTCTTTCTTTTTACCTTCTATACAATCTACCGGGCAATTTTTTGCACAAACCATACAACCTGTGCATTTTTCAGGATCTATTTCATAAGTTAATAATTTCTTACAAACCTTTGCCGGGCATTTCTTATCTCTGATGTGTGCTTCATATTCATCTCTAAAATACTTTATTGTAGTAAGTACCGGATTAGGCGCTGTTTGTCCCAATCCACAAAGTGAATTATCCTGAATTTGATAAGCAAGTTCCTCCAGTCGTTCAATATCTTCTTCTTCTCCTTCTCCGTTAGTTATCCTTTCCAGTATTTCCAGCATTCTTTTGGTTCCTATTCTGCAAAAAGTACATTTCCCGCATGATTCTTTCTGGGTAAATTCAAGAAAAAACTTAGCTACATCTACCATGCAAGTTGTTTCATCCATAATGACTATACCACCTGATCCCATGATAGCGCCGGTGGCATTAACAGAATCATAATCCACAAGGGTGTCTGCCAAATATGCCGGAATGCATCCTCCCGAAGGCCCTCCCATTTGTACAGCCTTATATTTTTTATCCCCTTTAATACCTCCTCCAAGTTTAAAAATCACATCCCTTATACTCATGCCCATAGGAACTTCAACAAGTCCTGACCTTCTTATCTTTCCGGCAAGTGCAAATACTTTTGTTCCTTTGCTCCTTTCTGTTCCGTATTTACTGAATTCTTCAGCTCCATGCTGAATTATCCACGGAACGTTAGCATATGTCTCAACGTTGTTGATATTGGTGGGTTTCCCCCATAAACCCGATGCTGCAGGGAAAGGGGGTCTTTTTCTGGGCATTCCCCGCTGACCTTCAACGGAAGCTATAAGTGCTGTTTCTTCACCACATACAAAAGCACCCGCGCCTTCTTTGATATAAATATCAAAATTGAATCCGTCTATACCCAAAATGTTGTTACCCAGGTAACCTTTTTCCCTGGCTTTTTTTATTGCAATATCCAATCTTTTAATAGCAAGCGGATACTCAGCTCTGCAGTAAATTACACCTCCGGTAGCTTCTATTGCATAAGCTCCTATTATCATTCCTTCTAAAACACTATGAGGATCACCTTCCATTACCGACCGGTCCATAAAAGCTCCCGGATCTCCCTCGTCGGCGTTGCATATTATATATTTCTCATCAGCTTTATTATTGTTTGCGAATTTCCATTTCAATCCTGTGGGAAAACCACCTCCTCCGCGTCCACGCAAACCGGAATCAATAATTGTTTGTATAACATCAAGGCGAGACATTCTCTGACCTGCAATCTTTCTTATCGCCCTGTAGCCATTTCTGCTTTCATACTCTTCTATACTCTCAGGGTCAATATAACCACAGTTTCTAAGTACTATTTTTACCTGCGAATCATTATATTCATCATGGGGGGTTTTAAACAAATCGGTCTTAACAACATATTCCTTAATAGGATTATGCTGACCAATATGTTTATCGAGGATCTCAATTGCACGTCCTTCATCAACTTCTCCATAAAGATATGATCCTGTTTCGTCAATTACCTCAACCAAAGGTTCACGGTAGCACATGCCAATGCATGATGTTTTCTTTAATTCAATATCAAGTTCTTCAGCTTCCTTCAGAGCCTGGATTTTTTCAAAAACCTTTGCCGCTCCTGCAGCAATTCCGCAACTACCCAAGCCGACTATTACTTTAGTTGATTCCATTTGTTTTATTGTTTCGGATTCATTTTTAACTATGTATTAATTTCTTTCCTTTATCCTGATATTTTTCACTATCTTCACAGCCTGATTACCAGTAAGATTACCGTATGTTTCATCACCTATCATCATAACCGGAGCAAGAGAACAACATCCCAGGCAGGCAACCGATTCAAGTGTAAATAAACCATCTTCGGTGGTTTCGCCATCTTTTATCTTTAAAGCATCCTGCAGAGATTCAGTAATCTCGTTGGCATTTTGAACATGACAGGCTGTACCATGACAAACTTTAATAATATGCTTACCGACAGGCTTTAGCCTGAACTGAGCATAAAAAGTAGCAACCCCATACATATCACTTAACTCAAGGCTGGTTTCATCCGAAATTTTATTAAAAGCCTCAGAGGGAATATAGCCATATATATCCTGGGTTCCCTGCAATAAAGGTATCAGATTACCTTTTTTATTCTTATATTTCTCGATAAGAGGATTCAATAAATCAATATCAACATCCTGTTTGTCTTGCTCCTTGACCGGTTGACTTATTCTTGTTATTCTCATTGTGTTATCCTGTTATGTTTTGAGGCGGTAAAATTATAAAATGTTTCGATGGTGTAAGATAATAGTTATTAATTTATATGGGGTCTAAATTGTATAATAATCAGCACTTTAACGAATTAAGATACAGTTTATTGTGAAATAATTAACAGAAGATTCATAATCCACATATTTTTGTTATACATTCATAAATATGCGTATAAACTTTGAAGTAAAAATTTTGAGTGATTTTATTATTTAACCTTCATTGATTTCTTCTGCGGTGCTTTGGCCTTTTTATCAAGTTCAGTCAGTTTTTTATGCATAGCCTTGGCAGCAGTTCTCCCTGCTCCCATAGCTAATATCACAGTTGCAGCACCGGTAACTATATCGCCTCCGGCATAAACAAACTCTTTTGTGGTTTCCATTGTATCCTCATTAACCTTAATATAACCACGCTTATTTAGTTCCATATCCGGAGTGGAATGAAAAATAACAGGATTGGGGCCATTACCAATAGCTACAATTGCCATATCACAATCAATAGTAAATTCTGATCCTTCAATAGGTATAGGTCTTCTTCTTCCGGTTGCATCGGGCTCTCCCAGTTTCATTCTGATACATTCCATAGCCTTTATCACACTATAATCGGATCCTATATATCTTACAGGTGATGTTAAAAGTTTAAATTGAACACCTTCTTCTTCCGCATGGTGCACCTCTTCTATCCTGGCAGGTAATTCATGCCTTGAACGTCGGTATATAATTGTAACTTCACTGGAACCGGCACGTAGAGCTGTTCTTGCACAATCCATAGCTACATTACCACCTCCTATCACGGCAATTTTACTTCCTTCCGGCATAGGTGTATCATATTCCGGAAACTTATAGGCTTTCATAAGGTTCATCCTGGTAAGATATTCATTAGCAGAAAACACATTACCAAGACTTTCTCCTTCAATATTCATGAACCAGGGTAATCCGGCACCAACACCGATATAAACTGCATCAAAATGCTCCAGCAGCTCATCTACAGTTAGGATATTTCCGATAATATGATTTAATTCAACCCGAACGCCCAGTTTTTTTAGATAATCTATTTCGGAATGTACGATTGCCTTTGGTAAACGAAACTCAGGAATACCATAAGTTAATACACCACCGGATTCATGTAATGCTTCGAATATAGTAACTTCATACCCCAGTTTTTTCATATCCGCAGCTACGGTTAACCCGCCAGGGCCAGAGCCCACTACTGCTATCTTTTTGCCTGTATTTTTCTTGATTACAGGTATATCGACCTGGTCCATTTTTTGCTCATAATCGGCGACAAACCTTTCTAACCGGCCAATTGCTACAGGCTCATCCCTCTTACCCAAAACACATAATGCTTCACATTGGGCCTCCTGAGGACACACACGACCGCAAATTGCAGGAAACACATTTGTTTCCTTGATCTTATGTACCGCATCAATAAACTTTTCCTGAGTGATTAATTCGATAAACGCTGGGATATCAATATTTACAGGACAGCCTTCAACACATTTAGGCCTTTTACATTGAAGGCATCTTCCTGCCTCTAGCAATGCAAGTTCAGTGGTATAACCATAAGGAACTTCCTTAAAATTACTTATCCTTAATTTCTGATCCTGCTCAGGCATGCTTTGCCGGGGAATCTTAAGTTTAATTTTCTTTTCATCTTCTTTTGTTATACCATGCCATTCACAGCCTTTCTTGAGGCAAAAATAAAAGGGAATAAGCTTGGCAAAAGCTGATACTATTGCCATACCTACCTTTGAACCACATTCACCACACTTAACCTCAGGATCAACAATACTTTCCTTGCAATGCGGGCAGAGAAGATCATCCAGTATTTCGCCTTCGGTCATCTCAATTGATGTTTTAATATCAAAAACATCAAGGAATGGACTTAACTTTAATACCAGATTCTTATCTTTCCATGTAGCATTGAAAATAAGCGACTTTTCGTGGGCCCTTTCTACATTAAAAGTATTATTACAATGAGGGCAATAAAAACTTAAATATGTTTTATATTTTAAATATCTTACATCTTGTTCTAACATAATCTAATCCTTTACTTAATTGAATGTAATAATGAAACCTTCTCCTGTTTTAAATACATCGAATTCCTTTTAAGCAATTCATCAAAATCTACTTCAAAGCCATTAAAATCAGGACCATCAACACAACAAAACTTCATCTTATTGCCAACCTTAACCCTGCATCCTCCACACATACCGGTACCATCGATCATAATTGGGTTGAGGCTTACAGTTGTTGGTATATTGAATTCCTTTGTCAATTTCACAACATTTCTCATCATTATGATCGGGCCGATGGCATAAGCTAATTTGATATCATATCTTTCATGCAGATATTTTTCAAGCGGCATTGTCACAAATCCTTGCTGACCATGACTACCATCATCCGTGGTAACTACAAGTTCATCACATATTGCTGACATTTCATTTTCAAGTATCAGCATATCCTTTTCCTGAGCACCCATAATTCCAATTACGTAATTACCGGCTTCATGAAAAGCTTTGGCAACATGATATAGAATTGCCACACCTGTACCACCGCCAACTACTACAACTGTACCTATCTGATCTACTTCAGCAGGTTTACCAAGCGGACCAACAACATCCAATAAAAAATCGCCCTCATTGAGCGATCTCATAAGCGCTGTTGTCTTTCCTACAACCTGAAATATTATAGTTATTATTCCTGCAAAACTATCTTTATCAGCAACGGTTAAAGGTATTCTCTCTCCTGTTTCATTCACCCTTATAATAACAAATTGTCCTGCTTTAATTTTTTTTGCAATTTTAGGGGCGTTAACATCAAATCTGACTATCGTCCCCTTGGCCATCATTTCTTTTTTCTTTATCTGAAACATAAATATATTTTTTTATAACATCATATTATTTACCATTCAACACTATCCTCTAACTCAATATCATGCAGATCACCTTTATCCAATCCATGCCACCTGCATCCTTTTTTGGAGCAAATATAGAAATCAATAAATTTGGTTCGTGCACTGACCAATATCTTTGCTGCTGCAGATCCACATATATTACATGTCATTTCCCTGTCAATAAGACTACTATCACAATGAAAACATTTTATATCTTTTACAGGCTGATCCTCCTTTAAAAAAACAGTTGACTTTGATGTGAAAACATTAAGGAAAGGACTTAAAAATACAAATCCTTCTTCACCCTTATCATTTATTATTTTCAATTTAACAAGTCCTTTCTCAATTAATATTTTTCTGCATTTCGGACAGTATGTTTGAAGAAAAGTTCCTGATTTTACAATCTCAACAGATTCATCATTCTCTTTTAAGCTTTCCGGAATCGGACCTTTGTAGTCACCTAATTGATAAAGTTTTTTAAGTGCAGTAGTAATATCCTCAAATCCGAGAAAATGACCTTTACAACCTTTCCTTGAGCAGATACTTACCTTTCCCCCTATCTCAAGTTCCATCGGTATCATTGGAGCCCCACAATGTTCGCATTCAACATCACTGTTCAGAACTGTCTCACAATGCGGACAAAAGAACTTTACAATCTCACCGTCATTCAAATCCACATCACAACGGAAATTATAACTCTCATATATTGCACTTAATATGATAGTACCTTTATCTCTGGGTGTTTCAATTCCCACTCTAATGCCGGGCTTACCATCAACATAATTATCCTCATCCATTAATGTATGATCACATAGCGGGCATTTAACTTTTAAGTTTATAAAATCATAAAGAATTTCGTCCATTTTTAAGCATTTTTAGTAAGATATTCGTGATGTTTATTAACAGATTATTCAATGTATTGCTATTGCAATTATATTAATTTTTTTTCAATTAGCTGACTGTAATTAAAACGCCCAATATTTTTAATTAATATAAATAATGAAAGGTTTTTACTTATCTTGTTTTTAAGTATATTAATTTTAAATAAGTGTTAAATTTTTATTTGGGTTTTATTATTATTATATTTATAAAGATAAATATGTATTGATAGTAATAAACAAGCATGTAACTTTATAATATTCAATGCTCTGGCATAATAATATGATAATATGAATTCGTGATATATCATTTATGAATTACTATGGAAACGATCAATAAAGTACTTGAAAAATTTTCTAATAAAGAAAAAGGGGATTTAATAGCTATTTTGCAACAGGTACAAAATCAGGAAGGATATATATCACCATTGGCAGTAAAAGAGATCTCAGGATATCTGCACATTTCGCGTAGCGAAACTTATGGTGTTGCTACTTTTTATTCACAATTTAAGTTTAATCCTCCGGGCAGGCATTCAATAAAAATGTGCCTGGGTACGGCTTGTCATGTTCAGGGAGGGGATTTCATCCTCAAAGCTTTGGAAAGGGAAATTGACATATCTCCTGGCGAAACAACCCAAGATGGCAGGTTTGATCTTGAAAGAGTAGCTTGCTTAGGTTGTTGTGCTCTTGCCCCGGTAATAATGATCGATGGTGATATTCACAGTCGTATGTCCGTTGTTAAACTAAAGCAGGTGCTCTCCAGGTATGAATAATTTAAATAAAATACAAAACTCCGCAAAGGAGCAATGGGAATCCTTGCAAAACAATCGCGATCCCATAATATATCTGGGAATGGGAAGTTGCGGATTAGCTTCTGGTGCAGGAGAGGTATGGAAAAACCTTCAGAAGAATATTGCGGATAATAAGCTGAAAATACAAATGATTAAAGTCGGGTGTATTGGCCCATGTTATCTTGAGCCCTTAATGGATGTTAAAAAACCTGGTTTGCCCCGCATGATCTTTAACAACGTAGATTCTGAAAGAGCTGAAAAGATAATCAACGAATTTATATTCAAAGAAGATATAAAAATACATCCATTAGGGCATTTAGGTGATACAAGGGATAAAATAAACGGTACAAAATCATTTTGGGAACAACCCATGCTGAAGCACCAGGAACGTATAGTTTTAAGAAACTGCGGTATTATCGATCCTGAAAACATCATGCATTATATAGCCAGGGATGGTTTTACAGGGCTTATTAATGCCTTTAATAAAGGACCGGAAGGAGTAATTGATGAAATTGAAAAGTCTGGTCTCAGAGGCAGGGGAGGTGCCGGTTTCCCGACTTTTAAAAAATGGCATTTTTGCAGGCAAGCCAAAGGAAAAATAAAATATCTGATTTGTAATGCTGATGAAGGAGACCCGGGAGCATTCATGAACCGGTCACTTATTGAAGGAGACCCATATGCTTTACTTGAAGGAATGTTAATAGCAGCTTATGCAATAGGAGCAAAGCATGGATATATTTATATAAGGGCTGAATACCCACTAGCAATATCAAGGCTTAGCCTCGCTATTTCCCAAATGAAGAAAATAAAATTATTAGGGAATAATATTCTTGATAGCGGATTCAATTTTGATATTAAATTTAAAGAAGGTGCAGGAGCCTTCGTTTGTGGTGAAGAAACTGCATTGATTGCTTCTATTGAGGGAGAAAGGGGTATGCCAAGAAGCAGACCACCCTATCCTGCTTCTGCCGGATTAAACGGACAACCTACAACAATAAACAATGTTGAGACATTAGGTACTGTGCCAAGTATTTTAAGAAATGGCGGTGATTGGTTCAGTAGCTTTGGAAGTGAAAAGAGCAAAGGAACAAAAACATTTGCACTCGTTGGTAAGGTAAGACGTACAGGACTTATTGAGGTACAGCTTGGCACCAGTTTACGTAAGATTATTTATGATATTGGGGGTGGGACAATTAAACCTTTCAAGGCTGTTCAAACGGGAGGACCCTCTGGCGGATGCCTCTCGGAAAAACATCTTGACCTGCCCATTGATTACGAATCTTTGCAAAGTGCCAATTCAATAATGGGTTCCGGCGGGCTGATTGTTATGGACGAGCATTCATGTATGGTTGATGTTGCAAAGTATTTCCTGAATTTCACAAGTATGGAAAGTTGCGGCAAATGTACTCCTTGCCGCATAGGTACAAGAAAAATGGTTGAGATACTGGAGAAATTTACTTCCGGCAAAGGAGATATTAAGGATATCAATATTCTTGAAAGCCTTGCCAATACAGTAAAAAAAGGTTCATTATGCGGACTGGGGCAAACGGCACCTAATCCTGTCTTAACTACAATTGAGTATTTCAGAAATGAATATATTGAACATGCTGATAATAAACGTTGTCCCGCCGCAATTTGCCGCGACCTGGTACAATACAGGGTTATTAAAGAAAAATGCACAGGCTGCCAGCGTTGTGTGGAGGTTTGTCCTACAGGTGCTATTACCGGACCCAGAAGTGAACCTCATAATCTTGATCCCGAAAAATGTATTAAATGCAGGGCATGCTACGAAATATGTCGATTTGATGCCATTGCCGGTGATGCTATTATTATTGAATCTTAATTATTAGACATTATGAATAAGGGTAACACAAAATATATTTCAGTCAATATAGATGGCAATACAGTGAGAACACCCATAGGATCAACTGTTTTGGAAGCTGCAAGCCAGGCAGGAATATATATACCCACACTTTGTTACCTTGATAGACTAAAAAGCTATGGGGGTTGCCGTTTATGTATTGTACAAATAAAAAACATGAAGGGATTTCCAACAGCCTGTACTACACCCGTATCGGACAACATGGAAATATCTACCAAAACCCCTGAATTGCAATCAATTAGGCGTGAGGTACTACAACTTATACTTTCCGAACATCCATATACATGCCTGGTATGCAATGATAAAAATGAGTGCAGGGAATATATGAATACCATAAGGAAAGTGAGTGTTACTACCGGATGTAATTTCTGTACAAGTAATGGTGATTGCGAACTTCAGGATCTGGCAGAATATCTGGAAATTGATGACATGCCCTATCCCATAAGTTATAAAAACATTAAACCTGTAACAGACAATCCATTTTACAAACTTGATTATAATTTATGTATCCTCTGCGGAAGATGTATTAGAATCTGTAATGAGGTGAGGCATAGTGGTACACTGGCATTTGTAAAACGCGGAAATTCAACTATAGTGGGAACTGCTTTCGGGGAATCGCAGAAAGATGCTGGCTGTGAATATTGTGGTGCATGCGTGGATGTTTGCCCCACAGGTTCTATATCAGAAAAGATGGGAGGCTGGATCGGTGTTCCCGATAATTCAGAAACCACTATATGCCCTCTTTGCTCCGTAGGATGCACCATGAATATAAATACAAAAAGCAGTAGGATTGTAAATATTGGACCAAAACCAGGTAAAAGAACCGATCCTTATCAGTTATGTGTACGTGGAAAATTTATCCCTCCGGATATAACTCATCACCCTGAAAGAATTACAAAACCGCATATTAATAAAAACAACAGATGGATTGAAATTACATGGGATAAAGCACTTGATTTTATTTCTTATAAGCTGAAAAATTATACAGGTAAAAGTTTCGGAATAATAGGCACACCTCACAATACAATTGAAAATGCCTATGCAATTCAAAAATTCTCCCGAACAGTAATGAAATCAAATAATATTGACATATTTCCCGCTCATTACGATTCTTCATTAATAGAAAGAATACATCAATATTATGAAACAACTCCGGCTGTTAAAATAGATGAAATCATTGAAGCCGATACAATATTTTCAATAGGATCAAACGCATCAATATCCCATCCCATAATAGAAAATAAGATCAGAATAGCATATCATTCCGGTAAAAAAATAATAGCAGCAAACTCACATAGTACAAGAACATTTTCATTTTCTGATTACACGTCTGTTTATAATCCCGGAGCGGAAAACATTTTCTTACTTCAAATATTAAAAACAATTCATAATTATTCAAAATCAGTATTACCAAATAGCTTAGCTAAATCTCTGGAAAACCTCGATGCCAAAATAGCTGAAAAAGCAACCGGTGTTAAATCATCATTCATTAAAAAAACAACAGAATCAATCATCAAATCCAAAAATATCATTCTGATTGCAGGAGATAGATTATTCATATCAAAAAACAGCAAAGAAAACCTCAATCTTTTGTTCAATATCCGGTTAGCATTAAGAAAACTAAATAACTGCCGGATAATGTTCCTTATTGATGACGGTAACCGTTATGGTTCTGTTTATGCCGGAATGCATCCCCAATTATTACCGGGATACTTAAATTCAACCAGAAATACAGATAAGTGGTTCAAACTATGGAATAGCAGTATACCTAAATCAAAAGGTTTAACAAGCGATGAAATGGTATGTAAAACACCGGACAATGGAATAAAAGCCATCTATCTTGCCGGTGATATTCCACCTCATAAGGATCTTAAAGAATTAAGATTTCTTATACAGCAAAATATGTTTATCAGCGAAACTTCCAAATATGCCGATATTATTTTGCCTCTGGAATGTTTTACAGAATCATCAGGTCATATAATAAATATCGAAAGGAAATTAAAAGAAATCAATCCTGTAGTACCGTCACCTGATTCCGTAAAACCGGTTTGGGAAGTACTTTCATTAATAGCCAAAAAAACAGGAAATAAAATATTCAGTTATTCAGATCAAAAAGAAATCTATAAAGAAATAAATGATAATCTTGATCTGACCTTTAAGAGAAAAAAACATCTTGATTTAAAAGCTGAACCTATTAACATTAATTTTAAATCTGCGACGAAAAAAGATTATATTGAATTAATCCTTGAACCCAATCATTTTCATTATCATGGCAACATCTTGACTAATTACATACCTGATCTGAAGATAATTCGTGATGAAGGAATATTATTTCTGTCAAATGAAACATTTAACGATCTCAATTTAAATGAGAATGATCATGTTATGATGAAAACCAATAAAGGTAAGCTCAAAGTACAGGTCAGATCAATGGAAGAACTTGATAAAGTACACGCCTATTTTAAAACAACTTGGGAACATCTGTTTCTTTTTACGGATCAAATCTGTATTAACAAAACAAACTATCAAATTCAGATTGAAGCTTAAAAAATGGTTAAAATAATTGAAAAAATAAATATTGTTCCAAATACATACGAATATCAGGTTTCTGCTCCTGATATTGCCAGGAAATCCCAACCCGGTCATTTCATAATTCTCATTCCTGATCAGTATTCAGAAAGGATACCTATTACACTGGCAGACTGGGACTCTAAGGAAGGTACTGTAACTATAATCTTTCTGGATATTGGTGCCGGCACACAAAGTCTTTCATATCTAAATTCCGGAGATAATATTTACTCTTTCACAGGTCCTCTTGGAAATCCTTTTAAATTGGATAATTATGGCACTGTTGGTTTGGTAGGGGGATGTTATGGTATCGGAGCCATTTACAGTCTTGCCAAAGCATTGAAAGCAAAAGGAAACAAAGTAATATGCTATTCCGAAGCAAGAAGTAGTTTTCTTTTATACTGGGATGAGCAACTCGAATCGGTTTCGGATGAAGTCCGTTACAGTACTGTAGACGGGTCACGGGGATACAAAGGACATGCATATGATCAGTTAAGTGCAAACCTGAAATCAGGTGAACACTTCGACAAGATATATGCTGTGGGATGTACTTATATGATGTATAAGATTGCTGAAACTACCAGACTGTTTGGTATTAAAACCATTGTCAGTATGAATCCTGTGATGGTAGACGGAACAGGCATGTGTGGCGCATGCAGATTGGTTGTAGGCAATGAAACAAAGTTTGCCTGTGTTGACGGTCCCCATTTCGACGGGCATAAGATCAACTGGGATTTAGTTCTTAAAAGGAGAAAAGCTTATCTTGATGAAGAAATAATCTCAAAAGAAAGATTGTAATATGGGTAAGATCATTCCAAATAAAACACCCATGCGGGAACAACCTCCTGAAGAACGTATCAGGAACTTCAGTGAAGTTCCTTTCGGATACTCCAGTGAGGAAGCAGTTGCGGAAGCAAACCGTTGTCTTCAATGTAAAAAACCTTTATGTATTGATGGGTGCCCAGTGGAAATAGATATTAAAGGTTTTATTGCATTAATAGCCGAAAACAAATTCAAGGAAGGAATAACCAAAATAAAAGAAAAAAACATCTTGCCAGCTATTTGCGGACGAGTATGCCCTCAGGAAGAACAATGTGAAAATGAGTGTGTGCTTGGAAAAAAGAATCAAGCTGTTGCAATCGGAAGACTCGAACGATTTATTGCCGACTGGGAAAGAGAAAATATTGAAATTGAGATACCTAAGCTTCCCAAATCAACCGGAAAGAAAGTTGCCATTGTTGGTGCCGGACCGGCTGGCATCACTGCTGCTGCAGATATAGTGAGGCTGGGACACAAAGTTGATATGTTCGAAGCACTGCATGAACCCGGTGGAGTTTTAGTATATGGTATCCCTGAATTCAGACTGCCAAAGGAAATAGTTTTCAAAGAAATTGACTATCTGAAAAAATTGGGTGTAAATTTATATATGGAAACCGTTATTGGTAAAATAAAAAGTATTGATGAATTACTGGAAGAATACAATGCAGTTTTTCTTGGTACCGGAGCGGGTTTACCCTGGTTTTTGAATATTGAGGGCGAAAATTTAAACGGACTCTATTCAGCCAATGAGTATCTAACAAGGGCTAACCTAATGAAGGCATATTTATTTCCAAAATACAAGACACCAATAGCCAGGGGCAAACGTATAGCAACGGTAGGTGGTGGTAACGTGGCAATGGATTGTGCAAGAACAGCTCTCAGGCTGGGAGCTGATGAATCCATTTTAATTTACAGAAGGGCCAGAGAACAAATGCCGGCAAGGGATGAGGAAATACACCATGCGGAAGAAGAAGGGGTAAATTTTCAACTATTGACAAATCCTGTTGCTTTTCATGGAGATGATCATGGCTGGATAAAAGAAGCCGAATGTATCAGGATGAAACTTGGAGAACCTGATGATTCAGGCAGGAGAAGACCAGTACCCATAGAGAACTCCAATTTTAAAATGCCTGTGGATGTTCTTATTGTAGCAATAGGAAATAGCCCAAATCCCTTAATACCTTCAACAACTAAAGAATTGAAAATAACAAAAAAAGAAACTATTATCACAGATCCGGAAACAGGCAAAACAACCAAGGAAGGCGTGTTTGCAGGTGGTGATGTTGCCACAGGAGCAGCAACAGTGATTTTAGCTATGGGTGCCGGTAAAAAAGCTGCCAAAGGAATAAATGAATACCTGATGTCAGGAAAATGGTAGTATTTACCATTCCATACTATCCTCCAGTCTTATATCAAAAAGGTCATCTTTATTAAGCCCATGCCACTTACATCCTTTCTTTGTGCAGATGTAAAAGTCAAGTAATTTTGTTCTGGCACTGACCTCAATCTTGGCAACAGGGGAACCACAACGTTCACAACTAATGTCTTTTTCCAATAGGCTCATATCACAGTGGAAACAGCTCAAATCTCTTACTACCTTGTCTTCAGGCAAGTATATTGTTGATTTGGATGTAAAAACATTTAAGTAAGGACTCAATATTAAATAACCTGTTTCTCCATTAGTAATTTTGAGTTTCAACATATCATTCTCAATCAGGCTTTTTTTACAATGTGGGCAATATGCCTGTAAAAAAGTACCAGATTCAAGAACTTCCCTGGTATGTTCTTCTTTCACTTGTTCCGGGGATTTTTCAGGTTTCTCTTTTTTATCCTTGATCTTAACAAATCTTTTTCCGCTATAAGCATATTCCTGATAAAGTTTATTCATCGCAATTGACAGATCTTCAAATTCAACCTTGTGATTCTTGCATCCACTTCTTGAACAAAAACTCACTTTGCCTCCCATATCAAGATAAAGAGGAACCATGCCGGCACCACAGGTTAAACATTCGGAATCGGATTTTATTTGCGCACCACAATGTGGACAGGAAAATTCAGCAATCTCATCTTTTTTAATATCTATATCTGTGTAATAGTTATAGCTGCCATAAATTGAGCTCAGGTTAATACTGCCTTTCCTTTCTCCTATCATAATATTCAATCTGATACTGGATTCATTATCCACCAATCTATCTTCATCCATCAGTGAAGCTCCACAAACAGGACATTTTAGTTTCAAAGCCATTAAATCATACATCGGTCTTCTTTTTTAATTGTTCTACTCTGTTACTTTTTTCTTTCCTGATAAATTATAAGCTTGCAAGTATATAAAAAATTCAAAATTCCTTTATTATAAGTCCTTCGGCTGTCGACCTTTTATCTGTTAACAAATTAACAACACATTTCATATTCAACGTTTAATGAACGTATTAAATTATTCCGCTATAAACTATTTATACATAGTATAAATTAACAGAGATTTATTCATAATAAATATCAGTATTTTATATCCGGTCATTTTGAATTATAAGTTATCATTGATAGTCTCTTTTTACCATCCATTAATACTTTGACAGGTTTTTTAAAACTTATATGTTTAAAATGCTTTGTTCTTTCAACCAGTGATTGTTTCTCAAGAACTTCCCATTTAATAAAGCAATTCGGCATATCCTGCTGAACAGTAAAATAGCCAACATTCATAGAGGTTAGATTATGAAAAAAATGAGATCCCGAGGATGCATCCAGAGGATAATCCTTATAATCAGTTTCCACTATTATTTTTGCATTTGAAATCTGAGGCCATTTAACCGGAATACCTATCCATCTGTCTCTTGTACCCCATCTGCCGGGGCCTATTAAAATATATTTCTTATTTTGTTCGCACATTTTTCTGTTCAACGCTTCTATTTCACCGGTCATTTTAACGGTATCGTTTTTACTGAAGTTTTTATGATCAACATATATCAAGTCCCGTATATTATCTATTATACCATTACCCATACCTTTTTCGGTACAAAGAATAACAGAATCGTCTTCAATTTTATCCAAATCAATGGTATAATCCTGTGCACTACCAAACAAAGGTTTAATCTGAAGCAGGTAAAAAGAAGATTTATTATTTTTATCTTTATTGAGATCTACGGCAAACTCAATTTCTATCGGGGAACCAATTGCTTCCTTAACCACATCAAGAACCACCTCTAATGTTTTTGCAAGAGGTATATAATTGTATTTCAGAATATTTGCAAAATTGACTATTCTTGGCCCCGGTTTACTTAATCCCGGATAGATATTATTAGTATCAGTATTATAAGCAGATGCACAATGTTTCAGGGTTCCATGACGCTCTGCATCTTCTATATCAAGTAATCTGAGACCGGCTTCATCGCCTTCAAGTAGATTCGGGCCTTTTTTATTCAGATCAACCGCATAAAATTTTAACTGTGAATTTTTATACTGATCTTTTGGTGAATTGATCTCAAGGGTAGGATATTTTGGAGAAAAGCGGTAAGCTTTTTCACCATCAACCACATATTTACCTAATCCAACTGCAGCAACTGCATATCCTTCTTCCGGTCTCATATGTGCAAACGGATAATAATTATATGATTGAGCAATCCCACTTATATGCGGATAAAACACATCTTCGAATTGATTACCTACCACCTCCTGTATTACTACCGCCATTCTTTCTTCTTCTATCCTGAAATTAATAGCTTTAATATAATCACGTGCAATATCAGAATATGTTGATGCAAATACAAGCTTAATGGCATCTTGCAGTTGCCTTAGCCTTACATTAAAATTATGATGATTATTTGGCAGCAGATAAGTCTCGAAAATACCGGCAAAGGGTTGCATCAGTGAATCTTCAAACAATCCGGAAGAACGGATTGCCAATGGCTTTTCAATTTTTTTCAGTAAAATTTTCAACCTCTTTTTTAATGTGTCTGAAAGTTCAGCATCAAGAAATAATGTTTTTATTTTGTTATGATCTTTTTCTTTGATCACCTTATCGCGTAATTTATTATGATCAAGAAAATACTCAAATTCCTGAATTCCTATTATTAAGGTTTTTGGTGATTTTATATTGATGTCACTTATATATTGTGAAAAATCAAAATTATGGATAAGGTTATTTATAAATGCAAGTCCACGCCCTTTGCCGCCAAGTGAGCCTTCAGCAAGGCTCACTACATTGCTTTCATCTGTAATAGAAGATCCCTCAAATGGTATTATCTTACCCTTATTTTGTTCATTTCTGAATCTCTGGATGACATTAATTAGCACTTGCCTTAGCTTTTCGGAACTTTCAAAATCAGTAGTCTTAAAAGGATATAATATTTTAGCCGCCTGAATTTCACCCCTTGCCATAAGCCAATGTGAAAAATGATCTCTTTTGCCGTGATATATTAAAGATTCTGCCGGCACTGTTTGTAGTTGATTTTCAAACTCTTTTAAGGATCTTGCAACTCCAATTTTATATCCCTTTTGATCTCTGTATATGAAATCTCCAAAACCAAGGTAGGATGTAATAAAATCCTGAAAATCCTGTAAAAGGCTTTCAGAATTTTTATTTATGAAAGTAGAATTTAGTTTTTCTGCCTGTTCAGCGTTATCAATATTTGATGATTGCACTATAGTGGGCAATCCTTTAATTTTCTTTTTTGCATATCTGACAAGATCGAATCCGGCATCAACATCTGCCTTTTTATTTTTCTCGAACTTAACATCAGTTATTAAACACAACAAGTAATCCTTATATTTATTAATTACTTCAACAGCGTCTTCATAGGTGGATGTTAAAATTATTTTAGGTCTGGCCCTTAATCTCAAAACCTTATACAATTCATCGGTACTAACATCTTCAATAATACTCTTGGTCTGCTCCATTACAATTTTATAAAGTATTGGTAAATACCTCGAGTAATATTTAGGCGAATCTTCCACCAATAATATCACCCTTACCATACCGATCTTAGTATCATCTTCAATATTGATCTTATCTTCAACCTGTTTTATCATTGCAAAAAATATTCTCGAATCGCCGTTCCATACAAATATTCTGTCTATACCCCTGGCTTTACCTTTTCTTCTTTCATAATATTCAATATCACGATTATTATTAAGTAACAGAAATACAGGAATATATGGGTACTCTTTCTTTATGGCTTTACTCAGTTCAAGAGGAGTATTTTTATCAGCACCCAGCATAATTATTATAAGATCAAAATGCTTTTTTTTAATCTGTTCAAAGGCTTCTTCAGGAGAAGAAACTCCATTAATACGTGGAATAGAAGTAAGATTAAGCTGATGGTACTCACCCAATACGTGTTCGGAAAACCTTCCTTCTTTTTCAATACTGTATGCGTCATATAAATTTGCAACCAGCAGGATCTCTTTTACTTTGAAAGTCATAAGATCATGGTAAATATCCCTGTCTAAATTACTTTTATTTATAAATTGTTGTAAAAGCTTCCTGCTTGTTATGGGGAATTCCTTATTAAGATATTCCTTATCTTCCAATTCATATTTTAAAACATTCTCTCCTTTGTAGTTGTGTCCGGTATTTTTATTGATATAATCCCCAATCATTTTTGAGATGTGCTCAATTAATTCCTGTTCTTCATTTAATAAGGGGCTTTGGATGTTTCCCGTGGAATCCTGCTTATACCCTGCTTCAATAAATCCTTTCTTGTTATTGAAAGTTTTAAAATCTTTTCTCTGAACAGATGAAGTACTTGCAAATCCCGGACTACTGAATTCATTTCCGTTATAATAAATTCTGGCAATTGCATATTCAGGGTGTTTCAAACCTTGGGGCAGTATAAGAGCAATTTGTTGAAGAGTTTCATTAACCGCTTTTCCTTCCCTTAAGATATTGGTTATCTTATTAATGGTTTTATGTTCTTTCAACCTTTCTTTATAGTCTGCTTTGATTCTGCTATAATCTGTTAGTGAATTTCTTTTCATATTTATATCTGCTTTCAGAATCTTTCCGGTTTATATAAAATTTAACGAATAAAATATAAAGTTACTACATTTTCAATACATTATCTAATATTAATCTAAATAAGCTGGCTTAAATAAAAAACCACTGTTTTTTTATTAACAATAAGATATTTTTCAGTAATATTGCGCCTTAATTCAATCTTTATTAATCAATTAACAATATAAACAGTTTTAGTTATGGGTAACAATGCTTATGATAAATCAGTAAAGGATTTTATGGCCAATATTATTGCCAAGAATCCGGGAGAAAACGAATTTCATCAGGCTGTCCACGAAGTTGCAGAATCAATAATTCCATTTATTGAAGAAAATCCTCAGTACAAGGAAGCCAAAATTCTGGAAAGAATTGCAGAACCGGAAAGAGTTATACTTTTCAGGGTTCCATGGTTGGATGACAAGGGAAAAGTACAGATAAACAAAGGATACCGCATTGAAATGAATAGCGCAATAGGTCCTTATAAAGGTGGTTTACGTTTTCACCCGACAGTTAATCTCGGAATTCTCAAGTTCTTAGCTTTTGAGCAGGTTTTCAAAAACAGCTTAACAACCTTGCCAATGGGCGGTGGTAAAGGCGGATCTGACTTTGATCCTAAAGGCAAGACAGACAATGAAGTAATGCATTTCTGTCAAAGTTTTATGACCGAACTGTTCCGTCATATTGGTCCAAACACAGACATCCCTGCCGGGGATATTGGCGTTGGTGGTCGTGAGATAGGATTCCTGTTCGGACAATACAAAAGATTAAAAAATGAATTTACGGGGGTATTAACCGGTAAAGGAAGAGAATGGGGTGGTTCATTGATCCGTCCTGAGGCTACCGGTTACGGTGCTACTTATTTTGCAGAAGAAATGCTGAAAACCCGTGGGGATGAAATAAAAGGCAAAACAGTTCTTATATCAGGTTCAGGTAATGTAGCTCAGTTCGCTACAGAAAAAGTCATTGAATTAGGTGGTAAAGTTGTTACTCTTTCCGACTCTAACGGTTTCATTTATGATAAAGATGGTATTGACAAAGACAAGCTTGCTTATGTTAAACACCTGAAGAATGTTAAAAGAGGAAGAATTCGTGAGTATGCAGAAAAATACGGCGTTGAATACCATGAAGGCAAACGACCATGGGGAGTTCCTTGTGATATAGCCATGCCAAATGCCACTCAAAACGAAATAAACGAAGAAGAAGCCAAAACACTCATCAAGAATGGTTGTTATGTAGTTTCCGAAGGCGCTAATATGCCATCAACACCTGAAGCAATCAATGTTTATATGGAAAACAAAATTCTCTACGGACTTGGCAAGGCAGCTAATGCTGGCGGCGTTGCTGTTTCAGGACTGGAAATGTCACAGAACTCACTCCGTTTATCATGGACCAGAGAAGAAGTAGATGAGAAACTCCGCAGGATCATGAAAGATATACATGCCAGTTGTGAAAAATACGGAAAAGAAGGTGATTTTATCAACTATGTTAAAGGAGCAAACATAGGAGGCTTTGTCAAAGTAGCTGATGCTATGATGGCACATGGAGTGGTTTAATTATTTTTGTTATTTAATATAAAAGAAGCTGTTTTCATTAGATAATATATCTTTTTTGAGACAGCTTCTTTTTTTATACTACTGTAAATTATCAGATAAGTTCTCTTCTTAACATATTCAAAGCCTGTAAGGCAGTTTTCCTGATGTTCCTTCCCCTTTCTTCTCCGAAGAGAAATTTCTCTGCAATTACTTTATCAGGGGTAGCTACTGCGATCCAGGTTGTTCCAACAGGTTTCTCATCAGATCCTCCTGAAGGCCCGGCAATTCCTGAAGTGGCTATTGCAAAGTCAGTATTGAACTTCTGTCTTGCTCCTTCTGCCATCTGTCGTACAACCGGTTCACTAACTGCACCATGATCCAAAAGATTATTATGTTCAACATTCAAGTAAGTCTCCTTGATTTCATTACTGTATGCAACAACCGATCCCTTATAATAATCGGAACTACCAGCAACACTTGTGATCAAATGTGCAATGTACCCTCCTGTGCAACTCTCCGCTGTGACCACTGTCTTTTTCTTTTCTCTAAGCTTATTCCCCACAACAGCCTCCAGTGTGTCATTATCATAACCAAAAATATGATGAGGAATGATCGATTTGAGTTTTTCTATTTCCTCATTTATTTGTTCTTGTAATCTGTTCTTGCCTTTTCCCACTGCTGTGAGCCTGAGTCTTACAATACCTGGTTGCGGCAGATAAGCAAGCCTTATATTATCAGGAAGATTATCTTCCCAGTCCGAAATTTTTTCCGAAAGCCATGATTCTCCAATGCCTTGAGTTAAAATGGTTTTATGAACTATAGTATCAGTACCGCATTTTTTCCTGAGTAAAGGAATAACCTGATCGGTAACAATGGGCTTCATTTCAAAGGGAACCCCGGGCATAGATATATAGATCTTGTCATTTTCCTCGAACCACATACCAGGAGCAGTTCCATTAAGGTTTCTAAGTGGCCGGCAATTAGCAGGTAACTCAGCCTGTTTTTTATTCAGCTCATTCAATTCAAGACCACGGTTTTTAAATAATTTTTTAATATCCTGGTAAGCTTCTTCATTAAATTCCATGTTAGTATTAAAAAACTCACTTAAGGTTAGCTTCGTCACATCATCCTTAGTAGGACCTAAACCTCCCGTAATAATTATGAGATCAGCTCTTTCTACCGCATCTTTCAATGTTTTAATAATATGATCCCTGTCATCCGGCACAGAAGTGATCTGATAAATATGAACACCTATTAAACTCAATTGCTCTGCTATCCACGTTGAATTCGTATTAACGATCTGACCAATGAGTATTTCATCTCCTATGGTTATTATTTCAGCTTTCATGCTGCAAAAATACTTATAAATTTGTGCAAAAATTATGGTTATTTTTGTATGTTGAAAAATGTTTTCTGTTGTATTCCCTTTTTTAACCTATAAAGAGATCAATAATCAAACTTAACGATGAACAAGGAACTGGAAGCATTGATAAGCTTATTAGACGAGCCTGATGAAAATACATATGATGAAATTAAAAAACGTATCTTTTCATATGGTCCTGATGCCATACCATCACTAGAGACTGCCTGGGAAAACTCTTTTGATAATCTCATTCAGGTAAGGATTGAAAACATAATAAGAAAAATACAACTTGATGATCTGTATCATGAATTATCCGAATGGGGCAGGAATAATGAAAAAGACCTTTTAAAAGGGTTTTATCTTGCAAGCCGTTATCATTACCCTGATCAGGATGAAGAAAAAATATCAAATGCCATCGGCCGGTTAATACAGGATATATGGCTTGAACTGAATGATGAACTCACAGCACTGGAAAAAGTTAAAGTGATGAATCACATCATTTTCGAAATACATAAATATTCGGCTAATAAAAGCAACTTTTATGCCCCCGAAAACTTTTTCCTTAAAAATTTAATCGAAACCAAAAAAGGTAATCCCATTTCTTTGGGGATATTTTACATTATTATTGCAAAGAGTCTGAAAATACCAATTTATGGTGTAAACCTTCCAAAACATTTTATCCTTGCTTACGCTGACGAACTTAGCGCAAGATACATTGGAGAAACCGGTACGGAGGATATCTTATTTTATATTAATCCTTTTAACAAAGGAGCGGTTTTTACAAAAAATGAAATAGAACTGTATATCAAACAACTAAAATTAAAATCAAAACAATCATACTACAAACCATGTAGTAATAATATTATTATCAGGCGTTTATTTGAAGAGATTGCATTTTCATATAAAAAATCAGGCTACCCTGATAAAGTTAGTGATATAAACAAATTGCTCAAGGCGCTACATTGATCAGGTAAATACTTTTTTAATTGTCTTAATAATTATTTTAATATCCCTGATAAAACTTCTTTCCCTGATATATTTTAGATTCAATTCCAGTTTGGCAGGCATAATTTCTTTTATATATGTTTTCTCGGGATCACTCGATTTACCGAGTATTTCATTTTCATTAAGATATTCAAGCGATGCGTAATCTGTTAAGCCGGGTTTTACAGTTAGAACTTTTTTTTGCTTTTTATTATACAGATCAACATATTTTCTTACTTCAGGCCTTGGGCCTACAAGGCTCATATCACCTTTTACTACATTGAATAACTGAGGTAGTTCATCAAGCTTATATTTACGGAGCAAATAACCTGTTTTAGTCACTCTTGGGTCTCTTCCCCCAACAGTTAATAATCCTCCCTTGTCCGAATCAGGGTTCATTGTTCTGAATTTGATCAGATTAAAATCCTTATCATTTTTTCCTACCCGTATTTGCTTAAAAAAAACACCACCCTTTGAATCAAATGATACCATCAATGAAATAATGATCAATATCGGACTGAATACCAAAATACCTATAAGAGAAATGATCAGATCAAAAAGTCGTTTGAACATAGTCAAATAAAGATTAAGTAAATTTTGTTACTGCACTGCAAACTGCATTTGTCACCTGATGTATTTGCTCTTCACTTAAATCATAATAAACCGGCAGGCTTATCTCGCAGGAATAATTATCATACGAAACAGGATAATCTTTAATATTGTATCCAAGGTTCTTATAATAGCTCATCATTGGAAGCGGAACAAAATGAACATTCACCGAAACACCTTGTTTAAATATCTCCTGAATGATCTTATCCCTTTTTTCTTCATCAATCTCTTTCACTCTTAACAAATAAGCATGATAAGATGATCTTTTGGTATTGCTTTCATAGATTGGGATTTCAGCCCAATCATATTTTGAGAAAGCTTCGGAGTATAAATGGAATATCTTTTTTCTTCTCACAAGCATATCCCTTTCATATCTCTTCAGTTCTACAATTCCCATGGCAGCCTGGATATCCGTCATATTGTATTTGTATCCCGCTTCTATAACGTCATAACGCCAGTTTCCGACTTCTAATTTTGCCAATGCATCCTTCGACTGTCCGTGCAATGATTTTATATTCAATTCATCATAAAGCGCTTTATTATTAAAGGGCTGCGGGAGTTTAAGGCAAACAGCTCCGCCTTCAGCAGTAGTAAGATTTTTAACAGCATGAAACGAGAAAATCGTAATGTCTGTCAGCGAACCGGTTAGCTTACCCTTATATCTGGCACCTAAGGAATGTGCTGCATCGGATAATACCAATATCCTTCCCAGCTTTTTCTGCAATTCATTATCCGGGTGAAAATTTTTATTAATTTCTTTTTTGGATACAAGTTGATTTATTTCATCATAATCACAGGGAAAGCCACCAAGGTCGACCGGCATGATCACTTTAGTGCGGTTTGTAATATTTTCCCTGATACGTTCAATAGAAATATTAAAATCATCTTTATTAATATCCACAAAAACAGGTTTCGCTCCGCAATGGATAACAACATTTGCAGTGGCGGCATAAGTATAAGCCGGAAGTATAACCTCATCACCCTGACCTATTCCAAACCATCTCAGCATCAGCTCCAATCCTGCTGAACCTGAGCTAACACACAGCGTAGCCGGATGCCCAACATATTCAGTTATTTTTTTTTCAAACAATTTGGTTTTTGGGCCTGTAGTTATCCATCCGGATTTAAGGGTTTCGATCACTTCATTAATGATCTTATCATCCATCCGCGGAGGTGAAAAAGGAATCATAAATTATTTAAGATTTGTATTTTTCGAGAAATCCAACAATATTGTTTTCCACCCTTTTTTCAACGTCGGCAAGGTCTGATCTTTCAAATTTCTCTCCCGTGATCTTTTCATATAATTCAATGTAACGTTCAGAAACACTGTTAACGAATTCTTCGGTCATCTCAGGTATTTTTTGTCCTTCCTTACCCTGAAAACCATTATCTATAAGCCACTGGCGAACGAATTCCTTAGAAAGCTGTTTTTGTTTTTCTCCTCTTTTTTGCCGTTCTTCATATCCATTCTTATAAAAATATCTGGAGGAATCAGGTGTATGTATTTCATCTATCAAATAAATTTCATCCTTATATTTCCCGAATTCATACTTGGTATCAACCAGGATAAGACCCATTTTATCAGCTATTTCAGTTCCACGTTCAAATAACTCACGGGTATATTGCTCAAGCACTTGGTAATCAATGCCACACACCAATTCCTTTTCTATTATCTCTTCCCTTGAAATATCTTCATCATGACCAACTTCTGCTTTTGTTGTAGGAGTAATGATAGGTTCCGGAAATTTATCATTTTCATTCATGCCTTCCGGTAGTGGAATGCCACACAGTTCTCTTTTACCTGCTTTATACTCCCGCCATGAATGCCCCGAAAGATAGCCACGAATGACCATCTCCACTTTAAAAGGCTCACACTTTCTGCCAACAGTAACCATAGGATCAGGAGAATTTATTTTCCAGTTTGGAACTATATCATTTGTATCATCGAGGAACTTAGCTGCGATTTGGTTCAGCACTTGTCCCTTATAAGGTATTCCTTTGGGCAATACAACATCAAATGCAGATATCCTGTCAGTAGCAATCATTACAAGTATATCATCTTCAATATTGTAAACGTCTCTTACTTTCCCCTTATACAAATTCTTTTGTCCCGGTAAATTAAATTCTGTTTTAATGATCGTGTTTTTCATATGATTATTTTATTTTTTTAAGATTTTTTTTCTTCATCTTTTAAATATGCGTCTATGATTTGAGTAACCAGTTTATGCCTGATAATATCCGAAGAGTCCAGGTAAACGAATTTAATACCTTTTATATTCTTAAGGATTTTACTGGCATGAATAAGACCAGATTTTTGTTTTCCCGGCAGGTCTATTTGAGTAATGTCTCCTGTAACGACAAATTTAGAAGATTTACCCATCCTTGTCAGAAACATTTTCAACTGATTTGGTGTTGCATTCTGTGCTTCATCAAGGATAGCAAAAACCTTGTCAAGAGTTCTGCCTCTCATAAATGCCAGGGGAGCTATTTCAATAGTTCCGTCTTCCAGGTATGATAACAACCGCTGTGTTGGCAACATATCACGCAAAGCATCGTAAAGCGGCTGTAGATATGGGTCAAGCTTATCTTTTAAGTCACCCGGTAAAAAACCCAGATTCTCACCTGCTTCTACTGCCGGCCTTGTCAGAATTATTCTTCTAACTTCTTTATTTTTTAAAGCCTTAACTGCCAGAGCCACTGCCGTATATGTCTTTCCTGTTCCTGCCGGACCAATGGCAATAACAAGATCTTCCTTTTTACTTTCCTCCACCATCTTGCGCTGGTTGGAAGTGCGTGCCTTAATTATCATTCCATGACGGCCATGAACAAGTACATCGTTACCGCTCTCCTTTTCTTTCTCCCTGATAAACTCTTTATCATCCGAACGCATCAATTGTCTTATGTCATTTTCAGTGATCTTACCAAATTTCTCATAAAGCAATAATAAGAGCTGAAACTTTTTATTGAAATCCTTAACTTCTTTGTCGTCTCCTATGGCTTTTATTTCGTCTCCTCTTGCAATAATTCTCAGCTTTGGAAAGAATTTCTTAACTAATTGCAAATTAGAATCATTTACACCATAGATTTCAAGCGGATGATATGATTCAATACTTATTGTTACTTCACTCATTATTTTGTCAGACTTATACTGATATTACTGTTAACAAATTCAATCGCATATATTTGTATGCAATTACTTTTTATTGTTATTTTTGGCTAACGCAAATTTAATGTAAATTTTTGCATCTGTTATATTGTTTATTGGTTGTTTATGGGAATTATTACGCTGACAAGTGACTGGGGGACAAAAGACCATTATATCGGAATGGTTAAAGGCAAATTACTTAAAGAATTACCGGATTTAAATATAATTGATATTTCTCATCAGATACCGCCCTTTAACAGCACTCAGGCAGCCTTCATACTAAGAAATTGTTATAAAGAATTTCCCGATGGAACAATACATATTGTTGCTATTAATACTGAAGAATCAGATAAGTATCCCCATATTGTTGTTTATGCTGATAAACAATATTTCATCGGAAAGGATGATGGTATCTTCTCACTTATATTAAATGATAAAAAGCCTGAAAAAATCATTGAGCTCAATATTACACAGGATTCCGACTATTTTACATTTTCCACAAGAGACAGATTCATAAGAGCTGCCGCAATGATTTTAGAGAAAAAAGATATTAGCAAGCTGGGTAATCTAAGAAAATCACTAACTATGAAAATTCCATTCCAGCCTGTAATCGAAAAAAACGTCATTAAGGGAATTGTAATTTATGTTGATAACTATGAAAATGTAATCACTAATATTTCTGAAGAATTATTCAATAAAACTGGTAAAGCACGCAAATTCAGTATCATTTTGAGGAGCGAAATACTTCATACTATTTATAAATCATATATCGATGTTCCTGAAGGTGAAATAGCTCCGCTTTTCAACGTGTCAGGATTGCTTGAAATATCAATCAATCAGGGTAATGCCAGCAGCTTGCTTGGATTGTATCTTAATGATACGATAAGAGTGGAGTTTGAACAATAGAAATACAGCAACATATCTAATAATTCCTTATTTACAGTTTATATCAATATTTAAATGATAATTTCGTAAATTAGTAATTTATTGAAGAAAAATTACAAGAGTGCCTGGATTACTTGATAGAAAATATTACTTTAATAGAAATACGTCTGATAGGATAAAAGCCATTTTGTGGATCAGCCTTGGTTTTTTTCTTTTTCTGTTGCTCTTTAATCCATTCGAGTTCCGCACAATGACACAAGGAAACAAGGTATATTATTTCCTTGGATTTGGTGTATTCACAATGGTAATATTGGGAATTGACCTACTGTTACTACCAAAGTTATTCAACAAGAAATTCATTGAAGAAAAATGGAAAATAAAACATGAGATATTATGGAACATCTGGCTTCTTCTAAGCCTTGCAGGTGGCTACTATGGTTTGGTATGTATAACTGATATTTTACCGGTTAATTATGTCACAATCATAAATTTATTGCTGCTTGCAGTGTTACCTGTTATAATTCTGATTATCATAAACCAGAATGTAGCTTTGAGGAATTATCTTAAAAACATCATGGAAATGAACATCCCTCATCTTAGCAGTTCAGCAGAAAGTTCTGAAAACATAAATATTCACAGATTTATCTCACAAAACAAAAAAGAAAAGCTTGAAATTAATCTTAATGATTTACTATATTTTTCATCAACAGGAAATTATATTCAGATTGTCTGGGGAAAAAATGATGAAATAAGAAAGGAAATCCTAAGAGGTACATTGGAAGAGAACCTTTTATCACTTAACAAATATGATTTTATTGAACAAACGCACAGGTCTTATGTTGTTAATATCAGGAAAATTGAAAATATACTTGGGAACAGCAAACATGGATATAGGATGCGGCTTAAACAAACCAATGATGAAATTCCTGTTTCAAGAAAATACATAAAAAAAATTAAGATATTGCATTCTGAGGGTAAAACCAATATCTAATGGGGTGAAATTCATCCCTGAATTTTGCATTTCATCACAAATCATACAAATACTATCACTAATAATTTACTTGCATCACTGTTTTTTATTAGATTATAAAAAATTGAATATCATTGCGTTATTGTTAAAAATGTTATGAAAATGAATATTCTGTTAATTTATCCTAAATATCCTGACACATTCTGGAGCTATAAACATGCTTTGAAGTTTATTGATAAAAAAGCTGCCAATCCACCACTTGGTTTAATAACGATAGCTTCTTTGCTTCCAAAGGAATGGAATAAAAAGCTTTTAGACATTAACGTAAATAAACTAACTACTAAACATATCGAATGGGCCGACATGGTTTTTATAAGCGCAATGAATATTCAAAAGAAGTCAACTTTGGAAATTATCCGGTTATGCAAATATCACAATAAAAAAATAGTTGCAGGAGGACCTCTTTTTACTGAAGAATATGACAGCTTCCCCGAAGTTGACCATCTTATATTAAACGAGGCTGAAATAACACTAAACGAATTTCTTGCGGATTTGGATAATGGCAGTTTAAAAAAAATATATACAACCGATCAGTTTCCCAGCCTTAAAGATTCACCAATTCCTGATTATAGTCTGTTGAGCCTGAAAAAGTATGCATCCATGAATATTCAGTATTCACGAGGATGCCCTTTTAATTGTGAATTCTGTAATATCACATCACTATTTGGAAGGAAAGTAAGGACAAAAACTACCAGACAAGTCCTTGCGGAACTACAAAAACTATATGAATTAAACTGGAAAGACAATATATTTTTTGTAGACGACAATTTTATTGGTAATAAGAAGGTTCTCAAAAATGACTTATTGCCTGCTATAATTAAATGGATGGAAGAAAGAAATCACCCATTCACATTCAATACTGAGGTATCCGTTAACATAGCCGATGATGATGAATTGCTTGAACTTTTAGCACAGGCAGGGTTCAACAGTGTTTTTGTCGGAATTGAATCACCCGATGAGGAGTGCCTTTCGGAATGTAATAAAGTACAAAATATCAACAGGGATTTACATGGTAGTGTCCGCAAAATACAGCAAAAAGGCTTGCAGGTGACGGCGGGCTTTATAGTTGGCTTCGATCATGATAATCAAAGTGTATTTCAGCGTCAGATAGATTTCATAAATAAGAGTGGTATTGTTTCTTCTATGGTTGGATTGCTAAATGCTCCAAGAAAAAGTAATCTGTACCACAGACTGAAAAAGGAAGGCAGGATAACAAGCGATATGTCAGGCGACAATACCGACTTCTCAATTAATTTTATCCCTGAGATGAATAAGGAAATGTTAATGAACGGATACAGAAGGATACTTGATGAGATATATTCATGCAAACAATATTATAATCGAGTACATACAATGCTCAGGCAGATCAAAACAAATAAAAAAAGTAAATCCAGATTGACATTTCAGCATATCGAAGCTTTTGTTAAATCAGTATTTCTTATCGGAATATTTAATCCGGGACAAAAATATTACTGGAAGCTATTGCTTTGGAGTTTGCTCAGAAGACCCGGGGTTTTTCCATTGGCAATTACATACAGCATTTTTGGGTATCACTACAGAAAAGTACTTAACATAAGAAAATAAAAAATTTATAATTATTCTGATTTACAAAAAATTAAAGCTTGCATGAAGATAATTTTCATAATTGTTGGTATTTGAGATACTGGGTGTAATAATAGGCGCATTTCTTTCTGGTCTTATATCGGACCGCTTAACATTTCGCATTGAGAAAAATCCTAAAGTCAGATCACATACACGTTTGATCTTTGCATTTATGGGTGGGTTGCTATTTGCCGCTGGCGCCCAGTTTGCCCGTGGCTGTACCAGCGGGGCAGCTTTGAGCGGAATGGCTGTATTGGCAACAAGCAGCTTTATTACTATGATAGCATTCTTTGGAACAGGATTTTGTGCCGCTTCAATAGGAAAAATTGATGCTCTTGTTTTTGTAGCAGGCCTTTTTATCGGTGTATTTGATTTTGGTGAAACGTTTCCTTTCCTGAAAAACTTCTATAATTCATCCGATCTGGGAATTTTATTTATATATGATTCCCTTTCGAGGAGCAGGGGACTATTTGCTTTTCTGCTGATATTTATGGCAGTAATGGCTTTTTTTGTAACTTATTTTATCGAAACAAAGATTACGAGGAACAATCCTTGCCAGGTGCAGTAAATATTCCCTTTGATGAAATAATGGACAGGAAATGGGAAGGCTTTTTAGGCAATTATAAGATAACCTTTGATGGCACTGATTTAGCTCCCGGTATGTATTTTTATGTACTACGGGTAGATAATCTTTGTGTTCAAAAGAAAATGCTGATCACTGATTGAATAAACTAACTAGAGCCTGTCCATAATGTTGACCGGTAAGCTATAATAAGAAGATATCTATCAACATAA
>CAZJYD010000020.1:0-30818 GCA_964550205.1 uncultured Bacteroidales bacterium
CCGTGGAAGGATGGGACGGAACTTACAACGGTAAGCTGATGCCTATGGATGTGTATTTGTGGAAAATAAGCGCCACTTTTATTGACGGTACCGTATGGGAAGGTAAATCTGTGGGAAATAATGAAGGGAGTTCGATGCAATCTATGGGCACTGTAACATTATTAAGATAAAATTTGAAAAAACTATTCACAATTGCCTGGCATATGGTGTAATGTGCTGTCCGGCAAAGTCTCCTTTCAGGTATTTAAAATATCCGCTAACAGCTATCATAGCAGCATTATCAGTAGTGTATTCAAGTTTTGGAATAAAAACTTCCCATTGAAGTCTTTTCCCAAGTTGCTTGAGGGAATGTCTGAGTTCAGAATTGGCAGAAACACCACCGGCTATTGCAATTTGTTTAATACCGGTTTGTTCAGAACTTTGAATAAGCTTCTTAATTAAAATATTAATAATTGTTTTTTGAATGGAAGCGCATAAATCATTTTTATTCTTTTCAATAAAAGAATTGTCAATTTTCAGATTATCCCTGATAAAATACAAAATTGAGGTTTTTAATCCGCTAAAACTAAAATCAAAACCAGGGATTGCGGGTTCAGGAAATGAAAAAGCATCAGGGTTTCCTTTATCAGCATGTTGATTAACTACAGGACCACCAGGATATGGAAGCCCCATTATCTTGGCAGCTTTATCAAATGCTTCTCCGGCAGCGTCATCAATAGTTTTACCAATTATCTCCATCTTGTCGTAGTCATCAACACGTACAATTTGAGTATGACCTCCCGAAGCCGTTAGACAAAGGAACGGAAATTCAGGAATGGCATTGTTATTTTCTTTAATAAAGTGTGTAAGCACGTGGGCTTTAAGATGATCAACTTCAATGATTGGTATTCCCAAACCCAAAGCAAATGATTTTGCAAATGATACACCAACAAGTAGCGAACCAAGTAGCCCGGGTCCACGTGTAACTGCTACAGCATGAAGCTGATTTTTAGTTATCTTTGCTTCTGAGAGAGTATTTTCAATAACAGGTATGATATTTTGTTGATGAGCCCTCGATGCAAACTCAGGTACGACACCACCATATTTTTTATGGATTTCCTGACTGGCAATTACATTTGCCATAATTGTTTGATCCTTGCTAATTGCTGCAGAGGTATCATCACAAGATGTTTCTATGCCCAAAATATATACGCTCATAGTAAGTTATACAATAAAAAGCAAAATTATTAAAAATAAGATAGGACATATAATACTTTACTTTGTGGTTGTTATCATAACCATACCTATTGCAGTGTTTTCAATTTTGAGGGAGCCTGTTGTTCAAACATTTATAGCACGTTATACAGCTAATTATTTCTCAGAGAAGTTGAAAACAGAGGTGTATATCGGAAGATTTACATTTAACTTTATTTCCGATATTATTTTAAAAGATGTAATTATTAAGGATAAAAGAGATTCTACAATTATTAATTCAAAGAAAATTAAGCTTAATCTGAATAATTTTGATGCAAGAAATAAAACAATAGATTTACAAAAAATATACTTATCCGATTCAAGAATAGAGATCATAAAATATAAAAATGAAGATTATTTCAATTTTTATTATTTGATAGATCATTTTAATCAAAATAGAGATACAATAGAACAAAAGAAAGAACCTGCAAAATGGGATGTAATTGTAGATAACCTGAATTTAGAAAATTGTGAATTTTATCTTATTAATGAAAATAAGCCTGATAAAGAAAAAGGAATTGATTTTAATGATCTTGCAGTTTCAGGGATTAAAATGAACCTGGATGATCTGATCATTGATAAAACATCGGATACTATTCAATTTAAAATGAATTACTTAGGAGCAAAGGAAAAATCTGGTTTTCAAATAAAAAAGCTGAAAGCCAATTTCACAATTTGTCCCGGGGAGTTAAATGCTGAACATTTAGAACTCATAACAAATAATTCTGAGATTGCAATGAACCTGCAATTTCTGCTTAACAGTTTTAAGGATTTTAAAGATTTTATTCATAAAGTTGAAATTAATACTGTAATAGGTAATTCAACACTAAATCTTTGTGATATTGGTTTTTTTGCTCCTGTGTTTTGTAATGTGAAAAATGATATTGAAATATCAGGTGTTTTTAATGGGACAGTCAACTCATTTTACGCAGAGAATTTTAAGTTCAAATATGGTAAAAGTACAGTACTGCATGCAAATCTCTTAGTTGATGGTTTGCCTGAGATCAAAGAAACATTTGCGGATTTGGATATTGACAAATTAATGACCAACAAAACAGATCTTGAATCCTTCGAATTGCCCGGTGAAGCCGGAAAACTGAAATTACCCCAAAAAATCTCAATGCCCGGTAATATTAATGTAAAAGGTTTTTTTACAGGATTTTACTATGATTTTATCGCCAATGCAAATTTCAGTACTGATTTGGGCAAGCTGAATACGGATATTGCAATGCAACAAATTACAGCTACAGATACAATGAAATATAAAGGTCATTTAATTGCTGACAATTTAAATATAGGCAAAATATTAATGGCTGAGGAAAACCTGAAAACTTTGAACATGGATGCTGACATCAATGGTTCAATTGCTCCGGAAGGTTATGCCAGTTTTAATATGAATGGTTGGGTGGATTCATTATCCTTCAGAGATAATATCTATAACCAAATCAGAATTAAGGGAGATTTTTCCGAACAAAAATTCAGCGGTAGCATGGACATAAACGATAAAAAGATACAATTAGATTTTAACGGACTGATTGACCTGAGCAGAAAAAGACCGGTATTTGATTTCTATGCTAAAATAGAAAATGCTGATTTGTATAATCTTCATCTATCAGACAAGGATAGTACCATGACCCTTTCATCAGTACTTAATATAAATTTTACCGGAAAGGATCTGGATAATATGAAGGGTAGTATTATTATTGATAGTACAACTTACAAAGAAAGGGATAAAGTTTACCATATGGATCATTTGGCATTATTGTCGGTTGATGATACAATATATAAAAAACGGCTCGATTTTAAGTCTGATTTTATAGATGCTTCTATTACCGGTGATTTTACTTTTTCCCACATCATACCTTCATTAAAACTATTTTCTGATAATTATTTAAAAACCTTCAACTTAGGCAAGAATTATGATAAAGATACTATTAAGAACCAGAAAATTAACTGTGAAATAAAACTTAAAAACACATATCCTTTATCAGAGATCTTCCTTCCGGAATTATCCGTTTCGCCTAATTCGTTTATTTATGGTTATTATAATTCAGAGTATGATAGTTTGATGGTTAGAAGTGTTGCAGATTCATTGATATTTCAAGGAATGAAATTCAAAGATTTTCAATTCGAGAGCAGAAGCCAACCCAACAAAATCACTCTTAATACCGGGACCGAAAAATTAGTTTTAAAAGAAGCTACCGAAAAAGATACTATTGAGTTAGGGATTGATAATGCTCTTATAAGCGCTAATATCGGACAAAACAGAATCTTATACAATATTAAATGGAATGATGATGAAAAGGAAAACCATAACATAGGCGATATCAAAGGCTTTGTGAGTATGAAGGATTATCCTGAAATTATAGCCGAAATAACAAATGCTGATGTTATTGTAAATGATACAAGTTGGGATATAAGTAAAGATAATTTTATTCAAATTGATTCAAGCTCAGTTTGCTTTAACAATTTCTCTGTTTTCAGCAATAAACAAAAATTAAAATTAAAAGGTAGTATTTCAAAACAACCTCAGGATACTTTTAACGTAAGCTTCAATAACTGGAAAATATCCAACTTTGATCTTCTCTATACTTCACATGCCATTGATCTTGATGGTATAATAAATGGTGATTTAAAACTTATGGATGCATACCAATCACCAATATTTATATCGAACCTGAATGTTGGGGATTTCTATTTTAATCAGGAAAAAATGGGAGATGCTCTTATTTTAACTAAGTGGAATAATGAAAACAAATCATTGCATGCCTTATTTGAAGTTGTTAATAATGAAAATTCTAATGATAACAAGATCATTGAAGCAGGAGGATATTATTATTCCGAACCTGTCGACAGTCTGGATTTTTATTTTGAACTCAAGAATTTCAAAATGAAGGCGACAGCACCTTTCGTGAAAAATGTTTTTGAGGATATTGAAGGTGTTGCATCTGGCAGATTAGATTTGACTGGCCGCACAACAAAACCTAACCTTACCGGTGAAATCCATTGGATGCGCGGAGGACTTAAGGTAGATTATCTTAATGTTCCCTATACATTTGCTCAGAAGGTTGATTTCGGTGTTAACTCAATTGATTTTAATGATATGGTATTGTATGATTCAGTTGGAAATGCTGCCACACTGAATGGGCAAATCAGCCATAATCATTTAAAGGATTTTAAGCTTAAGCTTGATATTCGACCTGAAGGATTGGCTTGCTTGAATACGAAACAATATGATAATGATATATTTTACGGAGAGGCATTTGCTTCTGGAGTAGTTAATATTTCAGGTCCCTTTAAAGACATTTACCTTGACGTTAAGGCTACAACTAATAAAGGAACAGAAATATTTATTCCTGTTTCCTCAGTAGCGAGCGTCTATGAAAAAGATTATATCATTTTTGTAAACTCAGGAGATACAATATCTTCATTGCCCGACAAAAGTTTAGATCCATCAGGACTGAGTTTGGATATCGTAATGCATGTTACACCTGATGCACTGATTAAATTGTTTTTACCAATGCAATTAGGAAATATAATTGCTAATGGTAATGGTAACTTGAAATTTAGTATTGATCAACAAGGTGATTTTATTATCAATGGAGATTATGTAATCAATGAGGGAGCATTCTTGTTTACTCTGAGAAATATTGTAACAAGAAAATTCGAAATTCTTAAAGGCAGTAAAATCTCCTGGACAGATGATCCTTATGATGCGGAAATCAACCTCAGGGCATTATATGAAGTGAAAACTTCACTTGATGGTCTGGGTATTACAATAGATACAACTTCCAATTATAGCCAAAGAGTTAATGTTGATTGTATTATTGAGTTAAAGAATAAATTATTTGACCCTGATATAAGATTCAGCATAAAGTTTAGAAATATTGATAGTCAGACGGAACAATTGGTTTATGCTGTTTTGGATACAAATAATGTTTCACAAATGAATCAGCAGATGATTTCACTTCTTGTGCTTGGAAGTTTCAGCTACAGAACTCCTTCATTCGGGGCATCATCAGCAAAACTGATTTCCAATCAACTGAGCAACTGGCTTTCCCAGATCAGTCAGGATTTTGATATCGGAGTTAATTACAGACCGAGAGATCAGCTATCACAAGATGAACTTGAAGTAGCCCTGTCTACTCAATTATTCAACGACAGAGTATTAATTGATGGAAATGTTGGCGTAATAGGAGACTACAGTTCAAGCAGTGCAAGCAATATTGTTGGTGATGTGAATATTGAAGTTAAATTAACGGAGGACGGTAGATTCAGAGTTAAAGCGTTTAACCGCTCAAATGTTCATTCCGTATATGATATTAATACTTTTGACGACAGGGCACCATATACTCAGGGATTAGGAATATTTTACCGGAAAGAGTTTAATTCATTTGCTGATCTGTTTGGTAATAAGAAAAAGAAAGATAATAAGAACAAATAAGTTGATATATTTTCTCATATTTGTATATTAAATAATTTATTATGAAAAAGTTATTATTTTTATTAATTATCACAATGTCTTCATATAGTCTTTTCTCACAGATAATTATTAATGATGAAGACATGCCTCAGGAAGATGATACTATTCGTTTAAGCGTTTCATTATCAGTTAATGGAGTTGATTATGAAAAGACAGGTGAAAATTATACATGGGATTTTTCAGAGCTCACGCCTGTTTATCAGCGTGTTGACACATTCATAAATACCATTGATGCCCCACCTGTTTATTTTATCAAGTTTATACCGTATGTTGTATCAAATCTGGCGATGCCTTTGCTTGAATTTGACTACATCCCTGGACTGGAGTTTACCGATACATATAGTTTTTTTAAAAGCACGGATGAGGAATTCAGGGATGTTGGATTTGCTTTCAAACTTTCCGGAATCCCTATACCTGTTAAATATGACAAACCTGATATATACTACAGATTTCCTGTTGAATATGGCGACATGGATTCCTGCCGTTCGGAATATGGAATAGATTTATTGGGATATGCATATTTTGGAGGGTGGAAAAAAAGAGTTAACCATGTTGATGGCTGGGGCACTTTGTTAACCCCCTTTGGCAGTTATGAAACCATACGTATTAAATCGGATATAACACGCTATGATAGTGTTTATTTTGATTCACTTTCATTCGGATTTTCGATAAACAGAAATATCAAGGAATATAAATGGATGGGAAAAGATTTTGGATTGCCATTACTTAAGATCAGTGAAGAAGGCCTATTAATTAATGTTGAATATATTGATTCAATAAGGCATCTAAATCCAGGTATATCTCACCATGGAAAATTAACTGAAGATGAAATAACTGTATACCCAAATCCTTCTGATGGATCTTTTATTGTTGACATTGAAACGAATGATTTTATTACAGTAAATTTTATGGTTTATTCCACAAATGGAATACAGATTTTAAGTACTGAAGAAAAAGAATTAGTTAAGGGTAGTAATAGAATTAATTTTAATTATAAAGAAAAATTTAAAAGTGGATTTTATTACCTGATTATAAAATCAGAAAATGATGTTTATATAAGAAAATTGATTATCAGATAATATAATTTCCTGAAATATAAAATTATTTGAGATAGAAAACTTTAATGTCATTTTTAGTATACAGATCATCGGCAGGTTCCGGCAAGACCTTTAAACTTGTAAAAAAGTACATGGTATTAATTATTAATGAACCCAATAAATTCAGGAATGTTCTTGCCGTTACTTTTACAAATAAAGCTGCAAATGAAATGAAGGAAAGAATATTAGGACATTTAAAGGTTCTTTCCTCTGATAAACCCGATAAAAATTCTGTTACAATAAAATACTTACTTCCTGATTTAATTAAATCAACCGGTTTGAGTTCTCAGGAAATCAAGCGCCGTGCTATGATTTCTCTTAAACTAATACTCCATAATTATTCGGATTTTGCAATATGCACTATAGACAGCTTTATTCACCGGATAGTTAGAACATTTGCTCATGATCTGCATCTTCCTTTGAATTTTGATGTTGAGCTTGATGCAGACATACTTATTTCGCAAGCAGTTGATCTTTTGATAAGCAAAGTCGGTGCAGACAAAAAACTAACTAAAGTACTTATCAGTTTTGTTTTGTCAAGTATTGAAGAAGAGAGAACATGGAATATAGAAAATGAACTGAAAGATTTTAGTCAGAACTTAATTAAAGAAGATAGTGGCTTGTATATTGAACAATTGAAAAACCTGAGCCTTGATGATTTCAATAAAATAAAAACAAAATTGTGGGGGTTCACTTCAGGATTTGAGGAACAGATAGAAAAGTTTGCAAGTGAAGCAATTGAATTGATCAATAGTAAAGACCTGGATATAAGTTGCTTTTATCGAGGTAAAAGTGGTATTGGTAATTATTTTAAGAGATTATCGGAAAAAGATATTGAAAAGGTTGTTCCAAATAGTTATGTACTAAAAACTATTAATGAGGATAAATGGTATGGTGGCAATGCAAGCAATACAGACAAGGCAAAAATTGATGTGATAAAAGATAGGCTGTTTTCAATTTTTAATAAGATTTCAAATTTAGCAGAGAAAAAATTTGAACTTTATACACTTTGCAGGCTGATTCAAAGATATTTGTACTCACTTGCGGTTCTCAATGAAATTGATAAGCTAATTGAAGAAATAAAAGAACAAAGTAATGTTATACATATTTCTGAATTCAACAAGAAAATAGCCAAAATAGTGCTGAATGAACCTATTCCCTTTATTTATGAAAGAATGGGGGAGAAGTACAAACATTTTCTGATAGACGAATTTCAGGATACATCGGTATTGCAATGGCAAAACCTGCTTCCTTTAATTGATAATTCGCTGGCAAGTAATAATTTTAATATGATCGTCGGTGATAGTAAACAGGCAATTTACCGCTGGAGAAATGGTGATACCGAACAATTTATTAAATTACCTGAAAGGATAACAAAATCGAAAGACATAATTCAGAAGGAAAGGTATGAAAATCTTAAAAGACATTATGCATATGAAGAGTTGAAAGAAAACTTTAGGAGCAAGGCTGAAATAGTTAGCTTTAATAATTATTTCTTCAAGATAATCAGAGGATTGATAAATCCGGATTATAAGAGTTATTTTAGTGAGGTCACACAATTATATGATGAAAAAAACACCGGTGGATATATTCAGATAAGTGTATTGGAGAAGAATAACAAAAGACTTTTTGAAGAAGATAATTTAAAAGGGATTTTAGAAATTATTAAAAGCCTCCGGATAGATGGATTTAAATTATCAGATATTGCTATATTATGCCGAAGCAATGATGAAGCAAGCAAAACGGCTAGGTTTTTAATTAAAAACGAAATTGATGTGATTTCTTCAGAATCACTACTGCTTGGCAGTTCTCCCGATTTGAACTTTATAATTGCTTTTATTAAGTTTTTGTTGAATCCATCTGAAAAAATTAACCAGGTTCACATCTTAATGTATTTGTATGAAAGCAATAAATTAAGAGCAGAAAACCATGATTATTTATTCGAATATTTAATGAGAGCAAATACTGAAAATAATCAAGCAAATCAGGATGTTATTCATTCGGAAGAAATGATGAAAATATTAAAAAGCAATGGATTGGTTTTTGAAATTGCAAGATTAAAATCAATGCCCGTATATGATTTATGTGAGGAAATAATCAGAATATTTCATTTGAACGATAAAGAAAATATTTTTCTTGAATTCTTCCTGGAAGAAGCGTATAAATATATGTTGAAAAACAAACAGGGTCTTACAGATTATATTGATTGGTGGGAAGAAAGAAAAAATAAGAGTTCGGTTATTACCTCGGAGGGCACTGATGCTGTGAGGATTATGACTATTCATAAAGCCAAGGGACTTGAGTTTCCTGTGGTGATCTATCCTTTTGCCGATCAGCAATTAAAGTCGACAAGAAAAAATTTATGGATTGAACTTGATGATAAAGATATTTTTAAAGGATTGAAAGTAGCCAATATACCCGTTAATAAGAAATTGGAGAATACCTCATTAGCAGATGATTATCATACCGAGATGGAAAAATCCTTTTGTGATATGATTAATTTGCTTTATGTTGTAATGACAAGACCAACAAACCGGCTTTACATTTTAACCAAACAAACTTCAGAAAAAGCTGGTGAAAAAAAATCCGTATCCGGTATTATTAATTATTTTTTAAAAGAATCAGGATTATATAATAAGGATAAAAACATTTATGAATTTGGAACCAAAAGCCATTATAAAAGGGAATCTATAAAAGAAAAGCATACAATACCGGTTGAGCCGATGATTTCTGACAATTGGCAGGGGAAGATGATTTTAAGCATGTCGGCGCCGGAAATTTGGGAAACTGAATATCCTGCTTCCGCCGGTGAATGGGGAAAACTGCTTCATTCAATAATTTCGAAAATCGATACTTTTGATGATATCAAAAAAGTACTGGAAGAATATCTTATTAAAGGATATTTGGTAAAAGAAACCTATGATGAAATTTTAAAAAAGATAGATCAATTGATCAATCACCCTGAATTAAATTTATATTTCGGAAAAAATGCTGAAGTAAAAAAAGAAAAGGAAATTATAGATGAAGATGGAAAGATATACAGACCTGATCGCTTTGTTACTATAAATTCAAATAATTTCTTGTTGGATTATAAAACCAGCAAACCAAGTAAAAGCCATGAAAACCAACTCAGGATTTACGAAAAAGTTTTAAACAAAATGGGATACAAAAATATAATTAAAAAGCTTATATATATTAATGATGAAATAAATATTTTTAACATAAATTAATATAAACTAATAATGGTAGATATGAAAAACATTGTATTAACATTGATATTTGCAGTATTTTCCTCATTATCATTTAGTCAGGAGGAAGCAAGATTATTACGATTTCCTGCAATACATAACGATCAGGTGGTTTTTACCTATGCAGGAGATATATACACAGTAGAGAAAAGCGGTGGTGTTGCCCGTAAACTAACCAATCATAAAGGTTATGAGATGTTTGCCAGGTTTTCCCCGGATGGAAAGTACATTGCCTTTACAGGTCAGTATGACGGTAATACGGAAGTTTATTTTATACCGGCAAAAGGTGGCTCACCCGAAAGACTGACTTATACAGCAACTTTGCAAAGGGATGATATTGCAGACCGCATGGGGCCGAATAATATTGTAATGACCTGGAAAAATAATAACGATATTATTTACAGGTCAAGAAAAAAGTCTTTTAATTCTTTTAAAGGGCAATTGTTTATGATCTCAAAAGAGGGTGGTATATCAAATGAATTACCATTTTCTGTGGCAGGATGGTGCAGCTATTCTTCTGATAAAACCAAAATTGCCTATAACAGGGTTTTTCGTGAATTCAGAACCTGGAAATATTACCGTGGGGGTATGACTGATGATATTTGGATCTATGATTTTAGTTCTGATAAAACCGAACAAATAACAAATGATAAAGCACAGGATATTTACCCAATGTGGCATAATGATAAAATTTATTTTCTTTCAGACAGGGACAGGACGATGAACTTATTTGTTTATGATACAAATACCAAAGAAATAACCAAGCTTACAGACTATACGGAATTTGACATTAAATTTCCGTCATTAGGAATAGATAATATTATTTATGAGAATGGAGGGTATTTATATACATATGATTTAACCACTGGAGAAATTTCAAAGATTGAGATTATCATTGCCAATGATTTACTTTTCAGCCGCGAGCAGCTAAAAGATGCAACTGAAAATATCACTTCCTATGATATTTCTCCTGGTGGCAAGCGTGCTGTTTTCAGTGCAAGGGGCGATGTGTACACTGTTCCGGCAAAAAGCGGAATAACCAATAACCTCACTAAATCATCAGGTGTTCATGACCGCAATGTTGCATGGTCGCCAGATGGTAAATATATTTCATTTATTTCCGATAGAACCGGCGAGGACGAAATATATATTATTGATAAGGATGGAAAAAATGAACCTGTTCAACTTACCGAAAAAGGTGATACATATAAATATTATCCGGTATGGTCGCCTGACAGCAAAATGTTGATGTGGAGTGATAAAAAACTCAGGTTGAATTATTTAGATATAGAAACCAAAAAGGTAAAACAGATAGCAAAGGCGGAAGACTGGGAAATAAGATCTTATTGCTGGTCGCCGGATAACCGTTGGATCGCATATGTTCTTCCCAGAAACAGAGCCACCACAAAAATATTTATCTATAGTCTTGTATCAGAGGAATCTCAAGCTGTAACAGATGATTGGTATGATGCCGGTGATCCCGAATTTAGTTCCGATGGTAAATACCTGTTTTTCTCTTCATCACGTGATTTCGATCCCATATACAGTCATACCGAATGGAATCACGCATACAGAGATATGGAAAGAATATATTTTGTAACTCTTGATAAAGCTGAAAAATCACCTTTGGCACCTGAGAATGATGTAGTTGAGGTTAATGAAGATGATAATGATGAAAAAAATAATAAAACCGAAAAGGATAAGGAAATAGAAGAAATTCAAATTGACTTTGAGGGCATACAAGATCGTATTGCTGATTTGCCGGTAGATGCGGCAAATTACTGGAATATTACTGTCTTTGATAATAAGGTTTATTATTTGAAGAGTTCCTCAAGCGAAGGAAAGAGAACTATTAATTTCTTTGATCTGGAAGAGGAGGAAGAAAAAAAGCTGGGTGAATACAGCAGCTACACTATTTCGGAGGATAAGAAAAAAATGATGATAAAACATAAAAAGAAATATGCAATAATAGATTTGCCAAAGTCAAAGATAAAAGTTGATAAATATCTTGACCTGGATAATATGAAAACCTGGGTGAACATGAAGGCTGAATGGCAGCAAATTTTTGATGAATCATGGCGCCAATTGCAATATTTCTTTTATGATCCGAATATGCATGGTACTGATTGGAGCGGTATCAGGGAGAAATATGCACCGCTTGTCAAGCATGTCAGTAACAGGAATGACCTGACATACATAATCGGTGAAATGATAGGAGAATTATGTGTGGGACATACATATGTTAGTGGGGGAGACCGTCCGGAACCCGAAAAGATAAAAACCGGACTTTTAGGAGCAAGGTTGAGTAAAGATTCTTCAGGCTATTTAAGGATAGATGAAATACTTGAAGGAGAAAACTGGACAAAAAATGTTCGTTCACCTCTAACTGAAGTCGGGATTGATATAAACGAAGGGGATTATATTATAGAAGTAAACGGCATACAAACAAATAATGTTCAAAACATATATACACTTCTGCTAAATACAGCAGGCAAACAGGTTGAGCTAACAGTTAATGATAAACCATCCAATGAAGGATCACATAAAGAAATTGTAATTCCTGTAGCTGATGAATCAAAGCTGTATTATTTCAACTGGGTGCGTAATAATATAGAAAAGGTCAACAAAGCAACTGACGGCAAGGTTGGTTATATTCATATTCCTGATATGAGTGCCACAGGTTTGAATGAGTTTGTGAAATATTTTTATCCCCAGCTTAAGAAAGAAGGATTGATAATTGATGATCGTGGCAACGGCGGTGGAAATGTATCTCCCATGATAATAGAACGTTTAAGAAGGGAGCTTTTAATGATGGGTATGGCCAGAAATACTGAAACCAGTACAAGGCCGCGGGCTGTCCATGTTGGACCCAAGGTGCTTCTTATTGACAAATATTCAGCTTCCGATGGTGACCTTTTTGCATATCAATTTAAAAAGTATGGAATAGGACCTGTTATCGGTACAACCACATGGGGTGGGGTAGTTGGTGTGAGGGGTACTTTACCTTTTATTGACGGAGGTTCACTGAGAAAACCTGAATTTGCACCATATGCCAAAGACGGATCCCGCTTTATAATAGAAGGCAAAGGTGTTGAGCCGGATATCTATGTTGAAAATGATCCGGTAAAAGAATACAGGGGGGAGGATGAACAATTGAACAAAGCAATAGAAGTAATAAAAAATATGTTGAAGAACAGAAAGGAACTACCGGATATTCCGCCATTTCCTGATAAGTCGAAGTAATAAGGATAAAACCTGCTGGCCCGGATGTCCTTGTTTGGGTCAGCCTGCACCAAGTGATCCGATCCTGATTGATCGGATCACTATTTCATAAAGGATTGTCTTCAAATAAATTGTATTCTTTCCTCAAAACGTCGCACTCAACCTCACATTCAATAGCCGTGGGGTAAAATAATTCGGAACAGCATATAAACTAAGGTGCATTTTATAGGTTTGATTATTGGGCAGGTAATCCTGGAAGAACAAACTGAAATTAATTAGCTGGTCGGTGAGGCGCGGAATGTAGCTGGGTTCTATCTTAGTGTTGTCAAAGGAATGATTATCAGGCGATGGAATCCTTCTTTCGCCAGCCAAAACCGGTGTTAAAAACGATCAGGTTGAGGTATTTGTATGCATATTGTGCCCCCGTGTTTGCAGTTATGATTTGCAGAAAGTGAGAGTGCAATAAAAAGAATTATCCTTATTTGGTAAAAACAATTTCCCCGTCAAATATCGTCATCTGAACTTTTGTTTTAAATAATTCTTCGGGTTTTATTTTAAAGATGTTTGTATCGAGCACAATAATGTCGGCTTTCTTACCAGCTTCAAGCGTACCGGTTATTTTCTCATTGAAATTTTGCATCGCACCACCTATTGTGTATTTTTTCAGTGCTGTTACCAAATCCACCCTCTGCGCTGATTCATAGGCCTTCATCATATTATCGTCGGGGTTTTCACGGGTTACCGCAGTCCCGATAGCGTCTAGAGGATTCATGCTGCTGGTTACATTTCCCCAGGGCCAGTCACTGCCAAAAGCTACCGGGGCACCGGCATTAATAAAGTTATTTAGCATGTACCGTCTGTCTGACCTGGGACCTGAAAGCAATGGAATGGTTTCCTTGAAATAATTATTATCCATATAGAACCATGCCGGCTGGAAGCTCGCAAAAATACCCATGTCAGCAAAACGTTTGATGTCTTTTTCATCTGCCAGTTCTATGTGTGCCTGTGTATGCCTGGCATCGTGTCGTCCGTTTTCTCTCATTGCTTTTTCAAAACCATTAAGCGAAGCCCTCACAGCACCGTCACCAATAGTATGAACATGTATCTGTATTCCCCTTTTATCAAGTTCCGTAACGGTTTTCTCAAAAACCTTCAGGTCCCAGACCGGCTTACCAAAAAATCCTTTCCGGTCGGAATACGGTTGCAGCAAAAAACCCGTATGTCCTTCAATTGCACCATCCATAAATGTTTTTGCCACCCTGACCTGATAGTTTTTTCCCTTGCCAAATTTTCTTAAAACTTCATCAACTTCATCTACCTGATCAGTACCTTTTTTGGGATCCAGAACATAACTTTGTGTGATCCTTACTTTAACTCCGCCGGCATTATCAAGATCGCTTACTGCCTGAAAAGCTTTTGTCTGACTGTGGTTAAGAACACCTGCATCGAACAATCCCGTGATGCCGTTTTCCGCGGCTTTTTGCTGATAATTATTTACAGCCGACTTCCAATCCTCGTCTGTTGGGTCAGGCAGTTTGTTAAGAACCAAATTTATAGCTGCTGATTCCCGCAGGCACCCTGAAGGTTCATTTGAATTTTTATAACGTTCGAGATGCCCGCCATTGGGATCGGTTGTATTGCTGCCAACGCCGGCCATTTTTAAAGCCACGCTGTTTACCCAGCAGGAATGATAATCTATAGAAAGAAAGGCAGCCGGTTTATCCGGAATAATCTTGTCCAGCACTTTTTTATCCGGACCGTTCGGCCCAAATGGTGCATGTGCCCATCCAAATCCCATAATATGTGAGTTTTGGGGATGGTTTTTGTAATATTCTGCAATGAGAGATGTATAATCATTCAGTGTTTTTCCTGAAGAGAGAAGACAGTGATTCATCAATCTTCCCCCCATCAAACCATGTGCATGTGCATCGCAAAAGCCGGGCAATACTGTTTTGCCTTCCAGATCGTATATTTTTGTTTTATCATGAGCCAGGCTCATGGTATCTTCTTCATTACCCAGATGAATAATGCTATCATCTTTTATAGCTAATGCCGTATATTCTTTATCGATATCTGTAGCTGTGAAGATATTGGCATTCTTCAGAATGATATCCGCTGAAATTCGATCCATAAATAAGCTTTTAATTAAACTGAGAAAATCTCTTCGAATGTGTCACGTTTCTTTATCACGTCAACCAGTCCGTTTTCATCCACCAGTATCCTGGCCGGGCGTGGAAAAGAATTGGTGTTGGCAGCAAAAAAACTGGGGTCGTAAGCACCCGTATTATAGCAACAAAGAATATCACCCCTTTCGGGTTTTCTTTGCAGAAAGACCTTATACTTTGAAATAATATCGCCAGAATAACAAAGGTCACCTGCTACAAAAGTCTCGAATGGTGAAGCATCATAACGGAAAGGCTCATTGAACACAGTCCAGGGATTTACCGGGGGCAGCAACATGGCTGTTGCAAAACTTGTTACACTGGCTTCAAGGGTTGTTAAGTGGTGTTTCCCGGCCACATTTCTTACATGGCTTACTTTTGCCAGCGTAATGCCCGAATCTTCGGCAATACTTCGGCCTGGTTCAATAACCAGTTCGGGATTACCCAGCGATTCCAGTCCTTCCTTTACACTCATTTGCTTCCGGTGGACTTTTATATTCCCCTGAAAGACTTTCTCCAGCATTTTATGTTTGGGGTAATCGGAATACATTTTCTCGCCTGACCATTTATCCGGATCAACCTGTCCTTTTTCATTACGACCCAGTCCACCCAGTTCGTTGTTCCAAACAAAGGTATTTGCCTCATCACCTTCTATGCTGCTAATGTATCCTGTTCGTACCCTTTCTTTCAAATAATTCCATTCATTTTTCTTTACGTAATCAACCGGAAATCCTCCACCAATATTCATCAGTTTTACCTGTACGCCATCCTTTTGCAGCACGTGCCCCAGCTCGACCAAAGCACCAATTGCTTTGAGATAGGCTTCCGGTTCACTTACCTGTGAACCGATATGCGTATGAAAACCATGAAAATCAATATGCTCGAATTGTTTGATATTCCGGCATATTTCAGGGATATTGTCTATATTCTCTCCGAATTTGGACCACACACCGGCAGTAAATACATTGGCGTCGGTAACGTTTCCCATTTTAAAACCAGCAACCCTGATCGCAGCCCTGGCCTTTTTATTCAGGGCTTTTGCCCTGGCATTGATGATCTCCAGCTCTTCATAGCTATCCGCAATAAAAAACATATTTCTGCCAACAGCTTCGTCTATCAGGGTATCACTTTTGGCATTTCCATTTACATCAACATTAAAAGGATCAATGCCTCCTTTCAAAGCGGATTTCATTTCATTGATCGAGGCAACATCGGCTCCGATGCCTAATTCGGCCATAATTTTAAAAATGGTAGGATGTGGGTTTACTTTCCCTGCAAAACGAATTTTTCCTTTAGGATATTCTTTTTTAAAGACTTCCTTGAAATTTTTCACATTTTGTGCCATGATTGGGGCATATACTATGTGCAGCGGCAAACCGAATTCATCGGACCATTTTTTCCAGGTTTTCCCCGAGATAAGGATATCATTTTTATTTGCCTGCATGAAGCCATGACTATCAAACATAGGTGTACCCCACTCGAAACCATATTTTTCATTTCTTACTGAGCTTGAATCGGATTTTAAAAAATTAACATCTTTCATAAAATTATTGTTTTTAGACTGATTTTTTAATATAAAAAAGATAAATATACGTAAAAATATTCAGACTAAAAAAATATATGCCTTATTTAATTATGATTATTAACACAAAGGATATTTCCTCTGAATTATAGAAAGTTACATTTTTTTAAAATTTCCAGTCTTGTCATTTCTTATGGGTGATGACACCTATGGGGAAGGTATACAACAAAGTAGAATAAACAATGTTGTATAAAAATTCTTTTCACTCCATTAAGCCCCACTTGGGCTGACGTCCTCGTCCGTGCCTTGGTAACAGTGAGCGGGTGACTCCGAGTCACCCGCTCACTAATTATTACATCCCTTGTTAATCTTTATTTAAAATAAGATTAAGCCTGTGCTGTGGGGCCTCCGAAATTTATCGGTGGCATGCCTTCGCCCGGTGTAGGTTCTTTTATCTCACCATGCATATCCTCATATTTTTTAATATTATCCTGCAAGGCTCTGAGTAAGCGTTTTGCATGCTGAGGAGTTAAAATAATTCTTGATTTGACTTTTGCTTTAGGTCCGCCGGGCATCATTTTAATAAAATCAATAATAAATTCCGCATTTGAATGTGTTATCATAGCAAGATTGGAATATATTCCCTCTGCCATTTCCTCACTTAGTTCAATATTGATTTTTTTCTGTTTTTTTTCTTGTTGATCAGCCATTGTAATAAAATTTATTCGTTCTCAGTATTATTTGTAGTTTCTTCTTTACCTGACATTATTGCTTCATATTCTTCTTTCGATCCCACTATCAGGTGATCGTAATCTCTTTGCCCTGTTCCGGCAGGAATTTTATGTCCAACTATTACATTTTCCTTCAATCCCATCAGATCATCACGCTTGGCGTTTATGGCTGCCTGGGTGAGAACCTTTGTAGTTTCCTGGAATGAGGCCGCAGAGATAAAACTGTTGGTTTGCAGAGAAGCTTTAGTTATACCCTGCAACACTTGTCTTGCAGTGGCCGGTTGTGCATTCCTGGATTCAACGAGTTTTTTATCTCTTCTTTTAAGCAGTGAGTTTTCATCACGAAGCTTTCTTGCACTTACAATCTGACCCTGTCTGGAATTTTCTGAATCACCCGGTTCAATGATTACCTTCTTACCGAATATCTCATCATTTACATCCTGAAAATCTGTCTTATTAACCAGTTCTCCTTCAAGGAATTTTGTATCGCCAGGATCAACAACTTCTACCTTACGCATCATTTGCCTTACAATAACCTCGAAATGTTTGTCATTTATCTTTACTCCCTGCAGACGGTAAACCTCCTGAATTTCGTTTACTATATATTCCTGAACCTTCATAGGTCCTTTGATAGCAAGTATGTCTGCCGGTGTAATAGCTCCGTCGGATAAAGGAGTACCGGCTTTAACAAAGTCATTTTCCTGTGCCAGTATCTGTTTTGTAGTTGAAACAAGATAACGCTTTTCCTCTCCGGTTTTTGAAGTGATGATCACTTCACGGTTACCTCTTTTCAGCTTTTTACCGAAAGAAACTATTCCATCAATTTCCGAAACTGTTGCAGGATCGGATGGATTTCTGGCCTCAAACAACTCGGTTACACGGGGCAAACCACCGGTAATATCACCTGATTTGCCAATAGCTCTGGGTATCTTCACAAGAGTTTCACCCGAATTTACCTTTTCTCCTTCATCTTTTATGATATGAGAGTTTATTGGTAAGTCATAAGTTCTTATTACCTCTTTGTCGTCAGAAAGAATTTTAATTTTTGGATTTTTTGTTTTTGCCCTGGTTTCGATGATAACTTTTTCCTGGTAACCTGTTTGTTCATCAGATTCAACCCGATATGTTTGTCCTTCAACTACATTCTCGAAAGCAATTTTTCCTGATACTTCAGAAATTATCAATGCATTATAAGGATCCCAGTCAGCAATTAAGTCGCCGTTCTTAACTTGATCACCTGAATGGAAATAAAGATGAGCGCCATAAGGGATATTATTAGATGCAAGGATAACCTTGGTGTTCTTATCAATTATACGCATTTCAGCCGAACGGCCAATTACAATATCATATGTTTTTCCTTCTTCGTTGGTATACTCAACAGATCTTAACTCATCAATATCAATAATGCCATCGTATTTTGCCTGCAGCTTTGATGCGACAGCAATATTGGAAGCAGTACCACCAACGTGGAAGGTTCGAAGAGTTAACTGTGTACCTGGCTCACCAATCGATTGTGCTGCGATTACTCCAACTGATTCACCCCTTTGCACCATTTTCCCTGTAGCCAGGTTCCTTCCGTAGCATTTTGAGCAAATACCATGCTTCGATTCACAGGTAAGTGGTGATCTAACCTCAACGGATTCAATTGGTGAATCTTCAATAAATTGACTTATTGTTTCATTTAATTCTTCCCCTGCTTTAATAATCAATTCACCTGTTTGTGGATGATAAACATCATGCAATGTTGTTTTGCCAAGTATTCTGTCGTATAGGTTTTCTACCACTTCCTCATTTTTCTTTAAAGAAGTTATAGTAAGACCTCTTAGAGTGCCACAATCCTCTTCTTTTATGATAACATCCTGGGCAACATCAACCAGACGACGGGTAAGATAACCGGCATCGGCTGTTTTAAGTGCTGTATCAGCAAGTCCTTTTCGGGCACCGTGTGTTGATATGAAATACTCAAGTACTGATAATCCTTCTTTAAAATTGGAAAGGATGGGATTCTCGATGATTTCGCCACCCGTTGCTCCTGATTTCTGTGGTTTTGCCATCAGCCCTCGCATACCGGAAAGCTGCCTGATCTGTTCTTTTGATCCCCTGGCGCCTGAATCCAGCATCATAAATACAGCATTAAATCCTTGCTGATGTTTTGATAGTCTGTCCATAAGTGTTCGGGTAAGCTGCGAATTGGTATGTGTCCAGATATCAATAATCTGATTATATCTTTCATTGTTGGTAATGAATCCCATATTATAGTTATTCAATACTTCTTCAACTTCAGCATTGGCTTGTGAGATTAGCTCTTCCTTTACTTCAGGGATCAATACATCTCCGAGGTTGAATGAAAGACCCCCCTGATATGACATTCTGAAACCAAGATCTTTTATATCATCAAGGAATTTTGCTGTTGCTGCGGTACCTGTTTTTTTGAGTATGCTGCCTATAATATCCCTAAGTGCTTTCTTAGTGAGTAGTTGGTTGATATAACCATATTCTTTGGGAACAACCTCATTAAACAAAACACGGCCTACTGTTGTTTCGATAATTTTCGGTACTCTGTTTCCATTTTCATATACAGGTGTTTTCACTTTAATGATGGTATGCAGGTCAACTTTACCCTCACTATATGCAATAATTACTTCATCAGAGCCATAAAAGGTGGATCCTTCACCTTTAACAGGATGTTCTTTTGTATTTTTTCTTGGCTTGGTCATATAATAAAGGCCAAGTACCATATCCTGTGATGGAACGGTAATAGGAGCACCATTGGCAGGATTCAGTATATTGTGTGAGGCAAGCATTAAAATCTGTGCCTCAAGGATAGCTGCGTTACCTAAAGGTACATGCACAGCCATTTGGTCTCCATCAAAGTCTGCATTGAACGCAGTACAAACAAGTGGGTGCAGTTGTATAGCTTTACCCTCTATCAGTTTTGGCTGAAATGCTTGAATGCCCAAACGGTGAAGTGTTGGAGCACGGTTAAGTAATACCGGATGTCCTTTGAGGATATTTTCAAGAATATCCCAAACTACGGGATCTTTTCTGTCGACTATCTTTTTAGCTGATTTTACTGTTTTAACAATACCTCTTTCAAGAAGTTTTCTGATTATATATGGCTTAAAGAGTTCTGATGCCATCTCTTTTGGAAGACCACACTCATTTAGTCTTAATTCGGGTCCCACAACGATTACTGAACGACCCGAATAGTCAACCCGTTTACCCAGCAGGTTTTGACGAAATCTACCTTGTTTACCTTTTAAGCTATCACTAAGTGATTTAAGTGGTCTGTTGGATTCTGTTTTAACCGTGCTGGATTTTCTGGAGTTATCGAACAGCGAATCTACGGCTTCCTGAAGCATGCGTTTTTCATTACGCATGATAACATCAGGTGCTTTGATCTCAATGAGTCTCTTTAAACGATTATTACGTATGATAACTCTCCTGTAAAGATCATTTAGATCGGAGGTAGCAAATCTTCCGCCATCAAGAGGAACAAGAGGACGCAATTCCGGAGGAATTACAGGTACTACTTTTACGATCATCCATTCAGGACGATTTTCAAGTCTGGTATTACCATCACGGAAAGCTTCAAAAACCTGAAGTCTTTTCAGTGCTTCCTGTTTTCTTTGTTGTGAAGTTTCTGTGTTTGCTTTGTGACGCAATTCAAACGATACTTTATCAAGATCAAGTCTTGCCAGCAGGTCATGAAGAGCTTCGGCACCCATTTTGGCAATGAATTTATCAGGATGATTGTCATCAAGGTGCTGATTCTCTTGAGGTAAAGATTCAAGAATATCAAAGTACTCTTCTTCGGTTAGAAAGTCAAGGTATTTGATACCATCTTTTTCTTTAATACCCGGATTGATCACAGCATATCTTTCATAATATATGATCGATTCGAGCTTTTTACTGGGAAGACCCAGAAGGTTACCTATTTTATTTGGTAATGACCTGAAGAACCAAATATGCACAACCGGAACAACAAGTTGTATATGTCCCATCCTTTCCCTTCTTACCTTTTTTTCGGTTACTTCAACGCCGCAGCGGTCACAAACAATTCCTTTATATCTTATTCGTTTGTATTTACCGCAATGGCATTCCCAATCTTTAACCGGACCGAATATTCTTTCACAGAACAATCCATCCCTTTCGGGTTTATAAGTTCTGTAATTTATTGTTTCGGGTTTCAATACTTCTCCGCTTGATCTTTCCAGTATCATTTCCGGGGAAGCAAGGCTGATCGTTATTGAAGAAAAATTGCTTGTTACTGTGTTTTCTTTCCTGAAAGCCATATATATAATTATTCTGAATTAATTAATAAATATTGAATTGAAAATGTTTTCAATTCAAATAATAAATCAAATTAATCAAAGGTGATATTAAGCCCCAGCCCTCTAAGTTCATGTACCAGAACATTAAATGATTCAGGTACACTGGGAGTAGGCATATTTTCTCCTTTGACAACTGTTTCATATGCTTTAGCACGCCCTAATACATCATCCGATTTCACTGTAAGTATTTCCTGAAGTACATTGGCTGCACCAAATGCTTCAAGAGCCCATACTTCCATTTCTCCAAAACGCTGACCGCCAAATTGGGCTTTACCGCCCAGAGGCTGCTGCGTAATCAATGAGTAAGGACCTATTGAACGTGCATGCATTTTATCATCAACCATGTGATGAAGCTTTAACATATAAATGTAACCTACTGTGGCCGGTTGGTGAAAGCTTTCTCCAGTGCTGCCATCAAATAGTTTTGTTCTTCCGTTCTTAGGTAAACCGGCTTTTTCTACGTAGTCGTTGATCTGATCTATGTGTGCGCCGTCAAAAATAGGGGTGGCAAATGTAAGATTTAGTTGCTTGCCGGCCCATCCTAAAACGGTTTCATATATCTGACCAAGATTCATTCGTGAAGGAACACCTAATGGATTAAGAACTATATCTACCGGTGTGCCGTCTTCGAGGAAGGGCATATCTTCTTCACGAACTATTTTGGCAACAATACCCTTATTACCATGCCTTCCGGCCATTTTATCACCAACTTTAAGTTTACGTTTTTTGGCAATAAAAACTTTGGCCATCTGCACGATACCGCTCGGAAGATCATCACCAACTGTTGCCACAAACTTTTTCCTGTTATAGATGCCCAGCAATTCCTTATGCTTAATGGTATAGTTATTTATCAGAGTCTTGATCAGCTCATTCTTATGTTTATCCGAGGTCCAATTACTTGGATTGATATTTATGTAATCAAGACTCGATAATAATTTTTGTGTAAATTTTACCTTCTTTGGTACTACTTCTTCTTTGAACTTATTGTGAATCCCTTGTGATGTCTTTCCGCTTATCAGCACCGTGAGCTTATCAACCAGCTTGGATTTAAGTTTAGTTTGTTTAACATTGTATTCTTCATCAAGTTCAGTTACAATATCCTTTTCTTTTGCTTTGGATTTACGATCCTTTATTATTCTTGAAAATAATTTTCTGTTTATAACAACACCTTTCATTGACGGGGGAGCTTTCAAAGAGGCGTTTTTAACGTCACCGGCTTTATCTCCGAAAATTGCCCTTAATAATTTTTCTTCTGGTGTTGGATCGCTTTCTCCTTTAGGTGTTATTTTTCCAATAAGTAAATCACCTTCATTGACTTCAGCGCCTATTCTGATCAATCCGTTCTCATCAAGTTCCTTGGTTGCATCTGCACTTACGTTTGGAATATCGCTGGTTAATTCTTCAACTCCTCTCTTTGTATCACGAACTTCAAGTGTAAATTCCTCAATATGTAATGATGTAAAAGTATCGTCTTTAACAACACGTTCGGAAACCACAACTGCATCTTCAAAATTGTATCCTTTCCATGGCATAAACGCAACCATAAGGTTTTTCCCTAATGCGAGTTCGCCGTTTTTAGTAGCATATCCTTCGCAAAGTATTTGTCCTTTAATAACCTTGTCGCCTTTTCTAACTGTTGGTTTAAGGTTAATACAAGTATTTTGATTAGTTCTTTTAAACTTTATCAACGGATAGTGCTTTATATCATCATCAAAACTTACAAGTTTTTCTTCTTCAACTCTTGAGTAACGGATTATTATCTCATCAGAATCCACATATTCCACAATACCATCGCCCTCAGCCGTGAGAAGAACTCTTGAGTCCTGAGCTGATCGTTTTTCAAGTCCGGTTCCAACTATAGGTACTTCGGGTTGAAGTAAAGGAACAGCCTGTCGCATCATATTTGAGCCCATAAGTGCTCTGTTGGCATCGTCATGTTCAAGGAAAGGAATCAATGAAGCAGCTATAGAAGCAATCTGGTTTGGGGCTATATCAATATAATCAACTTTTTCACGCTCTATTATCGGATAATCTGCCTGAAACCTTGCTTTAACTTTTTCATTGACAAAATCCCCTTTATCATCTGTTACCGTATTGGCCTGAGCGATAATTTTGTTTTCTTCTTCCTCAGCGCTGAGATATACAGGTTCTTCATTATCCTTTATTGATCCCTTACTTACTTTTCTGTATGGTGTTTCGATGAATCCCAGCTTGTTTATTTTAGCATAAACGCACAATGATGATATTAATCCGATATTCGGTCCTTCCGGTGTTTCTATTGTGCAAAGGCGTCCGTAATGTGTGTAATGAACATCACGAACCTCAAATCCCGCTCTTTCCCTAGACAAACCACCGGGGCCAAGAGCAGAAACCCTTCTTTTATGGGTTAGCTCCGACAAAGGATTAGTCTGATCCATGAACTGGGAAAGCTGATTTGTACCAAAGAAAGAATTGATAACTGAAGATAATGTCTTTGCATTAATAAGGTCTGTTGGTGTAAATACTTCATTATCTCTTACATTCATTCTTTCTCTTATAGTACGTGCCATTCTGGCTAAACCGACCCCGAATTGTGAGTAAAGCTGTTCACCAACTGTTCTAACCCTCCTGTTACTCAGGTGATCAATATCATCAACTTCTGTTTTTGAATTTACTAACTGAATAAGATGTTTGATGATATAAATTATATCTTCTTTTGTTAAGACCTTTACATCATCAGGCACATTTATCTTTAATTTTTTGTTGATTCGATATCGTCCAACATCCCCAAGGTCATACCTTTTGTCGGAGAAAAAGAGTTTGTCTATAATTCCGCGTGCCGTTTCTTCGTCAGGTGGTTCAGCATTACGCAACTGACGGTATATAAATTCAACGGCTTCACGCTCGGAATTTGTTGTGTCTTTTTGAAGGGTATTGAAGATCAATGCATAGTCGCTGGTATTAATATTTTCCTTATGAAGAAGGATTGATTTAACACCGGCGTCAAGGATCTGATCAATGTGTTTATTCTCAAGTATGGTTTCACGGTCGATTATAACTTCAGTTCTTTCAATGGATACGACTTCACCTGTATCTTCATCAACAAAATCCTCAATCCATGAACGCAATACTCTTGCTGCCAGCCTTCTACCAATAACCCGTTTAAGACCTGCTTTGCTAACTTTCACTTCTTCGGCGAGGTCAAATATCTCAAGTATTTCTTTATCACTTTCATAACCAATAGCTCTCAGTAATGTTGTTACCGGCAGTTTCTTTTTCCTGTCAATATATGCAAAAAGCACATTATTGATATCCGTGGTGAACTCCATCCAAGAGCCCTTAAAAGGTATAATTCGTGCTGAATAAAGTTGCTGCCCGTTAGCATGAAAACTTGTACCGAAGAAAACACCCGGTGATCTGTGTAGCTGCGACACGATAACTCTTTCGGCACCGTTAATTATAAAGGTACCTCTGGGAGTCATATAAGGGATCATTCCTAGATAAACATCCTGAATTATTGTTTCGAAATCTTCATGATCGGGATCAGTACAGTACAGCTTTAGTTTTGCTTTGAGTGGAACACTATAAGTTAATCCTCTTTGGATACATTCTTCTATTGAATATCTTGGAGGATCAATAAAATAATCCAAGAATTCCAATACAAAATTATTGCGCGCATCAGTAATTGGAAAATTCTCACTAAATACCTTATACAGACCTTCATTTACACGGTTTTCAGGATTAGTTTCAAGCTGAAAAAAATCCTGAAAAGATTTCAATTGAATGTCCAGAAAGTCAGGATATTCAGCCGGTGTTTTTGTGTGCGCAAAATTTATTCTTTCTGATTTTTTTACTGTCAAGGCTAATAGGTTTTAAGTTCGCAGTTATAAATTAGTTCAATAAAATATTTGGATTGGTGATACCAAACCAAGCAAGTGCAAAAATTTGTAATTTTTGCGCAGTAACAACTACTTACTTAATTTCAACCTCTGCGCCAGCTTCTTCGAGTTGTTTTTTAAGTGATTCGGCTTCGTCTTTAGCAACGCCTTCTTTTATAGCTTTTGGAGCCGAATCGATCAGTTCTTTTGCCTCTTTAAGGCCTAAGCTTGTTAATTCCTTAACTAATTTTACAACAGCCAGCTTTTTCTGGCCAGGAGCAGTTATTATAACATCAAATTCTGTTTGTTCTTCAGCTGCTTCACCCTGACCTTCGCCAGCTGCAGGTCCTGCCACTTGCACAGCGGCGGCTGCTGGTTCAATACCGTATTCTTCTTTTAAGATATCAGCCAATTCGTTGACTTCTTTAACGGATAAGTTAACCAGTTGTTCTGCAAATTCTTTTAGATCTGCCATTTTATTTTACTTTTTATTTGTTTAAAATTATTTAATTCGATTTTATTTATTCACTTTTTTTAGACAAAGTATCTAATATGCCGGTTAATTTTTGATTTCCTGATTGTAGTGAAGAAATAACATTTTTAACAGGTGACTTTAACAACAAAATAATATCTGCAATCAGTTCTTCTTTTGATTTCATTTGTGATAACACGTCCAATTGGTCATCACCTATAAAAGTCATTTCTTCAACATAAGCTCCTTTTAATACGGGTTTTTTGGATTTTTTTCTGAATTCCTTTATTAATTTAGCGGGAGCATTGCCTACTTCAGAAAACATAACTGATGTCGGACCTTTTAATATATCATAAAGTGATACCAGGTCTTTTTCAGTTTTTTCCATTGCTTTTCTAAGCAATGTATTCTTCACGACAGTCAGCTTAACGTTCTTTTTAAAGCACAATTGCCTCAATTTAAAAGTGTCTTCGGAATTTAGTTCCGAAACATCTGCAATATAAATTGAGATGCTTTCATTCAATTGATCTTTTATTAAATCGATAAGCTGATTTTTTTCTTCTGTTTTCATAATTTTTTACTTCAAATATTTCAAAGAAATTAAGCCGTAAATGACTTGGATTCAACTTTAATTCCCGGACTCATAGTACCAGAAAGATATATGCTTTTAATATAGGTTCCTTTTGCTGCTGCCGGTTTTAATCTGACGATTGTTTGCATTAATTCTCTTGCATTATCAACTAGTTTTTTTTCATCAAATGATGATTTGCCAACAGATGAATGTATAATGCCGAATTTATCAACTTTAAAATCGATTTTACCTTTTTTTACATCTTCAACAGCTTTCTTAATATCCATAGTAACTGTTCCTGTTTTTGGATTAGGCATAAGACCTCTGGGTCCTAATATCTTTCCAAGCGGGCCGACTTTTGACATAACATTAGGTGTTGTGATTACTACATCCATATCAGTCCAACCGCCTTTTATTTTCTCAATGTATTCATCGAGACCAACATAATCAGCTCCCGCTTCTTTTGCTTCATCTTCTTTATCAGGAGAACACAGCACTAAAACCTTTATTTCTTTACCGGTACCATGAGGCAAAGTAACAGAACCCCTAACCATTTGATTGGCTTTTCTCGGATCAACACCCAAACGTATATCCATATCAATAGAAGCGTCGAAGTTATTATTGGTAACTTCTTTTACAAGACCGACTGCTTCGATAAGAGGATATGCTTTACTTCTGTCTATTTTCGATAGTGCTTCTTTTCTTTTTCTTGTTAATTTTGCCATCTTTAATTTTTATTATATTTATTTCCGATGGATTATTACAAATCAGTATACCAAGCTTAATTTTTAGTAAAAGGTGATTTGCCTTTTACTCTGATACCCATACTTCTTGCAGTTCCTGCAACCATTCTCATTGCTGATTCAGTTGTAAATGCATTTAAATCGGGCATTTTTGCTTCTGCAATATTTTTTATCTGATCCCAGGTAATAGAAGCAACCTTGTTTCGGTTTGGTTCCGGAGAACCTTTTTTTGTTTTGACTGCTTCTAAAATCTGCACTGCAACAGGAGGAGTTTTTACAACGAAATCAAATGATTTGTCTTTATAAACATTAATGATTACAGGAAGCACCTGCCCGGCTTTATCCTGTGTTCTTGCATTAAACTGCTTACAAAATTCCATAATATTCACCCCCTTTGCGCCAAGTGCCGGTCCAACAGGTGGTGAAGGATTTGCTGCTCCTCCTCTGATTTGTAGCTTAATAAGTCCGCTTACCTCTTTAGCCATTTTTTAAGATCCTTTTTCAGTTAAACTATTAATTATATAGCGTTCTAGTCTTTTTCAACTTGCATGAAACCAAGTTCAAGGGGTGTTTTGCGACCAAATATTTTTACCATAACTTTAAGTGTTTTTTTCTCTTCATTGATTTTTTCAATCACACCACTAAAACTATTAAAAGGTCCGTCGATGACTTTAACCGTTTCGCCAACAATAAAGGGAACATTTACTTCTTCTCCCTGTTCGGCAAGTTCATCAACTTTTCCTAGTATTCTGTTTACTTCAGAAGAACGCAATGGATCTGGTTCACCCTTAGTTCCAAGAAATCCCAATACATTAGGTATATTTTTAATGATATGTGGAATTTCACCAACAAGGGCTGCTTCGATCAAAACATAACCCGGAAAATAATTCCGTTCTTTACTGATCTTTTTTCCTTTCCTGATCTGATAGACTTTTTCCGTCGGAATTAATACTTGCGATATATAGTCCTTGAGATTGAGACGTTTAATCTCGTTATCAAGGTACTCCTTTACCTTTTTTTCTTTTCCGCTAATAGCCCTGATTACATACCATTTTTTAACTTGATCGCTCATATTAACTAATCAGGAATTTTAATTATTTAATTTAATTAATTAAGCGCAATTGTTTTTATCAGCCAATTAGAAAAGCTTATAAAAGTTTTCCAAAATTGTCTGAAATGAAATATCCATCAAATAAACGACTAATGCGATTATAAGGGAAGCTATGGATACAACAATTGCACTACTTTGTAATTCGTTCCATGTTGGCCAGGAAACTTTATGTAACAGCTCGTCGTAACTTTCTTTTATATATGCTTTTAATTTAAATTTTGCCATTTATAATTTGTTTGCACGGGTGGTAAGAATCGAACTCACAACCTGCGGTTTTGGAGACCGCTGCTCTACCAATTGAGCTACACCCGTATTTACAATATTAATTACTAACAATTGATTGTAAGCTATCCGGCTGCCTCACTATATATGTGAGGCAGCCGGAATAATATATAATATTTATCTTACTCAATTATTTCTGTAACCTGACCTGCACCTACAGTTCTTCCTCCTTCACGGATAGCAAAACGCAATCCCTTGTCCATAGCAATCTCGGAGATCAAACCTACTTCGATAGTCAGGTTGTCGCCGGGCATTACCATTTCAACACCTTCCGGTAAAAATATTTCACCGGTCACATCAGTAGTTCTGAAATAGAACTGTGGTCTGTAGTTATTATGAAACGGGGTATGACGACCTCCTTCTTCTTTTTTAAGTATATATACCTCAGCTTTAAATTTTTTATGAGGTGTTATTGAGCCAGGAGCTGCAATAACCATACCGCGACGGATTTCTTTCTTGTCAACACCACGAAGCAGCATACCTGCATTATCACCAGCTTCACCCTGATCTAATATTTTACGAAACATTTCAACTCCCGTAACCACTGATTTCATTTTTTCAGCTCCCAGACCAATAATATCAACAGGGTCACCGGTTTTTATAACTCCTTGTTCTATTCTTCCAGTTGCAACTGTACCACGTCCGGTAATTGAGAAAATATCTTCAACCGGCATCAGGAATGGCTTGTCTACATCACGTTTTGGTAAAGGAATCCATTCATCACATGCTTTCATTAATTCCCAAACTTTTTCTACCCATTTTTCTTCTTTATTAAGAGCACCTAAAGCAGATCCCTGAATGATCGGAGCATTATCTCCATCAAACTCATAGAATGACAGTAGTTCTCTGATTTCCATATCTACCAGTTCAAGCAACTCTTCATCATCCACCATATCAACTTTGTTCATAAAAGTAACGATACTCGGAACGTTTACCTGCCTTGCAAGAAGCAAGTGCTCGCGGGTTTGTGGCATAGGCCCATCAGTTGCGGCAACAACTAGAATGGCACCATCCATCTGTGCTGCTCCTGTAACCATGTTTTTAACATAATCGGCATGACCAGGACAATCAACGTGAGCATAATGCCTGTTTTCGGTCTCATACTCAACATGTGCCGTGTTTATGGTTATACCTCTTTCTTTTTCTTCCGGCGCATTGTCAATTTCATCGAAAGACTTGTAACTTGCTAAACCTTTTTCCTGAAGGTTAATGGTAATAGCAGCTGTTAATGTTGTTTTACCATGATCGACGTGACCAATAGTACCAATGTTAACATGAGGTTTTGCGCGGTCAAATTTTTCTTTTGCCATAACAAAAATTATTTAATTTACTTTATTATAATTTTTTACTTTCTTAGAGCCAATGACGAGAGTTGAACTCGTGACCCCTTCCTTACCAAGGAAGTGCTCTACCTCTGAGCTACATTGGCTGCTAATGTTGAGCGGAAGACCGGGCTCGAACCGGCCACCTACAGCTTGGAAGGCTGTCGCTCTACCAGATGAGCTACTTCCGCCTGCTAAATAACTGATAAAACAATGAACATTTATTTTTCGTGGGGAGAGGAGGATTCGAACCTCCGAAGGCTAAGCCAACAGATTTACAGTCTGCCCCGTTTGACCGCTTCGGTATCTCCCCTTATACTCACAATAAAAGAATGAACTTCACTATAGCACAAATTGTGTTTGTTTAATATTCTCTAAGCCAACAGATTTATCCCGTCTGAGACGGGACCCCGTTTGACCGCTTCGGT
>CAZJYD010000020.1:30918-41411 GCA_964550205.1 uncultured Bacteroidales bacterium
TATCCCGTCTGAGACGGGACCCCGTTTGACCGCTTCGGTATCTCCCCTTATACTCGCAATAAAAGAATGAACTTCACTACAGCACAAATTGTGTTTGTTTAATATTTTCTAAGCCAACAGATTTATCCCGTCTGAGACGGGACCCCGTTTGACCTCCCATTAAATATCGGGACAGGATCGTTAACCCCCATACATTCTCATCAGAACAAAGAACTACTTTGATAATCTTTTTGCAAGAATTATTTATAAAACATGAAACAAATAACTAATTCCTCATATTACTAAATCCTGTTCTGTGTTATTCTTACCTGATCAATAATTTCCTAAGAACACGAGCCGATGGACGGATTCGAACCGCCGACCGGCTGATTACAAATCAGCTGCTCTGACCAGCTGAGCTACATCGGCTTTTGCATCATGCTTTAAACAAAAACAGACCTTTTTTCAAAAAGGTCTGCAAAAATATAAATTATTAGAGAAATAAACAAAGAATCATCTTTGTTTTTATAAATTTATTTTTTTGTTTTACTGTAAAGCTTACCTTTATATTTCCTAAGTTGTCTACGCAGTGCCTCTACTGCCATATCGGTTGATTTTTCAAAAGATTTGCTTTGTTTTTTAGCGAAAAGGTCTTCTCCTTTGATTAGTAGTCTTATTTCCGCAACTTTGTTTTCCGGTTTACCATTATTATCCAGTTTTAATACAACATCACTTCCTAAAACATTATCATAAAAATTTGATAGTTTTTTGACTTTGTTTTCAATAAAAGACAATAATTTTTTGTCTGCCTTAAAATGTATTGAGCTAATGTTCACTTGCATAACTTTATCTCCTATTATTTTTCCCTTGGATGGGATTTATGATGAATGATTTTTAACTTTTCTATAGTAGTATGTGTATAAACCTGGGTTGCAGAAAGATTTGCATGACCCAGTATTTCTTTGATTGCATTCAAATCAGCTCCTTGGTTAAGAAGATGAGTGGCAAAAGTATGCCTAAGTACATGCGGGCTTTTCTTGCTTAAAGTTGTTACCTGATTTAGATGTTTGGTTACAATGCGGTATATCAGTTTTGAATATATTTTTTTACCTTTATTTGTGACGAAAAGATATTTGCCAGCTTCCTCTTCCTTAAACACCCTGTTTTTCAAATTTAAATAATCTTTTATATTATCACCTAACTTTTTATTAAACGGAATAATCCGCTCTTTATTTCTCTTGCCAAGTACCTTAATTGTTGATTGTTGAAAACTTATATCATTCACTTTAATATTTATAAGTTCAGATAACCTTATACCTGTTGCATAAAATATCTCAATAATTAATTTATCTCTCTTTCCATTAAAATTATTTCCGAAATCAACTTTGTTTAAAAGAGCATCAATTTTCTCTTCTTCAATAAATTGAGGCAGTCTTGAAGATGTTTTAGGAGTTATTATCTTATTTAAGGGATTTATTTTGACTATTCCTTTTTTTAAAAGAAACTTGTAAAATGATTTTAATGATGATATTTTACGATTGATCGTCCTGGCAGTAACAGACTGGCCTATTAAAAATACAATCCACGAGCGAATAATATTATGGTCAATACTTTTTATATCATCAACATCATAATACTCAAGAGCAAAATTGAAAAATTGCTCTAAATCTTTTTTATAAGCCTTAACTGTATGATTTGAATATCTTTTTTCAAAGGAAATGTATTGAATAAATTCGTTTGTTTTCATAAATTAAAAAAGAAGAAATCTTAGTATCAAATATAATAAAAATTCTATTTAATACAAAATTTCTTCCCTTTAAAATGCTGCTTAATTTCTTGGCTTATGTTTCTTCGGAGTTTTTCATTTGTTCAACATAAATGGCTTTAAGAACCGTTTGCCTCCTTTTTACAGAAGGTTTTGTATACTTCTGTCGCTCCCTAAGTTCTTTAACCACTCCTGTTTTTTCAAATTTTCTCTTGTACTTTTTTAGCGCTTTATCAATGTTTTGTCCTTCCTTAACCGGAATAATAATCATATTAAATACCTCTTTTTTTCATAAATGGAGTGCAAAGGTAAAAACAATATTTAAATTAGCCAAATAATCTAATTGTTGTTTTTAAAATTATCTATCAGGAAACCGGTTATTTTTTTGTATAAGTGAAAAGTTGTATTGCCCCCGTATATGCCATGATTTTTATTGGTATACATCATTAAATCAAATTGTTTATCAGCTTCAACCAGTGTCTCTATAAACTCAAATGAATTCTGAGGATGAACATTATCATCAGCAGATCCATGAATAAGCAACAATTCACCTTTTAATTCATCTACAAAGTTTATAGGCGAATTATCTTCATACCCATCAGGATTATCCTGTGGTTTTCTCATGTACCTTTCAGTATAAATATTATCGTAATATTTCCAGTTTGTTACCGGTGCAACAGCTATACCAACATCAAAGACATCCGAACCCTTTGTCATAGCTAAAGTAGTAATATAGCCACCGTAACTCCATCCGAAAATGGCAATTTTATTTTGATTTACATAATTTAGAGACGATAAATATTTAGCAGCTTCAATCTGGTCTGTAGTTTCAAACTTACCCAATTGCTGGTAAGTAACTTTTTTAAACTCTTGTCCTCTTGCTCCTGTACCACGGTTATCAACAGACACTATCATAATTCCTTTTTGTGCCAGAAGCTCGTACCAGGGATTTCTTCTGTTCCATGAGTTAAGGACGGTTTGCGATCCAGGACCACCGTATACATACATAAAAACAGGATATGTTTTTTGAGGATCGAAATTTTGCGGCATGATTTTCCATCCGTTCAATTTAATTCCGTCTTTTGTCTGAAATGTGAAAAACTCTTTGTTTTGATATTCGAATTGTGATAATAGTTTTTTTAATTTGTTATTGTTTTCAAGCATTCTTATTTCTTTACCATTTGATTTATTAACAGTAACAACAGGAGGGGTATTTGCATCAGACCACGTATTAACATAATATTTGTAATTGGAGCTGAATTCAGCATCATTGTATCCTTCCCTTTGAGAAAGCTTTGTTTTATATCCGTTTAGTTTTACTGCATAAATATCACGATTTATGGGTGATATTTCCGCAGATTGATAATAAACAAGCTCTTCGTTGGAACAATAACCTATAAGTTCTGTGACATCCCAGCGTCCCTTGGTTAATTGCCTTATCAAACTGCCATTCATTCCGTACAAAAAAATATGATTATATCCTTCTTTTTCGCTGGTAATTATAAAGTGTTCTTCATCTGATAGGAACGTCCAGCTATCTGTGATTTCAATATAATAGGGATTTGTTTCCGTATAAATAACCTCTGTTTGTCCGGTAACCGCATCGGCTAATAGTATTTCAAGTTTATTCTGAAGCCTGTTTAAACGCTGAATAGCTAATTTTTCAGGGGTTTGTGTCCATTTGATCCTTGGAATATAAATATCTTTTTCTCTGCCCAGATCTACTTTTTGTGACCTGTTTTTTTCTATATCATAAATATATATGTTGACAATAGAATTGTGTTCTCCGGCTTTTGGATATTTATATTTGTAAATGTCAGGATAAATATTATGATAATAAACAAGAGTATATTCTTTAACATGGCTTTCGTCAAATTTATAATATGCTATTTTTGATCCGTCATTCGACCAATAAAATCCTTTTGTTATAGCAAATTCTTCTTCATAAACCCAATCTGTGGTTCCGTTTATAATGAAATTGACTTTGCCGTCATTTGTTATTTGTTTTTTTTCCCCCGATTTTAGATCTTTAACATACAGGTTGTTTTCATATACATAACTAACTGCGTTACCATCCGGAGAAAACTCAGCAAGTCTCACTTTAGTAATTGTATCCGTTAACGGAATTAATGTTTTTTGTATAATATCCCATACATAATATACAAATTTATAAGACCTTCTGTAAATTTTTTCTGTTTTTGTTGCTATAAGGATCTTATTTTCATCATTGCTGAATTGATAATTCTTCAATCTAATATAGGTACCGTTGTGATTTTTATTTATTTCTTCTTCAGTTACTATGGTTTCAATGTATTTTTTGTTTCGATATTTAAACACTTTCAGTGAACTATCCTTTATAATTGAATAATTATCTCCATCTTTCATTGATTTGACAGGGGGCGGATATACTGGAGAAAAAATGTTTTCTTTGAAAATTTTTTTTAGTGTGAATTTATTGGATGTGTTTTGTCCATTTGTTTCAATAAATATAAATGTTAAAACTAATAGCAATGAACTGAAAATTATTTTCTTCATAACAATAAATATTATAATTAGTAAGTACTGCGAAGATAAAACTTAATTGACAATAACACCAACACTAAACTATTGTTAAAATAATTAATTTTATAATTTTGCATTTGCAGAAGGGATATTAGCTCAGCTGGTTCAGAGCATCGCCTTGACAGGGCGGGGGTCAGTGGTTCGAATCCACTATATCCCACAAATTACTTTGTATATTCATTATTTTCACAAATAATGCACATTTCATGTAACCTATAAGCAAGATTATTCGTAATATTGGGCTCCTGATAATAATAAATAATTAAGTGGTTAATTTAATATTTAAAGCTTTGGGGATTAGTAAAATAATAGAGTTTCAGAAATTATTTTTTATTGTTGTTTTTACTTTATTATCAATCATAATATGTAAAACGTCGAAAGGGCAAGATGCCAATTTCTCTCAATATTACAATAATCCTGTTTATTATAATCCTTCATATGTAGGATTGACCAAAGGATTAAAAGCAAGACTTCATTATCGAAGACAATGGCAAAATATCCCTGGTGATTTTAATACATATAACTTCAGTTTATCTGTTGCAGACAGGGATATGCCGGGGGCCGGAGGATTAGGACTTTTAGTTAATTCGGATAGGCAGGGGATTGGGTTTTTAAAAACCTTTACGGTTGGTGTTGTACCTTCTGTTAGAATTCCTTTAGCAGAAAACTTTGTAATGCAAGCTGCCCCCTTAATATCATTTGTTAGAAAAGAAATGAACTGGGATAAGCTGGTATTTGAAGGCCAACTTGATGATGTACAGGGTAATATTTTACCTGAAACTTTTAGCCCACCTGTTGATGAGGCAATCAATTATCCAGATTTCAGTTTTGGTATGGTATTTCAGGTTCATGGATATAATACAACCGGAACAGCAGGCTTTGCTGCTCATCACTTAACAAGACCTAACCAATCATTTTTTGAAGCATCAGCTCCTATGCCCCGAAGATACGTGGTACACGGTGATGTTATTTTTGAGATAGGGGATACACGAGGGTATTTCCAGCGGAAGATCAGCTTTAAATTAAATCCGGGTGTGATTTACCAGTATCAAGCTCAGATGAATTTGTATTCGGTAGGAATAAACCTTTATCTTTCAAATGTTTATATAGGTTTGTGGTATCGTAATGAATCGCTTGAATATGACAGTCATTCCGATTTAATCGCAATGGGTGGATTGATGATACCTTTCGGCAATAATTCAAGAATGAAAGTATTTTATAGTTATGATATGCAGATTACTTCTGAGAACAGTTTTACAGGTCCTTCTCACGAAGTATCACTTGTGTTTGAGTTCGATGATATTAAATTAATAAATACAAAAGGCAGATTATCCCGCTTCAGAGGAAGAAAGATCGTAGAAGAAACCCTTGAATGCAGCCCATTCTAATAGTAAGAAATGTCAAACTTATCTATTTGGTATAGTTTTATCAATTAGTATTTTATTATCAGACAGAATAAAAAAATATTTATCCTAAAATATTTATTTCCTTTTTTAATAACTTTATGTATTATTTGTTGAATTACCTTATTAAACAGATTGTATCAGGTAAATTCAATTCAATAAATAAAAAATGGAAACATTTAAAGACCTGATTAAATTTTTAATGAAAAGAAAAAAATGGTGGTTAATCCCGGTTATGTTATTTCTTTTGATATTGGGATTGCTTATAGTATTTGGCAGCAGCAGTACCTTAGCCCCATTTGTATATACATTATTTTAATACTTCAAAAAAAAAGTGAAGGAAAAGTCACATAATGTATTTGAAAAAAACAAAACAATTACAATTATTGTTGTTGTAATTATTTTTTGCATAATAATCGATTTTATAACTGCACAGATATTTATTGATAATGACATTCATTCTTTCCGAATTTCGCATTCATATTACCATCATGGTTTATTACCCTGTAAAACCGTTACTACAACATGGGATAATAAGAATTTTTATTCATTTTACACTAATTCATTAGGCTTCAGAGATAGACACGAGTGTTATGTACCGCTGAAAAACAAAAACAAAACAATACTTTTAATTGGAGACTCTCACACTGAGGGAGTTGGCTTAAAGTATGAAGATACTTATGCAGGGATTCTTGATAATAGATTAAATTCGGATAGTATTGAAGTGCTTAATGCTGCGGTTGTGAGTTATTGTCCAAAATTATATTATTATAAAATAAAGTATTTGGTTGAGGAGGTTGGTTTGCAATTTGACGAGCTTCTAGTATTTATTGATATATCAGATATCCAAAACGAGTTAGTATATAAGGATTTCGATCCTAAAAAACCTACTTCTTTTAAGAAATTATCTAAACGCATTAAAAGATTCTTTAGGTATAATTCAATGGTTTATTATTCAGTAAATAATATTATAGAGAGCGCCAGACGCAGGAAATTTTATGAACAGGCACAACGTGCTGAGGAAAATCCAAAAACTGATTTGTACTCTACGTTCTTCTCAGATTTTTATGATAGTGATTTACTGCAAAATCAGCAATTCCACAACATAGGACTGTGGTATCTCAACCGTGATATTTTTGAGAAATGGGGAAGAGAGGGATTGGTCCTGGAAAAATGGTATATGACTAAATTATTTGAGTTGTGCAGAAAAAATGGGACAAAGCTTTATGTTGTCATTTATCCATGGCCAATTCAAATTGTTGCAAATGACAGAAACAGCCTGCAAGTGCAGTTCTGGAAAAAATTTTGTAATAATCACGGAATTGAGTTTATTAATTTATTTCCGTTGTTTTTTCAAGAATATCCTGATAAGAATATTATTCAAAATTATTTTATAAAAGGTGATGTTCACTTTAATAAAGCAGGGCATAAATTGGTTGCTGATGAGATCATCAAATGCCTGAATTAATAAGTATTGATAATTATACTATTCCGCGAACACTTCAAATTTTATTTCAGCTCCTACTTCTTTATGCAGTTTTATTTTAGCTGAATACTCACCAAGCTTTTTTATTGATTCTCCGTCAACTTCTATTATTTTGCGGTCGATGTCAATATTCAGCTGGTCTTTAATAGCATCTGCAATTTGAAATGCATTAACCGACCCAAATATTTTACCTGATGTTCCGGCTTTTGCTCCTATTTTTAGAGTCTTGCCTTCAATAGCTTTAGCTATTGTTTCTGCTTCTTTCTTGATTTTTTCTTCTTTGTATGCTTTTTGTTTCAATTCCTCCTGATGGACTTTTTTAGCACTTTTAGTTGCAATAATTGCCAATCCCTTAGGAATTAGATAATTTGTAGCATACCCGGGTTTTACTGTAACCAGTTCATTCTTATTGCCCAGGTTAGCAACATCTTTTTTTAATATAACTTCCATTAATTGCCCTCCCTTATTTTAACATGTCGGTAACATAAGGTAATAAAGCCAGATGCCTGGCTCTTTTTATTGCCTGCGAAACTTTTCTTTGGTACTTGGTGGATGTTCCGGTTATCCTTCTCGGTAATATTTTTCCTTGTTCGTTTAAAAATTTCATAAGGAAATCAGCATCCTTATAATCTATATATTTGATTTTGTTTTTTCTGAAGCGGCAATACTTCTTTTTTTTCGTATCTATCGCTATTGGTGTTAAATATTTTATTTCTGATGAGCCTTGTTGTGCCATGATTAATAAATGTTAATTGTTTGAAATAGTTTGCTTTGAGTCTTTTTCTTCTTTCTTTTCTTTTTCTTTTTTCTTGTTTTCTTCTTTTTTCCGTCGTTTCTTTTCATTATACGCTATAGCGTGCTTGTCAAGTTTAACGGTTAAGAAACGGATTACCATTTCATCACGTTTGAGTTCTGTTTCGAAAGGTTTAATTTCTTCTCCTTCAATTTTATACTCAAACAAATAATAAAAACCGGTTGATTTTTTATGAACAGGGTAGGCTAGTTTACGCATTCCCCAATTCTCTTCGTGAACAATCTGCGCACCTTTTTGTTTAAGATAATCACGATACTTATCAACCGCTTCCTTCACCTGAGCTTCAGATAAAACGGGAGTTAAAATGAAAACGGTTTCGTAATAATTCATAATTTTTAATTAATTAATTTGTAAATGATTACTTATTTTGAAAAAACGGAGTGCAAAGATAAATAATTTTTATGGAAAGAGAAATAATTTTAATATGATTACATTTTCTTCTTTGATGATTTTATTATCTGGTTGCATATGAACTCTGCTGCATGACCATCACCAAAAATTTGTGGATATACCAAACCCTTAAAAGCTTTAAAATGTTTATATCCATGTATTATTTTTTCTGATTTGGCATCTGTAACTATAGCAGTTTTATTATCAACAATTTCTTTCCATTCCGTTTCGGAGCGTAGTATAAGAGAAGGTTTACTGAAGAAATATGCTTCTTTCTGAACTCCTCCCGAATCTGTCATTATCATTTTGGAGTATTTTTCAAGTATGATTATATCAAGAAAAGACACTGGCTGGATGATAATTATTTTTTTATTTTTTTGGATTTTATTGAAGAGTTTTGTCCCAAGATTAATTGGTAACATTTTTTCAGTTCGCGGGTGCATGGGTATTACAATTGGATAGTTATCGGATTCAGTGATACTGTTAAAAGCTTTAAAAATGGATGATAGTCTTTTTGGGTCATCTGTATTATTATCTCTATGGATTGTAGATAAAATATATTGAGAAGGTTTCAAAGATAGTTTTTTTAGAAGGCCCGTTCTATTTTCGGCTTTTTCGGAGTAGTAAATCGAGTTATCATACATCACATCACCACAGTGGAAAATACCAGGATTTTTAATATTAAATGGAGGTACATTATCAGGCTTAAATCCTTCTCTAATAAGGTTGTTGTATCCTGTTTTTGTAGGAGTAAATAACAAACTGGAGGCATGATCACAGGTTATGCGATTGATTTCTTCCGGCATTGTTTTGTTAAATGAACGCAATCCGGCTTCTATATGAACAACAGGGATATGAATTTTTGAGGCTGCAACTGCTCCTGCAAGAGTAGAGTTTGTATCACCATATAAAATCAGAAAATCAGGTCTTGTCTTTAGCAGAATATCCTCAATTCCTTCAATCATTCTTGCTGTTTGGATACCATGACTGGCAGATCCCACTCCCAGATTATATTCAGGCTTTGGAACATCCAGTTCATCAATAAAAACCTGTGACATATTTTCGTCATAATGTTGACCAGTATGTATTATTATCTCTTTTATCTTGTTTTTAAAATGATTATTTATTGCTCTGCTTATTGCTGCAGCTTTGATAATCTGTGGACGGGCACCGATGATTGTTGCTAGTTTGACCATTTATAATAGTGAACTTTATTGCAAAATTAAGGTAATTTAATTGTAAGTGTTCTTATTTTTATAATTAAATCATCGATTCGTCTGCAAAACTATAATAGTTTTCCTCTCCAATGATAATATGATCAAGAACGGCCATATCCATTAGGTTGCCAGCTTCCTTTAATTTCTTGGTTAGTTTGATATCAGAATCACTGGGTCTGACATTACCTGAAGGATGATTATGACAAAGAATTATGGAAGAAGCACTGTTTTCCAGAGCGAGTTTAAAAATCTTTTTTGGATCTGCTATGGTGCCCGAAAAACCACCCATACTGATATTTACTTTTTTAATGATATTATTAGCTTTGTTTAATAACAACAACCAAAATTCCTCATATTGTGTATCGCTTAGAACATCATGAAATATTTCAAAAACATCCTTGCTGCTTGAAATTTTCTTCTTTATTATAACTTCGGCAGCTCTCCGACGTTTCCCAATTTCTAATGCTGCAATAATTGTTATGGCTTTTGTTTCAGCAATTCCTTCGAATTTGCATAATTCCTGAACTGTGAGTTTGGAAAGTTCAATAAGGTTATTGTTTACATTATTGAGTATCTTTTTTGAAAGATCAAGTGCAGTTTGATTGTTTGTGCCTGTTCTCAACAAAATAGCGATTAACTCAGCATTACTTAAGGCGCTTTTACCTTTATGCAACATTTTCTCCCTCGGGCGATCATCCTCAGCCCATTTATTTATTGGTATATATTTGTTGTACTTACTCATATAACTTTATAACTAGTGTTAAGTTAATAGTAAATTTGCAATTATCGTTTATTTTACCCCCCTCTTTTTCTCCCCCTGCGAGCAGTAATGGTGCTAACATAGGGAATTTATTTATATTTTCTATATTTTCCTTGC
>CAZJYD010000021.1:0-29207 GCA_964550205.1 uncultured Bacteroidales bacterium
AAAAGAGGGGGTAAAATAAACGATAATTGCAAATTTACTATTAACTTAACACTAGGATTAAGGATGTTATTGGATGATCAATTTTTTTGATGTCCAATTCGCATTGCCGGTTTTGACACGGATTATATAAAGTCCTTCGGGTATGGTTAACAGATCTAATGTTATGGTTCTGGTGTATGCTAGTTTCTGCGTCATGACACGTGTGCCCATGATATTGTATAGCTGGATAAAGACCATTTCTCCCGGGTTATCTTCGCTAAACATTAGGTTCACGCGGTCATAGGCTGGATTCGGAAAAATGATCAGTTCATCATCCTCATCCTGCAGTTTAATATTTTCCTTGTCTGTTAATGGAAGGTTCTCTTCCTCCTGCGGCTCTTCTGCAGATGGGCTTGAAACACAAGGATCACTGCCAATAAAAGCATGCAGATAGCTTCCTGGTTCAACCTTTGTTCCCGGTAAAAAGCGAACATACTCTCCTGCAGCGATTGTCACCTGTGCATTGTCCTCAATTACATAATAACCTCCTGATTCCGGCACAGTAACTGAGTTAGTGGCAAACCAGCAGATATCCTCTCCGTCTGTTACGGTATCAGATTCAAGTGTAATGTCCGGTCCCTGTTCCTGGGTGAATATAACCGATTCAGGTGCGTTGAAAGCATCTGCGGAAGAGAAAACCAATTCAGCGGTTCTTTCATTTCCCGGATTGGAAGTATAGTTAACAACCACCTCTCCGGCTCCGGTACCAGTAGAATCCCCGTCGATGATGAGCCATGAGGCTGTGGAGCGGGCCCGCCAGGTCAGGGTGCAATTGCCGGTATTGGTTATATCAACCGTATCACTACCGGCAGTTTGTGGAAGGTTGATAGTACCGGATGGTGAAAGGGCAATTTCCGGGGTACACACTGTATCGCAGCTATTGCAGTAGAGGTACGCAGCTCCGGATCGTGTTCCCATTTCGTCCCGGCCATAGGCACCGATGATCGAATATTGATAGGTGATACCGACAGACTCGCCGAAATAGTCATAAGCTAATCCGTCTGTAGCCAGGTACTTTTCTTCGAGCCAGACAGTAGTATCATTGAAGATATATCCATAAGCAGCGCCGGCGTTGGTTCCCTTATCATCATCGTAATATGAACCTGCAAGTGCATTGTGATCGTGGATGCCAACGGAACAACCGAAATAATCATCAACATTTCTGACATCAGCAGTAACTTTAAAATCTTCTGTCATTGCTGTCCATCCGGAGGAGGGCCGCATAAAAATATAGGCTGATCCCTTGTCGTCATCATCCCTGTTGGCCCCGATGATGACATTGTCACCCCATATCTCCACGGAATAACCGAATTGGTCACTGGATGCCCCGTCAGAAGCGGTTAATTTGCATAATTCCATCCAAACCCAGGAACGCCGGAACAGATAGGCTGATCCTTTTCCGTCATCATTATATGAGCCGACAACTGCGTAAGTTCCCGAGATAGCAACATCACTTGCGAACCGGTCTCCTACTATCACATCATCGCCAATCAGCTTCACGGTTTCTTTCATATCGGCCCATCCGGTCTCAATCGGACGGTCAAAGAAATATACGGCACCGGTCGATTGTGTGCCGCCAGGAGCAGATACAATGGCGTAATCTTCCGAAATATCCACATAGCGGCCGAAATCATCCCCGGTGCTGCCGTCACTTGCTGTAAACTTTGCTATCTGAGAGATATTCTGCCATCCCGAAGCCGGTTTACGGAACAGGTACGCTGCTCCTTTGTTACTGTCCTTTCCATAGGCGCCAATCAGCACGTAATCCCCTGAAATGGATACATCTCTGCCGAAATAATCTCCCGGACCGGCATCGTTGGGGTAGAACTTAGCCCTCTGCACCCATGTATTGCCGTCATATTCAAAGATATATGCCGATCCCGCAGTGCCCCCCTTGTCATCGTCACCATAACTGCCGATGACAGCTACGTCATTGTCAATGGCTACTGTTCTTCCGAAGTAATCATATTCCTTCAGTTCGTTAGGTACTACTTTTACTTCATCCTCACTGCCGGTAGCTGTCTGGGTAATCTCAATCAGTTGAGGACTATGCAAGGCTCCCGGGGAAGCCACAGTAATTGTCCCTGTGCGTGTGCAGTAATCATTGGTTGTGAATTCCACACGAATGGATCCGTCATCAGTGCCGCTGGATCCGCTGGTAATGTTCAACCATGGATCATTAGCCGTTGCGGTCCAGTCCATTGTTCCGGTACCTAAATTGAACACATTGAAATCAGAATGAGAAGAAGTTGCATGAACATTCCTTTGCAAGGGGACAACCGAAAGGTCGGGCTGCGACAGACCGCTGGCATAATTCCTAAAGAAGTAAACAGAACCGGCATAATCCCCGTGTTCATTGTTATCAAAAGGATTACTAACCATGGCGTACTGCGAGCTCAATGCCACTGCACGACCGAACAAATCAAGGGGATCGACATCATAATGAAAAAGGCGCATAAGGAAGTTCCAGTGATTGCCGGTTTTCCTATAGATTGAAGCTTCTCCTGCATCGCTGGAACCGGCAAGAATATAATCCTCAAAAATATCAACCGATACTCCGACCCCATCAAAATACCAGCAATCGGGCGGATATACAGGTGGGTGGATCATCCATCCACCCGCATTCCGCTTAATCACATATACACCTCCTGAGTTCTCAGCCGGTTCACTATCGTACCTGGGAGCACCGGCAACGAAAGTATTATCCATCAGTGCGACATCAGTTCCCAGTAGTTCATCGTAATCACCCTCATAGTCATATAAAAAATCCCAGTTTTCACCGTTTCTCGTATAAATGGAGAACTTTCCATTGTACTCTGGCGATCCTCCCGGGCTTCCAACCATTAACGTATCATTATAAAGGGCAACCGAGGAACCAAAATACAATACATCTGAAGGATCCGGAGTAATCTTATATGTTTGGGTCCAGGCATTTCCGTCCCATTTAAAAATATACACTGATCCGATGGGATCATCCTCCACAGAACCAATGGCTACATATTTTGAAAATATGGCAACAGCATTGCCGAACTGGTCATCTTCCTTAGCATCACCAGCGGTCAGTTTAGCCTGTTGAGTCCAGGTATCTCCCGACCGTTTAAAGATATATGCAGCCCCGGCATCGTCTCCCTTATCGTCATCGTATTCTGCGCCGATCACCGCATAATCACCGTCTGTCGCAACGGCGCCTCCGAAATAATCACCGGGAATGCCATTTATTGCGGTTAGTTTTGCTGATTCTTCCCATATATTCCCGTTGAATTTGAATATATATGCAGCACCTCGAACCTGGTTATCACCTGGAGCACCTGCGATGGCATAATTACCGAAAATATCTATGTCGGTACCGAACCTGGCGCCATCAGATCCATCAGAGGCTGTAACTTTCTGATATGGAACGGCATTGAGAGAGGTGGTTGTATAGATTCCCCGTCCATACGTAGCTGCATAGACTTTCATATCAGATTCACGGAGTTCGAGACGGTCAACCCTTACATTGGCCAATCCACCGTTACTGGGAACCCAGTTGGGATTGGGAACCGTTATATCTTCTGTTGCCCAGACCCCCAATTCTGTTGCAACCAGAACTTGCTTGTAATCATAAGGATTATAGATTCCCCACCGGATTGGTATGTTGGGCAGATTTCCCTCCCTGTTATGCCAGGTTGAGCTACCATCCAGCGTTTCCCAAACTGAAACAGTGTTGTAATTTGAAAATGTGAGCAGGATCTGGGTATGAGACGATCCGAAATCAATGGATGAGATATTGGCATCCGGTAAAGGAGCTGTATTGTATTCCCATGTTAACCAATCGGTTTCGTGGCTGGCATTCTCCAGGTTAAAAAGCCTTCCTTCATTAGTACCAAATGTGATCAGGTTAGTGGCAAAAGGATTCTTCTTAAATGCTGAAATCGTACTTCCGAATCCTATCCCTGTCAGGTATTCAAACACATGGTCGTGCATGTAGTTCCTTATCCGTAGCAGGGAGTCTCCATTGTATGACGAATAAAGAGCGTCCTCCTCTTCGTCATATACAGCAGGAGGGATCAACCAGTACCGATTGATACTGCTGCCCATAAAATGAAATGTGGCACCAAAGTCTGTACTTTTGTAATAATTATTCCATTGTCTGGAGGTGACCTGGTACCTGGGATCAATTTGAGAAATGTAACAATAAGCTCCGTCTCCGTTATTGGCTTCGGTGGTTGCATTGATCCCGGTCGACTCAAAACGCGGCGTGCCATTGTCCTGCGTTCCTCCGAGGAAATAATCAGTGTAACAATTAGGATGATAGGCTACTGTGTAAAATTGGGTAACATTATAACCATTATTTTTATCATTGATAACTACAGGATCTGCTGTACAGTCATCTGAGTAATAGACTCCGCCATCGGTTCCAAAAGCCAGCTCATTAACAAAATCCGGCCGTGAAATCATTGCATGATGGTCATCATGGATCTGATTTATTTTTGTCCAGTTAGTACCTCCGTCAGTTGACTTGTACATTTTTACACCTCCGGCATAAACCAGATCAGGATCGGTTGGATGAACCCAAAGTATCAGGTCATACCATGCCTGGCCGGTGGCAAAGGATCTCGATGCGTCTCTCATAGGGGTAGTGACAGCAGTCCAGTTGTCACCCCTGTTGGTAGTTTTGTATATTCCCAGAACATCGCTGTTACCGGTAGTATCTTCTGCAACGCAATATAAAATGTTAGCAGAAGAGGGTGCCACAGCCAGCTCTATCCGTTCGGTGGCAAGAATATCGATGCCGGTGTTGATCTCTGTCCAGTCACCGGCATCCCCGGTAGAGGAACGGTAAATTCCACCTGACTCACGGAACCCCATACTCACATAGATCGAGTCATCGCTGGCAATTTCAATGTCGGAACCCCGGTTGGAAAGGGATGATGTGGGGTTGGTATTTTTATTCAAAACCGTTTCCCAGGTTGCTCCCCCATCTTTGGATCTAAGGATACCCCCGTCATTTCCTCCTATACCCCTTGTAGCGGCATAGATATCTCCTGTCACAGGATGAATGGCAATATCCTGGATATGCCTGAAGTCGGCTGTGAAAAATGTGCTGGCGATGGTGTCCCAGGTGGATCCTCCATCGGTGGATTTGTAGATCCCGGCACCCGGCATATGCCAGTAACTCATGAATCCTTCACCAGTCCCGACATAGAAATCGTTTGTGCTGGTCGGGTCATAAGCCATGCATCCCACCGGCAACCGTTCCCAGAAATCATCTATTTTGTTCCAGGTGGGAGGATCAGCAGTGATATCATTGGTATACCACAGGCCACCACTCACCGATCCGGCCCAGACCTTTTTGTTGGCAGGGTCATTAGGATCGAACATGAGCGCCCGGGTACGGCCACCCACATTGGAAGGGCCCCGTTCATCCCAAACAATGTCTGAAGGACTGGTCCCGTCACTGTTTCGTAAACTTTCTGCATATTGTTTGGCTTCCCATAACTGATAAAATGGAACCTCACCGGTTTTAGGATCACAGGTGGTGATGTACTCCTGCCACTCGGCACTCTTTGGAGCTCCGATCACACTGCCGACCTCCTGGTCGATGGAAAAAATACCTGCTGGTTTGTGATTGTTTTTGGAGATATATTCAGGTTTTTGTTCCGGTGTCCCGGGAATATCGTTTTCTGAATATCTCATGAAAACTGCAATGGCCATACCTACAAGAATAACAATTGCAATCCGACAAGCATAACTGTAATATTTCATAAGGAAATGGTTTGAGTTTGTTTTCGCATAGTAAAAGTAAATTATTTTTCTTTATTGAAATAACAAAGCTCCATAGAAAGTTCGTAAAATCTTAACTGTTGTTGCATGATTCACCGTTATTTGATACTGAGATATTCTTTAACCTGAAGACATGGTAATGAGAGGTGTACCCCCCGAAAGGGATTGAATAACTAAGATGGTAACAATACTATGGTGTCTACTATTTTTCTCTCAATCCGGCAAACTTTTTTTCTTTTTCCTGTAAAACCGGTATCCTTTATAACCACCGTAAGCGCTGCCTAAGCCAAGCAGAATAATCAAACCGCTACCAATAGGAGCTCCGTTACGCAGCCCGTCGGAACCTCCGGTACCACCACCGCCACCAGATGAACCTCCTGGTGGAGGCGGAGGAGGGCCATCCTGGGAAAAAGAATTTACAGAAAATATTATTAGTGAAAGTAAAATAACTGTTCTTAATAATTTATAAATTATATTTTTCATAACTTTTATCTTATTTTATGAATACTTTCTCTGTTTTAAATCCTGATGGTTTAATCACTTTAACTATAAAATAGTTATTGTATGTTTCAATAGGAATACTTATTAAAGTTTCAGCATCAATTTCTTGCTCAATCACAGTTTGACCAAGCAAGTTACATATAATAACACTGCCTTTCTCAAATGCAGCTTTGCCCTGTGAATATATTATTATCATTTTATCCTGTGAATAAATAGTAATATTTTCATTTTCATCAAATGATGGTTTGTCTATTCCATATTCATTTGATATGAAATGAATCAGGAAACGATCAGGATCATCGTTTTTGTTTGCTGAAAATGAATAAACAGGATTATTATTTAGATTTTGGGTGATATCAGCAAAGAGATCTTCTAAGGTAACTTCAATCTCCTGCAGGAATTCAAGGTTTGCAACCAGGTCTTGTTGCCCATCCTCACCTGCTATATAGCTCATTTTAACAGTATATCCATTTTCGTCAAGTATGGGAAGGTGATCAATGCTTAATTTTTTGCTTTGTTCCCTGAGGTACATTTGAGGAGCACTTTCACCACCAAAAAATTTACTGGCATCATAGCCATTATCAAATCCGAAAGTTCCATTTGTACCAAAGCTTATCCATACTTCATCGAAAGCTATATCGTAAGACGACCTAATTGTCATATATGATTCATAATTATTATTACTATTAGCATTTTTGTAAAATGCTTGTGAATTATGCGTTCTTGCATCTGCGGGTATAGTAAGAGAAGGGGAAGCGGCTTTAGCCCTGACGAAGAATCCTTGAGATACAGGTATAATACCATTTGTCATCGTTCCTCCTCCTGCCTGTGTTCTGTATAAATATTGATCTGATGAGTTTTGCCAAACCCAAATTGTTCCCTCTACATTAGTTGAATCCCACGATCCTGAATGATAGTCTATTGCACTTGTAAAAGGATTACCTACCAGATTAAAACCGTGTGAAGCGTCAGTATAATCAAGACCAAGTGTTAGATCAGTTGTACGCAGATCACCTTCCATTGTCGCAGTTGCATCAGTCTTGGTGTTATCATCGAGCCATACTGCCCATCCTTGTCCTACGGGCATTGGAGTACTTAAGTCTGTATTATAGGTCCATGAATCAACTGATTCGGTGTGATATGTAAGCCAGCTCTTTGGTGCGTCATTCCAGTAAAAATCATTAGCTGTAATGTCTGTGGTTGAAGGTGTGACGAGGTGCCAGGAATTATCTGTCAGGTAGCATTGGACGTTCACATCACCATCACTAGATCCGCCAACAATCAATGATCCCGTTCCATTTACATCACTTTTTATTGTTAAGTCACCGCTACTCAGAAGAAAATCTATTTCAAGATTTTTATCAACTGACAATGATGCATTAGATTCGATATCTAATGATGAGCCGAACAAAAAGTATAATGAACCCGTAATTTCGGTATCTGTATTACTTTTCAGGGTAGTATGTCCAATATTAAAAACAGAACCATGAATGACATGAGTGCCTGTATGATTAAAGGTAAGATCAGCACCACTACCAACAACCAGATTATTTACTTCGGTTCCTGTAGAAACTTCCGGATCGTTAGCTGTTGAATGATCAGGAATTCCTACATTTTCAGTCGAAGAATTTGGAACTGAAGCCAGGCTCCAGTTTGCATCTGCGTTCCAGTTTGTTGAATTTGTATTCAACCATGTATTAAAAGCTGAAGATGATATCCAATCCGCGTCTTCCATATTTTGCAGTGTACCATCATAATCACTCCCTGAAAAATCCTGTAGAACTTTATCTTCAGTGTTATCAAAGGTATAATAAGCTACAAGGTTACTTTCATTACCAGTAAGCGCACTACACATATGCTCAATAATAGAATCCTGTGTTCTTACTTCACTCCATATCCTTAGCTCGTCAATCTTGCCTTTAAAGTAATTGCTGCCCTGTCTGCCAATATCCAGATTATTTGCATCGATACTCGATGAAGTTGTAACAGCTATATGCTGCCATTTATCAGCGGAAACCGTGGTTGTTTCATGCCCATCTACGTATATTGTCGGGCTTGTAAATCCGGTAGCAGTTACAGTTCCTGAGTTAATCCAGATATATGCACTACCATTTAAATCTAACAGGTACACGGATGTTGTTTCAGGATATACCCATAATTCAACAGTATTCAAAGATGAAGGGCCTGATCCAATAGCCACATATTCATTCGATCCATCAAAAACCAGACAATTCTTCGGGCCAAAGAAAGCAGCGGAAGGATCGGCATTATCAGTAAAATTAAAACCACCGTTTAAGGTACCTGTGTTTGTGTTTTGAGATGCGTCGCTGGCAGAAGTACCTGATGTTTCATTGAATTTATAATATGAAACAAGATTCGTTTCTGAAGTCGGATTTGGAATTTCCCGGTACATATTTTGCCGTATTTCTGTTTTAGTGCGTGCGTCATCCCAGATTCGAACTTCATCCATGTAGCCATCCAGAAAACGGCTATCTGTAGCGCCACCTACTAGAGTTGATGCAGTTGTAGATGCCATAGTTCCTGACATCGACTGCGAATTTTCCATAACTCCGTTAATATAGATTTTCATTGTTGAGCCATCCCATACGCCTGCAATATGATACCAGGTATTATTATCCATCCTGGTAGTGGCCTCAAGTCTTTGATGCCCGCCAATATCAAGCACAAATTGTGGTTGATTGTTGTCTATCGTATCATCTCCTATGCGAAGAACCGTTGTCTCATTTCCTCCCACGACCAGGTTAGAAATATTATTATCAGGGTCAGATGGATTAAAAGAATGCGCGTAAACCCAAGCTTCAATTGTAATGGCTGTATAATTTGAAATTTCCAAATCTGAAGATACATAGTCATCATCTCCGTCAAATTCCAAATAGTTATTCTGGGCATTTATTCCCAACCAGCTTAGCATTGCAAGTACGATAATCAAAAGTGTTTTTTTAGACATATTCATATAGTATTTGTTATGATTGATAAATTTAAACAATTTTTAGAGTTTAAGGAAACTATTATTTTCTGTATTTCTTGGCAAGACGGGTTCTTAAACCCATTATATCATCGCATTCATCTTTACGGCGGGCTAGAAGCTCGCCGTCTCCTTTATATCCGAACAGGCTGTTTGTTTTAATAAATTCCTCAATATAAACCGGAACCATTTCTTCCCATCCGTCACGATTGTTACGGATCATTTCAAGTACATCTCTTGATCTGATATGCAGCTTGTCCTTATTAACATCTTCCAGGTCTATTATTTTGGATATGTCTTTTAAATATTTATACAGATGTTTAAGATCATCATCCATAGGTACATTGGAAGAGGTTATGATTTCGCTGTTCTTGCTGTCTTTAGTGGGATAAACGTACAACTTCATATTATCGATAAACAGTTTGCCAAAAGCTTCCAGTATACCCCCCTTAAGGTCTTTGTAGTATTTTTTATCCAAAACATTAATCAGAGTGGGTACACCTATAACCACTCTCAAATTCATTATTTTAAACTGAGAGAAATAACTTACCAGTTTATAGTATTCCCTGAAATTTGAAACCATAACATTCTGTCCCATTCCTGTCAGCATATCTGCCCTTTCAAGGAAATCCATTTCATCCAGTTGCCCCTCTTCAAGCAGGTTGTTAAGAGTCATCTCACATAAGCTGATTGTGTTGTCTTTCTTGTAGCTTTTATCTTTTTTGAACATAGCGAAGCTGGTTTTCAGCATGTCGAAACCAACATAGGTTATAGGTCTGAAGCTACCACGGAAAGCGAGAACATTTTTTTTATAGAGCATGTCGGATGGCTGTTGTACATCCCCATTTCTGTCGAACATGGTAGCGCTGGTCATTCCGTTATTTACAAGCTGAACACTCAGTAAACGATTGTCGACATAACTAAGATTAGGACCGGTCATACGCACAAGAGTGATCTCAATGCGATCAGTTGAAAGGTTATCGAGCAATGATTTGAGAAAGACATTGGGGCGGTCGTTAAAATAATAGCAGGCAAAGATAAGATTAACTCCAAGAATACCCAGTGTTTGTTGTTGTATAATTGCATCCTTTTCAAGAAGGTTCACATGCATGACTACTTTATTGGGTATTGTATTTTGTTTTATCTGAAATGTTATACCTAGCCATCCATGGCTATAATTATCTTTTTTATAGTTTATTGTAGCTACAGTATTGGCAAAGGCAAAAAAGCGTTTTTCTTCTTTAATCTTATCTTCAAGGATATATTCCAATTCGTCAAATTCTCTGTTGAGCATTTTAGATAAGCGTAGTTCCGAGACATAACGGCCCGGTTTGTCATCATTGTAAAACCTGTCGCTGAATTTTTTATCATAAGCCGAGATAGTTTTGGCCACCGTTCCGGACGCGCCACCTGCAGTGAAGAAATGACGCGATGCCTCTTGTCCTCCGCCAATTTCAGCAAATGAACCGTAAATGCTGGTATCGAGGTTTATCCTGAGAGCCTTACGATTGGTGCTGAGAATTTCGCGTTCCATTGGATTTCAGTGTTTACTCAAAGATACGAATATTCAGGTATTAATGTAATGATTTACGGAATTATTTGTTTTCTTCTTTACCACCCAGGTTAATCCTTGTAAGCGGTAAACATTCGGGATATTCTTTTTGCAGGAATTCAATAAGTTTTTCCCTTACCAGCACCCTTAAACTCCAAAGCTTTGAAGAATCATTTGAGCTGATAAGAGCCCTTACCTCCATGGTTTTTTCATTTGTACCTGTGACCTGAACACTATTAACCTGACCATCCCACAGATCAGTATTTTCGAGGATTTTTGTGAGCTCTTTTCTTATAGTATCTACCGGCAATTTGTAATCCACATAAAGATAAACAGTGCCTAATATGTCAGAAGAAGACCTCGTCCAGTTTTGGAAATTGTTTTCTATGAAATATGTAATGGGCAAAACCATTCTCCGTTTATCCCATATTTTTACAACAATATAGGTAAGCGTGATTTCTTCAATCTTACCCCATTCACCCTCCACTACAACAACATCATCAATACAGATTGGTTGGGTGATTGCTATCTGTAAACCCGCAATTACATTTGTCAGACTCTTTTGTGCAGCAAAACCTATTATTATTCCGGCAATGCCTGCTGAAGCAAGTAAGCTGTAGCCCACTTCCTTGATTTTGTCGAATGTCATTAACGCAACTGAAAAAGCAACTACAATGATGATGGCAATAAGTATTTTTTGAAGTATAATAAATTGTGTTGATATCTTCCTCGATCTTAAATTATCCTTTGCCTCCAGGTCGATTTTTTCGAAAAGCAATGTTTTGATGGTTTTTACTGTTCCGATAAGTATCCACGCAATATCCAAGATTAACAAAATAGTCCAGATGTGCTTAATAATATTATCAATACCATCAGGTAATTTGATGAACGGAAAAACAAATAGTAGAATAATAAGTATTAAAAACAAAGTCCCTGATGAGCGAAACCTTAAAGTAATTGGATAAAGTTTTTTATAACTTGAATATTTTGAAACTTTCCTGATAAGCTGAACGATAATCAGCCTTATGAGAAATGCTAAGATGATTGATCCTGCAACAATGATCAATGTTACATACCAACCACCTGACTCAATAAAGTTTCTGATTCCTTCAGCGCTCATAATAATTATTTCAGCATTAACAAAATTAATACAAAATAATAAACAACAAGTATTGTGGTAGTAACTGATTATACTAAATTTTCTTATTTTTATAATCTAATCATTACATATAATTAATTTATGGCTTTATTAAAAACAACGCATAACAGGTCTGATAATGATAACGAGAAAATAGACCGCATAAGGGAGATCCTAATGGGTAATAAGTACAGGGAAATAGAAGATCGATTATCAGATATCGGGAAAAATATTAAAGATTATCAGGAAAAGACCTCACAGGATCTACTCAACCTTAAATCATACCTTGAAATTTTAACTGATGAAAAAACAGACAATCTGAATACAAAGATAAGTGAGCTTCAAGCAGAGTTAAAAAAGTCGCAGGAGAAGTTTGATCATGAATTAAAGGAGATGAAAATCAAATTAGATAATCATATTAATTTAATAGAAGATCAATTGAAAAAGGTTGATCATAAGATTGATAAAAACAAGGAGAACCTTGAAAAAGAAATAAAGGCCATTTCAAAAGAAATGCAAGAGAAGATCGGCAAGCAAATAGAATCAATTAAAGAAAAAATGGTTGCCAAGAACAATCTTGTTAAAATGCTTGATCAATTGTCGAGCGACCTGGGCAAATAATTTGTTTTTTAATTACATATTGATTTATGGATAATGACAATAAAAATATAAATAATCCTGAGCAAGTTAATGAACAGAGCATCGAAGAGTTAAGAAGGATAATTACGGGGCTTGGTAACAGTGAGCTTGAAAAGATCAGGCGATGGCTGAGCGATACGGATGCTTTTGCAGAAGATATCAGTACAGTTATTCCTGTTTCAATAAAGCACCTGGTTGAAAAAAGGATAGTCTTGCCCCAAACCCTTTTACCCATCATTGAGGAAGCTATCGAATCGAGTGTGATCACTGATCCTCATAAGCTGGCAAATGCTCTTTTTCCTATAATGGGTCCTGCCATCCGCAAAGCAGTGCGTGAAGACCTGAAAAAAATGATACAATCCATGAACAGCGTTCTGGAGAATAGTTTTTCACCTAAGAGACTTGGATGGCGTTTTCAGTCAATGTTTTCTTCCCGCTCTTATGCAGACATTGTTATGTCGCATATACTGATTTACCAAGTGAGGCAGGTATTTCTTATGCACAGAAAGACCGGATTATTGCTGTGGCAGGAGATAGATAAATCAATTTCACATAAAGATCCCGACATGGTCAGCGCTATGTTGTCGGCCATAAATGATTTTGTGAGGGATTCATTTGATGTTAATAAGGACCAGGAGATACAGACCATACAGGTTGGTGAATTCAACGTTTTGATCGAACAGGGACCACACGCTATACTGGCCGGCATTATTGAAGGAAATCCACCACAGGAATTAAGAGATGTTTTTCAGCAAACACTTGAACAAATACATCTCGACTTTTTTAATTCTTTAGTCCACTTTGATGGCGATACATCTGCCTTTGAAGACACTAAAGATATTATCAGAAACTGCCTGCAAAAACAAGCTAAAACAAAAAAGAAAAAACCGGTAATTATAATCATATTATTTATTGTTTTATTGATTTTGCTCGGCTACTGGGCTTACATGGGTATTGAAGAAAAAATAAGATGGAATGATTACATCAGAACAATTAAAAATATACCCGGTGTTATTATTACTGATGAAGGAAAGGAGAATGGTAAGATGATGATAGCAGGAATGAGGGATCCTCTTTCACAAGATCCTGTTAATTTTATTCAGGATTATGATTTTAAAAAAGAAGAGGTAATATCAAAATGGCAGCATTATTATTCTTTGGATGAATTCTTTATTATGAAAAGAGCCATACTGAAACTTGATCCTCCTAATACAGTTGACCTGTCATATGAGGGCGGTGTTTTATTTGCTAACGGGATAGCCAAACAGAAATGGATAGACTTTGCAAAAAATAATTATCAAAATATTATTGGAGTCGATTCACTTAACCTGGATAGTCTTAACCGGGAAAAACAGGTAGACTATCAATCTTATAAGAGGGAAATAGATAAGTATCTTTTCAACTATGAATATGAAGTTATTGAATTGAATGATGAACAAAGGTTAAAACTGGAAGAGCTGAAAGAGATAATTAAACAAATACATGCTGCCGGGGCGGATCCGTCGGACTTTGAAGTTGAGCTGATTGGTTATACGCTCAGCGCAGGTAATATAAAAAGCAATAAAGAATATATTTTAAGAAGAGCTGATATCATAAGGGATGAATTGATTAAAATGGGTATACAGCCATATCTTATAACAACTAATGTGCATGTGTTTGATACGAATAAAATATCAAATATTTCACCGCGATCTGTTTCTGTTGAAATGAAAATAAAATAATAACAAGTATGATCAAAAAGAAGATCTGCATGATTGGGTCATTTGCAGTGGGTAAAACAAGCCTGGTACAACAATATGTAAAAAGTATTTTTTCTGAGAAATATATGACCACTATTGGTGTAAAAATAGACCAAAAATCTTTGAATTTAGATGGTAAGGAAATAAACCTGATCATTTGGGATATACATGGTGAGGATGAGTTCCAGAAAGTTAAATCAAACTATCTGGTCGGAGCTTCAGGGTATTTTCTTGTATTGGATGGCACAAGAAAAAATACTATTAAGGTGGGGACTAAGTTACAGGAAATGGCTGCAGAAAAAACGGATGATGCTCCTTTTATTGCCCTTATTAACAAATCCGATATTAAGGATCAATGGGAAATAGAGGAAAACGACATCAAAGCATTGAAAAATAATGGCTGGAAATGTATAGAAACAAGTGCCAAAGATGATCTTCATGTTAATGAGGCATTTATTGAACTGGCAAAAATGATGATGAGCCGATAACTAATGAGATGCCTGATAATATGATTAAAAATATCAAAATACAGAAGGAATATCCAAAAACACTTGAGATTTTATGTAAACACAATGGCGAAGTAATTGAATGGAAAGGTGATATAAGTTATTTCTTCGAAAAAAAAATAGAAGAAAAGATGAAGATTGATTGTTTAAATGCTTTTTCCGGAATTTTCCCCTGTAGGCATAAAGAATTATACCTACCCAATATTCAAACCCGTGAAAATATATGGGCTAATATCAGCATAGAAAAAAAGGAAAATAATATTTATGTATTACTAACGGATAATACAGTAAATGCAAAGAAGCTGAAAGAAAAAGCCCTGAAAAGAAATATATCATTATTAAATAAAACTGGTAATAAAGATGACAAGCAAGATAAGCAGTGATCTGTATTCGAAACTTATTAAAGATCTTAATGTTGTTGTTTTCAAATATATAGGTGATGATCTGTTTGAGGTTACCGGTAATTGTCCCGATTGGATTTTAGGATTTATTACTAAGGATAAGCTATCTGCAACAATTGACTTAAAAAGTATATTTCCTTTTCTCGAAATATTTATACCTCAATTCATATCGTCTGATAAAACAGCAGATAAAAAGCTTTACTCCGATGTATGGACAGAAGTGAATAAATCAGGAGAGGAAAGATATTTACAGGCAATTGGCTTAAATATTGATGGAGAGCGTTTGCTGATGATAATATCCCATGAAGGTGTATTATTTAAAGACCCTGAATTATTGCAAAAAGGCAGGGAAAATGTATTACTGACCGAAAAGATCACAAAAACTAAAAATGAGCTTGAAAGATTATTAAAATTCAAGGACCAGTTTGTTTCGATAGTTTCCCATGATCTCAGATCACCGGTTTCCTCAGTCGTTTCTATTACAAAAATGATGCTTGCCGATGAGGATTTTAAGAATAATTTATCAGATGTATATCTTGATTTCATTAAAACTATGAATAAAGAAATGCAGCTTTTACTTGATTATAATGAGAAACTGTATTACTGGTCTAACCTGCAGCTCGGCAAATTTAAAATTGAATTAAAAGAGATAATTTTAAAAGATTTACTCAATGAGACTAAAAACCGGTTTAATGAAAAAGCAGATGAAAAAAATATTTCAATTAATCTTGATATTCAAGAAAATCTTTGCATTAAAGCTGATGAATCATTGTTTACCCAGGTTCTGACAAATCTTGTTGGCAATGCTGTTAAGTTTACTCCACCTAACGGGCATATAAGCATAGAAGCGAAAAAAGAAAACAACGAAATAATAATTAAAATTGCTGACACTGGCGTTGGTATAAAGCCTGAAGTTGTAAGGGATCTTTTTTCAGGTTATGTAAAAGAACATAATAGCGGCACTAACGGAGAAAAAGGCACCGGATTAGGTCTTGGTATAGTAAAGAGGATTATAGATGCTCATGGTTTCAAAATAGATGTTAAGTCTGAAGTTAATAAAGGAACAGAATTCATAATTATAATCCCATTGGGAAATTAGTATTAAGTTGAACTAAAAATTGTCTCATATGAAAAAAGCTGCACTACTTGTTTTGCTGATCATTTTGTTGCAAAATTGTTGTTTGATTGCAAGTTACCAGGATAATGAAAAAATCATCATAGGTCTTAAGGAATCACCTCCATTTGTTATAAAAACAGATGGTGGCTACGGGGGTGTTTGTATTGATTTATGGAATGATATTGCAGGTAGCCTTGATATTGAGTATGAGTACAGGGAATATGATCTGTCTCAGCTTCTCACAGCAATTGATAATGGTGAGATTGATCTAAGTATTAATCCACTTACAGTGACTGCTGAGCGTATGAAGAAATTCAGCTTTACACAGCCTTTTTATATAACAAATCTTGGGATTGCCGCCAAATCAAAGGACAAAAGCAGTATACTTATACTTCTGAAGAATATGTTCTCAATGGATTTTTTAAAAGCTATATTCTTATTACTGTTCATAATTTTTATTTTTGGATTTATCCTCTGGCTGGTTGAACGTCGCCGCAATTCGGACCAGTTTCATAAGGGCGCAAAAGGTATAGGAGATGGTGTATGGTGGTCGGCAGTGACTATGACAACAGTAGGGTATGGCGATAAAGCCCCAAAAACAGGATTGGGCAGGGTGGTCTCATTTATTTGGATGTTTACTGCAATTGTTGTTATTTCAGGTTTTACAGCAGGTATTGCATCATCGCTTACCATAAATAAATTGGAGTCGAATATCAACGTTATCAATGATCTAAAAGAAGTAAAAGTTGGTACTATAGGTAATTCGGCAAGTGCTGAGTTTTTATCCGAATATGGCATAATGTATATCGAATATGATGATGTTACCGATGGTTTGAAGGCAGTCAGTACCGGAGATATTAAAGCTTTTGTTTATGATGAGGCAATTCTGCGTTATTTGATTCATGACTTAAGATTACATGAAGAGATAATGATAATACCAAGTGCCTATAGTAAAGAATATTTCAGCTTTGCCTCTAAAAATAATGAGCTCATAATGAAAATCAATCCTTTATTGATACAGAAAATAGAAGCACCTGCTTATAAGGATATTCTGGAAAAATATAATCTGAATTATCAGGATTAGAAAATCCGGTAAAAAAAATAATAATGAGAAACTGTTTTCAAATTTTGATCATCCTGCTAATTTATTTGTTATTTTCATGTAATGATAATAATTCGGGTGTGATGAAAGAAAATATTCCGCTATATCCTGATTCCCGTCCGTATACACGCTGGTGGTGGTTTGCCGCAGAATATGATAATGAAGATATCAAACGTGAGCTGGAGTGGATAAACTTACAAGGTTTTGGCGGGGTGGAAATTGCATTTATTTATCCGGTAGAAAGAGATCCCGGTGCAAAACGATTTAAGTGGCTTGGAAAGGAATGGCAGGAAGCTGTTTGCTTTACCAAGCAATATGCCGACAGCCTGGGACTGGGATGTGATTTTACCTTTGGGACGCTTTGGCCTTTTGGCGGTACTTTCGTTTCGGATGAGGACAGGACAAAAGTATTCGGCAACAGTGATTTCAGGCAACCTCTTCGATTGTCATGGACTCACCCGGACACGGGTAATGTTTTAGATCATTTGAGCAAAGATGCATTTCAACGTTATTCTGAAATTATGGGTAAGGCTCTGGAGCCGGCATTAGAAGGCAAACCCTCGGCATTGTTTTGTGATTCGTGGGAAGTGGAAACCCGCAAGATATGGACAACAGGCTTCGATAGTATTTTTCTTGAAAAATACGGTTATGATATTGTTCCCTATATGGACAGTATTTATTCAGATAGATATAAATTACAGCGTTATGATTATATGAAGCTTGTCTCCGGCCTGGTTATCAATAATTTTTACAAAGCTTTTACTAAGAAGTGTCATGAGTTGGGAGACTATTCAAGAGTTCAATGCGTGGGCTCACCGACTGACCTGATAAAGGCCTATTCTGTTGTGGATGTGCCTGAAACCGAAGCTATGTTATATAATCCTTCCTTCAGCCGTATAGTAGCCTCTTCGGCAGCACTGGCAGAAAAGCCGATAGTGAGTTGCGAGACATTCACCTGTTTATACGGCTGGCCCCGTGAGCATATGATGAAGGAAAAGATAAACGACCTGAAAATGGTTGCAGACGCGTGCTTTGCAAATGGTGTTAACCAGATAATCTGGCATGGTAAGCCTTTTAGCTTCACCGGTGAGGATGAAACGAGATTTTATGCTACTGTTCATGTTGGTAAAAAAGCTAGTCTTTCGGAGCATTTTTCCGGCTTCAATAAATATATGACCAAAGTATCAAAGCTGATGCGCCGGGGCAAAACATATACCGATATAGCCGTTTACCTTCCGCTTGAAGATGCATGGATAGCCGGCGAATATCCTGAGGAGCTCCAACTGCCATGGGCATGGGGTCAGTATGAATTGCGTTATCTGAAATTCAATGATGAGTTAAAGGGATATCATCCTCTTTGGATAAATAATCAGTTCCTTGAATCAGGTATTGTAAAAGATAAAAAACTGCATGTAGGTAAATCAGTTTTTCATACACTTTATATTGATGTTGATTATCTTGATATTGAATCTTTTAAAACTATTTATGACATTGCAAAAAAGGGTTTGCCGGTTATATTGAAAAAAAGCCCGCGGCAAGCCAATTATGGAGGTGACCGGGAGTTTGATAAAATATTGAAGGATTTACTTTCTTTGGAAAATGTGAAGAAGAATATGAATGAGCTATCCACTCCCAAACCTTTATTGGAAGGGGCCAAACTACCGGATTACTGGATAAGGAAAACGGATGAAGGTGTTTTGGTGTTCTTTGCCAATCCCAAAGCATCAAACCTGAAATATCCTTTGGAATATGGATTTTCATTTATGAAAAATGATAGTATTATAAATATCAAGATCAATTATAAAGAGCATTCTTTGGATCATTCACTTGTATTTAAACAATATCAGTCCGTGTTACTTAAAATTTCAGATGCTGGGGAGATTATCACTGAAAGTTTAATAACTATTAATATTCGGTCAGAGGCTTTCTCACAGAATTTCTTTAATTTAGGATACTGTTTCCCGTTTTGGTAAAAACATAAACATAGAATAATTATAAATATGGCTGAATAGCAGCACTATAGATTATGTTTAGTTGCATTGGTATAATATTTGGATTGTGATGAATATAACTGAAAATAAATTTTTTATCAATTTAAACATATTAATTATGAAATTGTTAAGATCAATACTTTTAGTAGCGTTAATTATTGCAGTTTCGGTAGTATCATTTCATTGTGAGAATGAAGAAACCGGACCTGAAGAACCTCAGTCAATGAGGGATCTGGATGTACCTGATGGCTTCAATTATACTACAAGTCATAATGTACCTGTAAAAGCATTCATTCCTGAAGGTGTTCCATGGCGGACAACCTATGTGATGTCTACCGATGGCGATAATGTTTTTTACAAAGGCATGCCCGCTGACAGTGCAGAGAGATCGGTGGAGGGATTTGTTCATATCCCTGATTATATTGAAAATGTATTACTTAAATACGGTGATGGCAGTTTCTGTGAAACGGAAGTTGTTCCTGTAACATCAGAGGGTATTATACATAATTTTACCAAGAAAAAGTTCGACCTGAAGTCGATGCAGCTTGATGTAGATACGGATGGCGACCAGGTAGTGGATTCGGAGGATGATTATCCAAATGATTCATCCAGGGCTTATAATATATATTATCCTGGTGGTACCGGTCAGCTAAAAAATACAGATATACTACTGTTATGGAATAACTATGCATTTGAGGACTTATGGCCGGGATATGGCGATTATGACTTTAACGACCTGGTAGTTGATTTTTATTATCTGGTTGTAGTTTGTAATACATGGTATCACGGGCAATATATAGCCGAGATATATCCAACATATAAATTCAGGGCTATCGGAGCGACCTTTGAAAACGGTTTTGGTGTAGAGTTACTTGGCATTCCATACAGCGATATAGAAAATGTTTTCTGGCGTTTTGAAGGAGGTGCCTGGAGTGATGATTTCACCTCATTACTTACTGAGGGTTATATAGACCTTAGACCAAACAATGTTGAAGACGGCCAGGAAAATGCCGTGTTCATTATTTCCGATAATGTTGATAATGTATTACCAAATCCGGGAGGCTCAAGCTTTGTAAATACAGTGCAAACCGCACCTTATCAACCACCTGTGATTCTTAATCTGAGAATTACATTCCCCTGGGTCGACAGGCCTTATTATGGTTGTGATATACCATGGTATGCTTACCCATGGACAAATACAGCACTGTGCTATGATGATGTAAATCCTTTTATTATTATTAATAAAGAAAGAGGCAAAGAAGTACACATGTCTGACTTTCCGCCGACCGACCTGGTCAATACATCATATTTCGGAACCAAAGATGATGATTCTGATCCTGCAACCGGAAGATATTATAAATCGGCAAATAATCTGCCGTGGGGACTTGATATTGCCTACTCATTCGAATACCCCCTTGAAAAGAATGATATAATATTTGCATATCCCCAATTCGTTGATTGGGCCGAAAGCGGAGGTACTGTCAATCCCGACTGGTATTTGCCGGAACATGGTGATGAATCACATATTTACCAGGTTCCTGATTGAGATTAATCTCAGATATACATTATACATTAACTTAAATAGTCACCCGGTGAATTTAAATCGCCGGGTGATTGGCTTTTATATTTTTTAGTTTTTTTTCTTAAGAGCCAAAGAACATATTAATAAATAAATTGTTGCCCAACGTATCAAGGCTTTAAAAATATTTTTTATTTGATAGTTCATTTTTTTCAGTCGATAAAAAAATGTAATATAAAAAGAATAGGGTAAAATCATAAAAGTGCCGTGGGTAACGAAATAATATTATTTATGACATAAAACATTTATAAGTCTTCAAAGGTAAGCCTGTATATCCTTTCCTTGGTTCCTTCATTAATAAAAACCAGCTCTTCATTAATATTATCGAGGTCATATCCCGGAATCATTGCGGATAAGGATTTAGTATAAAGCTCAGGTGAATAGTTGGCGATATAAAAGTAAACAGGTTTTTCATTTTGTACAATCCTGTTAATATCATATGGATATTCCCAGTATTTAGCTCTTTTTTCCCATGTAAAATATTGATAAGTATCAGGATAAAGTTTTTTGTATACCGGCAGGAACACTTTGTTCTCCCAGCCTGCCCAGCAATGACTTATCATTATTGAAAAGTCATGGTAAGGACAACCGTAAGGACCCGGTGTAATTAATTTCACAGCGTCATCTTCAAGTGTTTCAACAAAATGTTTTGCTTTTATCTTTTCACTGATCTGTGTTGATATACGTGTGGAGGCTATCCGGATATTAGTTACATGTTTGGGTATGAGGTATATAAAACCACCAAGAATGATCAATCCTATTATAAGATTGATCCGTTTGAATGAAACAAGTCGTTTGATCATCTCTAACGACAATATTACCATCCCCGGAAATAAAGCAAGTGCCGGTGCAAGATACCTGAATTCATAGTGTTTGGATACGAGCAGAACCTGAAATAAAAAAGCCAGAAGCACACCTGATAACCCGAAGAGCAGGGATTTGTTCAGGCTTTTTCTTTTAAAGAAAATGTAGAAGATCAATATCGATAGGCTTACTATCCATGATATAACCATGAACATATTTGTATTAATTAAGCGTCCTAAGTTATGACTGAAAACATGCAGATTGATGATACTTGTGTCTCCTCTTCCGTATTGCCCCGAGTGAATAAACAGGTCTTTGATCCATCCTGTAAACGATACGAGGTCAAAAATTATGGGCATGGCAAATACAAACAAGCTTATTATGGTAAACAATAAAAACCTGCCTTTATCTTTGAATCCGGGGATTACAAATAAGGGTACTATCAATAAGGGCATATAGGTCAGTTTTATGGATAACCCAAAACCGGATATTATACTGAAAAGCAGAATAGTTTTCAGTGTAAATCTTTTTTTATCCGGAATGATCGTTTTTATTAATATGATCGTAAGAAAGAAGACAGGGATACAGATCAGTAATTCGGGAGTTAAACGACCTATTATTCCGTAGGTGAGATCGGAATAAAACGGCGCTGTTTGAATGGCCAGGGCATAGGGCAGGAATGAAGTTAGTTTTAATACAAGTCTTCCCGAAATATATATTACAATTGCTGTAATTGTTATTACCACATGATTGATCATATTAAGGTACATGTCAGAATTACGGAAAACATCCTCTATATAGGGAACATCATGCGATCGGAAAAAGTAAACTATACGGCAAACTACTGCAACAATGAACTGAAGTGGTGTGCCGGGATTGTCTATGTGGTATATATTTAAATGACCCAATGACATATACAGGCCGTTGGTAAGGTATACATATTCAGGATCAACATTCCTTAGGGAAAAATAACCAATGAGCTGGTTGAAATAAAAGCCCAGTATAAGATATATAAATGGGAAAAACAACAGCAGTATTTTGTTTAAGTTACGCATTAGCCACGTTTTAAGTATTTGTAGCTTTTAATTCCTGTTTTATTGATCCTGTATTGGATGGAGGTTCTTACCACTCCAATACCATAGGCTACGCTGTTTTTGAAGTTTATACTGGAAGATTTCTCGATATATTTAGTAGGGCATGTGATCTCAGCAATTTCGAATCCGGCATTCCATATCTGGGCTAACATTTGATTGTCAAATACAAAATTATCTGAGTTGGCATGATAGTTAATATTTTCAAGCACTTTGCGCGAAAATGCCCTGTAGCCTGTGTGGTATTCTGATAGTTTGGCTCTCATCATAATATTCTGAAAAGAAGTTAACAATCTGTTGGCAAAATATTTATATATAGGCATGCCACCAACAAGGGCTCCTTTGCCAAGGATCCTGGAGCCAAGGACCACTTCATAAAGACCGTTGCCAATAAGGTGAGCCATTGAGGGTATCAGTTTGGGGGTGTACTGGTAATCGGGATGAAGCATAATAATTATGTCAGCACCAATTTCCAGGGCTTTATCATAACACGATTTCTGATTTCCGCCATAGCCCTTGTTTTCTTCGTGTTCAATAATATGCTTAATTCCTATATCATGGGCTATTTCCACTGTGTCGTCCATGCTATGATCATCAACAAGAATAACATCATCAACAATTGAAAAATCAATCTCATTATATGTTAACCTTAATGTTTCTGCTGCATTATAAGCAGGGAGTACGGTAACTACTTTGTTGTTGTTGACCATTTGCCCAATTTTTCCGGCAAAATTATAAAAAACTATTCTTACGAGTTTGAATATTTATATGTCGCCCTTACAGGGCTTTTAATTATGTTGTTTTTTCTTTTCTATAAATATCCAAGTCCTAACGGACTTGAATGTCCCGTTGGGGACAATATTTATAGAAATAGAATTGATTAAAAATTTAAAAGTAAAGTGCTGTAGGTACGAAATGATATTGTTTCCGTTATTGTTTTTGGATAAAGTAATTATATGATTGTTCTACTTTCTTTTAAAGAATCGATGTCATATCGAGAAAAAAACCCCCGGTAGGGCTCACAAAAAGGTATGACAAAAAATTAACCCACAGTTGAAACTGCGGGTTGATATTTTTTGATTTGTATAGGAGCCGATGATGTTGCTTTGCCAGTCTTCATTGGAGATAATTTTTGTAGTCTCCGGGATAACAACTTCAGGTTCATCAGGAGTATCATCTTCATCTTCCTTACATGAATTAAAAATCATAGTAAATATTAAAAAGATGCAGATAATACTTCCAGATAATTTAATAATTTGGTTTTTCATAATATATTGTTTTATAACAAATATATAAATATTTCCTGCGGATAAAAAATCTATTCAACCATAAAATTAACACATACCGAACCAATCCCTGCATTTACGCCAATTACAGGCGAAGTATCATTAATAAACAAAGGCTCCATTCCTGTTATTTCGGTTAGCTTTTTTGAATACCAGTTTGCGGTACTCATATTGTTTGCCTGGGTGATGCAATATCCCCATAGCTTTTTGCCTTCGGTCATTTTTTGAAATAGCTTAACAATCTTTTTCATACTGCCTTTTTCGCTGAATGATTTATCGTATAAAACAGACTTACCCTCCTTATTGACCGATACTATGGGTTTGAGGTTTAGCAATTTGGCTACCCTTCCTTTCATCGGACTTACACGTCCGCCTTTAACCATGTATTTGAGTGTTTTAACACTGACCAGTTCATTCGTGTTATAAATCCATTCAGGAATCTTTTTAGTCACCTCGTCAAAGTAAGCTCCTTTTTCCAGTTCCATAGCTGTCCGCAGAACGATGAGTCCTATGGCACCGGTAACAAGCTTTGAATCAAACACCTTAATTTTTTGTCCGGTTTCTTTTGCTACGTTCATAGCAGCTTTTTCACTGTTTGAATAAGTACCGCTTAATTTACCGCTGAGGTGAATACAAATTACAGAATTGTAATGAGAAGCCAGGTAGCTGTATTTGTTAAAAAACTCCTTGTATGAAGGCTGGGCACTGCTGGGATATATATCCGATTCCTCGAGCATCTCATAAAATTTTGATGAGGTAAGAGTTACCTGATCAAGAAAGTAATTATCACCAAAGTGAATTAACAAGGGAACTGTGTGAATCTGGTATTTCTCTATTATTTCTTTCGGCAGGTCTGAAGTGCTGTCGGTGAGGACTGCAATATTTCCTTTCCGGTTTTGTGTAACTTCATTTTGCAATAGCATATCATCGACCTTTTGGTATGTGATGGTGCCGCATTCACTGAGCTCTGTGAACAGGTCGGTTGGATTATCGGTGTGTACATGTATCCTTATTTTTTGAGGAGAACCGGCCACAACAACCGAGTCTCCATATTTTTCGAGCTTTTGTATCATCATGCAGCGGTCAAGGTCCTTGCCCGAAAGAAGGGCCTCTGTGCAATATCTGAAACTGAACTCATCATGAGGGATGGAATCTATCTTTTCATCAAAGCCGCTTGTATTGATCTTACTTTGCAACAATTTTCTGATTTCTCCCTCCCTGAAATAATCTATTATACCCTCGAGAAATACAACAAAACCTTTTGCCCCGGCATCAACGACTTTGTTTTTTGCCAGAACCTCCAGCTTTTGAGTAGTTTCTTTTAGTGACTGTGTGGCATTTCTGTATGACTTGGTAAGCAGGCTATTAAAATCAGAAATTTTGTTCTTTAGATTTTGTAATGATTCAGCCCATTCCCTTATCACTGTTATCATGGTGCCTTCCACAGGATGGGATATAGATTCATACGCGTATTTCACTGCATTATTCACTGTTTGCGAAAATAGCCGTACATCCACCGATTTCTTATCTTTTAACTCATTGCTGAATCCATAGAGGAATTGTGCGAAAATAATTCCCGAGTTTCCGCGGGCACCTGTCAGTGCGGCGTCAGCGAGGGATGAAGCTGATTCTTTAATGTTTCTTGAAGGAACGGAACTGTCAACTATCGAGCGCATGGTAGATGCCAGATTAGTGCCCGTATCACCATCGGGAACAGGAAACACATTGATCTTATTGATGCTCTTTTGCTGCTCGAAAAGTTTCTGTGCACCGGCAAGAAAGCTGTAATAAAGCTGTTTCCCATCCAGGTTGATCCATTTTTTCTTTTCCTGATTTTTCTGCATTTCAATAAATTAAGTATGCCATATTTTATCAAAGGTATTCTTTCATTATGAATTTGTCAAATATATAATTTATCATAATGATTTACAAGAGCAAATGTTTTGCAATGGATTTTTTAATTTCCAGATTAAACCCCAAAGGCCAATAAATAATCAAATGGTTATAATGCAAGCCTTTCTGCTTTTAAAAAGAAAAGGTCAGGTGTTTTCTTAAGAGTCAACAACATATTTATAAATAATATTAATTTCCAATTTAGGTTTTGCTCAGGTATCTATAAATGATGATGGCAGCAATCCTGATGCATCTGCCGGATTGGATATTGATTTCACGGATAAGGGTATATTAATTCCGAGAATTGATTACAATAGCAGGCCTGATCCGGCTGCCACAGGACTGATGATCTATGTGACCGCCAATGGTCATTTCCAGCTCCTTCCATTCAGCATCGCTGGGAACATGCCAGCCATCCGGGCAAATACCCTGAACACCGCTCGGGTTGCTGCTGCTTGAGGATTCACCGTTCATTACAGAGCTCCAGTTATATAACCTGCCATAGGTATGTGCGTTACCTACGTCGTTATCGTATGCCCAGTTTCCGCTTATTGCCGAACTATCAGCGTAATGTGTTGACTTCAGGCTCTCAGCCATCCAGCACTGATCGCCTATCTTCACAGTTTTATAATGATGACCGTCATAATCAGTGACACCCTCAGAGCAAAAACTTCACCCGTCGCTGCTGCTACCACTGCTGCTTGTTTAGGTCACCATGGTTTTCCATTATCTGAAAGATGTATGCTATAGTCAAGCTAAAATTAGTTAGCTGTGGTTTTGGATTCGTAGATTGGTATGCATTTTGAGAAGCCATATTTAGAATCACTAAAAATTGTCTCAATAATTTTATTTTTTCCGCAAGCTGAGAATTAAGATTTTACACATTTGTTAAGAAATTTTCTTTTTTTAAGTGCATAAGGATATACAAAGGAAAAAAGTATGACAGAAGCACTGACTTCAAAAGAGATGATACTAAAACTTTAATATGAAAAGCAAACGCTAAAATCAAACATGATTCAACAGCGCCCCTTATTCCTTTATAATGTTTGTTATGTATATCTTGTTTTCCAGCCGAAGGTTGATGATATAAATACCGCTTTCGAAACCGGATAAGTCTATTGTTTCGTTTTGTTTTATTTCTGTTTTCTCAATGATCTTTTTTCCTGTAATGTCGCAAATTACTATTTTTCCGGTATTTGCAGGTGAACTCAAGCTATTTATGAAATTAAAGTACAGCACTCCTTTTGTCGGATTGGGATATATTGAGATTATTCTTTCATGTTGCAGTGTTTCTATGTTTGTGTATATAAATTCAAACACTCGCACATGGCCGGCGCCGGATCCGTTTCCATCATTATGAGGCGCCCCGATTGCTACGATCGATCCGTTATTGGATAAGCTTAGCGATGTGCCGAAGCTGTCGAATGCAGCCTCTGCGTCGATGTCGCTTCCTTTTTGTGTCCAGGTTCCTGATTGGTTCTCATACACCCGGGCATGACCTGCAAAACCACCGCTTCCTCCATTATCGGGTGCTCCGATTGCCACAACGGAGCCATCCGAATTCAAACTCACGGAAGAACCAAAATAATCATCTGCTGCTTCACCGTCGATATCATCTCCAACTTGTGTCCATGTGCTGGATTGGTATTCATATACCCGAACATGACCGGCATCCTCGCCGCTTCCGTCATTCTCGGGCGCTCCAATTGCAACCATCGAGCCGTCGGAGTTAAGGCTGACCGAATAACCGGATCTATCGAATTCCGATTCTCCATAGATATCCTCACCCATTTGCGTCCATGTACCGGATTGGTTTTCAAATACCCGAACCTGCCCGGTTTGGGCGCCGCTAGATTCGTTCCAGGGTGCGCCTATGGCAACCACTGAGCCATCATCGTTAAGGCTTACTGAGTAACCGGAATAATCATATTCCGCTTCTCCGTCAATATCCTCACCTATTTGTATCCATGCATCTCCCTGGTTTTCAAAAACGCGCACATGGCCTGCGTAACTGCCGTTACCATCGTTATCATGTGCTCCAATCGCCACTACGGAGCCATCGGAACTTAAGCTTACCGCGGAGCCTGAATTATCATATCCCGCTTCTCCGTCAATATCCTCACCTATTTGTATCCAGGTACCTCCCTGGTTTTCAAAAACGCGCACATGGCCTGCATAGTCGCCATTTCCGTCGTTTTCAGTTGCTCCTGCTGCAACAATTGACCCTTCGGAACTTAAACTCAGGGCATAGCCAAAGTAGTCGCCTTCCGCTTCTCCGGCAATGTCATTTCCTGTTTGTGTCCAGGTGCCTGATTGATTTTCATAGATGCGAACATGACCGGCATCATTTGATGGCGCCCCGATTGCCACCACCGAGCCATTGGAACTCATACTCACCGACCAGCCGGATTCGTCGCCTTGCAGTTTTCCATCAATATCTGCTCCTATTTGGGTCCAGGTTTGTGCTTGTATTGTGGTAAAGGCTACAAGCAAGCCGATTGCGAAAAATGTAACTTTTTTACTCATAATGTTGAATTTTAATGGTTGATAAATTTGTAAATACAAGTATTTAACAATATTTTTTAAAGATTATTTTTGTCTGCTTATGAAAACAAGTTTTCAAAGCTCCCAAAACAGAAAAGACCCACCGTTTCGCGACAGGTCATTTTTGCTTTGTCGGAGTGGGGAGATTTGAACTCCCGACCTCTTGACCCCCAGTCAAGCGCGCTAACCAGGCTGCGCTACACCCCGCTTTGTAAATTCCAATTCTCAAATAACAAATTCCAAATTTTCACCTGCCGAAGTCGAGTGTTAGCAAGACGAAGGCAGGCATATTATAATTTCTTGACCCCCAGTCAATCGTCTCGTCTGAGACGAGACTACACCCCGCTTTGTAAATTCCAATTCTCAAATAACAAATTCCAAATTTTTCACCTGCCGAAATCAAGCGCTAGCGAGACAAAGGCAGGCAGATTCTAATTACTTGACCCCCAGTCAATCGTCTCGTCTGAGACGAGACCACACCCCGCTTTGTAAATTCCAATTCTCAAATAACAAATTCCAAATTTTCACCTGCCGAA
>CAZJYD010000021.1:29307-39867 GCA_964550205.1 uncultured Bacteroidales bacterium
CCGCTTTGTAAATTCCAATTCTCAAATAACAAATTCCAAATTTTCACCTGCCGAAATCAAGCGCTAGCAAGACGAAGGCAGGCATATTATAATTTCTTGACCCCCAGTCAAGCGTCTCGTCTGAGACGAGACTACACCCCGCTTTGTAAATTCCAATTCTCAAATAACAAATTCCAAAATCCAACATCCGGTATCTAACCTGAAACCTCTAACTTCTAAATACAAAGATAAAGATTTTTACGTAAATCTTATTTAAGTTTTTCAGGATCAATACCCATTTTCCTTGCTCTTTCTTCCCATTTAATCCTGGCTGCTTTCTGAAGGTCTTCTATCTTATCGGTTTCATCCATGATCTCCATGCCAATAACGGTTTCAATTACATCTTCCATGGTTACAATACCTGCCGTACCACCGTATTCATCCACTACAAAAGCTATATGTTCATTCTGCCCTATCAGCATACGGTAAAGCTCGGGTATGGCAAGTCCTTCAAAAACTACAGGTATTTCTCTGAGAAGGCTCTTCAGCGGCGTATCATCCTTTTTGGCAATAATCGAATTTAAAATATCCTGCTTTAAAACATAACCAGAGATCTTGTCGATAGAACCTTTATAAACAGGAATCCTTGAAAACCTGAAATCTCTGTTGGCTTTGTAAAAGTCTTTTATCATTGCTTCTTCATCACAGGCAAATACCACCGTTCGAGGGGTCATGACATCCCTTGTTTTAACTTTATCAAAAATTACAATGTTTTGTATGATCTTGGTTTCATCCTTATCAAAAATACCTGCTTTCATACCTGCCTCTGCCATAGCAGAAAACTCCAGGCGGCTTAATATTCCTTTTCTTTCTTTTTTGTTGAAGAATTTTGTTATCATCTGACTGATAATAACAAAAGGATATAAAATAACAAGAAGTATCCTTAGAACAAAGATCATAAAAGGTACCAGTTGCTGCCAGTAATTTGCACCTATGGTTTTGGGTATGATTTCCGAGAAGATCAGTATCAATATGGTTAAAACTACTGAGGCCAAGGTAAGGAATTCATCACCCCATAATAACTGCACCTGAACTCCAACACCGGCAGCACCTACAGTATGGGCAAAAGTATTTAAGGTTAATATGGCAGCCAGCGGTTTATCTATGTTTTCCTTGAATTTCTTTAATGTAAATGCATAACTCTTTTTCTCCTGTATCTTAATAGTTATAAAAACAGGATCGATACTCAATAAAACCGCTTCAATTATTGAACAAAGAAATGAAACCAGAATAGCAATAAGTAAATATAAGATCATCAAAAACATATTGATAATTTGCTTTTTAGCAGTTATTACAAAAATAGCTCTTTTTAGACAAACCTCAAGAAATTCAAAATTTGTCTTAATCTATTATTATGTGCTAGCCAGTTTTCCACCATCCAATGGTATTGTAAGACTATTAAGAAATTCCGCTTCATCGCATGCCAGAAAGTATGCCAGGTTGGCTGCATCTTCAGGTTCACCAAAGCGCCCGGCGGGAATGCCATTTAGAAAAGCTTCCCTTTCAGCTTTGTTTTCTTCCCTTCCCCAGATATTTTTTGCCCAGACCTTTAGAAGCGCCGTTATTATTGCTTTTTTGTTATTGTATGTAGGTTGATCCATTATGTTTTGTTTTCATTGATTTGTGCTAAAACATGAAAATAATTAAGATTTAAAATGAGAAGATATTTCGGATTATTATAAATTACGAATTGTGTTTAAAATGAACTTATGTGTTATTTGGGGTTGTTGATTAAGTGATAATCATTATTCTTTAGGGTTTTCCGCCTGGGGTAAAGAAAAACAAAACATGCTGCCGTTTCCGTTATCGCTTTCTGCCCAGATCTTTCCCGAGTTCCTTTCAATGAATTCTTTGCAAAGGATAAGACCCAAGCCGGTGCCTGGTTCATCATCGGTTCCTTTTGAATTTGCCTTTTCCTGAATTTCAAATAAACCGGTCATGGTTTCCTTATCCATACCTTTACCGTTATCTTTTATACAAACCTCAGCATTATGATTTTTGGTCCGGGCGGCTATTATTATTCTGCCATCACGAAAAGTAAATTTTACTGCATTGGAAAGTAAATTACGGATCACAGTATCTATCATATTAGGATCTGCATAAATAAAAATATCCGATTCAATGAGATTAATAATCGAGATGTTTTTCCTCGAAGCCAGTGAATTGAAAACATCAATGTTTTTATTAATAACTTTTGTTATATTAATAACCTCGGGTTTAAAAGAAATAGTTCCATTTTGCGATCTTGCCCATGTTAATAGATTGTCTAAAAGATTATTTGTATGTGATGCTGCCGAGTGAATGTTATCGTTGATAACAGTCAGCTCCTTTTCAGATAAAGAATTATATTCACTTTTAATAACATCTGTCAATCCCAGGATTGCATTTATAGGACTTTTTAAATCATGTGCTATTATTGAAAAAAACCGGTCTTTGGTTTCATTCATATCTTTTAATTTCTTTTCGTCTTTCTTTAATTGTTCGGTTCTCTCATTCACTTTTTGCTGTAATTTCTTCGCATAACTTTTCTGACTTATTATTTTAAATGCCAGATAAGTAAGTCCTCCTATTAAGAATGCAATTAATATTAAAAACCACCACTGCCACCAGAAAGGAGCATTAACTTTAATATTTTTTGTACATACTGGTTTGCTCCAAATACCCAAAGCGTTTTTTGCTTTTACACAAAACTTATATGTACCCGGGAGAATACTGTTATATCTGTATTGATTATTAGGTGATCTGAATTCTGCAGACCAGTTTTCATCTATTCCTTCAAGCTTGCATTTGTAAAATATCTGATCCTCGTTTATGAAAGAAATAGCAGTAAAATGAAAAGCTAAATTATTTTTTGCATAAGGTAATTTTATTTTATCATCTTTAATATAAATAGTATCGTTATTAGCTAACATATAATCAATGAAGATTTTGGGAGGGGGAATCTTTTTTTCGTCAATTTCAGATTTTTCCCTGTAAAGAGTTGCACCGTTGTTTGTTCCTATCCATACATTACCGTAAGAGTCAACCAAACCTGCATCCCTGTTTGTTTCCTGTCCTGACAAGCCGTTATTAACAGTATAATGATTAACTTCTTCACCATCCCATTTATATATTCCATTATCGCTACCTATCCAAAGATTGTTATTATTATCTTCAAAGATCAGATAAACCGGCCTGTCAATTTTTATCTGTCCGATATCAATCTTTATAATATGGTCATTTTCTATTCTATGTAATCCATACAACGTACCTACCCATTTGGTTCCCCGGGAATCCTCATGGAATGAGTAAACATTATTACCACAGTGGTCAAAAGGGCATTGATAAAAAATTATACTATCATTTTTAATTTTTATTAACCCACTACTATGCGAACCCAAATATATTGATCCATCTTTACCCTTAAAGATCTTTCGTAAACTTCTGTTAATATCTCTGTTTTTGCTAATTGGCTTATAAATGAATTGGTTCCCTGCCTTTTTAAACAATCCATGATCAGAGCATGCCCATATTGTTTGGTTGCCATCAACTATAACAGAAGAGACATTTCTTATCAAGCCATTGTCTTTGTCAAACCATGTAACTTTTTTATTATCGTCAATCCTTGCCAGACCCATATAAGAAGCAGCCACCCATAGGTTTTTATTCTTATCAACAGCAATATCCTGTATTCGTGATTTGTGAATATTTTCACCGTTTTTTATGTTTCTAATAACTAAGGGAGTAAAATCCTTACCATCATAAAATGTCAAAGCACCATAATGTCCAAAAACATAATATCCAGGCTCAATTTCAGCAATTGATGTTACCTCATTATCATATAAGCCGTTATCCTTGGAAAAATTAGAAAATCGTTTTGAAGGGATTTTAGTAACACCCCTGAAGCTTGTGATCCAATCATTACCTTCACGGTCGATGTAAACTGATGTCGCACCTTCAGAGATCAATCCCCTGGAGATACCATATTTTTTAATTTGTTTAGTAGAAAAATCATAATAAAAGAGATAAAAAGTATTTCCGAAGTAAATCCCTTTATTGTCTGCGGAATATATAAATGCATTATAGTGTTTATTATCAAACATAAGATTAACATCATTGTCTATCATCTTGTAGGAGTTCCGAAATATATATCCGATCTTATCTTCATAACATAACCAGAACTTATATTCTCCTGAAGCACTATCCAGTATTGCACTAAATCCATATAATGGTGATGAAGGCACTTTATTGATATTGCCAAAATAATTATTAATCAAAGAATCATCTCTGATAACTGATATACCTTTTCTGGTGGCAACAAATACTTCATTATTAACAATAGATAAGCCAACAATTAAACTATCTGGTAATCCATTCTTATTGGTATAATGTTTCCATTGGCCGTTTTTAAATAAAAACACACCATCTCTTTTTGATCCGATAGCAATAAAAGGTTTATTATCCGTATAAGTTATGTCAAAAAATATGTATTTGTTTTCTTGTTCAACAAGATCATTGTGATACTTATCTTCCCATTTGTTGACGTTAAAGTAAGTTAAACGAATATCTCCGCTGTAAGGTAGTGCCCAGAGTTTTCCTTTTGCATCGAGTAAAAGTTTATTATGACTTTGTATTTTCAGATCTTTATTTAGCCTGTAGGTAGTCCATTTTGAACCATCATAACAAGATATACCTGCCTGGGTGGTGAACCACATTTTACCATTAGTATCCTGCACCACATCATATACAATCGAACTAGCAAGCCCATCGGCCTCAGTGTATAAATGGGTAAAATATTTTTGGGCATAATTAGTATCTGAAATAAACAGCAAGGTTAGCAATACGACAACAATACATGTAAAACAGGATATTTTGTTTTTACACATCAATTTAAATACAACTTTTTGGGGTAATGTATGCTTTTAAAAACGGCAAAGATACAATAATAATTATGATAAAAGCAAATTATCTAAAAATAAAACGATAATAGAAAACAGGGTTGAAGAAATTTTTATATTTAGAAGGATTTTTTAGCATCATCTCAATTGTTTTTTTCAATTTTTCATTTCTTTGAACTTTGCCAATTACTTTGTTGATAATTTTGGGATTTTTTGCAAACTTTTGAAAACGGTAACTTATATTAAGCTTTCTTCTTAATTTTTTGTTGATGGCTTTGTCATATTGTTTCATCATACTGCTGCTGAAATCATTTTTATTTAAACAGTTTATTATATGGTTGGCGGCGATTCTGCCACTGTTCATTCCGTAAGCAATACCTTCGCCTGAGAAAGGGTTTGTTAATGAAGCTGCATCACCTGTTATAACAAATCGTTCACCTGACATTTTTCTTTTATATGATCCCAACGGGATCAGGCTTGTATTAAGTTTGGATATTCGGGCAGCATTATGGAATTTTTCTTGCAGAAAAGAATATTTATTGATTATGTTGATGAATAGTTGCTTTATATCGGTTTTTTCAGTTCTGACATCTCCGGCGATCAGTCCCATTCCGACATTATAAAAATTATCCTTGCCAGGAAAAATCCACAAATAACCCGGAAGAGTTTCTCTAAGAAAAAATACCTCAACAGTATTCCTTTTTTCATGCGGTTTTATATTTTCATAATAACATTGAACTGCAAGGCAATTATGTTTCCATATTGGCTTGTAATTTAAGAGTTTTCTGCTAACCATAGAGTTTGCACCATCAGCGCCAACCAAAACTTTTGCTGTTATTGAGCTGGCATCATTATATACCTTTATATTATTTTTTGATGTTTCAATATTTTGCACCTTGAAGTTTTCAAAGAAGGATATATTGTCGAATGACTTCAACTTCCTGAATAAAAAATCATCAAAATCGCATCTCTTACAAACATAGCAGAACTTATCGGTAAATTTGTTTCTGAAAACATTTTGAAATTCAATGTAATTGGTGTCCGGTCCATACAGGCGTACTCCGTTAATAGGATAAATCTTATTTAATGATAAGAATTCATCAAGGATGTTTCTGCCCATTTCATTTAACTCAAACAATGTATAGCCGGTTAATCCGTCACCGCAGATCTTATTTCTTGGAAAGTTTGCTTTATCCACTAAAGCGATTTTGCAACCTGATTTTGCCAGATGAAAAGCACAGGTCGATCCCGAAGGGCCGGCGCCCGCAATAACAACATCAAACAAACCTAATGACATAACATTAATTAACTGTGAAAAAGAATTGCAATAAAATTAAAAATCTTTAGTATTTCATAAAAATTTGGTTACTTTTATTTTAATTTTAGAATAAATTTCAATAATACCTTAATAATAAACCAAAACATTTTCCATGCAAATAACAAATTTAATTCAACAACTGCCGTGGCATCCTACGCGAAGATGGTCTTCGCGCGAACTTTCAAGGGTAAATAAGATCATTTTGCATCAGGAGCTTGGAGATAGTTCGATTGAGGAAGTAAATAATTATCATATTAATCCCAATCATATATCTTCTAATGGATGCCCACATTTTTGCTATCATTATGGTATCCGTAAAAGCGGAGAAATTATTCAGGCCAATGAATTATCGAGTATCGTTTGGCATTGCAGTGGAGAAAATTCGGTAAGCATTGGTATTATGTTCGAAGGGAATTTCAAAGGACCCGGGCACGATCTTGCTGCTGAAGGACCTGCTGATGAACAGATGATATCAGTTGACTGGCTTGTGAAATATCTGATTAGAACATTCGGATTGACTAATCAGGATCTGTTCGGCCATTATCATTTTGGCAAACCTGCTTGTCCTGGTTATGCAGTGCAGGATTGGATAGAGGGTTTCAGGAATGATATTTCAGCAATTAAAACACGGAGAAAAATTGAAAAAACTGTTAAGGAAATTCAGAAACGACTCAATAAACTTGGGTATGCGGTAGGTGAAGTTGATGGGATAATTGGTGTTAACACGAGGAAAGGGATATGTAAATTTCAGGAAGATAACCAATTAGTTGTAGATGGAATTGCAGGTCCACAAACATGGAGTAAATTATTATTATTAACCGAAAAAATATAAACCATGAAAAAAATTCCTTATGATGAAAAACTAATGATAGGTGAGGCCGGTTTCTGCAGAAAATGGTTGTCAAAGTTATTGTTTACTTTGATAAGTGTGAAGGTTTGGGGCCTTGCTGCATCAATGATAGTATCAACTTATCTTTTGCTTATTCATAAAGAAGGTGTGGAAGGTGGTATTCTTGAAACAGGTATTACCGGAGCACAATGGGTTACTTTTAACACCACTATATGGGCGCTTATTTTCGGCATGAAAGAAATATTCAGAATAACCGAGAAAAAAGATAAAGATGAAATGGAGGCACTTAAACAACAAGGGGAAACGAAAAAACAAATAGCGTCAATTGTAACTAATGGTGATTCAAAAAAATCTAAGGTTAAGTTAACTGCTGATGGCAAGGAGATAGTTGGCGAAGAACCGGATGCTTAATTAAAAACGAAAAGTCATGTCTAAAACAGTTAAATATATAATAATAGGAGTGGTGATATTAGGAGTTTTGTTCCTTTTGTCATATTTTATTTTTGATGGTGGAACACCCGGTGGCATCATAGCAGGAATAGCGGGAGGATGGGCTGCATTCAAATCAAAGATTTTTTCTACAAAATCACTTAAAGAAGAAATTGAGGAGGTTGAGGAAGAGCATGCAATAAAACGTGATGAATGGAAAAGAATAAAGGAAGAATATAACAGCCGTTTTCAGGCTTTGAAAGCAAGAATGGACTATCTTGATTACCGGTCAGCTAAGATATCAGGACAACTGGGTGAGCTGGATGAAGAAGAAAAGAAAAAACTTGAAGAAATTGATAATATCACACTTGATGAAAGGCTTCGCAGGATAAACGACATATGATATTGAATTCTCTTAAGTCATTATTAAAAATATAATTATGAAACAGTTAGTTACTATTGCAATACTTATTATGTTATCATCATGTGTTTTTGCACAGAACACTGAGAATAAAATCGGTTATGTTTTTCCGGGTGAAAACTTTCAGAATTCCTTCTCAGATACGTTGATGTATATGCCAATTAAAAAAGTGGACAGTATTCTTAAAATGGAAACAAGGTGTGATATTATTAAAAGGAAAATGCTTTTATTTAAAGAGAAAATTGCAAACCTGGAAGAAAGAAGATTTTTATGCGACAGTGCTATATCCATTAAGAAGGCCGAAGCAGATTTCTGGCATGAGAAGTTGATGAATAATGATATCAAGCTGGAGGAATACAGGATTAAAAATCTGGAACTTATCAATGATAACAACAGGATCAGAAAATCCCGGATATATTATCTTGTTGCAGGGATAGTTGCAAGTGGTATTGTTTTTATAGCTGTAAAGTAAAATGCTTAAAGTATTGCAGTCATTCTGTCACATTTACATATCTATATGATTTTAATAAGGTCTTGTTATAAAGGCGAATATACTATGTGGCACAATTTATGTGAACCCCGCCATAATAATTTTCTTTTAATAAATTTGTTGGAATAAATTAATAATTTTGAAATAAAAAATCGGTGAAATGAGTGAACAAAGAGAAAAGACCAAGTGTCTTATAGTTGGATCGGGTCCGGCGGGATTCACGGCTGCGATATATGCGGCACGTGCTGATTTAAAACCAATAGTTTATGAAGGGATCCAACCCGGTGGTCAATTATCTATAACAACAGAAGTTGATAATTTTCCGGGTTATCCTGAAGGAGCAACAGGGCCCCAAATGATGATAGACTTCAGGAAGCAGGCTCAACGCTTTGATGCTGATGTCAGATCAGGGATTATAGTTGATGTTGATCTCAGCAAGCGCCCTTTTATAGCTAAAGCTGATGATGGAAAGACAATAGAAGCAGAAACTCTTATCATTGCTACTGGGGCATCTGCCAAATGGCTGGGATTGGAATCAGAGAAAAAATATAATGGATACGGTGTTTCGGCCTGTGCCACATGTGATGGATTCTTTTATAAAGGCAAAAAAGTTGCTGTTGTAGGTGGAGGAGATACCGCTGCAGAAGAGGCAACATATTTGGCAAAGCTTTGTGAAAAGGTATACCTTATTCACCGTCGTGATGAATTGCGTGCCTCTAAAGCTATGCAAAAAAAAGTGCTGAACACACCCAATATAGAGGTTTTATGGAATAGTATTACAAAAGAGATTGTAGGAAAAGAAGAAAAATTCAGCAAAACAGTTACGGGTGTTATTATTGAGAATGTTAAAACAGGAGAACAAACAACAATTGATGTTGATGGTTTCTTCGTGGCTATTGGTCACAGGCCAAACTCAGGATTTGTTAAAGGACAGTTGGATATGGATGAACAGGGATATATTAAAACAAAACCGGATTCAACTGCCACCAGTGTAAAAGGTGTTTTTGCCTGTGGGGATGTTCAGGATCATACATTCAGGCAGGCTATTACGGCAGCAGGCACAGGTTGTATGGCAGCAATAGAGGCAGAAAGATTTATTTCCTCAGTATAATTAATCTTTTATCACGGAATTATATACAAGATTATATGAGCAGGGAGGGTAAGATAAGAAAAGCATCATGGATTAGTGTTGTTGGCAATTCGATTCTTTCCGTATTAAAAATAGTTGTAGGAATTGTTTCAGGTAGTCTGGCTGTCCTGGCTGATGGAATAGATTCAGCTACTGATGTTGTGGCGTCGGTTGTGACGCTGGTAGCCGCAAAAATTATGTCAAAACCACCCGATCTGCGTTATTCATACGGATATATTAGAGCTGATACAATTGCCACCAAATTGCTTTCTTTTATTATTTTTTTTGCAGGTGCCCAGCTTGCCATATACACAGCATCAGATTTAATAGAAGGTAATGTCAGAGAAATACCTTCCATGATCGCTATTTATGTGACTGTTTTTTCAATAGCCGGAAAATTATTATTGGCATTTCATCAGCGGGTAAAGGGTAAAGAGCTTGAAAGTTTCATGCTAAGAGCTAATGGAACAAACATGCAAAATGACGTATTGATTTCTCTGTCCGTGTTAATAGGACTGATATTTACTCATGTTTTTGATCTGCCAATCATTGATCCTGTTATTGCTCTTGCTGTTAGTTGTTGGATTATGTATTCCGCTTTCAGGATATTCATGCGAACCAGCACAGAATTAATGGATGGTGTGGATGATCCTGAAATGTATACAAAAATATTTGATGCAGTAAACCAGGTTGAGGGAGCAATTAATCCGCACCGTGCCAGAATAAGAAAAATGGGAAATTCATATGTAGTAGGTATTGATATTGAGGTAGATGGCAGTATTTCTGTTGATGAATCGCATAAGATCGCACAACAAGTTGAAGATAATATAAAAAGAAGCTTGCCGAATGTTTATGATATTCTGGTGCATGTTGAACCTATAGGCGAGGACCGTGATAATGAAAAATTCGGAGTATCTGAAAAAGATATTTAAGAATTAAAACAATGAATTACCTTTTTCTCCCTGCGAGCAGTATTAATATTTACAGACATCTTCTTAAGTGGTATT
>CAZJYD010000022.1:0-37768 GCA_964550205.1 uncultured Bacteroidales bacterium
ATGAAAAAGATATATTTAATATTTTCGCTCACTTTCATAATTATCAACTATTTATCCTCTCAGAATAATGAAAGTGTCGTAAAGCCAGATACTTCCGATTACCCATACTGGGTAGATATGATGCAGGATCCTAATGCCAATTATTACGAAACAGTAAGAGCATTCAATATTTTTTGGCAAGACAGGGAAATTACAAGAAGTTGCGGCTGGAAACCTTTTAAAAGGTGGGAATGGCTTATGCAGTTCAGAATATTTCCTAATGGTGATCGCAGGCCACCTGATTATGACAAGAGGAAAATGTCCGAATTCCTTAATAATAATCCTCCTTCACGCGATTTTGCGGGCGACTGGACAAACCTCGGACCTTTTGACCTGCCACTGCCTGCCAAAGGATACCAGGGATTGGGAAGGATCAATGATGTGGAATTTCATCCAACTGACCCAGACATCATATACATCGGAGCCCCATCGGGTGGATTATGGAAAACCACCGACTGTGGCGATAACTGGAGTAGCACAACCGATGGTCTCTCTACATTAGGTGTATCATCAATAATAGTAGATTATAACAATCCTGACAATGTATATATTGGAACGGGCGACAGGGATCATGGTGATGCTCCGGGACTGGGGGTTATGAAAAGCACCGATGCCGGTCAGACATGGTCTGACGCCAGCACAGGAATGGGAAATACTACAGTAGGAAGGATGATACAGCATCCCGATAATCCTCAAACCATTCTTGCAGCTACAGAAGGTGGTATTTATAAAACCACCGACGGAGCTCAGAACTGGAGCTTTAAAGAAGGTGGCAACTTTAAGGAAATCGTTTATAAACCCGATGACCCGTCAGTAGTATATGCTTCTAAAAACGGTTCTTTTTACAAATCAACAGACACCGGAGAAACATGCACAAAGATTACCTCGGGACTTTCAGGTGGTAACAGAGGCGTTATTGCCGTTACTCCCGACAATCCCGATGTTGTATATTTTCTGGTTACATATTGGGATTCATTTAAAGCATTCTACAAATCAGTTGATGAAGGCGAAAACTTTACTATGCAATCAGATTCGCCGAATATTATGAGCTGGGGATGCAATGGCGGTAGCGGTGGCCAGGCATGGTACGACCTCGACGTTACAGTTGATCCGAACAATGAAAACATCATATATGCAGGCGGGGTAAATTGTTTCAAATCCACAGATGGTGGTGTTACCTGGCAAATTAACTCACACTGGTGGGGTGATTGCGGCGTTCCTGCCGTGCATGCCGACCTACACGGAGTAGAATGGAATCCTCTCGATGGCAGACTTTATGCTGTAAATGACGGAGGTATTTACTGGACAGACAATGGTGGAACTACCTGGACTGAAATAACCGAAGGATTACCCATAAGCCAGGTCTATAAGATAGGTGTAAGTGCCACATCCAGAATATTGGCTATAAACGGATACCAGGACAATGGTACCTCAACATATACCGGATCGGAATGGTTAAACGTCATAGGAGGTGATGGAATGGAATGTGCGGTAGATTACACCGATTCCACAATAACATACGGAACACTTTATTTTGGCGACATTTTCAGAATAACAAATAATCATAACTCTTATAAAGTAGCTGGTTACGGAGTACACGGCATTGATGAAAGCGGAGCATGGATAACTCCTTTCACACTTCATCAGGATAAACCTAACGTGATGTTTGTCGGTTATAAGAATATCTGGAGATGTGAAAATGTTAAGGAATATAATCCTACATGGAAAAAGATCAGTGATGCATTAAGCGGTTCCAACTCTGAAAATATGAGAGTTGTCGAGCACTCACCAGCAGATCCCGGTCTTTTATATGCAGCCAGGTACGATAACAAATTATACAGAAGTGATGATGTGATGGCAGATAATCCTTCCTGGTTAAACCTCACTTCTGCTTTACCTTCAAAGGATATTACTCCGGCAGATATAGAAGCTCACCCTGACAACCACGATATCGTTTATATGGTTTATGATACCTCGGTTTATAAATCAACAGACAGAGGACAAAGCTGGGAGGATATCTCTGATAACCTGCCCGGTATCAGCTTTAATACAATCGAATATTATACAAATAGTGATGACGGGCTTTATGTTGGATCTAATAACGGCATCTTTTACAAAGACAATAATATGGACGACTGGGTATTATTTACTGACGGATTTCCCGAAGCTGCTACGGTGACAGAGATCGAAATATATACTGATGCCAACGATATCTCAAGGGATCTGGTAAAAGCCGGTACATATGGCAGGGGCTTGTGGCAAACCATTCCTTACTATTATTCACCCGGAGCCGATTTTTATGCCAGCGATACCAACCTTCCGGTTGGATGCAGCATTGATTTCTTTGATGCTTCCGGTGGCATACCACATAAATATTCCTGGACTTTCGAAGGTGCAATACCTTGTTCATCAACAGAGAGAAATCCGTGTGGTATATTATATGAAACCGAAGGTACATTTGAAGTAAAACTAACCGTTTCTAATCCGGAAGGAACAGATTCAATCACTAAAATAAATTACATAACTGTTGATTCGGCAATGCTTCCAACAGTTGATTTCTCAACATGCGATTCGGTTATTTGTATTGGTGAAGCAGTAGAATTTATTGATAAATCATCCAATTGCCCTACAAACTGGTTATGGGAATTTTCTCCCAATACTATCAATTTTATCGATGGCACAGATAAAAACTCTCAACACCCTGTAGTTGAATTTACCGGAGGAGGATCATTTGATGTTACCCTCACAGTTACAAACAATGCCGGAAGTAAAAGCCTGACAAAAGAAGGCTATATTCACTCGGGAGGCTTTCCTATTCCTTTCGAGGAAGACTTCGAGACAGGATCATTAAGTGATGGTCTTTGGACAATTGATAATCCGGACTTCGATATCACATGGGGCATAGATTCAGTTGGTGGTACATCGCCGGGCAGTTATGCTGCGTGGATAGAGTTGTTTTATTATGATAATTTCCAGGCCCTTGACAGGCTAATATCACCTGCTCTTGATTTTTCAGGTTTCGATAAAGTATACCTGCATTTTGAGCATGCTTATACATTGAGGTATAACCTTAAAGATTCTCTTGTTGTTTATGTTTCTGACGACTGCGGAAATTCATGGCAGCGAGTCTTCGCAGCAGGCCCCGACGGAGAAGGAAGCTTTGGGACACATCCAAACACACCTGATTATTTCGTTCCTGAAACTTCGGAAGACTGGTGCGGAGAAGGCTATGGCGCTGATTGCTTCACTATTGACCTGAGCCAGTTGGCAGGCATGAATGAAATAAAGATAGCTTTTGAATCATTCAATTATCACGGAAATAATCTCTTTATTGATAATGTAACCGTATCTAATACCACAGTCACATATGAATTTGCAGTTGAAGACCAGGACTTTACGATTATTCCCAATCCAACATCAGGCTATTTTGATGTTGTCATAAGAAATATTAATGAAGATATGAAGATGAATTTCTATAACATTCACGGTCAACTGTTGAAATCAAAAGATATAAATAATAAAGAACAGGAGATTATTCATCTTGATATCTCAAATTATCCTGACGGTCTTTATTTTGTTGAGTTAATAAGTAACTCAGCCATAACAACAAAAAAACTGATAAAGCAATAAGGTTTTTATTATTGATAATACTCCATCACTTTCTACGTTTGGCGTAGCGTCTTCGCTACGCCATCCTGAAAAGTTGCCTTTTATAATAGACAATTATTAATTGTTGATAACGGTGTAGCGTGGACGCTACACCGAACAGTGGCACTATATCAACGAAACAATGAAACCATGTGAAATATGCTCCTTCGTCGCATTTCACATGGCAAGCAATGAAGCCATCCAATCATACAACCATGCAACCATTCATTCACAGCACTGTCAATCAACTACACCCCTTATCCTCAACAAATCGCTCATCTGGGAATGCAATTCAAGCGCCTTCTCGCGGGCTTTTTCTGCAAAGTCTTTTTCCTTGGATGCAAAGATTATTTTTCTTGATGAATTAACAATTAATCCGCACTCATACGTCATACCATGTTCTGCCACTTTTTCCAGATCACCTCCCTGTGCTCCCACACCGGGAACCAAAAGGAAATTTGAAGGAGCTATTTTCCTCACATCTTCGAGTATCTCTGCTTGAGTTGCTCCTGCTACGTACATTATCTTATCCTCATCACCCCATTTTCGGGATGTTTTTATAACATTCTCAAACAGTCTTCCCGTACCATCCTTATTTTCGATAAACTGAAAATCATAAGCTCCCTTATTACTGGTCAAAGCGAGGATAATTATCCATTTACCATCGAATTCAAGGAATGGGGATATTGAATCCTCACCCATATATGGTGCCACAGTCACAGCGTCAAAGTCAAGATGCTCGAAAAATGCTTTTGCATATTGTCGGGAGGTATTGCCTATATCGCCACGCTTGGCATCAGCGATAGTAAAAATTTCAGGGAATTTATTATTTATGTAATTAATGGTTTTTTCCAGACTTTTCCAACCTTCTGTACTTCTGCATTCATAAAAAGCCGTATTTATCTTGTACGCAATAACCAGATCATGTGATGCATCAATTATACCTTTATTAAATTCAAATACCGGATCATTGGCTTTTTGCAAATGTACAGGTATTTTAGAAATATCACTGTCGAGGCCGATGCAAAGGAATGATTGCTTTTGTCTTATCTGTTCAATTAACTCATTTCTTGTCATTTATAAAATATTTTTTACTCTGTGCCGATCTCTTCTTTCAAACGTTCGGCATTTTCTGCCATTTGTAATTTATCAATCAATTCCTGTATTTCACCATTAATTATGTTCTGAAGATTGTATAAGGTAAGATTTATCCGGTGATCTGTCACTCTTCCCTGTGGCCAGTTATAAGTGCGGATCTTTGCCGATCTGTCACCTGTACTAACCATTGTTTTTCTTTTTGAGGAGATCTCATCAAGGTATTCTTTATATTCTTTCTCGAATAATCTTGTACGAAGAACGGTTAATGCTTTTTCATAATTTTTAATTTGTGATTTCTGATCCTGGCATGTTACCACAATTCCTGTAGGGATATGTGTTAACCTCACTGCCGAATAGGTTGTATTTACCGATTGACCACCCGGTCCTGATGAACAATATGTATCACGACGGATATCTTCACTTTTTACTTCAACATCAAATTCATCAGCTTCGGGCAATACCACAACGGAAGCAGCCGAAGTATGCAGTCTTCCCTGTGTCTCCGTTTTCGGGACACGCTGTACACGGTGTACACCTGATTCATATTTTAACTGTCCGTATGCATTATCCCCTATTGCATTAAATACAACTTCCTTAAATCCTCCAACTGCTCCCTCCGTTGAACTCACTGGTTCTATTTTCCAGCCTTTTGCCTCAATATACTTCAAATACATACGATACAGGTCACCGGCAAAAATACTTGCTTCATCACCACCTGTTCCAGCACGTATTTCAACAACAGCATTTTTTCTATCCTGTGGGTCTTTGGGAATGAGCATCAAACGGATTTCCTCTTCAAGCTCTTCTTTGATTTCATTAAGCTGGTTCAACTCATCTTTTGCAAACGCCCTGAACTCTTCCTCTTTTTCTTCGTTAAGAAATTCCTTAGCAGATTCTATTTTAGAGAGAATGTCCTTGTATCTTTCATAAGCTTTAACAATAGGCTGAAGTTCCTTATAATCCTTGTTCAGTTTGATAAACTTCTTCATATCGGCTATCACAGCAGGATCATTAATCTGTTCCTGTATCTCATGATATCTTTGTTTTATCTCTTCCAGCTTTTCTAACATCGTTAACACCCTTGTTTTGAACTGCAAAGTTACTAATTCTATAGAAACCTTTATTTCTCTATCTTATCTAACTTTTAAAAAATATTAGAGTTTTCTAAAAATGACTTAAACAGCATTTGTAATTAATCAAATATATAATAAAGAATATTTTCTGTGCTGGTGCATGCTACTTTAACAACTAACTTCAATGAATGCTTTTATTTTATTCTAATAATCACTTTAAAAGGTTAATTGAATAAATAATCTCCATTATATCAATCATTTGTTTTTTTGTTTTCCATTTTTTCTTATAATTGTATATTCAATCTGAAGGAGCAAACACATTCAATAAATTATGGAAGTTACAAGACTCTTTGATCTTTTAGCTTATTATAAACAAAATTTTCAACCCAAAGAAGATGTTCTTGCCGTTAAGGAAGATGGTGAATGGGTTAAGTATAGCATTGACCAGACTATAGAAATTGTCGATAATATAAGCTATGGACTTATGAAACTGGGAATAAAAAAGGGAGATAAAATTGCCACCATTTCACCAAACAGACCGGAATGGAATTTTCTCGATTTTGGAATACTTCAGACAGGGGCTATACATGTTCCTATATATCCTACGATAAGTGTATCCGATTATCAGTATATCTTGCATCATTCTGAGGTTAAATATGTTTTCGTCGCCGGAAAAGAGCTTTTGAAAAAAATTGAACATATACTATCTGATATTCCTACACTGAAGGGTATTTTTACTTTCAAGCATATTGATAAGATCCAACACCTGAATGAACTGATAAAACTGGGAAAAGAAAATCCGGAGCCAGACAAAATAAAAGAAATAAAATCTTTAATAAAGCCTGATGATATAGCCACTCTGATATATACTTCGGGAACCACCGGAAAACCAAAAGGCGTTCTATTAACTCATAACAATATCATCAGTAATATGGATATTCTCAGTCCGATATTTCCTGTTGATGAAACATGTAAAGCATTGAGCTACCTTCCGATGTGCCATGTTTATGAAAGGACGAATTTTTATATTTATCTGAATCTTGGAGTGTCGGTTTATTATGCTGAGAATATGGGTACGATAGCCAATAACATCCGTGAAATAAAACCCGAGATATTAACCACTGTACCACGCTTACTCGAAAAAGTATATGATAAGATCATTACAAAAGGAAGAAATTTAAAAGGACTGCAAAAACAGATCTTCTTCTGGGCTGTTAACCTGGGCCATAAATATAAGATCGATGGCAGGAGTCTGCTGTATAAGTGTCAGCTTGCTGTTGCCAACAAACTCGTATTCAGCAAATGGAGAGCTGCCTTAGGCGGTAATATAAGGCTTATTGTTTCAGGTGGTGCGGCACTGCAGGCACGACTTGTAAGGATTTACACAGCGGCAGGGATTCCCTTACTCGAGGGCTATGGCTTAACCGAAACTTCACCGGTAATTGCCGTAAGCACCTTTGATAAGAACGGAAGAAAATTCGGTACGGTTGGTAAACCACTAAAGAATCTTAATGTGAGAATTGCAGTTGATGGGGAAATATGTGTAAAAGGTCCCAGTGTTTTTCAGGGCTATTACAAGCAAGCGGATTTAACAAGGGAAGCAATTGATGAAGAAGGATGGTTCCACACCGGCGACCTTGGTGTTATAGAACCAGATGGTCATCTAAAGATCACAGGAAGAAAAAAGGAAGTTTTCAAAACATCACTCGGAAAATATATCAGTCCTGCACTGCTGGAAAATAAATTTAAGGAATCACCCTTTATTGACAATATTCTTGTTGTTGGCGAAAACCAGAAATATGCTGCTGCTTTAATAGTACCTGATTTTGATTATTTAAGATCGTGGTGCTCTGTAAAAAATATTAATTATTCAACAGATGCCGGAATGATAGATATTCCTGAAGTAAAGAAACGTATTAAGAAGGAAATAGACGAATACAACCAATTCTTTGGCAAAACAGAACAGGTAATGCGTATCGATCTGATGGATCATACATGGTCTGTAGAAACAGGTGAATTAACAGCAAGCCTTAAGCTCAAAAGAGATCATATTATTAATAAATATAGTGACAGGATTGAAAAATTATTCAACTAGCATATGATCATTTATACTATAAAAATTCATGGCGAATCTTAAACGTGTTTTCGATCTCCTGGACCACTACCGGGGTAAGTATTCATATAAGCATGATGCCCTTTCTAAATGGCATGAAGGAAAATGGATCCATTTCTCTTCGGATGAATATATTAGCCTTACCGATCAGCTTAGCCTTGGTTTGATTGAGTCAGGTATTAAAACCGGTGATAACATAGCAAGCATTGTTTTAAACAGCCCCGAGTGGAATATCATCGATATGGCATGTATGCAGATAGGTGCTGTAATGATACCTATATATCCTAATATCAGCATAACCAATTATGAGTATATCTTTAATGAAGCTGAGGTTAAATATATATTTGTTTATAATCAGGAACTCTATGATAAAATTAAACCCATTATTGATAAAATACCCAGCCTGAAAGGGGTTTATTCAATTAAACAATGTGATGATATTAATACGTGGAGACAATTTACCGACCTGGGAAGGCAATCAGATAAAACCGGAGAACTGAAGAAAAAAAAAGCTGCAATAAAAAGTGATGACACGGCAACCATTATTTATACCTCAGGCACTACAGGACGGCCAAAGGGTGTAATGCTTTCACATGGTAATTTTTTAAGTAATTTTCTTGCCTGTGCCGAAATCCCGGATTTCAATGACAATGACAGGGCATTGAGTTTTCTGCCCCTTTGTCATGTTTACGAACGTATGATGAACTACCTCTATCAGTATTTCGGTATGTCGGTTTATTATCTTGAAAACACCGACAATCTTGGTAAGATGATCAGGGAAGTCAAACCCCAGGCGTTTTGTGCAGTGCCGCGTGTTCTTGAAAAGACTTATGATAAAATAGTCAGAAAAGGAAGGGGATTAAAGAAAGTGGTCAAGATCATTTTCTTCTGGGCGCTGGAACTGGGGCATCGATATGAACTGGACGGTAAGAACGGAATATGGTATGAGCTTAAGCTAAAAATTGCAGACATACTGGTATTCAGAAAATGGCGTAAAGCATTGGGCGGAAATATTAAACTAATCGTTTCAGGTGGTGCCACATTAAGAGCTAATATTGCCAGGGTATTCTGGGCTGCAAAGATACATATCATGGAAGGATACGGATTAACTGAAACATCACCGGTTATAGCAGTTTCTAATTTCGAACCCGGAGGAATAAGATTTGGCACGGTAGGTACTGTTTTAAAAGATGTAAAAGTAAAAATTGCCGAAGACGGTGAAATACTCACAAAAGGACCTAACCTGATGAAAGGCTACTATAAACGACCGGAAAGAACTGCTGAGGTAATCGATAGTGACGGTTGGTTTCATACGGGTGATATCGGAAAATTAGTAGATGGTAAATATCTGAAAATTACCGATCGTAAAAAAGAAATATTCAAGCTGTCGGGAGGTAAGTATATAGCACCACAGGTTTTGGAAAATAAGTTCAAAGCATCCCCTTTTATTGAAAACATAATTATACTGGGTGAAGGGCATCACTTTACTTCAGCATTGATAATTCCGGATTTTGAACATCTTGAGGGTTGGTGTAAGATAAAGGGTGTTCCATTTAAGTCAAAAGAGCAAATAATAAATAATGAACGGATAAGAAACAGGATCAAACAGGAAATAGACAATATAAATGCTTCCCTTGATAAAATTGAACAAATTAAAAAATTCGAACTTCTTGCTGATGAATGGTCTGTTGAATCAGGGGAGCTTTCGCCTACCCTTAAGCTTAAGAGAAAAAAGATAGTACAGGAGTATTCTGATATAATAGATAAGTTCTATTCGTCATAATAATATTATACATTCCCTCAATATTTTTTTGTTTTTTGGAAAAGCATGCTATCTTTGCTGGGGTTTTATTCAAACATTCTTTTCGTAAGTTTGTTTGATTTATTTAGAAGTGGGGAGAGACTAGGCTCATAGAACCACTAGCAACCTATCTTAATATAATAAGGAAAAGGTGCTAATACCTAGCCCATAGGGGAAATAATAAATTAAACGTTGTTTCCTGTAAAATGCGGATTAATGATTAATTACTTGTTTCCCTGAATGGTAACATGAAATAGATAATTCTTGTAATGAATAAAGGATCTGAAATAAGGAAAGAACTGAATGAGAGGATTTTGGTACTGGATGGTGCCATGGGTACCATGATACAACAATATAATTTAGATGAGAATGATTACAGAGGAAAACAATTTACAAATTGGAAGCATGAACTAAAGGGAAATAACGACCTCCTCAATCTGACCATGCAGGATTTAATCTCTGAGATACACCTGAGATATCTGCAAGCTGGTGCCGATATAATTGAAACCAATACATTTAATGCTAACGGTATTTCAATGGCAGATTATGGCATGGAAGATTATGTTTACGAAATGAATTATGAAGGTGCCATAATTGCAAGAGAAGCGATAACAAAATACACTCAGAAAGATCCCAATAAATCCTTATATGTGGCAGGCTGTATCGGACCAACAAATAAAACTGCATCCATGTCACCTGATGTGAATAATCCCGGGTACCGTGCAGTTACTTTTGATGATTTAAGAAAAGCTTATGCAGAACAGGCTCTAGGGCTATTAAATGGAGGAGCAGACCTACTAATTGTTGAAACGGTTTTTGATACTTTAAATGCCAAAGCAGCAATATACGCAATACAGCAATTATTTAAAGAACAAAAAACATCTTTACCTGTTATTCTTTCGTTTACAATAACAGATTCAAGCGGCAGAACATTATCGGGACAGACCCTTGAAGCTTTCCTCAATTCAATGTCACATTTCGATTATTTGTGCGTTGGGCTGAATTGCTCTCTTGGACCAAAGGAAATGCGACCATACGTTGAAGAATTGTCACATAAATCTCCGTATTATTCAATTGTATATCCAAATGCTGGCTTACCTAATCAATTTGGTGAATATGAAGAAACACCAGATTCCATGTCGGTTTATTTTAAGGAGTTCATTGATAATCAATATGTAAATATTATAGGTGGTTGTTGCGGAACTACTCCTGGTCACATTAAAAAGTTTAAAGAATTAACTGTTGATGCAAAACCAAGAAAAAGGCCTGTTATCAGATCTTATCTGCGGGTTAGCGGACTTGAGCCTTTAACTGTTTTTGAGGGTAGTAATTTCATCAATGTTGGTGAGAGAACAAATGTAAACGGCTCCAGAAAATTTGCAAGACTTATCAGGGAAAAGAATTATGAAGAAGCTTTGTCGGTGGCATTAGATCAGGTTCAGGGAGGCGCACAAATAATTGATATCAATATGGATGATGCCATGCTGGATTCAGAAAAAGAAATGGTAAGATTTCTGAACCTGCTTTCTTCAGAACCTGAAATATCCAAAGTTCCCGTGATGGTAGATTCATCCAAATGGTTTGTTATTGAATCGGCATTAAAATGCATACAGGGCAAGCCTATTGTAAATTCAATCAGTCTTAAGGAAGGCGAAGAGGTATTTATCAGTCATGCCAGGGAAATAAGGATGCTTGGAGCTGCTGTTATAGTTATGGCATTTGATGAAAAAGGACAGGCTGTTACATACCACAGAAAAATTGAAATTTGTGAAAGAGCTTATAAACTGCTGGTTGAGGAAGTAAAGTTTCCGCCTGAGGACATTATTTTAGATCCTAATATTTTAGCTGTTGCAACAGGCATTGGGGAACACAATAAATATGCGGTTGATTATATCAAAGCCACAGCATGGATAAAAGAAAATCTTCCTTATGCAAAAGTCAGCGGGGGTGTCAGCAATCTTTCCTTTTCTTTTCGTGGAAATAATGTAATACGAGAGGCCATGCATTCTGTTTTTCTGTATCATGCTATCAAAGCAGGTATGGATATGGGAATAGTCAATCCTAATATGTTACAGATCTATGATGAAATACCTGAACCACTGCTTCAGCTGGTTGAGGACGTTATTTTAAACCGTCGTAAAGATGCAACGGACAGACTGGTAATCTATGCCGAAAAGATAAAAGACAGGGATAAAAAAATTGAGAAAGAAGATATTAAGCAGTGGCGCAAGGGCACGTTGGAGGAAAGAATAACATATGCACTGATTAAGGGCATTTCTGAATATATTGAGGATGATATGAAAGAAGCCAGGGAAAAATATGATTATTCTTTACAAGTAATAGAAGGCCCCCTTATGGATGGCATGAATGTTGTCGGAGACCTGTTTGGCTCAGGAAAAATGTTCCTTCCCCAGGTTGTTAAAAGCGCCAGGGTGATGAAAAAAGCAGTGGCCTGTCTTCAACCATATTTGGAAAAGGAAATCGCTGAGACCGGAGGAAAAAGCAAGTCAGGAAAAGTGGTTTTAGCTACTGTTAAAGGCGATGTTCATGATATAGGTAAAAATATTGCAGGTATTATTCTGTCTTGTAATAATTATGAAGTCATAGATATGGGAGTTATGGTTCCTGCCAAAGAAATCCTGGAAACTGCAATAAATAATAATGCTGACATTATTGGCTTAAGTGGCTTGATCACCCCCTCACTTGAAGAAATGATAAATGTGGCAAAAGAAATGCAGCGCCAGAATTTTGATATACCACTGCTGATTGGTGGTGCAACTACTTCGAAGATTCATACTGCTGTTAAAATTGCTCCTGAGTACGAACAGCCGGTTATACATGTGAAGGATGCTTCTGAAAGCGTTAAGGTGGCAAGTTCATTATTATCTGGTAAAAAAGAAGAATATGTAAAACATATCAGGACGGAATATTCAAGACTGCTGAAAAGACACCTTAATTCAAAAACAGGAACTAATTATATTACTTTAAAAGAAGCCAGATCAAATAAGCTGCAACTTGCATTTAACGGTAATACAATACATAAACCAAGCTTTTTATCCGTAATATCAATTGATAATTGTTCATTAAAAGATATAAGAGAATATATTGACTGGAGTGCATTTTTTCATTCATGGAAAATCAATGGGAAATTCCCGAAAATATTTGATGACCCGATTAAAGGAAATGAGGCAAAAAAATTATTTGATGATGCCAATTCATTCCTCAACAGAATAATCGAAGAAAAAATGATTGAAGCTAATGGCGTAATAGGATTTTTCTCCTGTAATAGTGTTGATGATGATATTATCATATATAAGAAGAATGATGAAGAAAAGGTCTTGACAACTTTACATTTTTTGCGCAATCAGCAACAAAAGCCAGCTAATAAAGCAAATCTTTGCCTGGCTGATTTTATTGCGCCCAGGTATTCGGGGCTAACAGATTATTTAGGTTTATTTGCTGTTACAGCAGGAATTGGAATAGAAAAATGGAGCGATAAATTTAAAAAGGCAAATGAGGAATATAATCTGATTATGCTGAAAGTTTTGGCCGACTGCCTCGCCGAAGCTTTCGCCGAATTACTTCACCAGGAAGCACGAAAGAAGTATTGGGGCTATTCAATAGATGAAAATTTAAAACTTGAACAACTTTTAAAAAACAAATACAAAGGCATACGACCTGCTCCGGGATATCCTGCATGTCCTGATCATTCTGAGAAAAAAACAATATTTGAATTACTTAATGTTAAAAAAAATACAGGAATAGAATTAACTGAAAATTTTGCCATGTATCCGGCAGCTTCGGTTTGTGGTTATTATCTTGCCCATCCGGAATCCAGATATTTTAATGTATGGAAAATCGGTAAGGATCAGGTAAAAGACTATGCCGAAAGAAAAGGTATGGACATAGGAGATATTGAAAGATTATTAAATAACAATTTGAATTATAAGTGATTAAATAATAAAGAAAGCTAATAAATTTTAACAAACTGATATGAAAGTAATTGAGCATCTGAAGCAGACAGACAGGACATATTTTTCGTTTGAGATTTTACCTCCTTTGAAGGGGCATAATATTGATGCTATATACCGTATGATCGACAACCTTATCGAATTCGATCCTTTAAACATTAACGTAACTTATCATCAGGAAGAAGTAGTTTATAAAACACTTTCGAATGGTTTGCTTGAGAAAAAATCGGTAAGGAAACGCCCTGGCACTGTTGCTATTTCTGCAGCTATCAAATACAAATATCCAAATGTTCATGTAATACCACATTTAATTTGCGGTGGGTTCACCAAAGATACAACTGAATATGCATTGATAGATCTTCATTTTCTGGGGATAAAAAATATCCTCGCTCTGCGTGGTGATCCATTAAAAACACACCGCTATTTCAAGGCTGAAAACGGGGGTCACTCTTATGCTGTTGATCTTGTTAAACAAATAATTGATATGAATAAAAGTATTTATCTTGACGAAGAACTTGAAAATAAAACCGCAACTGATTTTTCAGTTGGTGTTGCCGGTTATCCGGAAAAGCATGAGGAAGCACCAAATATGGAATCGGACCTGTACTATCTTAAACAAAAAGTAGAAGCCGGAGCAGATTATATAGTCACACAAATGTTTTTTGATAATAAAAATTATTTCATGTTTGTGAACAAATGCAGGGAAACAGGTATTAATGTTCCAATAATTCCCGGAATAAAACCTATAGTAACAAAAAAAGATATTAAAATGATACCAAAGACATTCAATGTTGATATTCCGGAAGAATTAGTTAAGGAAGTTAACAAATGTAAAGACAACAAAGGTGCATTTCATGTAGGTATAGAATGGGGAATTAAGCAATCTAAAGAATTAATAGCTCACGGCGTTCCTGCCTTACACTTTTTTTCAATAGGAATATCTGATAATGTTCGGGCTATTGCAAAAGAGGTTTTTTAATGAAGAATCTTATATACCAGTTCCTTTAGCAGTTCTCCCCCTTCCATTGAATTATTATCAACCCCTTTGGATTTGAGATCATACTCTCTGAGATAATCAATTACTTTAACAATTTTATTGACGGGATAATTTTGTGCTGTAATCTTGTAATCATTCACAAAAAAAGGGTGTATTGATAATACCGACGCAACATTATTTTTCGATTTATCCTTTAACTGATGGTAAATCAAAACCTTATTGAAATAACTGAATAAAACTCCCATTACCAATACTATAGGTTTTTCTTTCGGATTTGCCTTAAAGTAGTTTATAATTTGGTTTGCCCTTACTATATCTTTTTTTCCAAGTGCTTTTTGTAATTCAAAAACATTATAGTCTTTACTAATTCCAATATATTCTTCAATATGCTCATCCGATATTTTGGTTTTATCAGGAAGGTTGATTATCAGTTTATTGATTTCATTGGAGATTTTACTTAGATCATTTCCAAGAAATTCGTTGATAAGTGCAGAAGCCTTTGGTGTAATAGTATACCCCTCATTTTCAACCTGCTCATTTATCCATTGAGGAATTTTATAATCATAAAGCTTTTTCGATTCAAACCAAACACCATTTTTTTTGATGTTTCTTGCGAATTTTTTTCGTGAATCGAATTTCTTGTACTTATAACATAAAACCAGTATTGTTGATTCAACAGGATTGCTTGCATAATTCTCCAACTCATCAATACCCTCAAAATCCTGAGCTTCTTTTACTATGATAACCTGATAGTTCGACATCATGGGGTAACGTTTTGCATAACTTATCAAAGTTTGCACGTCAACGTCCAGCCCATAAAGTACATTTTGATTGAATTCTTTTTCAGAATCAGTTAATACGATGTCTTCAATAGTTTCTGATATCTTATCAATGAAATATGGTTCTTCTCCGCCAAGAAAATAAATGGGATGGTAAATCTTGTTGTTCAAATCATTTATTATATCAGTGTAAGTCATCTGAATGTTGAAAAAATTAAAGTTATAACAAAATTAAACCTTTTAGAAGAATCTCATTGAAGTTTTAGGTTAAAAGTCTAAAAATAACTAAATTTGTTTAAGTTATTGATATTCAAAAGATGATAAAACTAAATCTGCCAAAATATAAATTCAGTATCCGTCGTCACGGTAATAAGCATGAAATTTTCGATTCCATCAGAAACAAATACGTAGCCTTAACTTCTGAGGAATGGGTTAGGCAGAACTTTATCGCATATCTTATAAAGCAAAAAACATATCCTGCCTCATTATTAGCAGTGGAAAAAACATTTATACTATACAGAAATAATGTACGTCCCGATATTGTTTCATTTGATAACCGTGGCAAGCCAAGAGTAATAGTAGAATGTAAGGCGCCTGAAATAAAAATTTCTCAGCAATCATTTGATCAGATCGTAAAATACAATTTTGCCTTAAAGGCAGACTACCTGATTATTACAAATGGCATCAGTCATTTTTGCTGCAAGATCGATTTTGAGAATAAAACCTACAAGTTCTTAAAAACTATTCCTCCTTACAAATCCATATAATCTATTATAAATTGTCAATAAGTTCAAGGAAACGCTTATATGGAATTGCCGGTAAGCTTTCGGATTGAAATGCTCCGTTCGCCTGGCTGATCATTGAGACTTTTGCTGCACTCTCCTCATCAGGTGCTTCGTAAATATCTAAAAAATCATATTGTCCTAATAAAGCGTAATGAGCAGCAAACTTTACTTCAGGGCATTTCGACCTAACCTGGTCAAGCCAGCTTCTGCCAAGCTTTTCACGGTCTTTTATTTTAGCAGTAAGCTCTGGTGTAAGTTTTGTTAATAAAATATACGTCTGCATTTTATTTTTCCTCCATTTTTTTAAAGTATTAGTAACTTTGCTTCCATGCAAGATAATAAAAAATAAACAAGTTTCAAAATCGTATAATGCAGTTTAAAAAAAGTTTTAAATTTGTAAGGATTAAAAATTTAATATCATGAAGCAAACACTTATAAAAATCATTTTAACACTTGTTATAATTTTCCTGGCATACCTCGTTGTTAATAGTATCAGGAACCCAGTGCAATTCAGAAAAGAAAAGGAGAAACGGGAAAAAGTTGTTATCAATCGCCTCAAAGATATACGTCAAGCTGAAGTATTATACAAATCGATGAATAATAAGTACATGGGATCATGGGATACATTGATAGATTTTTTAAAGAAAGCTGAGATTCCAATTGTGAAGATAATGCCTGATCCTGAGGATACTACATTTACAAAAACAATTAATGACACAATAGGATATGTTAGTGCGGCAGATTCATTAATCAAAGGCCGCATTGATGTTGAAGATATTAAGTATATTCCTTTTTCCGATGGTGAAATTTTTCAACTTGATGCCGGTGAAATCAGTAAAGGACAGGTTAAGGTTGATGTTTTTGAAGTTAAAACCAGATATAAACAATTCCTTAAAGGATTAGATAAACAATTGGTAATTAACCTGGTTGCCGAAAAGAAACAAACTGACCAATATCCTGGGCTTAAGGTAGGTTCAATGAATGAACCTTCTACGGATGGCAACTGGGAATTATAATGATTAATATTTTTCATGCCTTCTAATGCTATCTTAATAGCCAAACATATAGACAAGTCGCTTAACAGGCAGGCTAAGCGCTCATTTACCAATGCCTATGGAGACCATCAACTTTCCATCAGCCTTTCGCTTGATAGGTTTGCTATTAATGTTCTTGATATTGAACGGAATAAACACCTTGCTTTAATGGCATATGCATTACAGGAAATCACTGATTATGATTCTCTGGTTAAAGAAATAGATATACTCTTTGCAGAAAACGAATTACTTAAAAGGTATTATCCTCATGTAAAATTACTTTTTGAAACTCCCAAATCAACTCTGGTTCCGGCAGCTCTTTTCGATCGGTCAGTGCTTGATCAGTATTTACGTTTTAATCATATTATTGACAGGGATGATGAAATTGTATACGATAAGCTTACTAACCTTAAAAGCTTTAATGTTTTTGCACTTCCACGCACTTTAAATGAAAAATTAAGAGAAAAATTTGCCAGATTCAAAATTGTTCATTATGCAAGTTCCCTAATAGAATCATTGCTAATAGCTACCAAAAATCAACTTGTAAAAAATACAGTATTTGTAAATGTTAGAAATTACTTTTTTGATATAGTTTATATAGAAGATGAAAAACTTGTTTTTTATAATAGTTTTCAATACAGAACCCCCGAAGATTTCGCATATTTTCTGATATTTTCAACAGAACAATTAAAACTAAATCCGGAAAATGTGATTATGATATTTATGGGGGATATAAGCAAAAATTCAAAATTGTATGAAATTGCTTTTAAATATATTCGAAACATAGAATTTATTAACAGGAATGTATTTTTCAGTTATAGTTATGTATTTGATGATATACCTGATAATTACTACTATAACTTATTAAATATCAGTCAGTGCGAATTATAAGTGGCAGTCATAAAGGAAGACGAATAACAGCACCAAAAAATCTGCCGGTCAGGCCAACCACAGACCTTGCAAAAGAAAGCCTTTTCAATATTTTAGCCAATTATGTTGATTTTGATGAGATGAGTATTTTGGATCTGTTTGCAGGAACAGGTAATCTCACCTATGAGTTCTCATCACGCGGTTGTAAAGATGTTATTGCTGTTGATATGAATAGTAATTGCACGCAATTTATTAGAAATACCGCCAGAAAACTGGATTTTCAAAATATTCATGTAATACGCATGAACGGTTTCAGTTTTATCGAAACCACAAAAAAGAAATTTGATTTGATCTTTGTTGATCCGCCCTATGGAATGCAAGAAACGGAAACTATCCCCAGATTAATTTTTGAAAGATCATTGTTGAATAAGCCAGGATGGCTGATAATGGAACATTCCGGATCAACCAATTTCAATAATAATAAAAACCTCTGGCAAACCAGAAAGTATGGAAGTGTTCATTTTTCAATATTTAAAATTTAACGGAAAATACCTTCAATTGGTTATGATGACCGCTAAGAAAGAAATCTAGTAAACCATCACTAATTTATTAATATTCATCTTCATGAAAGAAAAAATCTTCTTTTGTAGGATAGTCAGGCCAAAGATCCTCAATACTATCATATACTTCATTTTCGTCCTCAATTTCCCTTAGGTTTTCTATTACTTCCATAGGTAAACCAGACCTTATACTGTAATCTATTAATTCATCTTTTGTGGCCGGCCATGGTGCATCCTCTAGTCTTGAAGCTAATTCTAATGTCCAGTACATAAACTATGGAATTTTATATTTTTTGCAAAAATAAATTATTTTAATCCAATGTCAAGTATATAATAAGGTTTTTAAAAAGCTTTTAGTTTAATAAAAACCTTAAATATCAACTAATTTAAAAAGTATCTTAATCAAAATACATACCAATATAAACATGATGATTAAGTATTATTCCTTTGCTTTCCAGGGAATTTCAGGAATATTTTTATCATAGGCAATTTTTCTTGCCAATGTATAAAAATAATCCGACAGACGGTTTAAATATTTTATTATTAATTGATCAACATTTATCGATCCGGCAAGTCTTACAGTATTTCTTTCTGCCCGTCGGCAAATTGTTCTTGCAATATGACAATAAGATATTACAGTATTACCTCCCGGAATAATAAAAGATTTCAACGAAGGAAGATCTTTACTTATTGTATCAATTTCTTTTTCAATTAGATGAATATCTTCATCTTTTAATTCAGTTGATATCCCGCTTTTTTCATCATTTGCCAAAGCTGATCCGATTGTAAGAAGTTTGCCCTGTATTTTTAGTAATATTTCCTTGTAATGACCATCAATATTCTGATCACGTATCAAACCAACAAATGAATTTAATTCATCAACCGATCCGTAAGTCTCAATTCTTTCATGAAATTTTGGCACTCTTTTTCCGCTGAATAATGATGTTAATCCTTTATCACCCGACTTTGTGTATATTTTGGACTCTGACATTTTCAGAACTGTTTTCTTAAATTTATTTCAGTGTTTCTGTTTTGTAATCCTCCATGGTGCGTACATTTTCGTTTATATTATCCGATTCGATCTTACCATCTATTAGCCGTATAATACGGTGAGCATGCAATGCAATAGATTCCTCATGGGTAACTATAATAACAGTATTTCCTGCTTTATGTATTTCTTCGAGCAGACCCATTATTTCAACAGAAGTTTTCGAATCAAGGTTTCCTGTAGGTTCATCGGCAAGTATAATAGAAGGTTTATTAACTAATGCCCTGGCAATAGCTACCCTCTGACGCTGACCACCTGACAGTTCATTTGGCTTGTGAAGCATGCGGTCTGATAAATGTACATCTCCCAACGATTCCTGTGCACGTTCTAACCGTGTATTTCTTCTGAATCCTGAATAAATCAATGGTAACATAACATTCTCAAGCGCTGTCTGCCTGGGTAATAAATTAAATGTCTGGAAAATAAAACCAATCTCTTTGTTCCGGATCTCAGCCAGTTCATTATCATTCAATTGGCTGACATCTTCCTGATTAAGATAATAATGACCTGATGTAGGTGTGTCAAGACAACCCAGAATGTTCATCAGGGTGGATTTTCCTGAACCCGATGGACCCATTAATGCTAAAAATTCGTTTTTTTCAACAACAATAGAAATCGATTGTAAGGCTTTAACTACCTCCGCCCCGACTTGAAAAAAACGTGAAATCTTTTCTAATTTAATAACCTGTTGACTCATATATGTATAATCAATTATTGATCTGTAAATTTAATTTAAAATCTTATGATAAAGTCCTGTTTTGATAATTCCTTTTTGAAAAATACAAGCCCCATATAAAAAACATCAATAGTAACAGTTACTTTTGAATGTTGCCGGATATATTCCCATGCCTCCTCCATTTCATGCGACCAATGTATATCATCAAAAACAAAAACAGTACTATTATTTATAACTGGTAAACACTCTCTAAAATATTTTATTGTCGGATCTTTTCTGTGATTTCCATCAAAAAAAACGAAATCAAGCGTGTTTATCCTTTTTAATACCTTAGGTAAAACAACATCAAAATTACCAATTTTAATATCAACATTATTCACTCCAAGTTTGTTAAATTTAGTTTCCGCTATTGATGCTAAATTTGCACATCCTTCAATTGTTGTTATTTTGGACTGCGGTGAACCTAACGACATTAACAATGAACTCAGCCCCACTGAAGTACCTAATTCAACAATATTTTTCGGTTTAAAATAATTTACCAGCCTGAATAATAAAAACGCCATTTTTTTTGGCTGGCGGGTTTTCCTTGTAACCTTTTTTACTTTCCTGATATATGTAACATATTTCTTCTTATCTGCCAACGCACCAAAATCAACTACTTCGACAGGACTGTTATTTTGGAGCAATGATTTTTCTGTTTCATTCACAATATCATAGGCTGCATAATGTTGTTTATCTTCAAACACATTTGTTAAAATATCATATACAAAAGGAGAATGTATTTTATATTTTGTTTTGGAGGAATGTAAATATTTAAGATACCTAATTATTAATTTAATTCTTTTCATAATCTGTCAGGTTTAGTCCTGCTGTTAGTCAAATGCAATTTTGTTTACATAAAATACCGATCTTTTATTTTTATCAGGAAGCGAATTATTCCTTATTTCCTGATAACCAAAGCATAAGAAATACTTATCATACCATTCGACCATATAGCTGTTTACATCTTCCATTACTTTATCTTTAGGATATTTGGATTTAATATCAACATAGTTGAAATCTCCGACAACATTTCCGTTAAAATAAATTTCTGAAGCAATTTTATTCTGGGTGCAATAAGCAAGAATAAGGTCCGAATTATCGTTAAATGAAATTATATGTTTCTGTAAATCAAATGTAACTACATCCCAAATCTTAATTCCGTTATCCCATAACAAATTACCTTCACTATTAAAGCTGCTCAAAATACCACTAAAATAAACGTATCCATTAAATACAGAATATGTTTGAGGAAAGGGTCTGCCATAGTAATCATAAGTTATGTATGAAACGGTCTTGTAATCAGGATAATAAGCTTCTGCAAGTAAAATATACTGATCCTTACTCACAATTATATCATGCAATAACAAACGGTAATTAAGAGAATAATCCTTGTCATTATCATTTTTATCTGATTTTTGTTTAAGCTTGAAAACTGCTGAAGCATTGATATTGGCATAAAAATTACGATAATCAAGAAAATTATAACGATTAAGATAATCCATATTATCATTAGTAATTCTGGATATATATACCCCGGCAGAAATTATTTCATCTTCATTTCTTAATTCCGAAGATTGAGCTGCAGCATTATTATATGTTCCAATTATCAATTGGCTGTTTTTTCCTAAGGCTATCATTCTGGCAGAATTTATTTCAGTTTCCTCATCGTTGGGTCTAATAAAATAATTACCACAAATTTCACCTTCATAATCATAACTAATTATCTTTAACTGATTTTCTTTTCTGCTTATGAAATTGTTTAAAAGTATTCTTGCTTTTTTGGCAACCGTATCAATATATATATCTTCAAAATGATTTCTATTGTTATCTTCTATACTAATTGTTTTAAATGATTTTAACACAAAATCGGCCAGATAAAGATTTACATCATGTTTTTTAATATTAAAACCAAGAAAGACCTTTTGATCTCCGACTTCATAATCGATAAGCTCAGCTTTTTCATTAACAATAGCTTTAATAACCTGAAATTCCTTTTTACGGTATAAATACCTAAGCAACTGAATATTATACTCATCTGCTTTGATCCCACCCGCATTATAAAAGACCATATATGCAGATTTGTCATCTTTAACATAACCATAATAATAGACATTTTCAATTACAGGTATTTCAAAATCGGATACCCGGTTCAGATTTTTATCATAAAGTGTAAATACCCAGATCCTTTCGTTTGTTTCAGTTTTTCTAACACTTTTATAAAAGATAAGTACCCCGTATTGTTTACAAGGGATGAGTTTCAAATTATCATTATCGAGCTGGGCTTCTATTTCAATTCTCACCGGATCATTATTTCCGGATATTCCATTTATCGAAGAGCCAATAATAATTAGTAATGATAATATAATCCTTTTCATTGATTTTGAAGCCGTATTATAAGCAAATGTATTAATTATAACTTAAATTATCATTCAATATTTTGTTTATAGATCAACAGGAATAAAATGGAAATTATTATAGTCTGAATAAACAAATTGAGAAATGATTCCTACTTTATGTAAAAAAAAAGGTTGTTTATCTTTAATGGTTTATGAGATAAACAACCTCTCTTATTAATAAATTAAACTCAATTGGATCTTTATACAATATTATTTATTATCATCAACTTCTTCGAAGTCTACATCTGTAACATCATCATCATCTGATCCTCCTTTTGACTTACCGCCTTTTGTTTCGGATTTTCCTTGCTGCTGGTCTTGTGACTTACTCTGCTGTCCTTGTCCTTGTTGTGCCTGGCCCTGAGTGGCCTTGTACATCTCCTCACTTGCTGCCTGCCATGAAGTGTTAAGTTTATTCATGGCTGCATCAATAGTAGGAATATCTTTTTTCTCATAAGCATCTTTAAGCTCTTTAAGGGCATCTTCTATTGCTTTTTTCTTTTCAGCAGGCAATTTATCGCCATATTCCTTCAATTGTTTTTCAGTCTGGAATATGAGAGCATCAGCATTATTAAGTTTATCTGTCTTTTCCTTTTGCTGTTTATCTTCTTCTGCATGAACTTCTGCTTCATTTTTCATCCTTTTAATTTCATCTTCACTTAATCCTGACGATGCTTCAATCCTTATTTGCTGTGATTTACCAGTAGCTTTATCCTTTGCTGAAACATTTAAAATACCATTTGCATCTATGTCAAAAGTAACTTCAATCTGAGGCACACCTCTTGGTGCAGGTGGTATTCCATCGAGGTGGAATCTTCCTATGCTTTTATTTTGATTTGCCATTGGCCGTTCTCCCTGCAACACATGAATCTCAACAGATGTCTGATTATCAGCAGCAGTTGAGAACGTTTCGGTTTTCTTTGTAGGTATTGTTGTATTTGCTTCTATCAATTTGGTCATTACTCCACCAAGAGTTTCAATACCAAGTGAAAGCGGGGTAACATCAAGTAAGAGTACATCCTTTACTTCACCGGTTAATACACCACCCTGAATGGCAGCACCTATTGCTACAACCTCATCGGGATTAACGCCTTTGGATGGTTCTTTGCCAAACTGGTCCTTTACAATCTTCTGAATTAAAGGAATACGTGTAGAACCACCAACAAGCAATACTTCATTGATATCTGAGGTTGTTATACCTGCATCCTTAAGTGCTTTCTTACACGGATCTATTGTTTTCTGTGCCAGATGATCAATTAGTTGCTCAAATTTTGAACGTGACAATTTTTTAACAAGGTGTTTGGGAATACCATCTACCGGCATAATATACGGAAGGTTAATTTCTGTTTCTGAAGCGCTTGAAAGCTCTATTTTAGCTTTTTCTGCAGCTTCTTTAAGACGCTGCATTGCCATGGAGTCTTTTCTGAGATCAACCCCATTATCCTTTTTGAATTCATCGGCAAGCCATTCGATAATTTCCTGATCAAAATCATCTCCTCCAAGGTGTGTATCTCCATTTGTGGATTTAACTTCAAAAACCCCATCACCAAGTTCAAGTATGGATATATCGAAAGTACCACCACCAAGGTCAAATACAGCCACCTTTATATCCGATTGCTTCTTATCAAGCCCATAAGCTAATGAGGCTGCAGTAGGCTCATTAATAATTCTCCTTACCTTAAGCCCTGCAATTTCTCCGGCCTCTTTTGTTGCCTGACGCTGAGAATCACTGAAATATGCGGGTACTGTGATCACAGCCTCTGTTACATTTTGCCCAAGGTAATCCTCAGCAGTCTTCTTCATCTTTTGAAGAACCATGGCTGAGATCTCCTGCGGCGTATATAATCTTTCCCCAATTTTTACACGGGGTAAATTGTTATCACTTTTAACAACCTTGAACGGAACTCTGCTAATTTCCTTTGCTACCTGATCATAATTTTCACCCATGAATCTCTTTATAGAGGAAACCGTATTATTAGGATTTGTGATAGCTTGACGCTTGGCAGGATCACCAATCTTTCTTTCACCGTTTTCAGTGAATCCAACAATAGAAGGAGTAGTTCTTTTACCTTCACTGTTTGTTATAACAGTTGGCTCGTTACCCTCCATAACTGCAACACATGAATTTGTTGTTCCAAGATCTATACCTATTACTTTTCCCATTTTTTATAATTTTTTGTTTTGTTTACTACAAATTTCTTTATCGGTTAATTAGTCCGTCAATGATTATGCCATCTTTTATTCGCTTGCGAATTCATAATTCTGTTTCTTAACTATATACTTCAATTAAAATCAATCCATAAAAGCTATTTTATTAGTTATCAAAGCAATAGAATAATGTAACGGGATTAATTATGCTAAAGGGCAAATCATTTTATGCCAGTGGCAGGTGACAAAACGACAGAATATAATATCGATGAATGTAATTAAAAATTAAGGTTGTTAAAACTTAATATTACGTTCTTTTAATATCTGTATTGATTCCAGCCCCAGCAATTTCGACCGTATTTTTTTATAACGGCTTGCAAACAATCCCAATCCGTTGTTAATATTTGTATACACGGGCCTTATCTGTATAGCGCTGCTGGATAATTCGTTTACTTTCATATAAGTTGTAAATTCTTCATCAGCAATGGAAATAATAAAATCTACACGTTGGGCTATTCTCTTTTTAACATTTGCTTCTTCCTCACTATTTTGATAAGGTATTTTTTGTTCACACAAATAATAAAATTTTTCACTGGCATAACTGATAGTTAAATCCTGACCGCCTGAGGTTTGATCGGTTTCCAGAGAACCGATATCCCAGTCAAAAAACCTTATTATAGTATCATTATCTGCATCTATTTCTTTATAAGTAAACCTTATCATTGCCTCATAAAGCTTACCGTTTTCCGGCGCTACCCATCTTATTCTGCTACTATATGCCGGATTGGGATTTTCAAGGAAATCTACGTCCTCACCATACGGACTTGGCTGTTTCATCGTAAAATCGGGAATGAGTTTGGTTACAGCGGTTACTTCTTTTTTACCGCCAACCTTTATTCTTAACTTATAAGCCCGCTGTTCATCCAGCTTTTCTTCAGTGTAATAAACTTTTTGATAAGGATAATAGAAAACACCGGGTTTCTTGTTATCAATAATAATTGTATCCAGTTCTATGGTCTTAAATACAGAGGTATCTATGCCATCAATTTCAAGTTCTTCAAGTTTAACATCCAAATTATTATATTCACTTGAATCAGGTATTTTAGCCATGATCAATGCACTTTCTTTTCCCAGAAATGCTTTGTTTATTCTGATATAGGTATTACTATCCTGGTTCAATAATCCGTAAACCACAGTTACATCCTGATAATCTGATGTAAGGTCGAAATCCGTTTCGCAGGAAATAAAAATTGTAATTAATCCAAATACCAGGATTATTAATAGAATTTGTTTTTTCATAGTCTCACAAATAAAACCGCAAATATATATAATTAACCCCTATTGTTTTCAAATATTTTACGGAATCAATTATCAATAAAATTAATTTGGGAAAAAATATTAAACTTTCATTTTTTAGCGTAAGTTTGTATCGTTGAAAAGCTTAATAATCAAAAACATTAATCATGTCTGCATTTAAAGACGTAAGGAAAGTAACAACTCATGTACTGCAGGAAATGAAGCATAAAGGCGAAAAGATATCGGTACTTACAGCCTATGATTATTCAATTGCAGGAATTCTTGATCATGCTGGGATCGATGTGATACTTGTTGGTGATTCAGCTTCCAATGTTATGGCGGGTTATAAAACAACACTTCCTATTACACTTAATGAAATGATTTATCATGCTTCATCTGTTGTGAGGGCAGTTACCAGGGCATTTGTTATTGTTGACCTTCCTTTCGGAACTTATCAGGGAAATTCAAAAGAGGCTTTGAATTCTGCAATTAAAATAATGAAAGAATCCGGAGCCAATGCTGTTAAGATGGAAGGAGGAAGGGAAATTATCGAGTCGGTCGACAGGATATTATCGGCAGGCATACCGGTTATGGGTCATCTGGGTTTAACACCGCAATCCATTCATAAATTCGGTACTTACGTTGTAAGAGCCACTGAAAAAAATGAAGCTGACAAACTGATAGAGGATGCACATTTGCTTGAAGATGCAGGATGTTTCGGTATTGTTCTGGAAAAAATTCCCGCCAAATTAGGTGCAAAAGCCACTAAAGAATTGAAAATCCCTATAATCGGCATAGGAGCCGGCAAAGATGTTGACGGACAAGTACTTGTTTTGCACGACATGCTGGGCATAACACATAAATTTTCTCCTCGCTTTTTAAGAAGATATCATAATCTAAGGGAAGAGATCATTGGCTCTGTTCACGCATATATAAACGATGTTAAAACACTGAATTTCCCGAACGACAGGGAGCAGTATTAATGTACTTATGAACGTTATCAATTCTAAAGACCTTACTGATATAAATATTCTTTATGAAGACAATCATATCATAATAATTAACAAGAAACCATCAGATATTGTTCAGGGAGATAAAACAGGGGATGTTCCACTTGCGGATACAGTTAAAAAATATTTGAAAATAAAATACAACAAACCCGGAAATGTTTATCTTGGTGTTGTTCATCGCCTTGACAGACCTGCCAGCGGTGTTATTATATTTGCAAAGACCTCTAAGGCATTGACACGATTAAACGAAATGATCCGAAATCATGAATTAAAAAAGATTTATTGGGCTGTTGTAAAGAATAAACCTCCAAAGCAACATGATCATTTATCAGATTATCTTCTCAAGAACCAGCAGCAGAACAAATCATATATAGTCGACAAAGAAACACCTAAGGCTCTGACTGCGGAGCTTAAATATAAAGTTATTGCTAAAAGTGATGAATATTATTTGTTGGAAATAGAATTAATTACCGGCAGGCATCATCAGATCAGGGTGCAGCTTTCAGGAAAAGGCTGCCCCGTTAAAGGAGATATTAAATACCGTTTTCCACGCACCAATTCCGATGCATCGATACATCTTCATGCAAGGTCGCTTGAGTTTATCCATCCCGTTAAGAAACAAAAAATGAAAATCACAGCTCAACCGCCAGATGAAACACTATGGAATTTCTTCAGTAAACAACTTTGTAAAAAATGAACTGTAGAATCCTTGTAAAAATAATTACTCCTTTAGTACTATGTATTATTTTTTCCGAAACCACCATGGCACAGTTTTTCTCAACAGGACAGGACCCTGCTTCTGTTAGGTGGAATCAAATCAAAACAAATAATTTTCAAATAATCTTCCCTGCCGGAAATGAGAAAAATGCTCAATATCTTGCCAATATGCTCGATACCGTATATTATATCGACAGCAAAACCCTAAAACAAAATCCAAAGCCAATATCAGTTTTACTTCACGAACATTCGGTTATATCTAATGCATACGTAGGTTGGGCACCCAAGAGGGTAGAACTATTTCACACACCTCCACAAGACCTGTATGCTCAGCCATGGCTTCAGCTACTATCGCTTCATGAATACCGCCACGTGGTGCAGGTAAGTAAGGTTAATCAGGGATTGACTAAAGTATTGTCATACATTTTTGGTCAGCAGGCTACTGCCGGTGTTGTGGGTGCATATGTACCCTTTTGGTTCCTTGAAGGTGATGCCGTATACAGCGAAACTTATCACAGCTATTCTGGTAGAGGCAGGGTCTCGTCATTTTCAATGCCGCTCAGAGCACAACTGATAAATAAAAAGATCTATTCATATGATAAAGCCGTTTTTGGTTCTTATAAAGATTTTGTGCCTAACCATTATATTCTGGGTTATCATTTGGTAGCAGAAGGCAGGGAAAAATACGGGGATATTCTGTGGGAACATGTTTTAAGTAAAGTCGGAAAAAATCCTTATATGATAACTCCATTTTCAAAAGGAATAAAAAATATCACAGGATTATCAAAGGATCAATATTATGAAAAAACACTCGCTGACCTGCAAAATTACTGGAAGAAACACATTGTCGGAAAGGCAAGATATAACCCTCATTATATAACAAAAAGATCAAAGTTCTATACTGATTACCGTTTTCCTTCCTTTATTGACGATGAAACCATAGTTGCATTGAAAAACAGCATTGACGACATCCGAAGAATTGTGATGATCAATATGAATGGAGAAGAAAAAATTATTCATACACCCGGATTGATCGAAAATTACAGTTTATCATACTCTAATAGTAAAATATGCTGGTCGGAAATCAAATATGACCCACGATGGGCAAATAGAAAATACTCCGATATTTTTATTCATGATATAAAAACAAACAAAACCAAAAGACTTGCCAGGAAAAAGAAATATTTCGCACCCCAGCTATCTTACGACGGGGAAAAAGTCACCGCTGTGGAAGTTACAGAACATAACCGATATTTCCTGATAATATTGGATATCGAAAATGGCAAACTAATTAAGCGCATTGCTTCTCCCGATAATGATTTTATACAAACGCCTTCCTGGCCGGCAGATAATAAGAAAATTATAATGGTGCTTACAGGGGATAAGGGTAAAAGAATAGCAGCTCATGATCTGAGAAACAATACTTTTAATTATTTAACTGAGTATACATACGATGAGATTTATCAGCCAATTTTGTTTAACGATACTTTACTTTTTATCGGATCATATAATGGAATTAATAATATTTACGCACGAATTTCAGAGGGCAACCAACTTTTTCAGCTTACCGATTCGGAATTCGGAATATCCGATCCAAACTTATCACCAGATGGGAAAAAACTAATTTATTCAGATTATACTAAAAACGGTTATAAGATAACGGCTACAAAATTCAATAAACTAAGCTGGAAACCTATAGAAACCTCCAAGACTATAAATTTAAATCCTTATAACAAAATCAATAATCCTGAAAGAGTAGTATTATCCGAAGAAATTACTCCACAGAATAAATTTAAGGTAGAAAGATACAAGAGATTTTCGCATTTGTTTAATTTCCATAGCTGGGCACCTTTATATTTAAATATAAGTAATGAAGAAGTAAATCCTGGAGTAGTAATATTATCTCAAAATAAATTAAGCACGGCATTTACCAGTATCGGCTGGGAATATGACTTGAATGAGGAAACCGGAAAATTCAAAACAAATTTCAGTTACCTGGGATTATATCCAATATTTGATCTGAATGCTTCCTATGGAAAAAGAAAGGGTGTTGGCAGCGATTCTCTTGATAAAAAAATACCATACAGCTATTATGAGGCACAAATAGAAACAGGTTTCAGGCAACCTTTTACATTTAATCGCCATCAATATTTTTGGGGATTTCAGCCAAGTATATCCGTATCAAATTATATAATAGAAGAAGATAAATCAGCCAAAAACACAAAACAAAAAGATCGTTTTACTACGGTCAATTACGGATTTTACTATTACAGGCAGATCAAAACTTCCAAAATGGATCTGATGCCAAAATGGGGTCAAGTAGTTTTGGTATCTTTTAATCACCTTCCTTTTCAGGTGGATGAAAGTTCCATATTCACTGCGGAGGCTTTTTTATACTTCCCTGGTTTGCTAAAACATCAGGGATTAAGAATTTATGGAGGTTATGAATACATAAGTCCTGACAATTATAATTTTAGCAGTAAAATCAATTACCCCAGAGGATACAAGAATTTGTTCTTTAATAAAAACTACAGTTTCAAGGCGGATTATAAATTTCCTATTGCCTATCCCGACTTAAGTTTAAAACCTGTATTGTATATTAAAAGAATAAAAGGTACCGTATTTTATGATTACTATTATGGTGAATCAGATAAAGACAAAGAATTCTTGCAATCATTAGGGGTCGATCTAACCACTGATGTTCATATCATCCGTTTTATGGCACCTTTTGAAATTGGCCTCAGAACGATTTATAAACTTAATAATCAATCGTTTGATTTTAATTTAATATTTGCAATAAAATTTACAGAACTTTATTAATTCGTGTAATTTATAAACATTAAATATATTATACGTTATTACAAATTTTTATATATTTAACCCCAAAAAAATCATAATATGCATATACTAATAAAATTATTATTGTTCGCAATAGCAGTGTTGTTTGCTGCATGGCTGCTTCCAGGCATTAAGGTTAAAAGCTTTTGGACAGCATTGATTGTTGCTATAGTGCTTGCCCTTTTAAACACATTTATCAGACCGATTATGGTTTTTCTTACGATCCCAATTACTTTGTTCTCCTTTGGCTTATTTCTATTTGTGATAAATGCGGTCATCATTTTGTTAGCAAGCTGGATTGTATCAGGATTTAAGGTTGATGGTTTTTGGTGGGCTCTTATTTTCAGTATATTATTAAGTTTGATTGCATACCTGTTTGGTTTTAACACAACTTTATTTTAACTGTAATTGCAGACAAAGAAACTTTCATGAAAAACCGTAAAACAACCTTTAAACCTGAACAGGAAAATATTATCAGGAAATGTAATGTATGTTATATAAGTATGGTTGATAAGAATAATGAGCCATATGTTCTGCCTATGAATTTTGGATATGATAACGAATGCATTTATTTACATGCAGCAAAAACAGGTAAAAAGATAGAAATTCTTAAAAATAATCCCAATGTTTGTGTTGCCTTCAGCACCGATCACGAATTAAGATACGTTAATGAAGAAGTTGCATGTAGCTGGAGTATGAAGTACAGAAGTGTACTTGCTTATGGGAAAGTGGAATTTATAGATGATTATGATAAGAAAATAGAAGCAATGAATATAATTATGAGTAATTATAGCAGCCGGAAATTTTCTTACAACATACCAGCAATTAATGACGTGCAGCCCTTCAGGGTAATTATTGAAAAAATGGAAGGAAGGGCTTACGGATATTAATTTACAATTTGTACCTTACCTGTTATTCTTTCCTTTCCTGTTTCAAAAACATAGAAATATAAACCATCAGATAAATCTCTTCCGGATTTATCAGCCGATAACCAGCGGATGCTGTTTGTTCCTGGTTTTAACTGATCATAAGATCTTATGATCCTTCCTGTTAAGTTGTATATCGTCAGCTTTGACATTTGTTCCGAGTAATACTTAAATATCGCATATTCCTTCACCGGATTAGGATAATGATATATATAAACATTGTTATCCTTTTCATTTTCATTAATACTGACAATATTATAGCATTCGCTTTGTGAATGATCCACTATCTGCAAAGTATCGGTTCTTATAGGGTTTTCAATTGTAAATTCTGTTGAGCCGCAATAAATTGTATCCGGATTGTATATCTCGGTATAGTAAACATCAACAAAATAATGACCTGCATCCAGAGGTCCTGCAGTTACAGAAAGATCAAAATTGCAATAGCAATAAGCAGCCATTCCGTAATCATCCTGCAGCCAGGTAAGTTGATATCCGTCTTTGGTTATTATCATATCGTATAAAGCACCACAATTTCTAAAAGAGCCCGAATCATAAATTGTAACATAATTTCCATCAACTACTGCATAAATGGAATCAGGTTGGTTCTGAGCAGTGATTACATAGGATATGATACATGATAATGTTAAAAGTAATAGCTTTTTCATTTTTCCAGTTTTTAATAACAAAATATAAAAATAATAAATATATGAACATTATGCAAAATTTTATTTCTGCTCTTTCTTCTCTTTCAACTTTTTCAGCATCTTTTCCTGCACATCAGGCGGCAGTTCCATGTAACGATAAAAATCCATAGAGTAATTTGCTCTCCCTTTGGAAAGATTTCTTAAAACGGTTGCATAACCAAACATTTCCATAAGAGGTACAAATCCCACAAGCTTTTGTGATCCTTTTCTGTACCTTCTCATGGATTCTATTTTTCCTCTGCGTTTATTCAGGTTACTAACTATTTCACCTATGCATTCATCAGGTGTATTGATCTCTATACGCATAACAGGTTCCAGAAGCACTGGCTTTGCTTTTGCAAATCCGTTTTTGAATGCTATGGAACCGCATACCTGGAAAGCATAATCCGAGGAATCCACAGGATGGTATTTCCCGTCAATCAATACTACTTTTACATCCACAACCGGAAAACCCGACAGTATTCCTTCATTCATTGTTTTTTGTATGCCTTTATCTACCGAAGGGATAAATTCTGCAGGAATATTACCACCTTTGATCATGTTGACAAATTCATATCCTTTTCCTTTATTGGGTTCAATACGAATATTTACCTTTGCGAACTGTCCCTTTCCTCCGGTTTGTTTAATATGCCGGTAATCTGTTTCAACCTCGGTAGTGATGGTTTCTCTAAGTGCAACAGCAGGTTCACCAACTTCGGCATCGATATTAAATTCATGTTTTATGCGGTCAATAATTATTTCAAGATGCAATTCGCCCATTCCTGAAATTATGGTTTCATTGGTTTCCTCATCATAACGAACATTGAATGAAGGATCTTCATTAGCAAGCTTATGCAAAGCCTCTCCTAGTTTAGCCTGTTCTTTTCTGGAAGATGGTGATATTTTCATCTCTATCACTGTTGGAGGAACTTTAATAGATTCAAGGTATAGCTTATGATCAGTTGAGCAAAGTGTATCTCCTGTTTTTGTATATTTCATACCTATCAGAGCTACAATATCACCAGCTTTTGCTTCCTGTATTTCCATCCTTTCTTTAGCACTGATTTTCATAATCCTGCCAATGCGCTCCATCCTGTCCTTGGTAGAATTCAATATCTGCATTCCGCTTACAAGACGACCAGAATATATCCTGATAAAAGTCTGCTGCCCGACAAAAGGATCATGAATCAGTTTAAAGGCCAATGCTGAAAATGGCTCTTTAACAGAAGGACTGCGCGTATGGGTTTTATCCGGATCCTCTATATCAATACCTACAACAGCACCCACATCAATAGGAGAAGGAAGGTAATCAACGATAGCATCAAGTAGCAATTGAATACCTTTATTTTTATATGCTGCGCCACAAAACACAGGAGTAAAAAGTAATCTCAGTGTTGCTTTTCTGGATTCCTTTTTGAGCAGATCGACAGGAACATCTTTATCTTCAAGGTAAAGTTCCATTACTTCGTCATTGTAATCCGCAATTTTTTCTATGAGGAAATTACGGGCTCTTTCAGCCCTGTCTTTGTATTCTTTGGGTATTTCGGTTTCTACCCGCTCATAACCATCAAAACGATATGCTTTGCGTTCAATGACATCGATCAATCCTGTGAAGTCATCCTCCGAACCTATCGGCAGCTGAAAGGGAACAGCATTGGCATCGAGGTAACGGTTCATCATATCAACTGCTTCTTCAAAATCAGCACCGTTACGGTCCATCTTATTTATAAATGCCAATCGTGGCACCTTATAACGGTCTGCCTGATTCCACACGGTCTCACTTTGTGGTTCAACACCATTGACCGCATCAAATATGGCAATCATCCCGTCTATAACTCTTAGTGATCGTTCTACTTCTATAGTAAAATCCACATGACCGGGTGTGTCAATGATATTGATCTGTGCATCTTTCCATGAACAAGAAATAGCTGCTGATGCAATCGTTATTCCACGTTCCTGCTCCTGTTTCATAAAGTCCATAGTGGCCTGCCCGTCATGAACCTCACCGATCTTTCGTTTAATTCCCGTATAATACAACATCCTTTCGGTAACCGTAGTTTTACCGGCATCTATGTGAGCTGCAATACCTATATTCCTCAATTTATTAATTGTCATAATATCATGATATTATTAATATTATAAATAATTGATTTAATAATTACTTGAAAAAAATATACCAATTCTGTGAAAAGAAACGCAAAAGTATTAATAATTGATTTACTTTATGTTTTTTAATAAAAACTTAATATCGATACTTTTTAACCTGCTTTATTAGTGAATATGCAAATTATTCTTATTTTTTGAGTAGTGATTGAAATTGTTTATTTTTAAAGTGTTGATATTTCTAAATAATCAAAACAAGATGGATATTATTCCTAAAAAGATTTCAAAACAACAGGCTGCGGATGCAGGTATGGCAGCCGTGCTGATTTTTCTCCTGTTGGGATTATTTGTTCAAAACAGTCTTTTCTATAAAATTGCTATCCCTTTATTGGTTATTAACATAATATTCCCCATGTTCTTTTATCCTTTTGCATTTGTGTGGTTCGGATTTTCACAATTACTTGGTTTCCTGGTTTCTAAACTTTTGTTATCAGTTGTTTTTCTAGTAGTTGTAACTCCTGTTGGACTTATAAGAAAATTAGCCGGTAAAGATACTTTAAGATTAAAAAAATTCAGGAAAGGAGATGATTCTGTAATGCACACAAGAAATAAGATTTTTACATTTAAAGATATAGAAAAGCCTTATTAATAATCACTATACTATAAATGAATCTTTTATGAAGCATATGTTTTTTAACAAATAAACTGTTGAATTTTGTTGACAATCATATTAGGTATATCAGCATATTATCATGACAGTGCTGCGGCAATAGTAATAGATGGTGACATTATTGCTGCTGCTCAGGAAGAAAGATTCTCAAGGAAAAAGCATGATTTTTCATTCCCTTCCAATGCAGTCAGGTATGTTTTGAAAGAAGCAGGTGTTGAGTACGGAGAACTCTCCGCTATTTTATTTTATGACAAACCATTTATTAAGTTTGAAAGATTGCTGGAGACCTACCATGCTTACGCTCCTAAAGGTATTATTAGCTTTCTGTCTGCAATTCCTGTTTGGATAAAGGAAAAACTCTTTATGAAGAAATTACTCAGGGATGAATTATCGAAAATAGGAAAAGAACGAGTACCAATTTTTTTTTCTGAGCATCATTTGTCACATGCTGCCAGTGCTTTTTATCCCTCTCCTTATGAAGAAGCAGCAATTTTAACTATTGATGGTGTTGGCGAATGGGCAACTACGACAATCGGAAGAGGAAAAGGAAATAAAATAGAAATATTTAAAGAGCTGCACTTTCCTCATTCAATAGGTTTGCTATATTCTGCTTTTACCTATTATACAGGATTTAAAGTAAATTCAGGTGAATACAAGCTGATGGGACTTGCGCCCTACGGAAATCCTAAATCCAAACAGACAAAAGAATATAAAAGAAAAATAACGGATTATCTTGTCGACATACGCCCTGACGGATCTATCCTTTTAAATATGAAATTCTTTAAATATGCCACAGGATTGAGAATGACTTATGATAAAAAATGGACAAAATTATTCGGTATACCACCGCATAAACCTGATTCGGAAATAACAAAGGATTACATGAATATGGCACTTGCCATTCAGGAGATAACGGAAGAAATTGTTATGAGACTGGCCATCACAACCAAAGAGCTTACCAACTCTGATTATTTGGTTATGGCAGGTGGCGTGGCATTAAACAGTGTGATAAACGGGAAATTACTCAGGTCAGGTTTATTTAAGGATATATGGGTGCAACCTGCGGCAGGTGATGCGGGTGGTGCATTAGGCGCTGCTATGCTGGGATGGCATATGTGGAAAGGAAATCCAAGAACTGTTGATAATAATAATGACAGTATGAAAGGAGCTTATCTCGGTCCTGAATATGATGAAAAAGAAATTTTACGAACCCTAAGAAAATATGATGCTAATGCCAAATATTTCAGCGATTTCAATGAATTGGTAAAACACACAGCTTCGAAACTCTCAGAAGGACAAGTAGTAGGATGGTTCCAGGGACGAATGGAATATGGTCCGAGAGCCTTGGGCAACAGAAGTATACTTGGAGACGCCAGGGATGCTGCAATGCAAAAGAAGATCAATCAGAAAATAAAGCACCGCGAAGGATTCAGGCCTTTTGCACCCACAGTACTGGAAGAAGATATACAGGATTATTTCAACCTCGACAGGCCTTCGCCTTATATGCTGCTGGTTGTTCCTGTAAAGGAAGAATTACGTAAGCCACTTCCCAAAGATTACTATAACCTTGAACTAAATCAAAGACTTCAGTACCAGCGTTCTGAAATACCATCAGTAACACATGTCGACTACACTGCAAGAATTCAAAGCATAAACAGGGAAGCCAATCCAAAGTTCTGGCAATTAATCAATGAATTCAAAAAACAAACAGGTTGCAGTTTAATCATCAATACCAGTTTTAATGTAAGAGGCGAACCAATCGTCTGTACACCTGATGATGCATTCAGGTGTTTCATAAAAACCGAAATGGATTATCTGGTCATGGGTAATTATGTTTTGGATAAAAAAGAGCAAAAAGGGATATCGATATAATCTTTTGCAGTATTTTATTCTTATTACTATTTATAATCCAATTAATTTTCGCCTGAAAAATAAATCCCAGGCAAATTAAAATTTTCAAATTATCCGTGAATATTAGTAGAATCTGTGTTATACGTGTTCTATCAAGCAGCTTTTAATAGAACACAGATGACACTGATTTAACGGATCATCACCATAAAAAATTCCCATAAGTAGCATAATCATCAGCGAAACCCGAAATCACGACTTCGGAGAAGTCGCATTATTGATTGAACCACGGTATTAGAAAAAATAAATTCTACTTGATTATTTTTATATTAAATCTTTACTATCTTTGAAATGAAACAATTAACAATATATAATTACGGGTATACCTCATCTGAGCTAAAAATATCGGATAGCAGTAGATTCGGAAAAAAAGACAGAAAATATGAAATATAGAAGTATTAGGGATAAAGGTAGCCGGCCTTGATTGTAATTACAGTGCAATGCCAACTTGTTACAAAAATTGTATCTTTACTTAAACATTTATAAAAATGATAGATTACAAAAAAATAATAACAATCGAACCGGGTAAACGTGGTGGA
>CAZJYD010000023.1:0-37671 GCA_964550205.1 uncultured Bacteroidales bacterium
AGGAGATGGGTTTTCTGAGAGTGTGAAGGTTGTTGTAGAATAATATAAAAGGCCCTGACGGGGACGTCCGCGCCAGCAGGGGTGTGTCGTGATCAGTTATCAGTGATCACCGATTACTTTTAACAAACGAATCTTACGCACTGCTCACAGCCAGGTTCTTATCCAGCTTCCTGAAAAGCCCCTGCAACACATTTCCCGGGCCAACTTCAATAACCTCTTTGGCGCCGTCGGCAATCATATTTTTCATGATCTGCAACCATCTTACCGGTGAAGTAAGCTGTGATATCAGATTTGTTTTTATTATTTCAGGATCTTTGACCGATTGTCCGGTAACATTTTGATAGATAGGGCATATGCTCTGGTTGAACCTTGTCGATTTAATAGCTTTCGCCAATTCAACACGGGCAGGTTCCATAAAAGGAGAATGAAAAGCACCACCTACTTTTAAGGGTATTGCTCTTTTTGCACCTGCTTCTTTTAGTTTTTCACATGCAATTTTAACTCCTTCAATTGAACCTGAAATAACAAGCTGTCCTGGAGAATTATAATTTGCAGGAATAACTATTTCATCAATTGAATCCAGAATTTTTTCTGTAATTTGATCATCCAGTCCAATAATAGCTGCCATAGTTGAAGGTTCAGCTTCACATGCCTTCTGCATAGCCATTGCTCTTTTAAAGACCAGTTTTAATCCGTCTTCAAACTGTAGTGTTTTATTCGCAACCAGCGCCGAGAATTCTCCCAGCGAATGACCCGCCACCATGTCAGGCTGAAAATCATTACCCATAGTTCTTGAAAGTATTACCGAATGAAGAAAGATAGCAGGCTGCGTTACCCTGGTTTGTTTCAGGTCTTCATCGGTACCATCGAACATGATATCTGTAATCCTAAACTTGAGGATATTATTGGCTTTTTCGAATAATTCTTTAGCAAGAGATGAATTATCATACATATCTTTTCCCATCCCTGCAAATTGAGCCCCTTGTCCGGGGAAGACATATGCTTTCATATTACAAATAATTTGATTTTAAATCCCGTAGATTCTTTCCGGAGATAATTGTTTACTCAATAGACTTATTTTTGATTTATCTTCTGTTACCTAAAAAACGCAGCAAAAATAAAAATAAATTAATAAAATCAAGATATAAACGTAAAGCTCCCAATATTACAAGCTTACGTGTTGATTCATAATCATATTGGTTACCTGATCCTATTCTTTTCAACATCTGCACATCATAAGCTGTCAATCCTGTAAATACAATAACACCGATAAAACTGATTATATACTCAAGGGTGCTGCTGTTAAGAAAAAAGTTCACCAGCATAGCAATAATAAGTCCTATAAGACCCATAAACATAAGCGAACCGAATTTTGTCAGGTCGGTTTTTGTTGTATAACCAACCAAAGCCATTACACCAAACATTCCGGAAGTAACTGCAAATGTCAAAAATATACTGCTTGATGTATAAAGCAAAAAGATGGAGCTGAAACTCATTCCCAATAAGGCAGCGAAAAGTATAAATAATAAGGTTAAAATATTTGCTGATAAACGTTGATAGCCAAAAGACATAATTAAAACAAATGCGAAGGGCGAAATAAAAACAACCCATCCCAAGGTAGTAGGAGCTCCTGTTTCAGGATGGTACAGGGAAGATATCAATTGCGGACTTGAAGAAAACCAATAAGCGATCAATGCAGTAAGTGCCAATGCCAGAAACATCCAGGAAAAAACACTGGTCATGAAAGTCCTGGCAACGGAAACAGATTCCCTGCCGGTAACATCAATTTCATAATCTCTGTTTTTTGTTATTCTGTCCATAATTTAGTTTTGGTTTTTTTAACGATCAACTGCAGTTTATATTTTAATGCAATTTAGAACCTATCAGGCTAATGAATTCTTGTCTGGTTTTATCACGCTCAAAAGCACCTGTAAAATCCGATGTAGTTGTAACTGAATTTTGCTTTTGAACACCACGCATTATCATACACAAATGTTGTGCCTCAATTACCACTGCCACACCTAAAGGTTTTAATGTTTTATCAATTGCTTCTTTTATTTGTGTAGTCAGTCTCTCCTGAACCTGAAGCCTCCTCGCATAAGCCTCCACAACACGTGCTATTTTACTTAATCCGGTAATATATTTATCAGGAATATATGCCACATGAGCTTTTCCAATAAACGGTACCAGATGATGCTCGCAGAGTGAATATATTTCAATATCCTTTACAATAACCATCTCCCTGTAATCTTCCCTGAACTTGGCAGACTCAATTATTTTTACAGGATCAATATTATAACCGTGTGTAAGAAATTGCATAGCCTTGGCAACTCTTACAGGGGTTTCGAGCAGACCTTCTCTATTGGCATCCTCTCCAAGTAATTCTAAGACTTCCCTGTAAAGCATACTTAGTCTTTTTACCTTTTCAGGATTATGATTTTCTATATGCTCATAGTCCGGATTATCATTATTCCTGTAATACATCCTTTCAAGAATCTTGTCATTCATTATAACATTTGTTTTTAAAATATGAGGCAAAATTATGAAACTTTATTATTCATATTGATATGATAAGTGTATATTATTTCTTAACCCCGAATCTTGTCCCTACCCAAACTCTGAATTGGTTTATTTTAAAATTGTAAGAAACATTCCCTTCCGAAAATGGAGCGGGGTTGTAACCATATACGCCACCTCCACCAATAAAGAATTTATCTGAATTGTAACCTACTGCTATTCTTCCCAGCCATAATAAGGATGTTCTATAATCATTGTCACGCCCAACCTCGGTGGTATATTTCCTATGCCTGTAAAAAAAGCCGGGAATAATGGAAGCATTAATGTAAAAATCCTTCAAAAAAACCAAAGTGTAAGCATAACCAATAGAAATACCATAATTATAGAACTTGCCTTTGACGATTTGTTCATTTTTGGGAATATTATATTTGTTAGTATAGTATAATGGAATCAGTGAAGAATCTGCAGAAAGATTGGTATATAAAAACGAAGGGACTATCATTATAGAGCCGCTGCTTTTCTTTTGCTTTTCAATTTGTATATATGCAGCCCTTATACTATGCTTCCTGTAATTAGGTATATAATAAAAAATAATACCCAGTGCTTTAATTTTAACATCTGGCCTCTGGTAATAATCATCAGAATTCCAGCTTGAAATAATAGTTTCCGTATTTTTTAAATAAAAACCTTTGTAATCCTGATAGGAAAGCTCTATAGCCATATTACTTCCATATCCATTTATACGCAGATCAATAATAGATGATTTACCTTTAGTTGAATTATCGCACGAATAGAAGGGATTCTTGACTGCCAATCCCAGGCCAAACCATTTGTAAAATCCTGCCAATCCAACTTTTACTGAGATATTCGGCCTGTAGCTAAGCTTTTCATCAGTTTTACCAGGATTAATATTAAAGCCTATTAGCTCATCAAGAAGATAAAACCTTGCAGTAATATCTTTCTTATATTGTTTGATATAATTTGTGTCTGATTCTTTATTTAAAATACCCTGTCCCTTAATTGAATTGTTCCAAAACAGTATACTGATGATAATTATTACCGGTAATTTGATTCTTATCATTTTATAGATTGGATAAAATTTCATTTCCGGGAATTACTATTTGCTGCTTTCTGAGAAGCTTTTAAAACTGAAATCACTTCAAAAACAGTAAACAACAAATAATAAATCAGAAAAGTTATAATAAAAGGTATGGCATCAACTCTGTTATAAATTGCATATATAACTATAATAATAATAAATAAAAATAATTTCAGGAATGTTAAAATCATATAGAAATTTACAAAACGGCTAATTTTCTTTGCTAGATAATTCTTCACTAAGTAATAAACTAATAATGTGATCACAAAGAAGAAAATAATAATATATGGCCAGGCCGGAGTAACTGATTTATCTGGAGCTAAATAACTGTAAAGGAATCCAAGTCCTGCCAATATTAATGTGAATAATAATAAATTACTGATAAAATGTATGAGGGATTTTGTCATTTCTTAGTTTTTAACAAATCTTTAATCACATAATAAATAGCCAATACTACCGAAAGGATTGACAACAAAATAGTGAATACAGGTGTCTCCCATTTTACTACCTTATCCAGTTGAATTCCGCCGAAAACACCTGCCAAAATAATTACCAGCATTTGAATAGCAATAGTAGTATATTTAGCATAATCCTCAAGCAGTTTTTTCTTTTTGTTTTGCTTTTTCATATTGTTTCTGGATGTCCTTGTTTTTTATGCCGGAGTCACCCATTTCGCATGTTCCTGAAAACTTTGCTCCTGGTTCAATGGCCAACTTACCGGTAACAATATCCCCGGTTGTTTCGGCAGTAGATTTCAGGGATAACAGTTCGGCAACATTTACTTTTGCTTTTACTCTACCGGAAATATCGGCATTTTGGCATTTCATTTCTCCCTCTATGTTACCTGTAGTACCAACAACGATCTTTCCCTTTGAAACAATTGATCCAATCAATTTACCATCAATCCTGAAATCACCATCAGATTCAATGTCGCCCCTTAATGTAGTTCCGGCACCAAGTAAATTTACAGAATTGTTATTCAGCGTATGATTCTTTGACATATCTTCTATCTTTCTTTTAATTTTGAACACTTTATTTATTATTTAAATATTCCCTTTCGAAAAATCTTAAATAATTATCCACATTTTTCTGCTTATAAAAAATCGGATAATTGGTCGAGGAAATTACAAAAATTTTATAATCTACAGGGTTAATATTCCCAAAAACATAATCATTTTCAGTAATCAGAGAATAATAATTCATAGCATCTTCCTTATCCTTGAAAATACCTACTGTAACTAGTTGTTCTTTCTTGCCCAACAAAACACTGTTAATATTCAATTTCCTCAGGCTGAAGTATTTTTTATCAAAATCCGATAATCGCACTTTAAGAGCTGATACATTAACTGCAGGTCTTTTAACAACAACAGCACAATAATGTGATTCCTCAGGGGTATAACTAAAGGGCGAGGCAAATTCTTCTTCTCCCTTTTCTCCTGATTTGCGCTGGTCTGATTTTTTAACTTTTAAATTTTTAATAATATTAGCAGCATATTCGGCAACTTTGGAATCAGGATACTTTACCATTATCTGCTTAAGGGCAAGCGCCAGAGTATCAGCAACTTCTACTTTGCCTAAAGAAATAGCCCTCAAATATTCAAACTTTGGTAAGAATTCCGAATCTTTAAAATTAGACATTGCAATATCCCCGTAGTTAATAACAAGGAAATACTGCTCATTTTTAAATGCTTCATAAGTTTTCTCATATAAATCCTGAACCTTATTTTTTTCTTTGGCCAGTTCCTCAAAATAATTAGGATTTTCGATAACTTTGGCATAATCGCTATCGGGGAAATTGGTAAGAACCAGATTCTTATAGATGTTAGCATTGGCAGTATCATTTTGCTCCTGATATATTTTATACAGATTATAATATGCCTGTAGCCGGTATTTATTATCAGGATAACGATCGAGCAAGGTTTCAAAAGCTTTTTTTGACTTTTCAGGATTTTGCAATCCTTCTCTGTAAAGCCGTCCGAGATTAAAATAAGCTTCAATAATTTTATCATCCGAAGCCTTAATATCAGCTTCCGTCATTGGAATATTCTGAAGGTAATATTCGCGTTTTTTAGGATCCTGAACACCCATTGCCATTGTATCAATTTCTGTTGTATCAGAAGCCATGTCTCCTATTTCTTCTTCGCCAAATGAAACAATATTTTTATTGGTCAAACGCCACAGGTCCTCAAGTTTACGATTACCCCATTTTTTCTTAAAATCATTATACCCCTGGCTTTTAGATCCCGAGTTATAAAAATACCATTGGCCGCCTGTCTTAATCTGTCCGAAATCATCAGGTTCCTCCATCAGATTCCTTTGTTTTAACATCTCTTCTTCCTGCTTTCTTTGCTCCTGCTCAATAACATCCTGTATTATTCCGTCAATTATAGCCAATCTTTCCTCTTCGGATAATCCTGCCAGATACTGAAGGCTGTCTTCCTCTTCAATAACAATAATATTTTTAACTAATTCGCTAAGAATATTAGCTTCATTTTTTATTCTTTCAAGGTCAGGATAATCATTAGGAATAACTTGTACTGCGGTATCAAAATAAGCTGCTGCCAGTTCATATTCACCTTCGTCAAAGTATATATTGGCAACTTTAAGTGATGACATGGTTTTCTGGTAATTATTAGATTCGCTGGTGGCCACCGACAAACGCAGATATTTCTTACCCAGTGAATCCTGGTCATCTGTAAGCATTACTTCTGCAAGTGCATAATATATTTGATCCAGATAATCTTTATTCTTAGCATCCTTAAGCATTTTTTCAAGGGTCTTAACTATTTTTTTCCTGTCGCCTGCTTCCGCATCATAAGACCTGGCAAGGTTTATTTTGGCCTGAAATGCCATCTCATAGGGTGGATTGCGTTTTATAACACTCAAATAATATTTAGATGCTTCCTGCAGATTACCTTCCCGCTGATATATTTGTCCTAAAATAAATTCTAATCTGGTTTTCAGATCCCTTTTATTAATCAATTCTATACCACGCTCAAGTGGGCCTATAGCTTTAGTATATTTTTCCTGTAAGATATATGCGTTAGCTAAAACCAATGGTATTTGTTTCCTGGCTTTTAAAGGAACCTCAGAGGCAGAATTGTCTTCAAGTACTGATTTCAGCAATGGTTCGGATTTTTCAAATTCTTCCATCTGGTTATAAGTCCTTGCCAGCCATGCCATTGCTGAATATTTAATGTCCTCATCAGGGTATTCATTGATAACATAACTGAAAGTCCGCCTTGCACTGATATACTCTTGCTTATAAAAGTATGATTTGCCTATCAGGAGATAACTATCATCTATCCATCTTACATATTCCTTACTTCCAAATTTCATTGAGTGACGCTGAATAATCATCGAAGCTTTTTCAATGGCTACATCCATATATGGATTTAACGACTGGGCAGTGGATTTTTTTCCGTAATTGAAAACGGGCAAAACTTTAGTGTAATTATCACTGACCATTTTTTCAAGCTCAGCCAATCCTTCTTTAATGCTCTCCTCTCCATTAAAATAAGCATTGTAATGAGAAGTCAGATTATGGTAAAACCTCCTGGTAAAAGAATTTTTCTTTGTTGAACAGGAAACGATAAATATCAAAATGACAATTATCCAAACTACAAATATTCTGCTATTTCTTAACTTATAATACAACTTCTTGGTTTTTATTTTGTTTGCTTTAATAACTGCTAATCGACAAAAATATTTTGTTTATTCAGGCAGGCAACAAATATAATTAAAAGTGCCGATTTAACGTTGATCCCATAATTAATCAACATACATTTTTTGTACCTTTGATATTGTATTAATTCAAACCGGATGGCAAAATCATCAAAAGAAAGAAAATCGAAAAAGTGGTACCACAAACTCAGGGATAAATACAGATTAGTAATCCTTAATGATGAGTCTTACGAAGAAAGGTTATCTTTCAGACTGTCGAAATTAAATGTTTTTGTATTTCTGGGAACACTTGCAATTATATTGATTATGCTTACGATAATAATTATTGCTTTCACTCCTCTCCGTGAATTTATTCCGGGCTATATGGATACGTCTATTCCAAAACGCGTTTATAGTCTTGAACAAAAAGCAGATTCACTTGAAGAAGTGGTACGTCAAAAAGGTATTTATATTCAGACAATAAAAAATATTTTTGAAGGTAATGAATTATCCGACACCATATCCGAAGAACAAAGTGCATTAATCAATTATGATACTTTAACATTACATAAATCTGCTCAGGATTCGATATTCCAGGCAGAATATGAAAGGCAGAATCAATATAATTTATATATTTATGAAGAAATCAATCCTTTCGATCATACTTCCGATGCTAATGTTAGCTTCTACACCCCTTTAAAAGGAAACATATCTAATTATTTTGACATTGCTGTTAAACACTATGGCATAGACATTGTAGGTAAAAAAAACGAAACAGTAAAGGCTGCCCTTGACGGATCTGTAATTTTTTCGGACTGGACACTTGAAACAGGTTATGTTATTGGCATTCAGCATTCCGGTAATTATATTACCATATATAAACATAATTCAAGTCTTTTAAAAAATGTCGGAAGTTATGTTAAAGCAGGAGAACCAATAGCCATTGTCGGTGAAACAGGTGAATTATCCACCGGGCCTCATCTTCATTTTGAATTATGGCATAAAGGAACACCGCTTAATCCCTTGGAATATATTGCTTTCTAATATAAACTAAATGAACAAAATAATAATCTAAGTATTTGCAACAGCTAAAAAAAACAATAAAAGAATTGTATTAAACTGTTTATTATCTATGAAAAAACGAATTGCCATATTGGGGTCGACAGGGTCGATAGGAACTCAGGCTCTTGATGTAATTGCATCAAATCCTGATAAATTTGAACTTGAAGTCATTACTGCCATGAACAATGCGGATCTATTAATACGGCAGGCAAAATCATTCAAGCCCAATGCGGTAGTCATAGTTAATAGCAATCATTATACTATGGTTTCTGAAGAACTTGAAAAAGACAATATTAAGGTTTTCAGTGGAGTTGAATCATTGTCTCAGATCGTTGAAATGGAATCTATTGATATTGTACTCGTTTCTCTTGTTGGTTTTGCCGGATTAAAACCCAGCATTAAAGCAATTGAAGCGGGTAAGCAGATAGCACTTGCTAATAAGGAAGTACTTGTAGTTGCCGGGCATCTTATAAAATCACTTATACAAAAAAATAAAACCTGCTTAATTCCTGTCGATTCCGAACACTCGGCAATTTTTCAATGCTTGTCAGGCGAACAATTCAACAAAATAGAAAAAATATATCTTACTGCTTCGGGTGGTCCTTTCAGGGGCAAGGATAAATATTATCTGGCAAGCGTTAGAAAAGAAGAAGCCCTGAAACATCCAAACTGGGATATGGGAAACAAAATAACCATTGATTCGGCAACTATGATGAACAAAGGACTGGAGGTTATAGAAGCTAAATGGTTATTTGATCTTAAGCCTGATCAGATTGATGTGATAATCCATCCACAGTCTATTATTCATTCAATCGTTCAGTTTGAAGACGGTTCAATGAAAGCACAAATGGGATTGCCCGATATGCGAGTGCCAATACAATATGCCTTGTCTTATCCGGAAAGGTTTAAATCGGATTTTCCACGTTTCGAATTTACTTATTTCCCCGAATTAACATTTGAGCATCCCGATTTAAAAAATTTTCGTAATCTTGCACTCGCTTTTGATGCATTAAAAAATGGTGGCAATAAGCCATGCATTCTAAATGCGGCTAATGAAATTGTGGTTTCTTTGTTTTTATCTGATAAGCTTGGTTTTTTGGAGATGTCTGAAATAATTGAAAAATGTATGTCAAAGATCAATTATATAAAAAATCCTCAATACGAAGATCTTATCAACACTGATAAAGAAACACGAATAAAAGCATTAGAAATGATAAAATCAATGTAAAGCTGGATTTAATCTGATGGATATATTAATTAAAATATTACAACTTCTTTTCAGCCTGTCTATTCTGGTTATTTTCCATGAATTCGGGCATTTTATTGCTGCAAAATTTTTCAAAACAAGAGTTGAAAAGTTTTATCTTTTTTTTAATCCGTGGTTTTCCATTTTCAAGTTTAAAGCAGGGGAAACAACATATGGTATGGGATGGCTGCCTCTTGGAGGTTATGTTAAAATATCGGGTATGATAGATGAGTCGCTTGATAAAAAGCAGATGAAAAAACCCCCACAATCATATGAGTTCCGATCCAAGCCTGCATGGCAGAGGCTTATAATCATGCTTGGCGGCGTTATAGTAAATGTATTGCTTGCCATTGTTATTTACATAGTAATGCTAACTACCTGGGGTGAACAATACCTGCCAACTTCAGAGGTCAACAAATTCGGTATTACCTGCGATTCGCTTGCACTTGAAATGGGATTGAAAAATGGCGACAAAATTATTTCGGTGGGAGGTGATGAAATCGAAGACTTTTCTAAAATACCCGTTAAGCTTATTCTGGATGAAGCAAAAACCATTACGGTTATAAGAGATAATGAAACAAAAACTATTACTATTCCGGAAGGATTTTTAAGCAAGCTGGTTAAACATAAATCACCCGATTTTATTTTTGTCAGATTTCCTTTCGAAGTGGGTGATTTCACAACGGATTCACCAGCAAAGTCTGCAGGACTTATTCCCGGAGACAAGATAATCGGATTAAATAAAAAATCCATCAGGTACTTTGATGAGTTCGTGAAAGAAATACCGCAATATAAAAACCAGAAAATAAATCTAACTGTTTTACGAAATACCGATACCTTATATTATAATGTAAGTGTACCTGAAGCCGGTAAGATAGGAGTTTATCCAAAGCCTCTAAAAAAGTATTTTAACTTCAGTGAGAAGAATTATTCGTTTTTTGAAGCTATTCCTGCCGGCACCGTCAAAGCTTATGAAAGCATCGGTAACTATCTTAAACAATTGAAATTATTGTTTTCACCCGAGGTTAAAGCTTATGAATCAGTGGGTGGATTTATTACCATTGGAAGTATATTTCCTTCTACCTGGAACTGGCAACACTTTTGGAGGTTAACCGCTTTTTTAAGTATTATGCTGGCTATACTTAATGTATTACCTATACCTGCGCTCGATGGCGGGCATGTTATGTTCTTATTGTACGAAATCATTGCAGGGCGCAAACCTAGTGATAAATTTATGGAATATGCCCAAATTACCGGAATGATCATTTTATTTGCAATACTGATATGGGCTAATGGCAATGACATAATCAAATTATTCCAAAAATAGCCATACTTATTAAACATCTTCTAACTTATCCCGCAGGGATTTAAAACCATGTCCCAATATTTCATTTGCATTAATTACAGTTAAAAATGCATCTGTATCAATCCTGTTGATGTATTCCTGAAGCATAGCCATCTCACGACGGTTAACAACAGTAAAAATAACAGTTTTTTCTTTTTGATTATACATACCCTTACCTTTAAGATAAGTACCCCCTCTATTCAGATCATTAATAATTTTATCCCTGATCTCTTCATGTTTATCCGAAACAATAAATAATGTTTTTTCATAGCTGATGCCTTCAAGTACCACATCAACAACTCTTCCTGTTATAAAAATTACTATCAATGAATAAAGTGGTATTTTCCAATCTTTGAATGCTATTAATCCTATAATAACAATTACAGAATCAACCAGGATCATTAAATGACCAAGAGGAAGCTTAGTATATTTGTTGATAATCATTGCCACTATATCGGTTCCACCTGATGTTGCCTTGGATTTAAATATTAATCCCAATCCCAATCCTATAAAAACACCACCAAAAATGGAAGATAACAAAGCATCATCCTGCACCAATGGTTCCGAACCATATATGAATGTTAGCAAGTCAACAAATATTGCAGTCAGAAAAAAGCCCAAAACTGTTTTGATACCAAAACGTGGTCCCAGAATTTTCAAACCAATCAACGTTAATGGAATATCAAATGCCAGGGCAACCATACCTACGGGAGTTCCCAATAACCAGTGCAAAACAATTGAAATTCCATAGACCCCGCCGGGTACAATTTTATATGGAGTAATAAATAAAACAAACCCGGAGGCAAGAATGAATGATCCTACAATAATCAATGAATAATTTATGAACCATTTTCTTGAAAACAATTTTTCCTTTTGTAAGAATGACATGTCTAAAACTTATTTAAATGTTTAATAAAATATCTATGAAAAAAATCGTGCAAAATTACTTAGTTTATAAAACCTGCAAAGTAAATTTGTTAATATTTGTCAATAATAAAAATGTTAAAACCTTGTTATAGATTACAACTAAAAAATAATTCTGATTTAATAAAATATTTAATCATTAATGATTTTCATAGAAATTAATTGATTTTGAAAAAATTCTTATTTTAGCAGGCTATTTAAAACCAAAGCTGTTGATGAGAGCAAAAACAATAATAATACTTCTTCCTATTTTACTAATGAGTGTTAGGATTTTTTCACAACAGGATCCGCAGTTCAGCCAATACATGTTCAATAATACTTACATAAATCCCGGATTTGCAGGAAGCAGTGGAGGTATTTGTATTAATGGTATTATCAGGCAGCAATGGGTAGGTTTCGAAGATGATGAAGGAAACAACATTGCACCTGAAACTTTTCTTATCACAGCAGATGCCCCGGTTAAAATTCTAAGAGGTGGTGTAAGTGCTGTGATCTTTAACGACAAGATAGGTTTTTGGAATGATATAGAACTGAAACTGGGATATACTTACAGGACAAATATCAACAGAGGTAATTTTGGTGCAGGATTTCAGTTTGCTTTTATTAACAGATCCGCAGATTTTTCAAAATATCATTTTTTCGATGATTCTGATCCTTTAATAAGTGAATTAGGTTCAGATGAAAACGATATGCTTTTCGATTTTTCCTTAGGCATACAATATGGAATCCCGGATAAATTTTATGTTGGTGTTTCAGCAATTGATCTGCTTCAATCCGACGGGAAGCCCTTAGGATCAGGTGAAGGTGGTAATGAATTAAAATATACACTTGACCGCTCTTTGTATATAACAGGTGGGTATACTTTTAATCTTCCCGGCAAGCCATTGTTTGATATAATGCCCTCTTTTTTAATAAAAATGGGGCAGGCAAAAAACCAGTTCGATATTAGCACATTAGTTGAATATAAAGATAAATTTTGGGGGGGGATATCATACAGATTACAGGAATCGGTAATTTTGATGGCCGGATTATACTATAAAAATTTCCGGATTGGTTATTCTTATGATATAAACACTAAGGGATTGGGATTAGGCGGAACACATGAAATATCCATAGGATATTGTTTTAAATTACAATTAGAACCGGCAAGAAAAAGATACTTTAATACAAGATTTTTATGATTTTTATTGATGTATATTATATTTGTTTTTATCTTTGGCCGCGATTATAATAATAAAAAATACTGAAAGACGTTACAATGACAATAAAAATAGAACTCCTTATGAAAAAGTTATTGTTTTATGTTGCTGCATTAGCTCTACTGGCAAGCTGTTCCAACAGAGGAAATGGTGAACTCGTTGGTGTAAACAAAAAAACAAAACATTTCTACCAACCCGATCCTTATGGAATGGTATTTATTCCGCAAGGAAGTTATACAATGGGTGTAGGTGACGAAGATGTTACACATGCTTACACGCATAAACCCAAAACGATTTCCATATCAGCTTTTTATATGGATGAAACTGAAATTACCAATAATGAGTATCGTCAATTTGTATATTGGGTAAGAGATTCAATAGCCAGAACATTATTAGGCGAAATAAGACCCGATGATTATTTAATCCAGGAAAACGAGAAAACAGGCGAAATTTATGAACCCCCACATTTAAACTGGAAAACGGAGCTTGAATGGAACAGTGATGATCAGGAAATACGAGATGCTCTTGAAGAGATGTATTTACCCGAACATGAGAGGTATTTCAGAAGAAAAGAGATTGATACACGTAAACTTATGTACGAATATTATTGGGTTGATCTTAAAGCAGCCGCAAAAAAAGATTATTCCGAAGAAGGTGATTACAGGGATGCGGCTCTTGCAAACAGGCCTCAGGGTTTGCGTGACAGATCAGTATATGTAAGAAAAGAGTTTATCAATGTATATCCTGACACATTATCCTGGATGCATGATTACACATATTCATTTAACGATCCTATGACTAAAATGTATTTCTGGCATCCTGCTTATGATCATTATCCTGTTGTAGGGGTTAACTGGAGGCAGGCTCGTGCATTCTGCGTTTGGAGAACAGAACTGTTGAACAATTATATCGCAAGTAAAAAAGGAGAACCCGCTTTGGCAGAATTCAGATTACCCACAGAAGCTGAATGGGAATGGGCAGCACGTGGCGGATATGCACTTAGTCCTTATCCATGGGGTGGTCCCTATACAAGAAATGAAAAAGGATGTTTCCTTTCAAACTTTAAACCTTTGCGCGGTAATTATGTAGCAGACGGTGGGCTTCGTACGGTCATCGTTGCTCATTATCCTTCAAACGACTGGGGATTATACGATATGGCGGGAAATGTTGCTGAGTGGACAGTCAGTGCTTACGATCCAGTATCTTATGATGTATCCTGGGATATGAATCCGGCTTACACTTATAATGCTAAAGAAAGTGATCCTCCCGCAATGAAACGTAAAGTCATACGCGGTGGCTCATGGAAAGACGTATTTCACTATCTGCAGGTTACTACAAGAGCTTACGAATACCAGGATACTGCAAAATGTTACATCGGATTCAGATGCATACAACCTTACCTGGGAAGGAATAAAGACGACAACCCTGCTCGTGCATCAAGAGTATATAATTAGAATATGAATAAAAATAAATCAGTAATTTAACAATAATTAATTAAGTACAATATTATGGGACTATTCAATTTAGTTAGAAGAAGAGGTTTTAAATTCTTCATGGCCAGGTTATACGGCTGGGGTGCTTCAGTAGTAATTTTAGGAGCACTTTTTAAAATTAATCACTACCCGGGAGCTGACATAATGTTGATTGTCGGACTGGGAACCGAATCACTTATTTTCTTTTTCTCAGCATTTGAGTCACCATATGTTGAACCTGACTGGAGTCTGGTTTATCCCGAATTGGCCGGATTATATCATAGTGAGAAAGATGCCCAAGAAATTCAAAAAGGCAAACCAACACAGCAGCTCGACAATATGTTAAAAGAAGCAAATATTGACACCCAGTTAATCGAAAGGCTTGGTAACGGTATGCGAAGATTTAGTGATAACGCTTCCAAGCTTGGCGAGATCAGTGATGCATCAGTGGTAACTAATGAATACGTAAGCAATGTGAAGAACGCATCAAACGCAGTTGGTGAACTTAGCGAATCATACAAAAAAACATCAGATCTGCTTAATAAAGACTCAATGGCATCAACAGATTATGTTGAAAATATTAAAAAAGCTTCCGAAGGAGCTGCAAGCCTTTCGAGTGCATACTCTCAAGCATCAGAGTCTATTAGAAAAGATATGGAAGCTGCAGGCGATTTTGCCGGAAGTATTAAAGAAGCATCTGAATCAGCAAAATCATTAGCTGAAAAATATACAAAATCAGCCGATGTGCTTTCAAAGTCTGCCGAAGCGCTTGATCTTTCATCTACCGAAGGTAAATCATACAACGAACAACTTAAAAGGATTTCTGATAATCTTGCAGCATTAAATGCTGTATATGAACTTCAACTTCAAGGTACAAACCAGCAGGTTGAATCAGCAGCAAAACTACAGGAAACAATGAATCAGTTTCTCAGCGATCTTAGCGAATCATCGGAAAAAACATCCAAATACAAAGAACAACTCGATTTACTTACCGAACGTGTTGCTACATTAAATAAAGTATATGGCAATATGCTCTCTGCAATGAGCTTTAAGGAAAATCAATAATAAATCGTTAAGAATTAATTTAAATATAATAACTACATATGGCTGGATATAAGGAAACCCCGCGGCAGAAGATGATCGCAATGATGTATCTGGTGTTAACCGCACTTCTGGCGTTGAATGTTTCAAAAGAAATGCTTGATGCGTTCATTGTGGTTAACGAAAGTGTTGAAAAAACAAGACAAAACTTTACTAACAAATTAGAAAATTTAATTTCAGATTTTGAGAAGCAATATACTCTCAAACCAAACAAAGTTAAACCATATTACGACAATGCTATGCAGGCAGTTGAATGGTCTGATGAAATGATAGATTTTATTGACAGTTTAAAATATGCATTAATTGTTTCAACTGATGCCAGGATCAAAACATTGGATTCTGCAAGAAAAGCCCCGTTAAAAAATATAAGAGCAAAAGATAGATTTACAGAACCAACACGTTTCTTTTTCGGCAGCGACGAAACAGTAACTCATGACAAGCCATCCGGTATTCTTAAAAATAAAATCAACAGGTATCGTGACAAAATGCTTGCCTTGATAGATGAAGATAGTACAAGTAAACGACTTGGACTTAGAACGGAAGGACCCTATTATGGTGTTGACGGAAATGAGCAAACATGGGAACAACACAATTTTTATTATACAATAATGGCAGCTGATGTAACCATACTGAATAAACTGGTTAGCGAGGTTAAAAATGCACAATTTGATGTTCTTGGTCAGTTATTTTCTGATATTACTGCAGAGGATTTTAAATTCGATAAGATCGAAGCAAAAATTATCCCAAAACGTTCATATATAATTAAAGGAGAAAGATACGAAGCTGAAGTATTTGTTGCTGCTTATGATACAAAACAGGACCCTGAAGTATATGTATTACCAGGTGTTTCCAAATGGCTGGATCAGTATGAATCCAGATGCCAACAGGTAGAAGGTAAAGAAGGAGTAGCAAAAATTTCTTTTTCAACTAGTTCAATAGGCCCTCATAATTATGCGGGTGTGATTAAGGTATTAAACCCTGAAGGGGAAACACTTTCATTTCCGTTTTCAGGAGATTATATCGTAGCCCCGCCCTCGCTTACAGTGGCTGCAACAAAAATGAATGTATTTTATATCGGCGTGGATAATCCTGTTTCAATCTCAGTACCGGGTATTGCTGAAGACAATATACATCCCAGAATTTCCCCGGGCGGAGAAATAATTCGTGAAAGAGGAGAAGACTATAATTACATTGTCAGAGTTACATCAGATATGAGCAAAGCAGTTATTAACGCTACGGCAGATTATGAAGAAGCAACTATGGACATGGGTTCCAGAGAATTTCGTGTTAAACGTGTACCAGACCCTGTTGCTGAGATCGCAGGAATCAAAGAAGGAAGAATCGAAAAGAACACACTCCTTGCTGCCGGTGCTATCATACCTGCTATGAAAGATTTTGAATTTGAACTCTATTTCGAAGTTCAATCGTTCACAATGGGTACGATCATAAGTGGTGACTGGATACCTAAAAGAGCCACGGGTAACCGCTTTACAGAAGAAATTATAAATATTATCAGGGATTCTAGAAGAGGACAGAAGTTTTTCTTCGAAAACATACAGGCTGTGGGTCCTGAAGGTATAACACGTACACTCAACACAATAAATCTTACAATAAAATAGTTAAATAATTAACTTTAGGAGGTGTATTATGAAAAAGTTAATTTTCGGATTCGCATTACTCGGAATACTAGTTGGCATAGCTAATATTTCAAACGCTCAAATACTGGATGATCCGCCACAGGATGGTCTTTTTCCTGATGAAGGAATTATCGATAAAACACCTATACCCTATCCTCCGTTAAGAAAAGCTGATGTTATGTGGTCAAAGAGAATATGGCGTACTATTGATATGAAACAAAAATTAAATCAGCCTTTCTATTATCCATTGGAACCACACAATAACTGGAGAAGTTTTATGCAGGTTGTAATGGATGCACTAAAAGAAGGTTCCGTTACAGCTTATGATATTTCTGGAACTGATGAATTTCTTGTGCCGCTGACATACCAGGAAGTTATAACCCGTCAGATAGATACAATTCACAGAACTCTTACCAGACCTTACCCTCCTTATGAGGAATATGATACCGTGATCTATACTGAATTCGATCCTTCAAGAGTAATGAGGATAAGGGTAAAGGAAGACTGGTATTTCGACAAGCAACGCTCACAAATGATGTGCAGGATAATAGGCTTATGCCCGGTTATGCTAAAAGAACGAGAAGGGGAAGAGATCCCCGAACCATTGTTTTGGGTATATTACCCTGAAGCACGGCCAATGTTCGCAAAAGCACTTGTGTATAACCGTCATAATGATGCTGAAAGACGATCATATGATGAAGTATTCCTGAAAAGAAAATTCAGCAGTTATATCTATAAAGCACAGAATGTTTACGACAGAAGAATTTCCGAATATGCTACCGGCCTTGATGCATTAATGGAATCAGAAAGAATAAAAAACGAGCTGTTTGAATTTGAACACGATCTCTGGGAATTCTAATCTAAATAATTTATATCTATAAATAAAAAAGAGAATCAAGAATTCATGATTCTCTTTTTTTTTATTCATATCTTTGTTTATTACTCTCAATGTACAATGTCATATTCTTTTCTTGAAACACCTGTTGAATATTTAAAAGGCGTAGGTCCAAAACGGGCTGAGTTACTAAATAGAGAGTTGCAGATATTTAGTTTTAATGATCTCATTACTTATTTCCCATTCCGGTATGTAGATATCAGCAGAATATTCAAAACAACAGAAATAAACAGTGATTTAACCTATGTACAACTAAAAGGTAAAATACGTGATATTAATTTTATCGGGAAGGGAAAAGCAAGACGTTTACAGGCATATCTTTATGATGATACCGGCCGAATTGAGCTTTTATGGTTCAAAGGTTTCAGATGGATCAAAGATAAATTTCACCCTGATAAAGAATATATCGTCTTTGGTAAACCATCTTTATTCAATAATAAATTCAATATTCCGCACCCTGAGATAGAAGAAGCATCATCACAGGATACATCGCTTGGAGAAAATTTTCAGGCTGTTTACTCTTCAACCGAAAGGTTGAAATCAAAAGGCTTGGGCAGTAAAGGCATTAATAAAATAATGCGTAATCTTATAAAGAAAGTCGACAATAATATTCCTGAGAATCTATCAAATGAATTACTTGATAAATATAACCTGATGAGGAGAGAAACTTCTTTACGGACTATTCACTTCCCCCCCGATCAGCATAAGCTTAAAAAAGCACACATCAGATTGAAATTTGAAGAATTATTTTTTATTCAGGTAAAATTATTAAAACAGAAATTTAATAGAATCAAAAAATATAAGGGTCATCTTTTCCCGGAAGTTGGCAGCTATTTCAATACTTTCTATCATCATCACCTTCCCTTTAAACTTACCGAAGATCAAAAAAAAGTTATAAAGGAAATCAGGGCTGATTTAGGTTCGGGAAAACAAATGAACAGATTGCTGCAGGGAGATGTAGGAAGTGGTAAAACCCTTGTTGGTCTGATGATCATGTTGCTTGCACTTGATAATGATTATCAGACATGCTTTATGGCACCAACCGAAATACTTGCTTCACAGCATTTTCAAACATTTAAAGAAATGCTGGGTAAGATGAACGTTACAATTAATCTTTTAACAGGATCAACAAAGCCAAATGAAAGAAAAGAAATATTTAAAAATCTCAGGGAAAATGTTTTGCAGATCTTAATCGGAACTCATGCACTAATTGAAGAAACAGTTATCTTTAATAAGCTTGGACTTGCTATCATTGATGAACAGCACCGGTTCGGTGTGGCACAAAGGGCAAAACTCTGGAAGAAGAGTAAAACACCACCCCACGTACTCGTAATGACCGCAACACCGATACCAAGAACCCTTGCAATGACCCTATACGGTGACCTGGATTTTTCCGTAATTAAACAATTACCCCCGGGCCGCAAGCCAGTAAAAACATACCATTATTATGATAAGGACAGACTGAAATTATTTGGTTTTCTTAAAAAACAGATAAGACAAGGCAGGCAAATCTATATAGTATACCCCCTGATACAGGAATCACAAAAACTCGACCTCAAAGATCTAATGGATGGGTATGAAAGCATCTCAAGAGCATTTCCCTCTCCGGAATATTCAATTAGTATTTTACATGGGCAAATGAAAGCTGAAAATAAAGATTATGAAATGCAAAGGTTTGTGCAAGACAAAACCCAGATTCTTGTATCAACAACCGTAATAGAGGTCGGTGTTGATGTATCCAATGCAACTGTTATGGTAATAGAAAATGCTGAAAGATTTGGCTTATCGCAATTACACCAGTTAAGAGGGCGTGTTGGCAGGGGTGCTGAACAAGCATATTGTATTCTTATGACCAAAAACAAAATCAGTAATGAAGCACGCAAACGAATTGAAACCATGGTAAAAACAAACGACGGATTTGAAATAGCGGAAACCGACCTTAATCTCCGTGGACCGGGTGAACTGGAAGGAACCAAACAAAGTGGAATCATTAATCTTAAAATTGCTAATCTTATTAAAGATGAAAAAATACTTAAATCAGCCAGGAATAATGCCCTTCAAATGCTTGAAGAAGATCAGGAACTTAAGATGAATAAAAATCGCCCGGTTTTGGAATTCATAAAATTTATGAATCGCTATTCTACAAATTGGTGTATGATTAGCTGACAAATAAATTAAATTCATTACATTTGCTCTCGACTATAACACTTTAATCTTCATGAAAATATCATACAATTGGTTAAAGAATTATGTAGATTTTAACCTTAGTCCCCGTAAACTATCAGAAGTGTTAACAAATACAGGATTGGAAGTTGAGGGGCTTGAGAGGTTTGAATCAGTGAAAGGTGGTCTGGAAGGCATAGTAATAGGCGAAGTATTAAATACAGAGAAACACCCCAATGCCGACAAGTTAAGTCTTACCACCGTTGATATCGGCAAGGATGATCCTTTAAAAATTGTATGCGGAGCTCCCAATGTTGAAGCCGGGCAAAAAGTACCCGTTGCAATAACCGGGACAACCCTTTATTTTGATGATAAACCGTTCAAAATCAAAAAAACCAAAATACGTGGTGAAGTATCAGAAGGAATGATATGTGCAGAAGATGAAATAGGATTGGGTACTTCACATGAAGGAATCATGGTGCTTGACCCAAAAGCAAAACCAGGCATGCTTGCAAAGGAATACTTCGAAATAAAACAAGATCATGTTTACGACATTGGATTAACTCCCAACCGCACCGATGCAATCTCACACTTAGGGACAGCAAGAGATCTGGTTGCTGCTTTTAATCACCTAAATAAAACGAGAAAGTTCTGCCTGAAAAAACCATCAGTTGAACACTTTAAGACAGACAATAATGATCGTTACATAGATGTTGTCATTGAAGATAAAAATGCATGTCCCAGGTATTCAGGCATAACTATATCCGGTATAAAAGTTAAAGAATCGCCCGGTTGGCTTAAAAACTATCTTAATGCTATCGGAATAAGACCTATAAATAATATTGTCGATATCACCAATTTTGTATTATTTGAACTTGGCCAGCCATTGCATGCTTTTAATGCAGATCAGATTACCGGAGATAAAGTAATAATTAAAAAATTACCACAGGGCACCAAATTCCAAACCCTTGATAATATAGAAAGGGAACTGACAAAAGATGATCTCATGATCTGCAATACCAAAGGAGGAATGTGTATTGCGGGAGTATTTGGCGGGATAAATACCGGCGTAAATGAAAAAACCAGGAATGTCTTCCTTGAAAGCGCTTATTTCAATCCTAAATCAATCAGGAAAACAGCAAGCCATCACAAACTTCAAACAGATGCTTCCTTCAGGTTTGAAAGAGGAGCTGATCCCAATATTACGGTATATGCACTCAAACGTGCAGCACTCTTAATTAAAGATATTGCAGGCGGCAAAATTTCAAGCGTTATCGTTGATAAATACCCCAACCCAATAAAAAGACAGAACATTAACATCAAATACAAAAACATAAAAAGAATAACCGGAAAAGCGATAGATCACACTACTACAAAGAATATACTCCACGATTTGGACATTGAAATTAAATATGAAAATGAAGAAGGGCTGAGCCTTTTGATCCCAACTTATAGAGTTGATGTAACAATAGAGGCAGATGTAATTGAAGAAATACTAAGAATATACGGATATAACAATATCGAAACAAGTGACAGGGTAATATCTTCAATTTCTTATACCAGCAAGCCTGACCCACACAGACTGAAAAACATTATTTCTGATTATCTAACAAGTAACGGATTTTATGAGATCATAAATAACTCTCTTACGAATTCAAAATACATAGAATTCAGTAAAAACCTTAAAAGCGAAAACAATGTCCAGATATTTAATCCGAATAATCAGGAATTGGATGTTTTGAGACAAAATCTTCTGTTTGGAGGACTGGAGGCAATTGCATACAATCATAACAGAAAATCATATGACCTTAAATTTTATGAATTCGGTCGCATATATCATCTCCGAAAAAGTAAGAATAAAGATCCGTTAACGGGTTTCAAGGAATATACACATATTGGTTTATTCATTACAGGTAAAAAGCATAAAGAAAGCTGGGCAACTATAGAGGAAAATACGGATATATACTATCTAAAAGCATTTACAAACAACATTCTGGAACAACTAGGACTTAAAGATAACAAGCTTAGTTACGACACTAAAATTTCTGAGGATTTCCTGGAAGGCATACGAATCTTTCATCAGAAAGACCTCATAGCAGAATTAGGACAAGTATGCCAGGAATACACTGATAAATTTGACATTACACAGGATGTTTTTTATGCCAATATACACTGGGATAAATTATTAAAATTGGTAAAAGAAGTATCACTGCAATATAAAGAAATTCCGAAATTCCCTGCTGTTCGTCGTGATCTGGCTCTTCTTGTTAATAAAGATGTAAATTTTCAAACAATAAAAGAGCTAGCTTTCAAAGCTGAAAAGGAATTATTAAAATCCGTTTCTCTTTTTGATATTTATGAAGGAAGGAACATTGAAAAGGGTAAAAAATCATATGCTTTAAGCTTCATACTGCAAAATCCGGAAAAAACCCTTACAGATAAAGTTATAGATAAAACTATGGATAAGCTCATCAAAACATTTCAAAAGCAAATAAACGCTGTTATAAGATAATCTGTTCAATCAATCATAAAAAACTTAATCAAATAGAAATAATATGAAAGAATCCGAAGAGAACAAGTATTCAATCAGTCCTGATGGTGAAAAGTTCATCATACCAAAACCTGAGCAATATGGTGATGAATTTAAAAAGATCAGCACAAAAGCTAATGCGGCCCGTAAAGAAGGAAAAGAAATAGTTGTAGTTATGGGGGTTGGCTTTGTAGGCGCTGTCATGGCTGCCATAGTTGCAGATACCCGTGATAAAAAGGGAAACACAACTAAATTCGTAATAGGCTGTCAGCGTCCAAGTGTAAGGAGTTATTGGAAAATACCTTTACTGAATAGAGGTAAATCACCGGTAAAGGCAGAAGACCCTGAAGTTAACGAGCTGATCAGCAGATGTGTACTAAAAGATAAAACCTTAGTTGCTACTTATAACAATGATTGCCTAAAGCTGGCCGATTGTGTGATTGTTGACGTACAATGCGACTATACAAAAAACGAACTCGGCAATATGCGCAACGGCGAAGCTGATATGGCAGCACTTGAAGCTACAATTAAAACGATAGGACAGAAAATACAAGAACAATGTCTTGTTCTTATTGAAACTACTGTTGCACCTGGTACAACAGAATATGTTGCGTGGCCTATTCTTAAAAAAGAATTCAAAAAAAGAAACCTAAATGCCACTCCTCTACTATCACATAGTTTTGAACGCGTTATGCCAGGGCGGGAGTATGTCAGCAGCATTCGTGATTTCTGGAGGGTTTGCGCTGGATGTACGCCGGAAGCACGCGACAGGGTTGAAAAATTTTTACACGAGGTACTAAACACAAAAGATTTTCCATTAACAGTAATGGATAAACCGATAGAGTCCGAGACCACCAAAATAGTTGAGAATTCTTACCGTGCTACCATTCTTGCCTATCTTAATGAGTGGAGCTTATTTGCAGAGAAAAACGGCGTTGATCTGATAAAAGTGATTAAAGCCATAAAAATGAGGCCAACCCATAGCAATATAATCTTCCCTGGTCCCGGTATAGGTGGCTATTGCCTGCCAAAGGACGGTGGTTTGGGATATTGGGCATATGAACATATACTGGGATTTCATGATGGTGATGATGTATTTAAAATTACACCCACAGCAATCGATATTAATGATACCCGGTCGTTACATGTTACTGAGCTTACCAGGGATGCATTAAGAAATATGGCAAGGTACATTGCAGGCTCCGATGTATTGATCTGTGGTGCCAGCTACAGACAGGATGTGGGAGATACACGGTACAGCGGTAGCGAAATGGTGGTACGTAAACTTAGTGAGATGGGTGCTGAAATATACGTACATGATCCTTATGTTGAACATTGGTATGAGTTTGAGTCACAGGACACCTACCCTGCTCCTGGTTACTCCTGGAAAAGATTCTTTAGAAATCAGGAACAGCTTGAAGATATCAGGATTCAAAAAAACCTGAAAAAGTCTCTAAAAGGAATGGAAGCAGTAATTTTTGCAGTACCTCATGAACAATATCTCGACCTGTCACCTGATGATGTGGTAAAATGGGCAGGTCAACCTCTGGCGGTTATTGATTGTTTTGGTATTTTATCCGATGATAAAATAAAAAGATATTTTGAACTTGGTTGTGAAGTTAAAGCTTTAGGAAGAGGTCATATACAAAGAATAAAAAAAGAAGTCAAGAATCACTAATCCCTAATGATTATGTTTATTGCGAAATCCCTTGATATTACTTCAAGGGATTTTTTATTGATACACAAACTATTGGCTAATAATCAACTAACTGAATATTTGATTGTTACAATAAAAATGATTAATTTTACATAAATTTATCAATTCAAAATAAAATTTTACTCAGGCATTAATAGTTAATTAACAAGATCGTTAACAGGAAAACCTAAATACAGGAATGGATATACAAGCAATAAAGCGACGGTATGGTATTATTGGTAATTCTAAATTGCTCAATCAGGCAATAGATATAGCCCGACAGGTTGCACCTACTGATATAACTGTTTTAATAGCTGGTGAGAGCGGTACCGGAAAAGAAGTATTCCCCAAGATCATTCACCAGCTCAGTGCGAGAAAACACGGACCTTATATTGCCGTTAACTGCGGTGCAATACCAGAAGGAACCATAGACTCAGAGCTATTTGGTCATGAAAAAGGATCATTTACCGGCGCTCACGAAGCCCGGAAAGGATATTTTGAAGTGGTTAACGGAGGCACTATTTTTTTAGATGAAGTAGCCGAACTTCCGCTTTCAACACAGGTAAGACTCCTGCGTGTGCTTGAATCAGGTGAATTTCTTAAGGTCGGATCATCAAAAGTAATAAAAACCGATGTTCGGGTTGTTGGTGCAACAAATGTAAGCATACCTGAAGCTATACAGAATGGTAAGTTCAGACAAGATCTTTACTACCGGTTAAATACGGTACCAATTATTATACCTCCGCTTCGTGAAAGGAAAGAGGATATATTGCTCCTGTTCAGAAAATTTACAGTTGACTTTGCAGAAAGATACCATATGCCTCCACTTAAGCTTGATGAAGAAGCACAAAAATTATTGGTCAATTACCGCTGGCAGGGTAATGTAAGGCAACTAAAGAATATCACCGAACAAATGTCAATAATTGAAGAGGAAAGGAATATTAACGCCAATACATTACAAAAATACCTGCCTAGCAGTCAATATACCGAGCTGCCTGTTTTATATAAAAAAGAAGAAAGAGAACGTGAATTTACAGAAAGGGATTTGCTTTATAAAGTTCTTTTTGACATGAAAAAGGATATTGGTGAATTAAAAAGGATAGTGGCGGATATATTACAAGCCGGTGGAGTAACATCTGATCTCCAGGAGAATAAAACTAAAATTATTAAAGAACTATACTCAGATACCAACGAAATAAATAAAAACCTTAACCAGATAGAAATATCAGATTCACATGATGATTCTTATGAAGAGCCTGTTCAACCATCTGAGATAATTGAAGAATCACTGTCATTACGGAAAAAAGAAATGGATCTGATTAGAAAAGCTCTTGAAAAACATAACGGAAAAAGAAAAAACGCCGCAAAAGAACTTGGTATCTCAGAAAGAACGCTTTACAGAAAAATAAAAGAGTATAATATTTCATAATTACAAATTATTAAATGACTACTGATTGTAAATATCATAACTTTAAATACATTTTATCTTTATTTGCTATTATTAGCTTTTTGTCCGGATGCGGTGTTTACTCATTTACAGGGGCATCAATTCCGCCGGGAGCAAAAACCATATCAATACAATATTTCCCAAATAATTCCGATATGGTTGAGCCAATATTAAGCCAGACTTTTACAAATGCATTGCGTGATAAATTTGAGTCTCAAACCAATCTAAACTTAGTACCTAATAACGGTGATCTTCAGCTTGATGGAGAAATCACAGGGTATTCTGTCACACCTGTTGCCATTACAGGTGATCAGACTGCTGCGTTAAACAGGCTTACTATAAAGGTTAAAGTACGATATATTAATACCTTTGATGATTCAAAAAACTTTGATACAAGCTTTTCAAGATATGAAGATTATTCAAGTGAGGAAGATTTAAATACAGTTAAAGACGCCTTAATGGAACAAATTAATGAAATGCTCGTAGATGATATTTTTAATAAAGCTGTTGTAAACTGGTAATCAAGTATGAATAAACAACAATTCATAGAATACATTAAAACACCTGAAAATTTAAATTATCAGAGTATTAAGTTGTTTGAAAAACTTGCCACTGACTTTCCTTTTTGCCAGACAATAAAACTGCTTTATGTGCTGAATCTATTTAAGGAAAACCATTTCCAATATGATAACCAGCTCAAAATCGCTGCTGCCTACGCTTCTGACAGGAAGGTATTAAAAAAACACATAGATGCGCTTTCAAATCTTGAAGAAATCAAATATGATCTTCCAGACGAATATAGCAGTAAAGAAAAGAAAGAAGAAAAAATAAAAGAGGAAGCTACTGCCGAAAAAAAGAAACGCAACAAACTTTATGAACTTAATTTATCGGATTACTCTATTGAAGAAACAACCGATCTCACAAAAGAAGAAGAAAAAATAAAACACCTAAAGCAAATCATTGAGAAACGCCTTACGGATATTCAGAAAGAAAAACATCGCAGGAAAACCACAACAATAAAAAAAGAATATGAAAGGAAAGACAAAGAAAGTGACGAAGATACCAGCAATCTGAAAAAACATGAAGATTTGATCGATAAGTTCATCAAAGAAAAACCCACAATAAAATCACCAAAGCAGGTTTTTTTTGATCCCGAAGAATATGCACAGAAAAGTATCGTTGATGAAGAGAATATTGTAAGTGAAACTCTTGCAAAAATATATCATGATCAGGGTCTCTATCAGAAGGCAAAAATAATTTATATTAAGTTAAGCTTGAAATTTCCTGAAAAAAGTAGTTATTTTGCAAAAAAAATAAAAGAACTTGACGAAGAAATCAAAAATTTGAAAAAGAAATAGATATGGGCACATACATTTTAGTTTCGGTATTAATTTTAATTACTTGTATCTTACTCATTTTGATTGTATTGGTACAAAGTAGTAAAGGTGGCGGACTGGCATCAAATTTTTCCGGTTCGAATCAATTCATGGGAGTTAGAAAAACAGCAGACTTTCTTGAAAAATCAACATGGACTTTGGCAATAATACTGTTATTCCTCAGTCTTGCAACAATTTTTGTTATACCCAGAAGTAATCAGGAACAAAAAGTTGTTGATACGGAGCTTAGGGAGCAATTAGATGAAACGCAAACGCAGCCAATTAATCAGGATTATCAATTACCACCAAGTCAGCAACCGGAAAGTCAATAATTCATTATAACATTTAAAGAGACAAAAGAATGTCAGAATGTCATTAACATTCTGACATTCTTTTTATTTTTCACTTTGGCACGAAATATGAAAACAGGGAGCTATAGTAACTTTTTACATCAATTAATGTCTAATCCAAAAAACAAATAAAACATGGCAAAGATCAACATTAAACCATTAGCTGACAGGGTTCTCGTAGAACCATCGCAAGCAGAGGAAAAAACATCAGGAGGAATAATAATACCTGACACTGCAAAAGAAAAACCACAAAAGGGTACTGTTAAAGCTGTAGGACCCGGAAAGAAAGATGAACCAATGACAGTTAAGGAAGGGGATACTGTTCTTTATGGTAAGTTTGCCGGAACAGAAATTACAATTGAAGGTGATGATTATCTTATCATGCGCGAATCTGACATTGTAGCAATTATTTAGCAAATAAGAAATAGAAAAAATCAATTATTAATAATCTAAAAACATATTAAAAATGGCAAAAGATATCATATTCGATAGTTCAGCAAGAGAAGGCCTGAAAAAAGGAGTTGACATGCTTTCTGATGCAGTGAAAGTAACATTAGGACCCAAAGGCCGTAATGTAATTATTGATAAATCATTTGGAGCTCCTACAATATCCAAAGATGGTGTAACCGTAGCAAAAGAAATAGATTTAAAAAAACCCATTGAAAACATGGGAGCACAAATGGTAAAGGAAGTCGCATCAAAAACTAATGATGTTGCTGGCGATGGAACCACTACAGCAACAATACTTGCACAATCGATCTTTACCACCGGACTAAAAAACGTAACAGCCGGTGCCAATCCAATGGATCTTAAAAGAGGTATTGATAAAGCTGTTGAAGCTGTTGTTAAATCACTTAGAGATCAAACGGAAGAGATAGGCGACAGTTCGGAAAAAATAGAACAGGTTGCATCTGTTTCAGCAAATAATGAAAAAGTAGTAGGTAAGCTCATTGCCGAGTCGATGGAAAAAGTTAAAAAAGAAGGGGTAATCACTATTGAGGAAGCAAAAAGTATTGAAACCTATGTTGACGTTGTAGAAGGAATGCAATTTGACAGGGGGTATATTTCTCCTTATTTTGTAACTGATACAGAAAAGATGGAAGCTACCTACGAAAATCCGTATATCCTGATACATGACAAGAAAATCTCAGTAATGAAGGACCTGCTTCCACTACTTGAAAAAGTATCTCAAAGCGGAAGACCATTATTGATTATTGCTGAAGATGTTGAAACCGAAGCTCTTGCAACACTTGTAGTCAATAAGTTAAGAGGTGGGTTGAAAGTTGTTGCAGTTAAAGCACCAGGCTTTGGAGACAGAAGAAAAGAAATGCTTGAAGATATTGCAGTGTTAACAGGAGGTACGGTAATATCAGAAGAAAAAGGTTTCAAACTGGAAGACGCTACTATTGACATGCTCGGCGAAGCTGAAAAAATTACAGTTGACAAAGATGATACTACCATAGTCAGCGGTAAAGGTGACAAAGGAAGCATTGAAGGAAGAGTAAAGCAGATAAAAGCACAGATCGAAACAACAACTTCTGATTACGATAAAGAAAAACTACAGGAAAGACTTGCAAAATTAGCAGGTGGAGTTGCTGTAATTTACGTCGGAGCTGCCAGTGAAGTTGAGATGAAAGAAAGAAAAGACAGGTTCGAAGATGCCCTCAATGCAACCAGAGCTGCAATTGAAGAAGGTATAATACCTGGTGGTGGAGTTGCTTTTATCAGAGCAATCAGCAGTCTGGATAAGATCAAAACAGAAAATGAAGATGAAGAAATCGGCATTAGCATTGTAAAAAGAGCACTTGAAGAACCGCTTCGTCAAATTTCTGAAAATGCAGGAGCTGAAGGTTCAATTATCATTCAGAGGGTTAAAGCAGAAAAAGGTGATTTTGGATATAACGCTCAGACAGAAAAATTTGAAAGCCTCTATAGCTCAGGAGTAATTGATCCAACAAAAGTAGCAAGGGTTGCAATAGAGAATGCTGCTTCTATCGCTGGTATGCTGTTAACAACTGAATGTGTTTTGGCAGAGCATAAAGACGAAAAGGAAGATAATAGCGGCGCTGCGGGAATGCCACCACAAGCAGGAATGGGTGGTGGAATGCCCGGAATGTACTAAAAAACATATACAGATTAAATTTAAACCCCCTTTCACAAGAAAGGGGGTTTTTTATTTCTGTTACTTGAAAAATAAATGAATTAATTAAATTTGTTATCAAAAAGAAATATATAAGTATACTAATCCAAAATCATGAAACAATGAAATGTTTACTGCTTCTGTTAAGTACTGTACTCTTTACGATTGATTATTCTTTTAGTCAGGATAATGATTCCACATCTGTTGTACCTGTTGATAAAACCACAGGATTAATTACTTACCAGGAAGTTGTTGAAGTGAAAGGTACAAAACAAGATTTGTTTAATCGTTGTGTTGATTGGGTAAATAACTTTTATGCAAATCCTGTAAGTGTTACCCAAATCCGTGATCCTAAAACCGGCAAGATCGAAGGGGGGCATCAGTTCAGAATACACAATATTGAAGATGGATATGAGATGGGGGCTGGAATGATATTATATAAATTCATTGTTGAATTCAAAGACGGCAGATACAGATACACTATTACCGACTTTGTTTTACGCCAACCTTCAAGATATCCGGTTGAAAACTGGCTCGATGATTCTGACCCGGCATATAATAAACAATGGAATGAATACCTTAAACAAATGGACGAATTTGTAAAAAACTTAATCGATAACCTAAAAGAAAAAATGAAACCGGCACCAGAAGCAGTTGAAGAAGAATGGTAATTTTTACTAAATAAATCATTAAAAACAACAACTAATCAATATAAATATGTATACAGAAAAAACTTACTCCGGAAAAATAATTGATCTGGTCAATAATAGAATTTTCAAAGGAACCATCAGTGTGGTAAATGGGAAAATATCAAATATAAAAGAAGAAAATGTAGAGGAAAATCACTATATCTTACCAGGATTGATAGATGCACATATTCACATTGAAAGTTCAATGCTTATTCCTTCCGAATTCGCACGTCTGTCAGTTACACACGGCACTGTAGCAACGGTCAGCGATCCGCATGAAATTGCAAATGTATTGGGAACAGACGGAATAAAATTCATGATTGAGAATGGCAAAAAAGTACCTTTTAAGTTTTACTTCGGGGCACCCTCATGCGTTCCGGCTACTCCGTTTGAGACATCAGGTGCAGAAATCGGAATAAAAGACCTTGACGAATTGCTCAATATGAAAGATATTAAATACTTATCTGAAATGATGAACTGGCCTGGTGTATTGTTTGATGATAAAACGGTTAAAGAAAAGCTCGAAATTGCAAAAAAACATAACAAACCTATTGATGGGCACGCACCCGGAGTTAAAGGTAAAGATGCAGAAAAATATGCTGAGGCCGGTATCTCAACAGACCATGAATGTTTTACAATTGAGGAAGCTGAAGATAAAATCAAATACGGAATGAAAATATTGATCCGTGAAGGTAGTGCAGCAAAGAATTTCAATTCACTAATACCACTGATAGAAAAATATCCCGATAAGATAATGTTCTGTTCCGATGACCGCCATCCGGATGATCTTGTAAATAATCATATCAACGATCATGTAATACGATCTATATCATTAGGTTACGATCCGATTACCGTATTGAAAGCCGCAACATTAAATCCTGTAAAACATTATAACCTTGATGTAGGATTATTACAGAAAGGTGATGATGCTGATTTTATTATCGTTGATGATCTGAATAAATTTAACGTGCTTTCAACATATATCAAGGGCGAAAAAGTTGCCGATAAAGGAAAAACCTTAATTAATTCCGTTGAGGAAGAATCTCCTAACATTTTTAATATTGATTCTATTAATATGTATGATCTGAAAGTTAAACCTGAAAGCCATACTATCAAAGTTATCGAAGCCTTTGACGGCCAACTCATAACAAAATCGGGTTTATATCCTGCAAAAACATCGGGAGATAATATAATTAGTGATACCGAAAAAGATATACTTAAAATCGTAGTTATTAACAGATATAATGAAGCAAAACCGGGGATAGGATTTATCTCGAATTTTGGATTGAAAGAAGGAGCAATAGCTTCAACTGTGGCACATGATAGTCATAATATAGTTGCAACCGGCACCAGCGATAAAGAAATTGCCCAGGCAATTTGTCTGCTCATCAGAACAAGAGGAGGAATATCTCTTGCAAATGGAGATGTTAAAAAAACACTTGCATTGCCTGTGGCAGGATTAATGTCGAATGAAGATGGGTACAAGGTGGCAAAAGAATATAATAATATAAATGAAGAAGCAAAAGAGTTAGGATCAGAACTAAATTCCCCATACATGACCCTGTCTTTTATGGCTCTTCTGGTTATCCCGGATTTAAAACTAAGTGATAAAGGATTGTTTGATGGAAAAAAATTTGAATTTACACCATTATTTGATCAATAATTATATTTGTAAATATTTATATATTTATTTTGATTTAATATAAATTTTATTATTTTTGTAAAAAAAAATAAATAAAAAATGGTAGATATAAAAATAGACCTTAACAAGTTAGAGATGGCAGCCAGTAAACTCAGAGCAATGGCCCATCCAATGCGTATCGCTATCATTGATCTTTTAAATGATAATGAAAAAATGAGTGTAACACAAATTTACAACAGGCTTAAAATTGAACAGGCTTCAGCTTCTCATCACCTGAATATCCTTAAAAATAAAGGGGTTCTGAGTTCGAAACGTGATGGGAAAAAAATCTATTATTCACTTAAAAGCCATACACTTAAGGAGATTATCGATTGCATCAACAGGTGTAATGAAGAGTTTTAATTATTTAAAGGCTTTTTATTTGAATCGAATAATTTCCATTTTTCTTCAATTTCCCAATTAGCTCTTACATTAATTGATTTAGGGAAATAATATACCTTCTCGGGCTGTATTTTATTTATATAGTCACCTGTATCCCAATGACCATTTCCGTTGGAATCAAAAATAACTTTTATGATGTATTCACCGGGATCAAGGTATTCATAGTTGATTTTTGAAGTTGAAGAAATAATATTTTTACGTTTTATATTTTCATCTTTATCCATTAACTGAACTATTATATTATTACAAACATTAATAGAATCTGTTATTATTTCAACCCTTATAATACCATAATCACCCATCGACTTGGTGGTAAAACCAATGGAAGTGCTGTCATTGCTCACACCCCTTATATCAGTAAATATCGAATCAGGAAAAAATATTTCATACTTAGTCTCTTCTTTCCAGTCATGATGAATATTGACTTTTCTTTTTATTGAATCCGTGAAGAGGGGATCTGGTTTCAAAGTATCATCTTTCTCGATCAACAATATTTCAGAAAAATCATGTTTCTTCACAGGGTAAGGGAAAAATAATGCAAAAGGTTTGTCCAGATCCAGTTTCTTTGCTTCGAGGTTGTTTTTGACCTTTAAAAATTCCGGCTCAGCTTCTTCATCTTTTTTTCTTATTCTTTTATCTTCTTGCCTAACTATAATTTTAGTCGTATCCAAAATCAATGTATCATCACTGATCTTGAATTCCAGTGTATCAATTGCAGGATCAATTATCCAGTAATTTATTGTATCTTTTGCTTCATTTATCTCCTCAATTTTCCAGTTTCTATCACTTAGATCGCGATTAAGAACTTCTATAATTGGCTTTTCTGCCGGATATTTAAATACAAATAAAATTTTACCCTCCTTAACCAGTTTTGCATCAGTTAATTTTTGTATTGAATCCTGTTCCTGAAACAAAAACAAATCATAATAGGTTCCTTCAGGTAATTGCTCAACGATAGAATCTGCAGGGATTGATTCTGCTTTAATCGTATCCTGTCTTGCTGTATCGCCAACAATTGAATCAGTTCTCAATGTATCCGGTTCAGGAATTACATAAAATTCCGGTATTAAAAGTGAATCAATGAAAGCAATTTCCTCATTAGGCAGATCATAAAGATAATTTTTATTTATATCCCTCAGTGCAAATATCTTTAATGCGGTATCCTTGAGATTATTAAGCTCGAAATACCCTTCCTCATTTGTTCTTGTAAGATAATAAGGAATAACATAATATGGTAAGGAATCTGCTGGTACTGTATCATTGTCAGTTTTATAAAGCATAAGAAACACCTCCCCTTCAGGTTCCAGGTTAAAGGAATTTCTTACAATTCCCCTTATACTCAGTGAATCCACTGTTTCGCCGGTTGAAAAAACAAACTGATAATTTTCAAGGGGATTCCCTTCGTTAAGGTCTACAATAGAATTGCCAAAAAAAATAGTATAGGTTGTATTAGGTCTTAATGGTTCAGCAAATTTAATGACAAGAGATTTGCCACGCAGATTATAATCCGGCTTTTGAGATACAGGTGGTGAAATTAAAATACTATTAACAGGGTCTTTGAGCTGTATGAATTCATCGAACTTGATATCAATTTTTTCTCCTGTAAAACCGGAAGAAAAGTTTGGCGGTTCCGACTCAACAGGTACCGGAGGTTCTGTATCTTTTAGTCCACCTGATGGCATTACCGGATTTGCACATTTAATTATAGATACTAAAAAGAAAGTTAGCAAAACCAGACCTGCAGAAATATATAATCTTTTGTGATTTATTATCATAAAGCTCTTCTTTAAAGAATGATAGATTAAACGGAAATCATTTAAAAACATTTTACCTTTCGTAATTTAAATTGTTATTCAGCAGCCCAAAAACAAATTTATTATTAAGCAGATAATCCAGAGTTCTTGGCAATGCATACAATAGTTTTTCCTTTGCTTTAATACTATCGTGAAATACAATTATTGAACCCGGCCTTATGTTATCGATCACATTTCTGACACAATCTTCCTTTGAAAATTTTCTGTCAAAATCACCCGCCAATATCGACCACATAATGATCTTATAATTATCTTTCAGTATCTTTATCTGTGACCTTTTAATTTTACCATAAGGTGGTCTGAATAACATAGAATCAACCAATTTATTACATTTCTCTATATCTTCAAAATAGTCATTATTTTTTATCTTCCATCCATTCAGATGACCAAAACTGTGGTTTGCCGTATGGTGGCCGTTATTTAACAGCATTTTGTAAATATCAGGATTTTCACCAATGTTTTTACCTACACAAAAAAATGTAGCTTTCACCTGAAACTCATTTAAAATATTGATAACTTTAGATGTGACTTCGGGCATAGGTCCGTCATCAAATGTCAGGAATATTTTTTTTTGATCATTAGGAATTTCCCATATCAAATCTCTATATAAAATTTTTGATATAATATATGGTGGCTTTATGAAGTACAATTATCAAGAATTTTTTACTAAGATAGATAAATTGTATTTTTGCAAAAAATAAATGAACATGGTAAAGTTGGTTTTAGTTCGTCATGGGGAAAGTATCTGGAATAAGGAAAACCTTTTCACGGGCTGGACAGATGTAGACTTGTCAGAAAAGGGTGTGAAAGAGGCAAAAGTAGCAGGAAGAACATTGAAGGAAAAAGGTTTTAATTTTAAGGTTGCTTATACTTCATACCTAACGCGTGCCATTAAGACTCTTTGGATCATCCTGGATGAAATGGACCTGAGATGGATACCGGAATATAAAAGCTGGAGGCTAAACGAAAAACATTATGGTGTTTTACAGGGAAAGAATAAAACCGAAATGGCTGAAAGGTATGGTGCCGGGCAGATCCGGCTATGGAGACGAAGTTTCTCAACAGCTCCGCCACCTCTGGATGAAAATGATAAAAGAAGTTCATTGAAAGACCCACGATATGCAGAGCTTGATAAAAAAAATATTCCCATGACAGAAGCATTGAAACAAGTAGTTGAACGTCTTCTTCCCTATTGGGAAAATGAAATAGCTCCTGCACTTAAAAAGCATAAAGAGATAATAATATCAGCCCATGGTAATAGCCTGAGAGCTTTGGTCAAATATTTAAAGAACCTTGCAGAAGATGAGATAATGGAATTCAATATACCTACCGGTATACCATACGTATTTGAATTTGATGATAAACTTAATTTGAAAAAGGATTATTTCATTGGAGATCCGGAAACAATAAATAAACTTATGGAGAAAGTGGCTGCTCAAATAAGTAAAAAATAACACCAAACTTTTTAAGTATAAATCTTATTGCGCATTACTAATTTAATAATCAGCTATTTTTTTCAATTATTCTTTGTTTCTTTGTTCGTTTTTAAACCATTAGAAAGAATGTTCTGTTACGCATTAAAATTATTTTAAATGAAAAAGCAATGGATTATACCCGATATACATGGTTATGCTAAAACACTCAAAGAACTTATAGAACAGCAAATAAGGCCATCCAAAGAAGACCGGCTTTTTTTTCTTGGAGATTATATTGACAGAGGTCCCGACTCCAAAGGAGTTATCGATTATATTATGAATATGGAGCAGGAAGGCCTTAATATCCGTCTTTTATTGGGAAATCATGAAGATTTGTTTCTTGAAGCTTATAAAGCTGAATTCAACCGTAAGAGACTGCTTGGTGTAAAATCAATAAATCGCATAGTAAAGGACTGGGAACGCTATGGAGGTAAGGAAACTATGAAAAGCTTCGGGATAAAAAACATAAAAAAAATACCGGCAAAATATATTGAATGGATCGAAAATATGGAACATTATATTGAACTTGAAAAACATATTCTTGTTCACGCCGGTTTTAATTTTAATTTGGAAGACCCATTTAGTGACAAAAGGGCTATGCTGTGGGTTAGGGATTACAAAGTTAAACCTGAAAAAATAAACAATAAAACCATAATTCACGGTCATGTACCTGTTAGTCTTGAATTTATCAATATGACTGTCAATACTAAAAGTTATCATTTCATTGATCTTGATAATGGCCTTTACATGGATGGTGGACTTGGTTTTGGTAATTTATGCTCTTATGAGTTAAACTCTCGTCAATTGATCATTCAACCAAATATGGATTAATAAAATTATTATAGTATGAAAAAAACCATAATTATTACTGTATCGTTAGTGTTTCTATTTACTGATTTATTCAGTTATACAGGAAAGGTAATCAAATCCTTTAAAACACCCGGTGATTTTCCGACAGGTTTAACCTATGACGGGAAATACCTCTGGCTTGCAGACCGTAAAGCAGAAAAGTTATTCTGTATTGATCCAGCCGACGGATCAACAGTAAAAAGCATTTCCTCACCTGGCTACTGGCCTATGGGTATGACCTGGGATGGTGAATCGTTATGGAATGTTGACATTAAAGGAGGTCTTCCCATTTCGGAACATTATGACGGAAAGATATACAGGATAAATCCGGATAATTCGGTAATTCAAAAAACCATTAGTGCCCCGATGTCGTCACCCCGCGGATTAGCCTGGGATGGCAAGTATCTGTGGTGTGCCGATAACAGATCGGATGAGATAATCCAGTTCAGTCCCGAGGACGGTACTACCATAAGGTCTTTCAAAGCACCCGGAAGAGATCCAAGAGGAATTACCTATGACGGAAAGTATTTATGGATATCAGACCGTATACATAATGAAATTTACATGGTAGATCCTGAATCAGGAGATGTGCTTATTTTTTTCGAAGCCCCAGGTCCTTTTACACGCGGACTTTGTTTCGATGGTAATTACTTATGGGCAGTTGATTACCAGAATGATGAAATTTATCAGATCGAAATCCGTAATGGTGAAAAATACAGGCAAACCGATGAGGTTGAATCGGAAGTTACGTTCACACATCGCATAACTAATTTTGGCCCCGGAAAGGTGCTGACGGCAGATGTTTATTTCGGTATCCCCGTCAGCAGGCCCAACCAAATGATCCACGGCGAGATAACTTTTACTCCCCAACCTGATAATATGGTAACCGATAAATGGGG
>CAZJYD010000024.1:0-8612 GCA_964550205.1 uncultured Bacteroidales bacterium
ATGATTTATACTACAAATCCTGTTGAATCATTGCATCGTATACTGCGTAAAATTACCAAATCCAAAGGAGCCTGGAGCAATGATAAAGGTCTAATAAAACAGATTTATCTGGCCCTTAAATACAATGAAAAAAGCTGGAAGCGCAAAGCTTTTAATTGGATGGCAATACAAAGAGAACTAGTAGATAAATTTGGAGAACGCTATGAGAAATACCTATAAAAAAAGTAATTTTGCAGTGCATAGGCTGACACACTTTTTTGAACACTCCCCTAAGTCACTTAGTCACTTAGTCTAAAATTTTTCCTTTTCCCTTTTCAATATCTCTATGTTCAATTTGCCTTTGTATTGGAGTGCTGAATTATTAAATGCAGTGATCATCCCATCACTCCATTACTCCAGTTTCTTCATCCATTCATCCATCCGATAACTATCAGATCAATCAAATTGGCAATTGTTTTTTATACAATAGTATTGAGTGCACAGGAACAACAGGCAGTTCCCTATACCCTGGCTGACAGGGACAGGTTAAGCCGCGTAGAAGCTGAAATAGAAATTTTAAGTACAAAAATTACATCTTTGGAGAATCAAATGAATGTTGAATTTGAATCTGTTAATTCTCATATTGATTCCATGAGCAAGCGAATTGATTCTTTGTTTTGGATGATGGGAATAATTGCCGCATTCATGATCTTTTTGTTGGGATATACCATCTGGGACAGAAGAACTGCTTTAAAACCAGCATTGGACAAAGCAGAATCTACCGAGGACAAAAACAAAAGTCTCATCAATGCCCTCCGCGAATATGCACGCAAACACCCTGATCTGGCTGAGATATTGAAAACGCATGGACTACTTTAAAATCACTCACTATTCACGATAGTTACTAAGTAGCGGCAATGAGTAAATTAATAGTAAATCGGTTGTCATTCAGTTGTCATTCGGTTGTCATTTTCGACTAGTTCTTTTTTATCAACTCTTAAGAAAAGGGCTGAACTTTTCTTTTTATAAATAGCAAGGTTTGCCTTATAATCACTTAATAAAAAAAGAAAAAGATGTTAAATAACCATCAAAGACTATGAATTACTATTAAATTACAATCAATTACTATTAAATTACAATCAATTACTATTAAATTACAATCAATTACTACTGAATTACAACAAACTACTAAACTGAATCCTGAGCATTATACTTCTTAACCATCCTGTCTCTCATCACATATATCTTTATTTTGGCATAGTAAAATATATGATACATCGAAGGAACTACCACTAAGGTTAGGAAAGTGGCAAAAGCCAATCCAAAGATAATCGTCCATGAAATTGGCCCCCAGAATGCTACGTTGTCGCCACCGAAATAAATATTTGGATCGAATTCCGCAAGTAAAGATATAAAATTGATATTTATTCCTATTGCCAGTGGAAATAATCCTAAAATGGTTGTTATGGCAGTCAGCAATACAGGTCTTAATCTTGTCCTTCCTCCCTCAATAACACATTTGGTTGCTTCTTCGTATGGCAGGATATCATTTTCTTCATAGCCTAATTCTTTACGTTTACGTTTTTTAAGCAGGTCGATGTAGTCGATAAGAACAATTGCATTATTTACCACCACACCCGCAAGTGCAACGATTCCCACGCCGGTCATTATCACAATGAAATCCATCCTGAAGGTTACTAATCCACCAAATACTCCGATAGTGCTGAAAAGAACACTTGCCATTATGATCAATGGCTTAACCACTGAGTTGAACTGTGAAACCAGTATTATCAGTATGATCGACAGTGCTATTAGCATAGCCCTTATAAGAAAATCCATGGATTCCTGCTGTTCCTGCTGCTCTCCCGTGAACTTATAATCATATCCTTCCGGAAATTCGAAGTTGTTCATTAATGACCTTAATTGATCATTGATATCATTGGCATTATATCCTTCCAGCACATTGGAATAAATGGTGATAACCCTGTTCATATCCTTGCGTTGAACCGATCCGTAAGTGGTGCTGTATTCAATATCAGCTACGGCAGAAATAGGCACCTGTATGATCTGTCCTGTGGCCTGACTGCGAAAAGTGATCTTCTGGTTCATCAGTGAAGGTATATCATATCTGTATTTATCCATAAGTCTTAGCTGTATAGGATATTCATCCTCCCCGACTTTATAATCGGAAATTTCTTTCCCGAATAATGCCGTGCGTATGGTCATTGCTATCTGTCCTGTAGATAATCCGAAGCGGCGAGCTCTTTTACGGTCTATGTGAACTATCAGTTCAGGTTTCCCAACTTCCAGGTCTGTTTTAAGCCCTTCAATGCCTGGTATTTTCCGGCTTTCGATATAATTTTGAACTGAATCAGTAAGCGCTATCAATTCTTTGAAATCCTTACCGGTGATCTCAAGGTTAATTGCCCGTCCTGCAGGTGGTCCTTCGCTTTGTTTTTCGACTGATATCTCAACACCAGGATAAGTACCAACAAAAGCATCACTAAACTGTTTCATAATATCAAAAGTGTTAACACCTCCCCTGAATTCATAATCGACAAAGCTCACTGTTATCAATCCCCTGTTAGGTCCTCCGCTTCTGCCGCTGAAGCTTTCTTCCTCACCGACCGCCCCTTTTCCTACTATGGTCTGAACCGACTTGACTATATCCATGTGGGGGTCCAGTATCTCTATAGTTTCATCCTCAACCTTCCTCATCACAGAGTCGGTAACCTCAATATCAGTTCCAATAGGAAGCTCTGCGAGTATATTGATGTACTCGGGATCTGTAGATGGGAAGAATAGCATTTTAGGTTGCCTTCCAAAATAAATACCTGTTGTAAGGACAAGAAGCAATATTGTAAATCCTAATACCAGATAAGGATTCCATTTTCTTAAAGCAAATCTTAACACCTTGAGGTAAAAATTCTCCAGTTTTACCAGAAAGACTTTCTGAAACCATCTTGAAGCCCTGTTAAGGAAATAAATATTTGCAAGACCTATCAGACCGAAAATTATCAGAAGGCTTCCAATTATATTTATACCTGCAAGAATAAATATCCCTGCTATTACCAGCATGGCGATAGCAAGTATTAATGATCTTTTCTTTTTTATCTTCGGAGTTTGCTCACCGGGTTTGATAAAAGTGGAAGAGATCACCGGAATGATGACTAAAGCCACAAACAAAGAAGAAGTCAGAACTATGATCAGTGTTGAAGGCAGGTATTTCATGAACTCACCAACCATGCTGTTCCAAAACATAAGCGGGAAAAAAGCAGCAAGAGTGGTGGCAGTGGAGGTAATAATAGGCATAGCTATTTCTCCGACTGCTTTTTTGGCTGCCTCACCCTTTGGAAATCCTTTGTCGACAAACCTGTAAATATTTTCAACCACAACAATAGCATTGTCAACGAGCATTCCCAGGGCAAGTATAAGAGAAAACAGCACAATCATATTCACCTGGTAATCAGAAAGACTCATCACCAGGAAAGAGATAAACATAGACAGGGGAATGGCTGTACCGACGAACAGAGCGTTACGGGTGCCCAAAAAGAAATATAAAACCAGTATCACAAAGATCACACCCATCACCATGCTGTTTTCAAGATTGCTGAGCTGTTTTTTTACAATATCGGATTGGTCATTTGTGATGGTTATTTCCAGCTTATCAGGAATTGCATTTGTTTCTTTGGCTTCATCAAGCACTTCAAATATTTTATCTGTCGCTTCGATAAGGTTTTCTCCCCCTTTTTTCACAACCTGCAGGGTTACAACAGGATTTCTGTTCAACCGGGCATAGCTGTCTTTTTCTTCAAAACCGTAAATGACATTGGCTACATCTTTCAGAAGGACAATATTTCCATTTTCATGCTTTACAATTATATTTCCTATTTCTTCGGGATTTTGGAATTCGCCAACTACCCTTACCGATCTTATGCTTTTTCCTAATCGTATATCACCTCCTGACATGGAGATATTTTCTGCGGATATGGCGTTTTCTATATCTCCAAAACTTAATTTGAAAGCATCGAGTTTGTGAGGATCAACACTTATCTTAACTTCCCTGTCGTTGATTCCTGTAATCTGAACCTTTGAAACTTCATAAATGGTTTCTATCTCATCCTCAAGGTATTCGGCATAGTTTTTTAATTCATTGATGCTATAATCACCTGAAAGGTTAATATTTATGATGGGAAATTCTGACAGGTCAATATCCATTATCATAGGATCTTCAGGGAGATCATCGGGCAATTCACTCATAGCGTTATCCACAGCATCTTTAACTTCCCTGAGGGCATCATCAATGTCAGTGCCTGTTGTAAACTCGACAAAGATCACAGAAATATCCTGTTGTGATGTAGAGTTTATCTCCTTGATGCCTTTAATTGTCTCTATCTCTTTTTCCAAAGGCCGTGTTACAAGGTTTTCCATGTCGATAGGTGAGTTACCAGGATACAAGGTCTGAACCAGAATAGTGGGATAATAAATATCAGGAAATAGTTCCTTCGGAAGTGAACGATAGGCATATATTCCAAATGCAATAAGGATAACAAATAAAAGAAATATGGTATTCTTATTCTTTAAGGCCCAGGTAGTAAGCTTAAACTCCCTTATTACTTTTTCATCATTTTCTGACTTCTCCATTTCAAATCAATTTAAAGCTTATTCTACATTTTTTTGTTTAATATATACTTCTGATCCATCGGATACCTGTTCGAATCCATCGATAATTACTTGTTCTCCGGGCTTCAATCCCCTGATAACTGTGGTGAGTTCATTATGAGATTTTCCTGTTTCTATGTATCTTTTCTTTGCATAATAATTACCATCTTTTTCTTCCACGATATAGAGATATTTTCCTGTCAGATCTCTTTTAATTATCAGTGAAGGAACAACAAATGCGGAATCAGTTGAATAATCATTGATCTCAACTACTGCGAGCATATTGGGTTTGTATTTGCCTTCATTGTTTTTAATTTTTAGTTGTACTGTGAATGTACGGTTATCAGGTTCTATAACATTACCAACACGAAAAACAGGTACTTTCACCGATTCATTCATATAGGTGGGGAATTTTAAAATAACAGTATCACCTTTGTGAACGCTTGGAAGATGTACTTCTGCTACATCCACATTTATGTATAAGTCTTCAAGGTTAATAACCTGCATAAGTTGTATGCCCGGTATAGCAAGCTCACCTTCTTTTTTAAATATTTCGTCAACAATGCCTTTAATGGGAGAACGTATGTAGGCTTTTTCAAGTTGAGATTTAATTGTTCTTAACTTATTTTCCAGTGATTCTTTATTGTTTTTTGCTTTAAGGTATTCGATTTCCGAACCTATATTCTTTTCCCATAATTGCTTTTGCTTCTTATAAACTGTTTTGGCAAGTTCAAGCGAAGTTTCAATCTCCTTTACAGTATTTTCAGTAACATTGGTATTTAGTTTTGCAAGCAACTGATCTTTAATGACTTGGCTGCCCTCCTCCACGTATATTTCTTCAATCTGTCCATTTATCTCAGGGCTGATAAAAGCATCGTTAACGGGCTCAACTACCCCGCTGGCCTCGAAAAAATGTTTAAAAGTTTCGAATTTGAGTTTTTTAACATTAACCGGAATTTTAAACCTGAGGCTATCTTCAGACTTGGTTTTGATTTGCTTTTCAAGATCAGCAACTTCATTTTTCAACTGCTGTATCTCGGATATTTTTTCTTCTATTTCTGATTTTATCTTCTCTGTTTCATCAGTGTTTTCGCATGAAACAAGAAAGATTACAGTTATAAATAAAATTATTTTCATCATTATAAATACAAATAATTAAGTGGTTATTTAATTGATATATTTTTTATGTATTCAAGTCCTTTATTATTTACAATACCATAAATATGATATTTGAATATTTCATTAAAGAAGGCTTCTGAAACGAGTTCCTCAGGGGTGAAAAGATCATTATCAATGATGTTCTCAATTCTAAAAACATGAAGCTTGGCAATGATTTCAGCATTTAATTCTTTACGGTATAATCCATCGCGTTTACCCTTTTCAAGATTTCTTAAGCTTGTTTCATACATTCTTTTTCTTTTAACGTCTTTGATCTTGTTATATAATTCAGGATAATACTTTCTCAAATCGAAATTCATTGAGGGGTTGTGCTCCTTAAATAATTCCTTAATAAATTCTTTTACTTCAAGAAGTTCATCAATTGCATTTAAATTCTTACTGAATATTTCCAGATACTGCTTTTCCCTGTATTCCAGTTCTTTGATAAATACCTTCTCAACCAGCTCTTTCTTATCCTTAACTATCTGATAAAGTGTTTTTTTTGAAATACCAAGATGCACGGCAACATCATCCATTGTTACACTTTTAATTCCATATTTTCTGTAAAGCTGCTCCGTTTCCTTTATAATATGTTGTTCCTTCTCTTGCATACTATTATGTTGCCTTTCTTCTTTGCTCAAATTATTACAATTAAACTTTTTTGTTATTCAGTAGTTAGCAATTTTTCCAGCTTTAATTTCTTACTTACCATATCCAATATTGAATTGAAATATTCAGATTCAGCTTTTAGATATTGGTTATGCGCTTGTAAGAGATCCATACTTGAAGCTATTCCTTCTTTGAATTTTTCCCCGTTTTTTTCGTATATCTTTTTCGCCAAAGCCATATCTTTCTTTTTATTTTGATAAACCAGGTATGCGCTGTAAAAGTCGTTTCTGGCAGAATTAACGTTTATTTGTAATCCGTTTACCAGTTTACTATCAATTTCATTCATTTTTTGTAATTCAAGCTTTGCTTTCTGAACTTTTGCAGATCGGTTACCGCTGCTGAAAACGGGAACACTCATTTCAACACCCCAGAATGTTGAGGGGTACCAGGGTTCATCAGTATCAAAAAAATTATATTCATTGCGCATAGCATTGGTTTGAGCTGTAAAAAAAGCTGTTAATGTGGGCAGGTACTCTGATTTTTTCAGTCGCAACTGATTAAATGCTATTTGCTTCTGTCTTATGAATATCTTATATTCTATATTATCGTTATAATTGAATTCCTGGTTGATCAGGGCAAGGTAGTCGAGTTTTTTAATAAGGGATCCCAGATCATCGGTTAGTTTTATACTATCATTAATATTCAATCCTAAAGTATACTTTAATCTGCTGTAGCCAATTTCTATTTGATTATTCAGTATTATTAAATTTGCCTTGAGATCAGAGACAAGAAGATCTACCTGGTCAGCATCGGTTTCCTCAATAAAGCCCATTTCATATGTTTCACGGGTTTGATCTGCCAGCTCAATAAGGCTTTGAAGTGTTTGTTGCACGGTTTTATTATTCTCTTCCAAAATAAGAACAAAATAATATGAGCTGGTTACTGCTTCCTTAACTTCCAGTTCATTTTTAAAATATTCCATTTTTTCCTTTTCAAGGAAAGTGTTGGCAGTTTTAATACCAATAAAATATTTTCCGCTGAAGACCAATTGAGTTGCACTTACCTCAGCGGTGGCATTATATTCAGTACCAAACTGTGCAGGGAAAAACTTAACGTCTCCGAGCGGTTCTTCTGGTTCCAGTCCGAAATCTTCTATGTTAACCTGATATATGACGGGTGTAATGAAATCGGGTATCAGAGTTGTAGGAATGTCAATATAATTTGTATTTGATATCCTTCCATTTATCTGGGGTAAACCTATGGCTACATTTTCTTTAACTGTTTTCTTTGCGATCTTAACATCGGTTTTTGCATTTTTTATATCATAATTATTCTGTAATGCAAACTCTTGTGCTTCTTTCAGCGAAAGTTCCCGTATTTCCTGTCCTGATATAATATTTACAAAAGCAATAAATATTGCTGTTGTTATAATTTGCTTCATATATTTTATCTTAAAGTTTTAGTTGATTTTTCTTTTTTTCGAATTGTTCTTCAAAATGGGCAATTCCTTCGGGTTTTGATATGCCTCTGATCCAGTTCTCAAACATGAAATTGAATAATGTCTGAAAAGAAAATTTTTTGGGGGGAAATAATTCCTCATTATGAAGATCGAGTAAGCGGCTTATATATAACCGTGCAGCTAGTTCAATACTCAGGTCTTCGCGATACATACCCTGCGAAATTCCTTTTTGGAGGTTGATCTTGATCTTCTCATAAATGAAATTGATGCGCTGATCAATATGCTTTTGATAGAGTTCAGGATAATATTTCTTAAGATCAAAAGTAATTGCAGGATTAACGTTGATGAAGTTTTTTGAGACTTCTTTGCTTACCGTTAAAAGTATGTCAATTGCATTTACGCCTTCAAAATCGTGTTCATCAAAGATCCTTTTAAATCCTTCACGTTCAAATTCCAGTACTTTTTCAACCAGATCAGTCTTATTCTTAACATATTTGTATAATGTACTTTTTGAAATACCGAGCTTCCTGCTTATATCATCCATCGACATACTTCTTATTCCGTATGTAAAAGAAACATCGCGGGCCTTTTCCAGTATCCTTTCAAGTTTAACATCCATAATACCTGAGTTAATTAATTATCAGAAAAATCAAAATATTAGAATTTGCAAAAATAAATGAAAAAACTTTAGAAACAAATTATAATTAAAATGTTTCCAGTATTTAACAATAACTTAATCCTTTTT
>CAZJYD010000024.1:8712-11974 GCA_964550205.1 uncultured Bacteroidales bacterium
TCCTTTTTTATTTCACAAATAGCATTCTTCTTTTCAAGACCTGGTAATCAGAGGATAGTTTAAAAAAGTATACCCCGGGTGAAAGGTGGTGATCTTGCGGATTAAAACTTTCGATATATTTACCCCTTGTGTGGTATTTATTTTTAAAGATGGTAGCTACTTTTTGAGCATGAATATTATGAACTGTGAGACCGAGATATGAAGGTTCTTTTATCTTATAAGCGATTTTGGTGCTAACCTTAAAAGGATTCGGATAATTTTGCTCAAGGCTCATCAGGTTAGGGATTGTTTCCTCGCGACCAACAATATAAGGATCGACAATAGCAGTCCATATACTCAGGTCTCCTTCGTTCAATCTGGCCCAGATAGGACGGATCACATTATCATAGGCAGAAACATTTGTATAGTCCCCGAAAAAGATCCAGCTTGTAGGATAAAAAGCTGTTTCGGATACTTTAAAATTTATAAAAGATTCGCCACCATCTTTTGAAAGCGCCATATATACATCGGTCCCTTCATCATTGTGATTTCTCCTGTCGTAGAATACAAAATACAGATGTCCTGTAACCTGGTCAACATCCATCCATGTAAAGAACTGATGACTTCCGGGAGGGTCATCATTTACCCTTATTGGCTGACTCCATGTATTTCCGCCGTCAGTGGATTTAACCAGCCAAACATCGGTGTCATCAGTACCATTGGTCTGGTCGCTCCAGTTTATGTAAATAGTGCCATGATGATTGCCACCGCTTAAGTCGCATTTGGTAATTGGGAATCCGTTACAACGGCTAATTCCGGGAATGTCGTAGTCCCATCCTCCTGGTATATCCGTTACAAAAATATCCTCATCAAGCCAGGTATTACCCTGATCAGTCGATTTATCAAAGACAAGCCCTTCCGGTCCTGCCCAGGAAACATATATCTCACCGTCTGGCCCCACGGCAGGAACAGCCCCCTCAACTGTGTTGTCACTGTCGATGCAATCCCCTGAAACTTCGTTTATTCTCATTGCCTGACTCCATGTTTGGCCTCCGTCGGTTGATTTCGAAAACATAATATTACTCTTACAATTTGTGTCGGGAGTACCGTATTTGTCAAACTGAGTCCAGGTAACAAATATGTTATTATTGTTGTTATCTACCACCCCCCATTGCTTATCTTGTGCCTTTTCACCATTTAAGCCCATATATGTACCATCACTCCATTCACCTCCAATTTCTTCCGTTTTTTGGCATACTATGCGGTCTATCCAGTTACCGTCCTCTGGATTTGACAGATGAAAATAATAATAGCTGCCGGCGGTATCCACAATTACAACAGGATCTCCCCATACTCCGTATGTAGAACTCAAATTACCCAAATACCATGTGTATCCACCGTCGGTTGAATAATAATATCTATCGATAATAGCGCCTGCAACCATATCATTGGTATTTGACGGATCGATTATTATAGAGGGCTCACATGGTTTATAACCAGATTGGTCATCATCTATAAGGATATTTTTATGCTGGGCATTAACCGATAAAATAATAATTAAAAGGCAGAATATTATTGATAAATGTTTCATATTAGATTGTTTTTTGGGCTTATAAAAGTAATTCTAATTGATCAATATTTCAACTTTTGATTAGTTATAAATTGTTTCATTGATTCATTGCTACATTGTTTTTTTATTTAACTGTTGATTTGTTGAATTGTTAAACTGTTTAAATGAATAAAGAATATGGAGTGATGGAGTATTGGAGTAATGGGATGATAACTCAAACACTCCAAAACTCCAGTATTCCAACAAACAGTCAAATTTCACTTGAAGTCATACTTAATAAACTTGCTTTATTTCTCAAATTTTATTATTTTTGTGAACTAAATATATGATTATTTCAAATGTACAGTTCATAAAATATCATGAATGATATTTTGCTTAAAATATACAGGAGCCATGCGACTGTTTTCCGTCTGATAGATGTGGCTTTATTGACAAATGAAACAAATCACCAGTCGCTATCAGCAAAGTTGAACTATTATGTTTCCAAAGGCAAGTTACAAAATCCCCGAAAAGGCATTTATACCAAACCGGATTATTTACCAGAAGAATTGGCTTGCAAGCTTTATAATCCTTCCTATATTTCATTGGAATATGTACTGCAAAAAGCAGGTATTGTTTTTCAATATGATACAAGTATAACTTGTGTTTCATATCTAAGCCGCAGGATTGAGGTGGAAAATAAAGCCTACACATATCACAGATTAAAACCGGAAATTCTTGTAAATACCATGGCTGTGATTGAAAAAGCTACCGGAATAAATATAGCAACTCCTGAAAGGGCATTGCTGGATCTGCTTTACCTCAATCCGTATGCCTGGTTTGATAACCTAAATATAGTTGATATAAAAAAAATACGAACTGTGCTTTCTGTTTATAATTCAAAAGCATTAACTGACCGGGTAAAAAAATTGCTTAATCATGGTTGATATTAATAGACATAAATTTTTCTTGGTTAGGATATTGAAAGATATTTATAATGATATTGAACTGGCTACATCCCTGGGATTTAAGGGTGGAACAGCACTGATGTTATTTTATGACCTTCCAAGGTTTTCAGTAGACCTTGATTTTAACCTGCTAAACAGGGAAAAAGAAACAATTATTTATGAAAAAATCAGGACGATAATTTTGAAATACGGTAAAATACATGATGAAGCAAAAAAGCATTTTGGACCGGTAATCGTGCTTGATTATGGTGTGGGGGAAAGAAAGCTAAAGTTAGAAATTTCAAACAGAATATTTACGGATAGCTATGAAATAATTAATTTTTTGGGCATCAATATAAAGGTAATGCGCCTGCCCGATATGTTTGCTCATAAACTATGTGCTTTGCTTGATAGAGGAGTGCCCGTTTCACGTGATATTTTTGATGCCTGGTTTTTTATGGATAAGCAAACGCCTGTAAATACAAAACTTATTGAAGAACGTATGCATACGCCATACAAGGAATATATACAGAAATGCATTAATCATATTAGTCAAATAAATAAAAACAGATTGCTCCAAGGGTTGGGGGAACTAATGGATGTTAAAATAAAAACTTTTGTGAGAAATAATCTAAAAAGTGAAACGATTAGTTTACTTAAATTTTACAAGGACTTTCCAATAATTTAGTGATATTCTAATCTGGCAGACAACAATCTCAAGTACAACAATCTTACAACTAATTACCATTAATTACAACTAATTACAATGAATTAATAGGAATTACTA
>CAZJYD010000024.1:12074-14274 GCA_964550205.1 uncultured Bacteroidales bacterium
GAATTACTATAAATTACAAATAGTTAACTTAAATCCTCACAAATCATGAACAAATAAAATACTGGAAAAACAAACCTTTAATATGCCCTCTTATCTACTCCCTCAATATAATTGATGAATGAACGGTTGGCTACATGGTTTCCTCCCCTTGTAGGATAATTACCGGTGAAGTACCAATCTCCTGTATGATTTGGGCAGGAGGCATGCAAGTCTTCTATGGTTTGATAAATTATATCAACTTCTGCGTTGATATTTTTGGTTTTTAGCATTTCAGATATTTTATCCGAAATTTGAACGGCTGTAAGCGGTTCATAAATTTCTTTTACAACATTAATTGTTTTATCAATTTGGACTTTTTCCTGTTCCCTGGCCTTTTTATATACTTTGTTTATTAATGAAGCTGTCTGATCTTTATTTTTAAGTAATTCAATAGCTGCCCTGAAAGCAATTAAGTTTCCTAATCTGGCCATATCTATACCATAGCAGTCGGGATATCTTATCTGAGGTGCTGAGGAAGCCACAATTATTTTCTTTGGTCCGAGCCGATCGAGAATGCTTATAATACTTTGCTTTAAAGTTGTGCCTCTTACAATAGAGTCATCGATAACCACCAGATTATCTCTGCCCGGTCTTACGGAACCATAGGTCACATCATAAACATAACCTATCAGATCGCTTCTTTTATTTTCCTGGGTGATAAAAGTCCTTAGTTTGATATCTTTTACCGCGACATCTTCTATACGAGGTTTTAACTTTAGAATTTCGTCAAGTTTGTTTTTTGTCATTCTGTCGCCCAGTTCAATTATTCTGTCTTTTTTGATCTTGTCGCAAAACGATTCTATTTCTTCCACTAATCCCCTGAATGCAGCCGATGCTGTATTTGGAATATATGAAAAAACCGTGTTTTCAAGGTCATAATCAATTGATTTCAGAACTGACGGTACTAATGACCGCCCCAGGTTCTTACGTTCCTGGTAGATTTCTTTATCTGTCCCCCTTGAGAAATATATTCTTTCAAAGGAACATGAAGCCCTTTCTGATTGATCTTTGCATAAATATTCACCGATTTTTCCGTTTTTTTTGATGATCAATGCATGCCCGGGCTGCACTTCTTTTACTGATTCGAAGGGTACGTTAAAAGCCGTTTGAATAACAGGTCTTTCTGATGCAGCTACAACCACTTCATCATCATGGTAATAAAAGGCTGGTCTGATTCCTGAGGGATCTCTTAAAATGAAAGCATCTCCGTGCCCTATCAGCCCCGCTATTACGTATCCGCCATCCCAATGTTCAGAGGCATTTGTGAGGACTTTCTGCAGATCCATGTCTTCTGCAATTTTATGTGTTATCTCCTGTTTTGAAAAACCTTCCTTGCGAAATATCTGGTACAATCTGTCATTTTCTTCATCAAGGAAATGTCCTATCTTTTCAAGTATGGTATTTGTATCGGATGTTTCGTAAGGGTATTGTCCCAGTTCAATAAGCCTTTTAAGCAGCTCATCTATATTTGTCATGTTAAAGTTCCCTGCAAGCACAAGATTTCTTGTCATCCAGTTGTTCCTGCGAACTACCGGATGAAGATCCGAAGTTTTGTATGAACCATATGTCCCATACCTGAGATGACCCAAAAATAACTCGCCTGTGTAATCAAGGTTTTCCTTTATCCATTGTATATCATTTAATCTATTTGAACTTTCAGCACTTAAAGTTTTGATCTTTTTATATATCTTATTGAAAATGTCTATTATAGGGGAGGATTCTTTGGAACAAGTACGTGATATATATTGATGACCAGGCTCAAGGTCTAATTTTATGTTTGCAATTCCTGCACCATCCTGGCCACGGTTATGCTGTTTTTGCATTAACAGGTGTAGCTTATTAAGTCCGTACAGAGTAGTGCCGTATTTCGACAAGTAATACTCCAAAGGCTTAATCAAACGTACTAATGCGATGCCACATTCATGTTTTATTAGATCGCTCATATAATTATATTTATGTATACAAAATTACAAGAATTTTCTTTCTGATTTTTTTTAAATAGATTGTCGATCTATACTCCCCGTTTGGCGTAGCGTCTTCGCTACGCCAAGCAAATTTGTTTGTTTTTTTGATATATTGACAAGTTGGTTTTAGGCTTTTTAATTTAATTTTAATTGGTATAGATCGTTTACGGCGTAGCGTGGACGCTACGCCGAACAAT
>CAZJYD010000024.1:14374-37356 GCA_964550205.1 uncultured Bacteroidales bacterium
GATGCATTGTCGAACTGTTGTCTCGTGCCGTTTGGCGTAGCGTCTTCGCTACGCCGAACAATTTTTTGTGATGATTTAGCAAGATCGCTATGCCAAACAAAGGGACTTGTGTTCAATGCCTTTAAATTTAAGTTTGATATAACCTCAAACAAGGATCTTCACTACGCTAAGCTAACATTCGATAAGATAATATATTCAACTAATCCGGAATTTGGAATCAGTAATTACAAATCAAGGTACAAACTTTTTAAGAATAGGGTGGTAATCTCCTTTAAGTCCGATTGGTTTTGCATTTCTTATATAATGTACCATTTCGATACTCGGCCGTGCAGCTTCAATACCATAACCCTCACCTATCAATATTTTTTCATACATTTTTGTATGCAGATCATCAAATCCACCGCTGAACTCTATTTCTTCATCTTCAATTTTAACTGACCTGTATGTTCCTTGTCCTTTATTAAAAATTTCTCTTGGTATATATCTGTTATCAAGGCTCAGGAACCATCGTATTCGCGCTTTATCGGTTTCAATGAAACCAGCAGCCGTATATTTACCAGACACATGTACAACACTTTGATTTACTTTTCCGAAAACATAACCTATCATATCAAAGAAATGAATTCCAATATTAGTTGCAACACCCCCGGATTTTTCCATATCACCTTTCCAGGACATATAGTACCAACGGCCCCGGCTGGTTATATAGGTAAGGTCGAGTTCGTACTTTTTATCCTGTGGGCCATTATCAACCTTTTTCTTTAACTCTACAATTGAAGGATGTAACCTGACCTGAAGTATATTAAATATTTTTTTTCCGCACTCTTCTTCAATTTCATGTAAAGCATCAACATTCCATGGATTCAAAACCACAGGTTTTTCGCAGATAGCATTGGCATCATTCCTGAGAGCAAGTCTGATATGAGCATCATGAAGGTAGTTGGGTGAACATATACTTACATAATCAATTTTGTTTTCTCCCTGCCTTCTGAGTTTATCCAGATGCCTGTCGAAACGTTCTGTTTCTATAAAAAAATCTGCTTCCGGAAAATACCTGTCAATGATACCTACACTGTCAAATTTATCCAGTGCAGCCACCAGATTATTTCCCGTATCTTTTATTGCTTTCATATGCCTGGGTGCTATATATCCGGCAGCTCCTATCAAACCAAAGTATTTTGGTGTTTTATTATTCTTCATATTATGTATTGTCTTTTTTATGTGCTAAACATCCTCTTCCAGAACGATTGTTTCTTTTCGTCCTTATCATCAGTATAATATCCATAACCATAGCCGTATCCATAGCCGTATCCGTAACCGTATCCATAACCATATCCATAGCCGTAACCGTATCCATAACCATAGGAGTCCCTTGTAAGCTTTACGTCATTTACCAATATGCTTATATTAGGCATTTCTCGTTGTTCAACATCCTTTATTATAGAAGCGAAGACTTTTTTATTCGTATAATTTTGGCGTACAACAAAAATATTAACATCCGTGTGCTTCATTAAAAGGAAAGCATCCGTGACAAGTCCTACAGGAGGTGTATCTATAACAATATAATCATATCTTTCTCTTAGTTCTTTAAACAGTTCTGCTGTTTTATTGGATGCAATAAGCTCCGCCGGATTTGGAGGTACCGGTCCAGCCATGATAACTTCCAAATTCTCAATGGGAGAAGTCTGGATTATATCTTCAATAGTACTTTTATTGATAAGATAAGAACTGACACCCTCTGTATTTGTCAATCCAAAATCCTGGTATATCTTTGGTTTTCTCATATCAAAGCCGATCAGTAAGGCTTTTTTATCAAACTGAGCAAAAATGGACGCAAGGTTAATTGAAACATAGGTTTTACCGGCAGCAACCATATCAGAAGTCAACAGCACCACCATTTTATCTTTTCCCTTGGCGAAGTATTGCAAATTCGTCCTCACAGAACGAAATGATTCAGAAATAGAAGATTTGGGAGATTCTGCTACAACCATCTGAGTATCCTTTGTGCTATGTAAAATATGCCCTGCTATTGGAAAATCAGTAATATTCTCAACATCCTTTCTTTCAATGATCTTAACGTTTAAATAATCCTTCCCCAGGATATATACTACCGGAATTATTAATCCAATAATAAGTGCAATTAAATAATTAAGGCTTGTTTTGGGTGCTACCTGACTGGCTGATGAAAATCTGGCTCTGTCAACGATCTCATTATCCGGAAGATTGGATGCCCTGGTAATTTGGGCTTCTGACCTCTTCTCAAGCAAATAGGTATATAAAGCATCATTTAGTCTAAATCGCCTTTCTATGTTTATAAGTTGCCTTTGGGTTTTGGGCAGTTTATTTATTCTTTGGGATAATTCATCAATTCGCTGGTCAATATCATCAAGTGCTATTTCTGATGTACTTATAAGGCTTGAGATATTTTCTATTAACGCTTTTTTAGTATCCCGTATTTTCTGATCAATACTTATAACAAGCGGACTTTTCATTGTTGAACTTAAAAGCAATTCGGCTCTTTCCGTAAACAATTCTGTTAAATCAATTACAAGCTGGTTGACAGTTGGATCTTCAATACCTATAGATGAAGGTACAACAATATCATCTACTTCATCCTTATTTTTCAAATAATTTAAAAGATTATTGTAATATTTGGATTTAATAAGTAAAGCAGCCTTTTCATTTTCCAGCTCCTTAAGATACTCAAAAACCTGTTGAGTCTGAAAATCCAGATTCATAACAGATTCTTCAGTTCGGTAATCCTGCAAATTCTGCTCTGCAAAGCGAAGAGAATCAATAATACCCTTAAGTTCCGAATCAATGAAAGTAATTGTGTTGGTGGCGATCTTATTTTTCTTTTCCAGCCCCATTTTAAGATATTCTGCTGTAAGTTGATTCAGAAAATCAACAGCTTTTTGTTTATTACTCGATTCAAAAAAAATTTCAACAATAGTAGCTTCCCTGTTAATTGGTTCTATTTCAAAACCACGGTACCTGCCAACAAGGCTTTCCAGATCATGAAACTGAAAATATAATTCTTTGCCCTTTATTGCCTTTCTATTATAATCAGATGTAAGGTATACTTTAAACTTAAAATAATCTTCATCAACTTCTTCATTAAGAGAAAACGTTTTCTTAAAATTCAGCATTTTAATCTCCTTAGCGGTAAATTTATCATTGCTAAAATCGTAAAGCCTTATCTTTTCTCCTCCTACTTCTATAGTGTAGGTTCCGTCTTCATGAAATGTTATATTAAACTTCACGCCAACGGGCTGTGGATGAGCAGAATCAATTACTATTTCAAAAGGATAATTTTCATATAGTTCTTTAACAATAAAATTTTCTTCTGCATAGTAACTAACATCAAAGTTCAGTTTTTTTAGAGTACGGTATGTCATTGAATAAGATTTCAGGATGCCGATCTCATTTTCAAGATTTTGCTGGCTCCTTGATATACCAAAGCCGATCAACTCCTGAGGGTTTATTGCCGATTTATCTTCCTGTATGAGAACTGTAGTATTAACCTTGTAAACAGGTAATGTATATTTATTAAACAAGAAAGCAAGGATCAAGGCTATAAAGATCATAATTGCAAAGAAATGCCAGTGCTTGTAAAATTTAAAGAACAAAGCTTTATAGTCAATGCTTTCTTCCTTTTGTATTTCCTGAATATTCGTATTATTATTCATACTTATTTAAAATAATTAATTAACAAAAGTGTTGTTGAAATAGCTGAAAACACAATAGAATAAGGGAAATTGGCAAATGTAAATTGTTTTCCTTTAAGTGGTTCTATGTATACAATGTCGTTAGGCATCAGAAAAAAATAATCGGATTCGAGTATATTGCTGTCTGTAAGATCTATTGTAATTATTCTTGATCCTTTTTTAGTTTGCCGTACAAGTTTAACATCCCTCCTGTTGGCGAAATCTGTCAGGTCACCGGCCATGGAAATGGCTTCGAAAATGTTTAATTCATTCTGGTAAATTATTTTTTCTCCCGGTTGCCTGACTTCACCTAATATTGTAACATAAAAATTAACCATTTTAACAATTACTATAGATTCTTTCAAATACTCATTTATGGAATCTTGTAACTTTTTCTTTACCTCTTCAACCGTTAAGTTTTTAACCAAAACTTTACCTATCAATGGGAAATCAACATACCCGTCTTCGTTAACCATATAGCTATTTAAGTAAATAGCAGCATTGTTACCCATTTGATTCATATATCTTTGATCCATAGTATTAAAAAGCGCGCTTGTTTTTTCATCTATACTTACTATTTTAATATACAGATTATCCTCTGGTTGTATCTTGTATTTAATTTTTTTAGGATTTGTAAATGATGTTTTCAATGTTGCTTTTTCTTTATTCTGGAGGTATTTTATTTTCTTTTGCGGTACACAGCCTGAAAAAACAACAATAGTAACAGCAAAAATTACAATAAGCTTGATTGCTGAGCTAAAGGAATTTCTCAAAAGGTATTTACTCATATTATAATAAATTGAATTAAACGGCATTCATGAATTGACTACAAAAGTAAATTATTTTTACAAATACAAATTTACAGATAAGTTATTTTTTAAAAGAATTATTTGTGGAGTAATGGCACAATAATCCAGTACTCCATTACTCCAATTTCAAATAGTTATTATATCATAAACTTGCGAAAGGTGGAATTTAGAAAATGTAACATTACGACTCTAAAAGACATCAATATTTAAATAATAGCATAGGATTTTGAAAGAGGGTATGGAAATAAAGAATCAACCTTAATAAAATATATACTTTTGTAACGCGATTTAGTTTGGTTAAATAATAATTAAGAATGAGCAAGAATCTTGTAATAGTTGAATCCCCTGCAAAAGCCAGAACCATAGAACGTTTTCTGGGTAAGGAATATTTTGTCAGGTCTAGCATGGGTCATGTAATGGACCTTTCAAAAAAAGACCTTGGTGTTGATATAGAAAATGACTTTCAACCCCATTATGAAATATCACCTGATAAGAAAAAGGTTGTTAGCGAACTTAAAAAATCCGTCAAAGATGCCGACAGGGTTTTGTTGGCCACCGATGAAGACCGTGAGGGTGAAGCCATATCCTGGCATCTTGTAAAAGCCTTGGATCTTGAAGACAAAATCACCAACCGTATAGTTTTCCACGAAATTACTAAGTCCGCAATTAAGGAAGCACTTGCCCATCCCAGAGAAATAGATAAAAAGCTCGTTAATGCACAGCAAGCCAGAAGAGTGCTTGACCGTTTAGTTGGATTTAAACTCTCACCTTTATTATGGAGAAAAGTAAAACCCGCATTATCAGCAGGTCGCGTGCAATCAGTCGCAGTAAGGCTAATAGTGGAAAGAGAAGAAGAAATTAAAAATTTTAAAACCACTTTTTCCTACAAAATTTCCGCTAAGTTTGAAATTGAAAAAAATGGGAAAAAATATAATTTCAAGGCTGAATTGCCTAAGCGTTTTAAAACCAAAAAAGAAGCCAGATCATTTTTAGAAAAGTGTATAAATGCAACCTATAAAGTATCTGATATAGAAACCAAACCTGCCAAAAAATCGCCGGCACCCCCATTTACTACATCAACCCTTCAGCAGGAAGCGAGCAGAAAGCTTGGTTTCTCAGTTGCCAATACAATGCGTATTGCCCAGCAATTATATGAATCGGGAATTATTACCTATATGAGAACTGACTCGGTTAATCTGTCCAATATGGCACTTGCCATGGCAAGGGATGAAATCATCAAATTGTACGGGAAAGATTATGTTAAAACAAGAAAATATAAAACTAAAACAAAAGGTGCACAGGAAGCTCATGAAGCCATACGTCCTACATACATCAACAAACATAGCATTAAAGGTTCAACACAGCAGCAAAAGCTTTATGATTTGATATTAAAAAGAACCTTAGCCTCACAAATGAGCGATGCCATCGTTGAGAAAACCAATGTTACCATCGATATTTCAACCCACAAAGAAAAACTTATAGCCAAAGGCGAAATAATTAAATTCGATGGTTTTCTTAAGGTTTATATGGAATCGGCTGATGATAAACCAAATGAAGAAAAACCTGATATCCTACCTCCATTAAAAACAGGAGATAAGCCTGATCTTATTGAGATGAGGGCTATTCAGCGGTTTAGCAAACCACCTTTTAGGTACAGCGAAGCCAGCCTGGTGAAAAAGATGGAAGATCTTGGTATTGGTCGACCCTCTACCTATGCCCCCACTATATCAACAATTCAAAAGCGTGAATATGTTGTAAAGGAAGATGTTAAAGGTAAACCAAGAAATATAGATCATATTATTTTACAAAGTAACAATATCCGTGAAGAAATAAAGCAAGATTACGTGGGTTTTGAAAAAGGCAGGCTTCTTCCAACTGACCTGGGCACATTGGTTAACAGGTTCCTGCTTGAATACTTCGATGATATCATAGATTATAATTTTACAGCTAATGTTGAGAAGGAGTTTGATGAGATCGCTGAAGGAATTAAAGAATGGAATCAGATGATTAAAGACTTTTATGGCCCTTTCCATAAGAAAGTTGAAGATACTCAGGAACAAACGAAAAAATTCAAGGGTGAAAGATTACTTGGTGAAGATCCTGAAAGTAAAAAAAATGTTTATGCAAAAATAGGACGCTATGGGCCTATGGTGCAAATAGGAGATACCGAAAGTGATGAAAAACCAAAATTCGCAGGACTAAGAAAAGGTCAGAGTATTGATACTATCACTCTTGAAGAAACACTTGAACTTTTTAAATTCCCCAAAAGCATAGGAGAATATGAGAATTCTGAAATAACTGTCAATATTGGACGCTTTGGCCCCTACATCAAACATATGGACAAATTTTATTCAATAGGGAAAGAAAACCCTGCCGAAATAGATGTGGAAAAAGCAATTGAGATTATTAAACATAAAAGGGAAAAAATAAACGAAAACATAATCAGGAAATTTGATGATGATACTAATGTGTTTGTTTTGAAGGGACGTTATGGTCCTTATATAAAAATTGGAAAGAAAAATTTTAAAATCCCAAAAGATAAAAATCCGGAAAATTTGACCCTTGAAGATTGCTACGCTATTGCAAAAGATCCGAAAAATACACCTAAGAAGAGGTACAGGAAAAGGAAATGACCCCGTTGGCAAAGATGTATGTATGGATGTATGAAGAGAATGGAGTGATAAAGTATTGGAGTATTGAATTTCAACCATACAATTAATAATAGATATCGGTTTCATGGAAATAAAACTGAAATCAAATCTGGAATATGGAATAACTTGCTTACATCTTTATCAATTTCTCGGTATAAGCAAAGTTATCGGTTGTATTAATCCGGATAAAATAAACCCCTTTATCAATATATCTGACATTCAAAGGAATTGTCCTTGTGCCATTATTGAGCTGAAGATGTTTAGATATTATTTCCTGTCCTAATTGATTAAAAATTTGAATGCTCACAGTTGTTGGTTTCTTAATCTGAAGACTTATTTTAGCATCCAGCAGACATGGATTAGGATATACAGAACCTTCAAGCTTAACAAAATCCGACTCCTCCCCTATGCCCAATGATTTACCAGTAATTATATTAACAACAATATCACTAATATGCATGTCGTCCTGGTCAATCATAATAGTCTCCGGATTTGATTTAGCACCGGGAACTTCTGCACAAACTGAAAAGATACCTTGTGGCAATTGACTGAACATAAATTTTCCAAAATTGTCTGTATATACGCAGGAAATAGCATTATTTTCGTTATCAGAAAGATATATTTCCACATCTTTGGCAATTGTTTCATTATGTGATAATGTATCAACAAATATTGCTCTGCCTGATATACTGCTTGTTCCTGTTTCAATTGCCCGATAAGGAATGAGGTCAATATCATAATTCCATCCGGTATCTGCGATATTAATTATATCAGCATCCTGCCAGAATAATTCATCTCCATAGTAAGTGCAATTGTAATCATTAAAATATTCTGAATACTCATCCAAACATACTCTTACAATGTAATCGCCATCGGTCACATTGTAAAAAATATAATATCCAAGAGTATCTATTATTGCCGAATCAATCAATGTCAATGATACATCCTCATATTCATAAAGATAAGACATCCCCAAATCAATTGGAAATTGACCGGCAAAAACCTGCCCTCCAAAATGATTATTATTCATATTACCTACTCCCAGAAATCGGGAAAGTGAATCAGTGCATCCCATACCAGGGTATATTGAATTTGAGACGGTAAGAGTTACTTTATAAATTCCCGGGTTATCATATGAATGACGGGGATTTTTATCTTCTGAGAAGGAGCCATCACCAAAATCCCACTGCCACTTAACAATATTGTTACCTGACTTGTCATGAAATCTATACGTATATTTTACCTGGCTTTCATTAATTGCCTCTATAGTGAAGTCAGGATCACAGCTATAGTATGTGTTTTTGCAGATCTGAAAGTTTGCTTCATAATGAGACGAAGAAAAGCCGTTGCCGTTAATAGTAATCTCTTTAAATACCATTTCGCCAAAGCAATCAATAACATATACTATTACAGGTATTTCTTTATTAGTTGTTGTTGCTATTGTAAAGAAATAATTTCCTTCTTTATTTGAAATCGTATCCATATTTATTGGGTGAGGAGGTATATAATCAGAAGTATCGGAAATCAGAAAGACCTCTTTAAATACTATTGGCATTCCTGTATGGTAATCGGTTATCTTACCTGAAATAGTAATGGACTCATCATTGCTAAAAGCCGGTATACAGACAATGGAGCTAAGAACAAGTGCTAAAAAAATTAGTATAATACGGTGTATCTTCTGTCTTCTCCCGGCCGTTTGTCGTTTATAGTAAATGTTTTTCATAACTCATCATGTTAAAAGTTAAATAATAAACCTGCTCTTATTCCCACTGCATAGGGATGTTTTGTCTTAATTAGTTTACTTTCATATGCTGATTTCAGGTAATATCTGAATGTTGGTTCTAATGTGATTTCAATATTTTTACCTGCCTTGTAATTAAGACCCGCAATGACCATTAGCTGCCAGTTGGTTTCAGTTCTTTTAGCTACTTGTTTATTAAGGCTGAAAACACTTATATCACCCGGGAAATCCGGATTTGAAATATTTTCATGCATTAAAACTGATAAGCAAGGGCCAGCCCTTAATGAATAGGTCAACTTTGGTCGTTCAATCTGGTATCCAAATAATAACGGAATCTGCAAATAAGTATATGTATTTGTCGATTCCCTGATGGAATAATGAGGTATGGTATCGTAAACATCAACATTCTTAGTATGATATACAGGAATATAACCCTGCTCAGTTGAATCAATGGTCACATAATAAACATCGGGATAGGATCCTAAATATTTGTTGTAACCTATATCATAACTGCCTTCATCCTTAGCAATTGAAACACCCAATCCTGTTTGAATAAAGAAATTTGACCAATGATATCTCAAATCAATGCCAAAATTGTAATTCTGACTACTGCTTACCGTATCATCCGATGGGTAAAAGACTACTTCAGGGTTAATGAATGGACCTATCTTTAAAATATTATTTATTGATTTTGATCTATACTGATCATTATTATCTGATAAGGATATATTAATTCCGTTAATTTTACTTCGCAGTCCAAGGGCCTTTACATTTGAAGACCGCTTGCTGATTTCGACAGAGTTATTCTCAGCAAGGCTAATTATATTAGCATAATTTCTTGTTACCGTTTTTTCTTCAGCCTTATGTTCAGTATATTTTTCTTTAATTTTATTGTAATTCTGATTTGGATCTTGTGCTGCTAATTGATCTTTTTCTCTTTTACTTAAATCATTATTAATTTCAGGAGGTTTTACATAAAACTCTTTTATCTCTTTTTCTTTATTGATTGATTCTTCTTTCTGATCTGAAATAATATCATTTTTATTTATTGGATTGGCAACTGTATTTTTATCGGTTGATAAAGGATTTGTGATCAATAAAACAATAATACCCACGCTTATTAGTGATAGTGCGGAAAAGATAAAAGTTCTGAAAATACCTGATCCGCCACCGGGATGCAGTCTGTTTATTATCTTTTCCCATATCCTTGCAGGGGGCTCGGGGTTAAAGTTCTCGAACCTCTTTCTGAAAAAATCGTCAATATTTGAATATTGATCTTTCACATCATTATTTAATTAAGTTCTTTAATTTTTTTTGCAAAGCATGTCTTGCCCTTGATAATTGAGATTTTGAAGTGTTTTCAGAAATATTAAGCATCTTGCCAATTTCTTTGTGTGTATATCCTTCTATCACATTCAGGTTAAAAATTATCCTGTATCCGTCGGGTAAATTTCTTATTACATCAAGCAACTCATCGGTACTTAGCTTATCCAGGGCAGATGTTTGGTTTTTGGTTGAAATTTCAATTTCCTCTATATCGATCTCAAGATTACTTTTAAGGTTTTTTCTGTAGAAATTAATTGCCGTGTTAATTACGGTTTTTCTTATCCAACCCTCCAGAGAACCTTTGTTTTGATATTTTTTCAAGTGTATAAAAACCTTAATAAAACCATCCTGTAAAATATCTTCTGCTTCGGTTTGACTTTTGGCAAAGCGCAGACAAATCCCAAACATTTTGGGTGCAAATCGCTTATAAAGCAATTCCTGAGCTTTTGGGTCATTTTTCAGACACCTTTTTATTATTTCCTTGTCTGAATCCATTATTCCCTGCTCCCACTCGCAGAAGACAAATCGGTTTTTTGTATTTCTATTAGTTTTTATCTTTTAAGAAAAGTAAAGATACAATTATTTTTACCCATACAAAATTTTGATAAAAATTTTTAGTGCATCTTTAAAACCGATAACTTCAATGTGAGGAATAATACTAGTATTTCAAAGATCATTATAATATTAACATTAAGACACCAATACAGCTAAAATGGTTGCATAATAATACATAAGAATGGAATTGTTTTTTCTGCCGGTTCTGTCGTAATAAAGAAAAGACAAGTTTTGTTGAGAAAAGTGCTTAATAATTTATTACATATCTTTGAATCCATAAAAAAACTAAATTTTTTAATGCCTGATCAAACCGTTGAAATAATTACATGTTCGCGTGATAGAGACCTTTCGAAAATAGATGATTTTGTATGCAAACAAAAGTATGGAAACATATTTCAACACCCTGACATGTTTTTGTTTTACGAGACAATCCCTAATTATACACCAATATATATTATCATTAAAAACAGAGAAAGAATAATTGCCAGTCTTATGGCATTGCAGATATCTGATGTTTCAAAGATCAGGAAACATCTAACACAAAGAATATTAATATTCGGAGATCCTGTTATACAAGATAATATTACAGAAAAAGAAGAAGCATTGAATCTTTTACTTCAAAACTTGCAATCATATATCAGTAAGAACACACTATTTATACAGTTTCGTTTGTTCGAATTAAACGATGAATATGATGAAGTTTTTGCTAAGAATGGATATTCTCCTCAAAAACGTTTAAACGCTGTTATTGAAACAAAAAGCAGGGATCAATGCTGGAAAGCTTTAAGTAAAAGTAAAAGAAGACAGATAAATAAAAGCCTTGAAAACGGAGCTAAAATTATTGAACCCCGAAATCTTAATCAGGTCAGGGAATATTATAAAATATTATCAGCGTTATTTAAAACCAAAATAAAAAAGCCACTAGCCAGTTTTTATTTATTTGAAAACTTTTATGATTTTTCCAGAAATAATAAGCTCGGAAAGCTATTATTTATTGAACTAAAAGAAAAAATAATTGGTGGTATTGTTTGCCCTGTATTCCCAGAAAAGTTTATTTATGAATGGTACATTTGCGGAATGGATAAAGAATATAAAAAAGAAGGAATCTACCCAAGTGTTCTTGCTACCTGGGCAGCAATTGATTATGCCTTAAAGAATCATATACCCCTATTTAACTTGATGGGAGCCGGTAAACCCGGAATACAATATGGTGTTCGTGATTTCAAGTTACGTTTTGGAGGGCAAAAAACTATTGCATACAGATATAACAAGATCGTGAACAGGGGTTTGTATGAGATAGCAGAGGTGGCTTATAATTTAAGAAGGTGGCTTTTTTAAGTTTAGAGTTATTGGAGCGATGGAGTGTTGGAGTATTGTAATTATTACATGAAATTTATAAGGTATGTAATTGATAGTAATTTGTATAAATTAATAGTATTTTGTTGTTGATGAAGCAGTTAATCAGTAATGTTAAAGTTCTTTTAAAGAAAAATCCCTTCCTTAAAGATGTTTTGCTTTTTGCGGTTCTTATTTTGGGATTTCATTTTTTTTACCGGGCATGGGCAAACTGGTGGCATTTCTGGCCTATTAAAGAGTTCATGGCATCACTCAGAAGTTTTCTCTCATACCAGGTTTTTGTTCAAAGCATATGGATAGATAAACATATATTAGGATTAAATTTAGTAATAGATGGTATGACCATGAGGTTCCCCGACCATGGTTATATTACCATCAATTCAAGTTGTTCGGGATTTAAACAATTCATGCAGTTTATTGTCCTTATGGTATTCTTTCCCGGGCCCTGGAAACATAAACTCTGGTTTATTCCGCTGGGTGTTTTTGTGGTTCACCTGACAAACCTGTTTCGTATTGTAGGACTTTCAATTGTTACCGTTAATTGGGTAGAACACTGGCACTTTTCGCATGATTACCTTTTCAGACCATTTTTCTATGTTGTAATGTTTTTGATGTGGGTTTTTTGGGTAGAGAAGTTTCGATAGAATTGATAAACAATTAAAATCCCAAACTAATCCCCAAACTAACAGTATTGGTAATTCCATGATAAAATTCAGGTGTGTACTTTTCAACATTCCCTGTTATCTCTGAATACCGGTATTTCAGATAAACATAGGTATTGGAAGCGACTTCATAAAGTGCGTTAAAAAGAAAAGTATGGTTTTCCCAAATTATATTTTCAAGAATAGGAAGTTTATGCAAATCACAATTGGGATCGTTGGCGCATTCCGCATAACTATAATCATCGCCGTGTTGTGCTAATGTATATGAAAAATTGAAAGACAATCCTCTTATTGGTTTATATGCAATTGAGGTATAAAATTCTCTTGAGTTATCCCTAAGGTAGTGCCCCATATTATATTTATTGGATGCATAGGTTTGTGTTTCTATCTTATGTTGATAAACCAATGGATTTGTATGAGTGAACTCAAAAGTAAGGCTCACATTCTGCAAGGGGAAATCACTAAGACGGAATCCTGTTTTATAACTAAAAAGGTTAAATTCATCTTTATTTCTGAAGTGCGTAATTGATAAATCATCTGCGAACAGACTAAAGTAAAGATGAAGATGTTTTATGTTTCTGGAACTGAAGCTGAAATACATCTGTGAATTCTGTCCGGACTCTCCGCCGGCATAGGTAGCATTTAAGGTATGGTCAACTGATTTATAGAAAAGAAAAGGAACCAGATAGGCAGCATGAGGTCCGCCAAGATCGCTATAAACAATAGAGTTACCAAAAGAAAAATTGAAATTCCTGAAAGGATAAAATGTAAACATATTAGCTGCCATATATTTAGGATAAAAAACAGATCGGTATGTTCCGTTTGTCCAATAAGAACTGGTACTATCTACAACCTGAGAAACAAGCCAGCCATGGTAGTAATTGAAATCCATCCATCTTACAGGTTTCAGTTGTAATTTAATCATGGCAAATGAAGGTGCATGACCGGATTGAATATTTTTACCATGATAACCTGTTCCCCATTCAACATGATCTTTTATTATACCTATATTACCCCATTTCCATGAATATGTCAGCCCGCCTCTTGCTTCACTGAAATCAATTCCCTCATCTCCATAATTTTTATAGGGTGCTCCTTGTTCCCTGGTAAAATATCCAGGGTTTATCATAATCCTGCTAAGGTTATTATCCCTTACATTTGTATAAAAGCCGATATTGTTTCCGATATAACCGAAAAGTGAAGCACCGCCATAAGTTTTCGTTAATGTACCTTTTTCATTTGTAGTGAATGAGGCTCCGTAAATTACCTGTAAACCAGCTGTAAAAGCGGAATCCTTATAGAATAATCCCGGGGGGTTAAATTGTGTGGCAAAGCCCTTACTTTTCTTAAGTACATTTCCTTTCCCCTGCCATTCAATCGCACCTTTTCGTTCAAGTATATATGCCTTTAAATAAAACTCCAACTCCTTACGCTGTCTACTGTTCAATAAACTACTTTCTACTCCTGATGACTCCCGATACCTATCGGGACGTAACTCTCTGCTCTTAAGTTCAATTTCCATAAGCTTTTCGTATATCATCTCGCGGCTGTATGGCTTCACAATATCATTCAATTCAATGATCTTCAAGTTCGCCATTTCATCCAGAAAACTATAAATACCCTTATTTGATATATGATCATAAACAACCTGTGCACTGACATTTAAGGTCAGGAAAATAATTGTTATTAAAATCAGGATTTTTTTCATGTGTTTTGCATTTATGGAACCAAATATAGTATTAATTATCTTCTATCTTCATTCTTTCTCATATGTTTTATCCTGATGAATAATACAGGAGTAAACAAGCCAAATACAACTCCTAAAGTATTATAAATCAAATCAACAGGATTGAAGGTTCTGCCCGGAATCCAAAGTTGCAGTAATTCACAGGTCAAGGCATAAATTAAACCGAAAAGGATAAGCAATATTGGTTTATGATCGTTTTTTCTTAATATATTCCATTTATAATATAGCAATCCACCCAAAAAGAAAACCAGAAAATGTATCAGATAATCAAGTCTTATCATTTCATCGCCACGTTCAACTTTTGGTGTAGGAATATCGGGGATAATGTTAAGAATTAAAATAGCCGTAGCATATGACCAGAAGACAATATTAATAATCTTGTGCCGAATACCCATAGGATATATTATTAAAATTTATGAATACTTAAAAGGGGAATAAACTATAACAATCAATCATATATAAATAAAAACGCTAATACTCCGTGTCCCCACTCCTTACTATATTAAGACGATCTGGCTTTCTTAAAAAATATATTATACCAAGCCCTCCAGAAATATTTCCAGTCGGTTATAAAGGGGTGTTTTTCATATTCATCAAGGTACTTGCGTTCTGAAGCTTCTATTTCTTCAAAAGTCTTGGGCATGTCTGAGTAAAAGGGTGGAATGAGACCTGGTTTGTATTTGATCCTTCTTTCCTGCATTTCTTTACTATATAGTTCAAAATAATGTTCGCTTAATGGTCTTACACCGACCAGTTTCATATCCCCTTTAAATATGTTTATTAGCATTGGCAATTCATCCAACCATATTTTACGCATGATTCTGCCTAAAGTAGTAACTCTGAAATCATTTTTAAACTTACCCCCATCCCGTAATTTATTTTTATCAAAAACGTATCCCTGAATATATTCAGAATAGGCATGCATGGTTCGCATCTTATATACTTTGATAGTCTTGCCGTTTTTACCTATTCTTTTTAATCTTACCAGAGGTCCATAAGTTGGATTGTAATCAAATGCCGGTTCTTTTATCTTTCTTGCAACAAAATAAAAATGCCCGTTTACAAAAGCCTCATCAACTATTTCAAATCCACAGGAATACAGACGACCAAGAGTTTCAGCTTTGGAAAGCACTCTGTTGCGACCTGAGGTTATGACAAAATATATCTTCTTTGTAAATGCCAGTTTAGGAAATAAGCGCTTGAAAACCCAATCAAAAAAGTAGTAAATATAATTAAGTATGGGTGGATATTTATTTAGAATTCTTTTTTTGCGTAACGTATAAGTCTCACCACAATCAATGAATATTCCCTGATCAGGTAATTTCGTGTTAACTGATTCAAAAAACTTATTTATACGTCTGAAATCATTTACCCTTTTCAGGTTGATTATATATTTATAAGTATTATCAGGTTGGTTGTCGATATTGAACTTTGTAGTTGTAGCTAAAACCAATGCTTCTCCATTCTCAAGATCAGTATATTTTTGTATAAACTGATAAGCTGCTTCCCCGGCCTCCTGAACGATCAGGTTCTTCATTAAGATTGGTTTTGGTATTTGATGCAAATTTAACAAAAAAAAGCTATTATTTCAATTTTTACGCCTTGTTTAATCCTGCTTATAATTATCAAATCATTAATATTTTAAATAGTTTTGTAAAAAATAATACATTGAATCTATTTGAAATCATATTTATAAGCTTTGGATTAGCATTGAGCGTTTTTCCTATCACAGTTTCAGGAGCTTTGGAAAGCTGCATAAGTTCTAGTAGAACTATTGTTATATCACTTTTATATGGAATATTTATGGGTGGTTTAATGGCTTTTGGTTACTGGTTGTGTACACTGTTTAATCACTTATTGAACGATTTCAGGTACTGGATTGTGGCCGGTATATTTCTTATTCTTGGCATTAAAATGATTTTTGGATCACTGAAATCAAAAATAGCAGACAGACAATTTCATATGAATAACGATCTTATATTATTTTTTAGCGCTATTGCAGCAAATATTAACGGCTTTATTGCAGGATTGGCTTTTGCTTTTATGAAAATAAATTTTGCCCAACTAGTGTTGATAATCACATTGCTCACTACTTTAGTTGCTCTAACAGGATTATATTATGGTAAGAAAGCCGGTAGTTTCTCAATTGCAAAAAAAGCAGAACTTACCGGGGGATTAATTTTAACCGGATATTCAATTTTTCTATTAATCAGTTACACAAATATTAATTATCAATACTAAAATATGACACTAATAAGGCTTACCAAGCAGTTTAATTTCGAAATGGCTCACGCATTGCAAGGTTATGACGGCCCATGTAGAAATATTCATGGGCACTCCTACGAACTCTTTGTTACAGTGATCGGTGAACCTATCTCAGATCCCAAATCTCCAAAAAAAGGAATGGTCATAGATTTTAAAGACCTAAAAAAAATAGTAAAAGAAAACATCATTAGTATTTTTGATCATGCTCTTGTAGTAAATAAAAATTCGCCACAAAACATAATCAATGATCTAAAAAAAAATACTGATAAGCTTGTTATAACAAATTATCAACCCACCACCGAAAACTACCTTACAGATTTTGTTGAAAGAATAAAAACAAAATTACCCAAAGGCGTGAAACTACACAGCATGAAGATCAGAGAAACAATTACAGCTTACGCTGAATGGTATGCCGATGATAATTGATCTTTATTGGGGTTAATACATTTCTTTTTTTTCTACTTTAGTCTGCTGAAAAAGCGTATTACTATATGAAGAAATTCAAACTTCACTGGCAGATCTTAATAGCCCTTATCCTTGCAATAATTTATGGTATAATCTTCCCTACAAAATACGATATTTCTGACAAGACAATAAATAAACTTAATAAAAAACAAGTTGATGAAGTTGTAGTTGCCAAACTTGAATCATCAGAGAAAAAAGTTTTTACTTCAAAAGAAAATTTGATCTTTTTCCTTGAATTAAATCTTACCGAAAAAGAATATGAACAATATAGCTCTTTTATCATAAAAACAGCATACAGAAATAAACCAGTCAAAGCAGTCAGTTGGATGGGAGATATATTTCTCCGTGCGTTGAAAATGATAATTATTCCTCTTATCCTAAGTTCCCTTATATCCGGTGTTACTAATATAGGATCAGGAAGCAACCTTGGACGACTTGGCATTAAAACTGTAGGTTATTATATTATGACAAGTCTTTTTGCTATTGGAATTGGTTTGGTACTTGTTAACCTAATTAAGCCGGGTGTCGGAGCTGATATGAATTTTGTTCAGGAAGCAGAAGGGCTTGTACAGAAACAAAAATCATTCGGTGATATTCTCATTGAAATAGTTCCTGAAAATATTTTCAGGTCCTTCTCTGAATCAGATATGTTGTCAATTATTTTCTTTGCCATCATTTTCGGGTTTTTTATAACACGTATTAATGAAAAGCCTAAACAGCTATTGATCAAGGCTTTCAATGCTATCTTCGATGTGATGATGAAAATTGTTCTGTTTGTTATTAAATTTACTCCCTTGGGCATATTTGGCATTGTTGCCAAAGTTGTTGCAGACCAGGATGATCTGATTGACCTTATATCCCGCATGAGTCTTTATATGGGAACAGTTGTTGCAGCTTTATCTATTCATGCTTTTATAACACTTCCCCTTATCTCCCGTGTTATAGGGAAAATACGTCCATTCAGGCATATGAAGAACATGTCTACTGCATTACTTACAGCTTTTTCCACATCATCTTCAGGAGCTACATTGCCATTGACAATCAACGATATTGAAAAAAAATCAGGAGTATCCAACAAAATAAGCAGTTTTACTCTACCTTTAGGAGCTACAGTTAATATGGATGGCACAGCACTTTATGAGTGTATTGCGGCTATGTTTATTGCCCAGGCTTATGGTATAGATCTTTCCATATTTCACCAGTTTATAATAGTGGGAACCGCATTACTTGCATCTATCGGTGCTGCTGCTATACCAATGGCGGGATTGGTTATGATAACCGTAATACTAACTACTGTCCAATTACCAATTGAAGGTGTTGGATTGATTTTAGCAGTTGACAGAATTCTCGACATGTTCAGAACATCTGTTAATGTATGGAGTGATAGTTGCGGTGCTGCAATAATTGCAAAGTCCGAAGGAGAAACCCTTAATGTGTGAAATTGTTAACATAATCTTTGATTAATAAGCAAATCCATTGTTAATAAATCATTTATAAAACCTACTTATTTGGATCCATTTATATTAATTTTGCACTTGTTAGCAATAATTATATACGCCTGTTACTGTTAAAGGCATGAAAATAGGTATATTAACAGCCGGTGGGGATTGTCCCGGGCTTAATGCTGTAATCCGCGGAGTTGGAAAAACAGCCATGGTAGAATACGGAATGGAGATCATTGGCCTCTCTTCCGGTTTTCTTGGATTAATTAATAAAGATTATACAATTATCCAGGAAGAAAATCTTTCAGGTCTTTTAACCTTAGGAGGCACTATTCTCGGCACTTCACGTGAGAAACCTTTCAAAAAGCACGGCAACGGATTGAACCAAATAGACAAACCAAAGCTGATCACAAAACATTACTATGAATTAAAGCTTGATTGTTTAGTATGTATTGGTGGTAATGGTACGATGAAAACTGCCAAGTTACTTTCCGACGAGGGATTAAATATTATAGGCATACCCAAGACAATAGATAACGATGTATGGGGCACGGATATATCGTTCGGATTTGACTCGGCTTTATGGATCGCCACTGACGCTATTGACCGACTGCATACTACAGCAAATTCACATAAAAGGATTATGGTCATAGAACTAATGGGACATCATGCAGGCTGGCTTGCGCTTTATTCCGGTATTGCCGGTGGAGGTGATGTGATTCTTATTCCTGAGATCGAGTATAATCTTGATGTTATTTGTGAATATCTTATAAACCGTGCAAATAGAAAAAAACCCTACTCAATTGTTGTAGTAGCTGAAGGCATAAGTAATCCCAAAGGAGGCTCAGCAGCTAACTATATAAGTAAAAAGATAAAAAAGAAAACAGAGCAGCAAGCTCGTGAAACTATCCTTGGATATATTCAAAGGGGCGGCAGCCCATCACCAATGGACAGAATATTGGCAACCAGATACGGAGCCTATGCTGTTAAGTTAATTTCCGAACGTAAGTTCGGCCATATGGTATCAAAAAACGGAGATAATATTACTTCAATACCTCTCAATAATGTTGCAGGCAAATTGCGCACAGTCCCGTCTGATCATGCCTTAATTCGAAAAGGCAGAAGTATGGGAATCTGTTTTGGTGATAAATGTATGTTATAGCTAAACTGATATTCAGCCATTTAATTTATTCCCTTGAATACTCTCTTTTTAATCTGTTGCCTTCCATCCACTCTGGCAAGACATATGCAAATCCACGCCCTTCAAATCTGACTTTTAATAAATCCCCCCTGCGATTAGCAAGCTTTACAAGGCATTGATTTAACTTAGCCTTAGCTTTGGTTTCATCCCTGAAAAGATCTCTTTCTTTAAGTTTACCAACTATAGCATCATATATCTCCTGGTTAATCATTGCCTTACCTGATTCTTGAAGGCTATCAATAATCAATTTGTCCCACTCTGACAAAGGAAAATTCCTTTTTAGTCTACCTGGCCTGCCAATTGTATCTTCACCTTTTTCCAGATACTTTTCATCCAAAGATATTCCTTCTTCATCAATACCGGTTGCGTATTCTCCTGTTCTTAAAATTTGCTCCAGGTAATTTATTTTCGACCGAATATCTTCTACCCGGAAATTTAAAATACGCAATTCGGATTTGTACTCATAAAGTAATTCGAGTATGTCCTGTTCTGTTAGTTTTTTTAGTGTTTCCATATCTCATAAATTTTTCAATTACACTAATATAATCAATTTTTCCCAAAATGTAAATAGTATAACAAATTAATTTTTATAATATTATTTATTCATGCATTTTATTTTGATTAAGTGATTTATGTTATGGCTGTTATCCGTTTTGATTAAAGATTACAGATACCATATTCCATATTTCAGAATAGTGGCACCGAAATTATCACCTCTCCTTTAATATAATTCTTATAAAGATTTTCAATTTCCACAATATTTTTTCTTGGTTCCATTGCTATGCTTTGTTTGTTAAGATGACTTATAATACCAAACCATTTTCATTTTATACATCAATCACTTGCCAGATAAGATAAAATTTTAGTTCTTTCACTGTCTTTGTTATTTATTGTTTTTATATTTGATAAAATTAATAAAGACCAACCAGAAACAAATCCCCACAAATTTTACTTCCTTGTTTATTAATAATGAGCTCCTGCTAAAAAGTCAGTCCTGTTGGCAATAATAAAGCAATATCTTCAAATATCCTTCCTTAATAGAATTTAATAAATTTAAAATTTATTAAATAATCAAGCTAAATTTGTCATAAATAAATTAAAACGTCATGAAGAAGCATAAAATATTATTACTCGTTTTTCTATTTTCAATAGTGGAAACATATTCTCAGAAAAACGAATGGCTCACATATTATGAAAAATCAGGTTATACAGCCACCCCAGGTTATGAAGAAACAATGTCATTTTGTAAAAGACTGGCGGTTCACTCTCCATTTGTCGATCTGCAGTATTTTGGAAAAAGTGCCAGGGGTCGTGATTTACCTTTGATGATTATTGACAAAAACGGGAATTTCACAAAAGAAAAAGTAGGTAATTCAGGTAATGCTATACTGTTCATTGAAGCAGGCATACATCCCGGTGAGATCGTTGGTAAAGATGCAGTGCTTATGTTCCTCCGTGACATTATTATACATGAGAAATATCTCGAACTGCTTGATCATGTCACTATTCTGTTTATCCCTATTTTTAATGTTGACGGGCATGAACGCATAAGTGCATTTAACAGAATCAATCAAAATGGTCCTGTGGAAATGGGATGGAGAACAAATGCCCAAAATCTCAACCTTAACCGCGACTTTTTAAAAGCAGATTCACCTGAAATGCAGGATTGGTTAAAACTGTTTAATAAATGGCTTCCGGATTTTTTCATTGATATTCATACCACCGATGGCGCCGATTATCAGTATGTACTGACATATGTTATGGAAATTCATGGTAATATGGATAAAGGACTAACACAATGGTGCAAAAACACCTATATACCTGAAATTGAAAGCAAAATGAACAAAGCCGGTTTTCCGGTTTTTGAGTATATTGCTTTTCGACGCTGGTTCGATCCCACAAGCGGATTAAGAACGGATGTTGCTCCTCCAAGATTATCACAGGGTTATGTAGCACTTCAAAACAGACCGGGATTATTAATAGAAACACATATGCTTAAACCATATAAGGAAAGGATAGCTTCGGTATATGAAATAACAAAAATAACCCTAAAAATTATAGATAAACAATACAGCAAACTAATTGAACTAAATAAAAAAGCAGACCTTCACGTATCGGATGAAAAATTCAGAAATTATGATTTCCCTTTACGTTTTAAAAGATCCGATAAGGATAGTACAATGATCGATTTCAAAGGCTATGAGTATGATATTGTATACAGTGATATCACAAATGCCGACTGGTTCAAATATGATCAGGAACGCCCAAAAACATTCAAGCTTCCGTATTTCAATACAATCAATGTAGATTATTCAGTTAAGCTTCCGGAAGCATATATCATTCCGCCCGAATGGGATGCTGTAATTTACAGGCTTAAACTCCATGGTGTCAATATGTACAAATTAAAAAAGCTCATGACAATAGAATCAGAAATTTATAAATTTAAAACCCCACAATGGCAAAATAATCCCTATGAAGGAAGGCATCCGTTAACCGAAATCGATTATGATATTATAATAAAAGAAATCACCTATCCAAAAGGTTCCATGATTGTTCCAACTAACCAGCGAGCCGCAAGAGTTATTGCTAATATTCTTGAACCAAAGGCGGAAGATTCTTATGTTTTCTGGGGCTTTTTTGATGCTATCTTCGAGCAGAAAGAATATTCTGAAGTTTATATAATGGAAGAAATGGCAAGGGAAATGATAAAGGAAAACCCTGATGTACTAAAAGAATTCGAGCAATGGAAAACAGAGCATCCCCAGGCCGCTGAAAACCAATGGCTGCAATTAAACTGGTTCTTCAGTAAAACACCTTACTGGGATGAAAAGAAAAACATTTATCCTGTAGGCAGGATAATGACCATGCCTGAGTAGTTTTGGCTGACTTCTTTATCTTTTATATTACTATTTTGTTGGATGAATGAATGGTTAAATGACTAAATGCCATCTGCTGTATCTGCCGGTAGGCCGAGGTGGCAGAATTATTCCGGATTTCAGATTCCAGATTCTTTACCTGCCGGAGTGAGGCGAAGGCAGGCAAATTCCAGATTTAA
>CAZJYD010000025.1:0-36828 GCA_964550205.1 uncultured Bacteroidales bacterium
AAGACCCCGGTCACGGCTGGGACGGCACCTGCAAAGGCAAGCCAGCCATGGCCGGTGTTTACGTCTACCGCATCGACTACACAGAAACCATACAAAGCCAAAAGAGTGAAACAGTGAAGGGGACGGTGGTGCTGGTGAGGTGACAAACTACCAAGGCACAATAGGTCGTCAACGCCAGCGGGGGCGTGGCAGTGATCGGTGATCGGTGTGTACTTGCCTGAAATAGGTTGACTTTTTTTTGTTAAGTGTAAACTTTTTCTTTAAGGATTGGACGAGGTCATACGTAATAGCAGGGGTCAGGGAAAAGGAATGATCTTTTTATTTCTTTCTAATTTAAGTATTTAAAGGATTTGGAATCTGGAACCCGGAATCTGAAATCAATAATCACTCAGGATGTGTTTTTACGAAAAAGGCTACTTTTTCCAAAGAGGTGATCATATCATATTCTTCAAGGTAAATATGTCCGGGTACATTGACAGGCTTTGGAGTATAATTCAATATACCTTTAATACCTGCTTTAACAAGCTTATCGGTAACCTCTGTTGCAGACTCAGGCGTAACCGTGATAATTCCTATGGAGATATTTTTGTCTTTGACCACCTGGTTTAAATCTTCAATATCAAAGCATTTGACCCCGGCATATTTTTTACCGATCTTCTCAGGATTCTTATCAAAGGATGCAACTATGGTGAGTTTGGTTCGTTTTCCTGTAAAATAATTAATTATTGCTCTTCCAAGGTTTCCAACACCAACAACTGCTACATTAAGGCCTTCTTCGGTATCCAGTATCTTGCCAATAAGATTGATAAGTTCTTTAATGTTGTAGCCTTTTCTGAGTGTACCGTTGTATCCTATCAGCATAATATCCCTTCTTACCTGTACTGCAGTGATATGCTGTATCCTGGCAATTTCATGAGAAAATATATGTGTTTTGCCCTTAGCAAGGCAGATCAGTAAAGCTCTCCGGTATTGACTTAGCCTTTCAATGGTTTTATGAGGAAGATGCTTTAATTTTATTTTATCCATTAATATTGCTAATGTTTTAACAATACAAATTTATACTTAGGTTTTAAAAAAACAAATAAAATGTTAAATTAATAACAGTGTTAATATTTCACAATACTGTAGTTTGTTAATCAATGATTTAATAAATATATTTAATAGCAAACATGGATTGTTTTGTGAAACTTTAAAATAAAAACAGAATGTCTTTGATCATTTTATTTTAAAAGGAAGCTGTTAATAACCTGACGTAATTATAACCGAAGTATTTCTCTTTAAAATCATCAAATCCGTAATCTTTTAGAATTGTTTTCCAGTCTCTTTTTATGTAATCATATGCATATTTGCACTTTCCTTCAGCCCGGTTAAAAATAAAACGGTGATGAAAGGGGATAGAATTTATGTCAAATTCCGCATAATCAAGTATATTGAGGCTTCCTTCTTTTTTTAAGTGATTTACGGTATTTTGTATAATTATTTTTCTTATTTCATTAGGAAAACCGTGAAAAACAAAACTCATAAAGACCTTATCATATTTTTCATTAAGATCAAAATATTGATCAATTCGCTGCTTGATGAAATTGACATTTTGATAATTTCGGCACTTCCTGTCAAAATGCTTTTTCATTATATCCGATATATCAAGGCCTGTAATTTTTCCCGTCTGGTTTAAATATTTTGCCATCAAACATGCATTTCTGCCTGTACCGCAGCCTAAGTCAATAATTTTATCTTCAGGTTTTATATTTAATGATCTGATTACTTTTTTAATAAATGATCCATATAAACCCAATGAGGCAATGTTTATTATTGAGTCGTAATGCTTCTGACTAAAAGGAGTTAATTCAACTCTTGAATCTTTATATATTCTTTCCTGTTTTGGCATTTTAGCTATATAAATATTTATTCAAAGGTACTCATTTGTTTTTAAATTTTCTTGAAGATTTCCAATGCTTTCTCTAAATTCGCGAACAAATTAAAGCTTATTTCATATGAATAAACCTTTATTATTTGTTTTGTTATTTTTTACCTCAATTTGTTTATTTAGCCAAAAAATATCTGTTAAAGAATTTCATGTATTGCGAAATGATCAGACAGCAAGAATTAATAATCCGGTAATTGATCAGAATGGTGAAAAATGTGCTCTGATAAAGGTTGTAACAACAGTTCAGGGTATGTTATTCGAAGGCGGAATGTTAGGTATTATGAAAAGGGAATGGAAAAATGGAGAGTACTGGGTTTACATACCCCATGGAGCAAAGAAGATTACAATCAAACATGATAAATTTCAAGTATTAAGAGATTATATTTATCCTGAAGCAATTCATGAAGCTACTGTATATGAAATGATTTTAACTACAGGCAGAGTAAAAACCATTGTGGAGGAACCGGAAATTAAAAGTCAATTGGTAGTCATAACAACTTATCCTGAAGAAGCTGATGTTACTATTGATGATGTATTTCGTGGTCAAACACCATTCTCGCAAGAATTTAAGGAGGGAAAACATACATTTAGAATTTCAAAAGACCTTTATCATAATGTAGCAGGGCAGTTTGAACTATTGAGATCAGAAGGCAAAAAAAGATTACAGTATAAACTAAAGCCAAATTACGGATTTATAAGTATTAAATCAACGCCAGAGAGCGGAGCCGATATTACTCTTGATGGTGTGGTTACAGATAAAACCACCCCTTTTAAAACGAATAAAATTAAATCAGGAAAACATAAAGTTAAGTTAACTCATAAGTGGTATGAGGATGCAAAAATGGAAATTGAAGTTATAGATAACGAGACTGCTGATTTAGTTATTCCATTGAAACCGAGATTTGGGGAATTAACTATTAATGCTTTACCTAAGGCAGATATATATATTGATGGGAAAAAAGAAGGCATGGGAAATCTTAAAAAAAGATTTTTAGGGGGAAGTTATAATTTGGAAATTAAAAAGGATATGTATCACAACATAACAGAAAATATTGAAGTTAAGGCAGGAGAATCCCTGACAAAGAGTTTTGAGTTGAAGCCTGCCTTTGGCAGCATTGCTATCAGCACGAAACCAGAAAATGGTGCTGAAGTTTCTGTGGATGATATTCCAACCGGAAAAACAACACCTTTCAATTTATATAGATTATCAAGTGGGGAACATCTGTTTACCCTTCGCAGAGAATGGTATGAACCCAAAAAATTTCGAGTTACGATCGAAGACGCAGTAAATTATGATACAATAATAGAACTGATACCTACTTTTGTGGATATAGCAGTAACCACCTCTCCGGAAGCTGATATTTATATTGATAATAGAAAAGTAGGTTTTGGAAGTTATAATGGTAGGGTTAATACGGGTATACATACATTCAAAGCGCAACGGGAAAAATATTATTCCGATAGCAAAAAAGAAGAAATTATTCTAAATAATACTTATAACATAAACCTTTCTCCAACTCCAAAACAAGGAACTTTAAAAGTTGAATCTGATCCGTTTGATGCATTGATTTTTTTAAATAATAAGGATTCTGGAACAACACCGAAAATATTTTATGATTTGCTGATTGGAGAATACGATGTTAAAATTACAAAGGTAGGTTATTCTTCGTACGAAAAAAAAGTAGTAATAGAAGAGGGACAAACTGAGAGCATTAATGCAAAATTACTGTCAGGCAAGCTGGTTAGGATTACAAGTAAACCTGAAGGTGCAGAACTATATATTGATTACCAATTTAAAGGATTTACACCTTATACTGCTGAGCTTACATTCGGGAAACATAATATTAAATTGAGTAAAGATGATTACGATGAATTTAAAAAAGATTTTAATATCAATGAGAGTGCGATTGATATTGATATTGATTTGATAAAAAGCATAACAAAAACCAGCAAACCTGATAACTCAGAGTTGTATATTGAACCGGAAGAGGAATATGCAGACGGAAAAGAGATATTTTCTGTTGTAGAAAGTATGCCGGAATTTCCAGGCGGTATAAAGAACCTTTATGAATTTCTTGGTGAAAATATGGAGTATCCAACTATCGCTATGGAATCAGGAATACAGGGACGTGTGTTTGTGACTTTTGTTGTTGAAAAAGACGGATCAATCACCAATGTTGAGGTTTTACGAGGCATTGGCGGTGGATGCGATGAAGAAGCTATCCGTGTTGTTAAATTAATGCCTAAATGGAAACCAGGTACACAAAGGGGTAAACCTGTTCGTGTTCAGTATAATTTACCGTTAAAGTTTACTTTAAAATAATTATAACAACTATAGAATAAAATAGAATTTGATTTGGTAAACTAATGAAAGGGCATGAAGTATTTTCCTGCATAATTTAGGATCATTTAACATTCTTCTTAATCCACTTAAACCATTTATTCATGCCTTCTCCGGTTTTTGCAGAAAGCTCAAAAAACTCAAGGTGGTGATTAACCTGAAGAGCATATTTTTTCATCTGTTCAACATCAAAATCAACATAGGGTAGGAGGTCTGTTTTATTAATGATACATATATCGGATGATTGAAACATTGTGGGGTATTTAACTGGTTTGTCATCGCCTTCTGTAACACTTACTATGACAATGCGTTTTGTTTCGCCAAGATCGAAAAGCGAAGGACAAACAAGATTGCCGACATTCTCTATAAATAAAACAGAATCATTTTCTACTTCAAGTTTTTTTACTGCCCGGTTTACCATATCGGCATCAAGGTGGCAGCCGCTTCCGGTGTTTATCTGAACTACAGGGGCACCGGCTTTTTCTATTTTTTCGGCATCATTCATTGTTTGCTGGTCACCCTCTATTATCCATAGTTTTAATTCATTCTTCAGCTCCTTAATAGTTTTTTCAAGTAATGTGGTTTTACCTGAGCCGGGGGAGCTGACAAGATTAAGGGTAAAAATGTTTTTAGCTTCAAAAAAACCACGGTTTCTTTCAGCAAGTAAATTGTTTTTTTGAAGAATATCCGCCTCAACCTGGATTTCCCTGCCATGCTCATGATCGTGATTATGATCGTGATGGTGATGTGCATGATCATCGTCATCATGATGTTGAGTATGGTCATGTGGATAATCATGGCTGTGACTGTGACCGTGACTATGGGAATGATCATAATTACCATGATCGTGCTCATGCACATGAAAATGTGTATGTGATTCTTTTAATTCTTCTCCCGGTTTTCTTATCGAAATATTACCTTCTTCGCCGCAACCGCATGTTCCACACATAATATCAGATTTTTAAGTTTAGAATGCAAAGATAATTAATTAGCACTTATAAGTGTTGTTTTAATAAGATAATTACAGAATACTTAGAATACTTAATTAGCACCTGTATATAAAGCACTAGAGATAGAGATTTCTTACTTCAATAATGTTAAAACAAAAGGGAAAAGCGATGAGGACACTGAAAAACAGATTCCTCAGTCGCTATGCTCCTTCGGAAAGAGCAAAGCTAAGTGTTGACTGTAAAAACTCAATCAACAACCAGCGACTTTATCTTCATCTCCCGTCCCTTAATTATTTCTGTTTCTATGCTGTTACATTCAGGACACGGGCTGAAAAGATCATCTACTTCGAACTCGTTATGGCAATTCATGCATCTTGCCTTCGCAGGGATAAAAAGTATATCAACTTTGGCATTTTCCAAAATGGTATTCTTAACAGCTTCCTCCATAGCAAATTCCAGGGCTTCTATTATAACACCCGATAGTGCTCCTATCTCCAATTTAATAGAAAGAACGGATCGTGCACCTGCTTTTTGTACTTCCTCTTCAGCTATTTCAACAATATTAATTGCTATGGACATTTCATGCATACTGTAATTAATTATTATTCATAATTTGTATGATATTGCAAAATTATAAATTATCAAATTAAACTGATTACAAAACAGAACTCATAACATTATTATTTAGAATCATTATATTTATAATAATTTTCTTGATTAAACAATATCCTTTTAATACATTTACATATATTTTAGTATATAAATCATTGATAGTAAAATATAATATTGGAGGAATATTTTATGGGTAAACAAGTTTCTTTGCATCTTAAGTGTATGTCGTGCGGAAAATCCTTAATGGATTACAAAAATCATTTAAACAATTTGCCAAGCGTAACATGTAATATAACCTGCAAGGGCAAACATGGTAAGATTTGGCTTTGCTCCACTTACGGATGTTATGATCATAAAAGCGATATCGATATTCCGAATGAAGAAGTGGTTACTTTTATTTGTCCTCATTGTAATGAGGAGCTGAATAGTTCAATTAAATGTCAAGTCTGTGGATCAGGTATGGTCAAATTCAATATTGAGATTGGTGGTGTAGTGAGCATTTGTTCACGGAGAGGATGTAAGAATCATTACGTAATGTTCGAGGATATTGAATCAGCAATACGCAAATTTCACAGGGAATACGGTATGTAACCATGGATTAGCAGATACGTGGTAATTGTTCACCGGCAAGCATATCAATTATTCGCCTGCCACCTATGTCAGTAGTCAACCATGCTTTACCATGGTGCTCATCAGTGATTTCTCCGATAACGGTTGCTTCTTTACCATATTTATTTTTTCTTAATAAATCAAGGGTTTTGTTTTTATCTTCTTCACTGACAATTATTAATGCTTTACCTTCATTTGCCACATATAAGGGGTCAAATCCAAGAATTTCGCACATGCCTCTTACATTGTCCCTTATTTTTATTTCGGATTCATTAAGATTGATTCCAAAATTTTTTCCTTCAACCAATTCTGCAACAACAGTTGCAATACCACCTCTTGTAGCATCCCTCATGAACTTAATCTCAATGTTATTATCAAGGAGATTTTTGATCATACTATTTAAACAGGCACAATCGGATTCTATCTCTGCCTCAAGTTTCATTTCGTTGCGTTTACTTAATATCGACATGCCGTGATCAGCGATAGTGCCGTTTATGATAATTTTATCGCCTGTTTTTATTTTAGTACCATAAGATATATCCCGGTGTTTGTTTTTCACCGTACCAATACCTGTAGTATTGATAAACAATTTATCACATTTACCACGATCAACGACTTTTGTGTCACCTGTAACAATTTCAATACCAGCTCCTGCAGCTTCGTTAGTCATTGATTCAACAATTTTCTCCAAATCATTAAGTCTGAAACCTTCTTCAATAATAAAAGAACAGCTCATATATTTTACTTCCGCTCCTGAAACAGCAAGGTCATTGACAGTTCCGGCTACAGCAAGCTTGCCAATATCACCACCGGGAAAGAAGATAGGATCAACAACAAAAGAATCGGTGGTAAAGGCCAGAATATCTTTTCCCGTTTCTAAAACAGCAGAATCTGTTTGTGAATTTAAAACAGGATTATTAAAATATCTAACAAATAGATTGTTAATAAGTTCATGGCTTAATTTTCCGCCGCTGCCATGTCCAAGTAATATTTTATCTTTCATATTTATCTTTTAAATCTGTAATATGCATTACAAGCACCTTCGTGAGATACCATGCATGCTCCGACAGGATTATTCGGATCGCAGATAGTAGCGAATAATTTACAATCCGATGGTGTCTTAAGTCCTTTTAGTATTTCTCCGCAAATACATCCTTTATTCACTTTTGTTGGTTCAACTTCAATAGGTATCATTTTTTCAGCATCATACTTAAAGTATTTTTCTTTCGGTTTCAGACCGCTTTTTGGCAGTATTCCTATTCCACGCCACCAGTCATCCTTAAGTTTAAAAACCTCATCCATTACCGATTTTGCCTTCAGATTGCCTTCTGGCTTTACTGCTCTTGTATAGGCAATTTCAACAGCCGGACTATTATTTTCGTATTGCTTCACCAGCATATATATTGATTTGAGTATGTCAACCGGTTCAAATCCTGAAATAACACATCCGACTTTGTACTTTTCTGAAAGTTCATTATATATCTTTGATCCTGTAATGGTGCTAACATGTCCTGGCGCAATATATCCGTTTATTTTTATCCCTTCGTCTATTAGTGCTTTCATAGCCGGTGGCATGATCTTATGTGAACTCAGAACAAAAAAGTTTTTAATATTTTGTTCGGCAGCATTTTGAATACCTATGGCTGTTCCCGGAGCAGTTGTTTCAAAACCAATACCCAGAAAAACAACTTTCTTATCAGGATTATCCTTTGAGATAGACAGGGCGTCGAGTATTGAGTATACAATACGAATATCCGATCCTTCAGCCTTTTCATTATTAAGACTGGATGAAGAACCGGGTACTCTTATCAGGTCTCCGAAGGTAGTTATTATTGTATCCTCCAGTTTGCTGTATGCTATTGCCTGGTCGATAAACCTTTGACTGGAAACACAAACCGGACAGCCGGGGCCTGAGAGGAGGGTGATAGTTTCCGGTAGCAATGATGGTATTCCCAGTTTTTGTATGGCCATGGTGTGACCACCACAAACTTCCATTAATGAAATCTTTTTTTTTGAAATTTTATGTATTTCATCAACAAATTGTTTTACAATAGTCTTATCCCGGTACTCATCTATAAATTTTATCATTGCATTAGCAAATCTTCAATAGTCGTTAAACGGCTTATTTATTTTTTTCTTCCTCGTCAAGTTTTTTGTTCAGGTCTTCAAATTCCTTGAATATTTTTAATGTTTCCTTGGCTTCTTCATCTGATAGCTTTTGAATAGCAAATCCTGTGTGCAACAGGACATAATCACCTACTTTAACATCATCGAGCATTTGAAGATTTGCATTATATTTTGATCCACCTATGGAAACTCTTGCTGTTTTATCCTTTATTTCTTCGACTTTTGCCGGTATGCTTAAACACATTTTAATTTCCTCCTTTTTGCTGCAACTGCAAGTTGACCTAAAGCAATACCACCGTCATTTGATGGGATCTTGCTGTGTGTATATACCTGGTAACCTTCTTCTGATAAAAGTTCTTCTGATTTTTGAAGCAGATACCTGTTTTGAAAAGTTCCGCCCGATAGCACAACTTTTTTAATACCTGTTTTATTGCATAATTTTTCAACAATAGTAAAAATAACATTAATAATTGTATTATGGAATTTGGCTGATATAACTGATACCGGAATATTATTGTTGATATCATCTATAATCCCTGCGAAAGTATTCTGAAAAGAGATGGATTTATTTGTGACCTCAAAAGAATACGATGCATTGATTTTTCTGTCTATTTCATTCTCAAGACGCATAGGAGCCTCGGCATGAAATGAAGAGTTTAGACAAAGACCGGTTATTGCACTAACTGCGTCGAACAGTCTGCCTGCACTACTGGTTAAAGGAGTATTTATTTTGTTTTTCAGTGCATTATTAACAAGCTTCATTTCTTCAGAATTAATAATTCCGAATGCAGGAGTATCAGAAGTGTTTATTTCCTTTTTGAAGAATTTTCGTAAATATGCGACTGCCATCCTCCACGGATGATGAGTCGCTGCATCACCACCGGGCATGGGTATATATTCGAAATGATACTCTCTTGAATAATTGTTTATATCGGCAATTAAAAATTCACCGCCCCAGATATTTCCATCTTCACCCATTCCAATACCATCCATGGCAATGCCTATAACAGGCTCATCCAATTGATGCTCAGCCATGCAGGATGCAATATGAGCATGGTGATGTTGTATTTGAACCACAGGAAGATTTTGCTCTTTAGCCCATCTGGTAGATAAATAATCAGGATGCAAATCACAGGCAATCAATGAAGGTTTAACTCTGAATAATTTCTTGAATCTTGATATGGATTCTTCAAAAAATTCTAAGGTTTCAATGTTTTTAAGATCACCGATATGCTGACTTAATATTGCCTGAGATTGTTTTCCGATACAGAAACAATTAACTAATTCCGCCCCCGTTGAGAGTATGCCATCGACATCATGATGAAAATATACAGGATTAGGCACATAACCTCTTGATCTTCTTATCAGCCTTTCTTTATTGTTAACAACTGTAGCAACAGAATCATCGGTTCTGTTATGGATTTCCCTGTTATAGAGAAGAAAGTTATTAGTTATCTTATTAAGATTATTTAATGCATCCTTATTATTGATAATTATAGGTTCTTCTGAAATGTTGCCACTAGTGAGAACAATGACCGGTGTTTTTAACTTTTCGAAAAGAAGATAATGTATTGGCATATATGGCAGCATAGCTCCAATAGTATTAAATTCAACACATACATCTCTGGCAAGTTTTTTCTTCGCCTTGACCAATACAATAGGTTTTCTCCATGAGGTTAAAAGTTCTTTTTCTTTTTTGTTTAGATATGCATATTTTGTAAGTTCTTCAATATTACGAAACAATACAGCGAAGGGTTTACCATCTCTGTTTTTACCAATACGAAGCTTACTGACAGATTCTTCATTCAGCGCATCACATGCAAGGTGAAATCCTCCCAAACCTTTCACTGCTATAATTTCTCCATTATCAATCTGTCTTGAAGTAGTTGTTAAGATATTAGATAAGTTCTCAATTCGTTCATTATCGGTAATTAATTCATAATGCGGGCCACAATTATTACATGCTACAGGTTGGGCATGAAACCGCCTGTTCAGAATATCAGTATATTCAGATTTGCATTGATTACACATACTAAAAATCTGCATGGTTGTTTTATCCCGGTCGTAGGGTAAATCCTTAATAATAGTAAACCTTGGTCCGCAATTAGTACAGTTGATAAATGGATAATTGATCCTGTGATGCTGAATTTTCATGTCTGCCAGACAATTATCACAAACTGAAATATCAGGGCTTATTTCTGTTATTTCAACCGATTGGTTTCTGCTTTTAATAATTTTGAAATCCGGTAAATTTTGAATATTAGTTCTTTCTTGAATAACAGAAGATATTTGTGAAGCCTTTGGTGCTTCTATTTTTAAAGAACTAATAAAATTTTCTATCGATTCATAAGCGCCTTCGATATGTATTTCAACTCCTTCGTTATTGTTTTTTACATTTCCATTTAAATGATGCTTTTTGGCAAGCCTGTATATAAATGGTCTAAATCCAACACCCTGAACCAGACCTTTGACTTTTACCGATGACGCAATAATATTATCAGACATAAACATATTTCTGTTATTCAGGTACAAAATTACTTAATTATCAGGAATTATTTATGCTTGGTAATATCAGGCAAGCAACAAAATATTTGAAAATGAGTATAAAAACTTTTTAATATACTTTACTTAAATAATTGATAATTAAAATTAAAAATTTTATATTTACAACCTTATAGCAAGAAGGAGCTTACAATGAACCACCATTTGCTTTGTAAGAATTGTAATGTACGAACAATTTCTATCTTCTCATTTCTTAAGGATAATGATTTGGGGAAATTAAATGAAAATAAGTCCCGAACATTATATAAAAAAGGTCAAAATATTTTTTATGATGGTAGAAAACCAACAGGTATATTTTGTTTAAACATTGGTAAGGTAAAAATTTATAAAATAGGATATGATGGTAAGGAGCAAATTGTTCGCTTTGTAATGCCGGGCGGTTTACTGGGCATCAGAGCATTGCTTGGAGGTAGAAATTATTCTGCTTCTGCTATGGCTATTGAAGATTCTCAGGTATGTTATATTGAAAAGAAAGCTTTTTTTCGTCTTGCTCTTCAAAATCCTCAGGTTTCCCATCAATTAATGATAACATTAAGTACACTTCTTGAGGATGCTGAAAAAAAGCTTACCTCCTTAGCTCAAAAACCTGTAAGAGAGAGGTTGGCGGAAACATTATTAATTCTTCATAAATTATTCTCAACTGAAAATAAGATAAATCCAAAACTCGAACCTGTCATTAGCCTGACAAGAGAGGATCTTGCCAATATTGTAGGTACTGCAAAAGAAACTGTAATAAGACTAATCTCTGATTTTAAGGAAAATGGTTTAATAAAAGTGAATGGTAGAAAAATCAAGTTAGTTGATATTGACGGATTGATTGAAGTAGGCAAAGTTTATGAATAATCACATTATTTGAATTTCAAATTAGAACTTAGGGTTATTTTTAAAAAAGTGATATAAATCATATTTTAAGGCCAATATAAATCACTTTTTTCAATGACGCAGGTCATTGAAATAATTTCTTTTCATTTATATTATTACATAGATTTTTTCAAACACATAAAAGCCTGATATTATGCAACAAAATGAAAAAACAGGTATCCTTTTGTGTACTCTCACAAATGGTTATTCCGGGGATATCAATATGGATGAAATTGAAAAAAAAGCAATAAACCATCCTGATGTAAATATAGTATGGAAATCTTCCGGGATAGATATTAGTAATCCGGATGCTTTTACTGAACAGTTAAAAAATAATGATATTAAGCGTATTATTATTGCAGGATTTGAAACAGGTTTTTACAAACCTTTTATTGCCAGGGTAGCATACATGGCAGGACTGTCAACAGAACAAATATTTACGGCTGATTTCAAAGAGTTTGGTGCTTTATATCTGCATAATACAGATAGGGCAATGGCAATTCTTGAAAGTGCTGTATACGGAGTTCCTTTTGAATTTTCTGCATTACCTGATGAAAATCCTGTAAAACAAGAAACTTTGGTAATAGGCGGTGGAATAGCTGGAATTCAGGCTTCGCTGGAGATTGCCAATGCAGGTTATAAAGTTTACCTGGTTGAAAAAACAGGTACCATTGGCGGGCATATGGCTATGTTTGATAAAACATTCCCAACACTTGATTGCGCTGCATGTATACTTACACCTAAAATGGTGGAAGTAGGACAACATCCTAATATAGAATTAATGAGTTATTCCGAAGTAACAGGTGTTGAAGGTAATCCCGGTGATTATGATGTAAAAGTATTGAAAAAAGCCAGAAGAGTTGATTTGGCAAAATGCATAGGTTGCGGTGAGTGCTCAATGAAATGTCCCGCTAAAGCTCCCAGTGAATTTGATGCAGGCACAACAATGCGAAAAGCTATTTATATTCCATTTCCGCAAGCCGTTCCGAATAAATATTTAATAGATGCTGAAAGCTGCATATATGTCCAGAAAGGTAAATGTGGTGTTTGTAAAAAAGCTTGTCCTGCTGATTGTATCGATCTTGACGAAAAAGATCAGGAAATAACTGTTAATGTTGGAAATATAATTGTAGCAACAGGTTTTGAAGTATTTGATGCTTTAAAAATCGATAAGTACGGATATGGTAAATATCCGAATGTATTAACATCATTGGAATTTGAAAGGCTGATTAATGCGGCTGGCCCTACCAGTGGAAGTATTACATTCAGAACACAGGATAAGAAAGGAAACTGGATATTCGAACCTGATAAGGGAGAACCTGAAAGCCTGGCTCTTATTCATTGTATTGGCAGTCGTGACGAAAATCACAATAAGTATTGTTCAAGAGTATGTTGTATGTACTCATTAAAATTAGCTCATCTGATCAAAGAAAAATTACCCAAAGCAGAAGTTAATGAATATTACATAGATATGAGGGCTTTTGGCAAAGGTTATGAAGAATTTTATGAAAGGATCAAAGATGAAGGAGTTAATATTATAAGGGGACGTACCGCAAAAGTAGAAAATAAGAATGGTAAGCTTATCCTTAGAAGTGAAGATATTCTTAATGATAAGATCATTGAGCAGGAAGTGGATATGGTAGTACTTGCTGTTGGACTGGAACCAAGAAAAGATTCAAATAAAGTTGCTGAAATGCTTGGAATACAACATTCTGAAGATGGATGGTTTACAGAAAAACACAATGTATTCAATACCACTGATACTTTTTCAGGAGGGATAACTATTGCAGGAGTTTGCCAGGGTCCTAAAGATATACCTGATTCGGTTGCACAGGGATCAGCGGCCGCGGCAAGAGTGTTAAACAGCATTATTAAAGGAAAAATCAAACAAAGTACAAAAGAAATGTCTTTTGATGAGATTGTTACCAAAGCAAAAAAAATCTCGACAATTATGGAGGAATAACCATGAGTATAAGAGTAAATACAAAAGTTAAGGATGATATTAGAAAATTCGGTCTTGGCAACTGGAATGAATGTTTTCATTGTGGTAATTGCACTGCTGTATGTCCTCTTTCAGAAAATCATTTTTTGTTTCCGAGAAAAAGCATACGTTCAATCCAGATGGGACTGAAGGAAAAGATCGCCAGAAATGTAGATCCCTGGTTATGTTATTATTGCGGTGATTGCAGTGAAACCTGCCCGAGAGACGCAAACCCTGGAGAACTGATGATGTCACTGAGAAGATACCTGACATCAATTTATGACTGGACGGGGATTTCAAGATTGTTTTACACAAAAAAAATATGGGAGCTGATATTTGTTTTGTTTTTTGCAGTAGCTGTTGTTGTTGCATTTATTTTATTTGATACTCCCATGGACAAAACCCTAACTGCTGAAGGAGGGGTTAAACTTAACCAGTTTGCTCCTGTCAAATGGGTTGAGCTTGGCGACTGGATTATGGCTGCCATAGTAGCTTTTCTGTTGATATCCAATATTTTTAATATGGCATATAAAATACTATGGTCGGATAAATCGATTAAAGTGCCGTTTTATGCCTATTTTACTGAGTTTTACAATCTTATAGTACATTTCGTTACCCAAATGAGATTCAGTAAGTGTGAAAAAAACAAAAGATACTGGATAAGTCATTTACTTATTATGACCGGATATACTATTATGTTTATTTTGATAGTAGTTTTTTTACCATGGTTTCAAACGGAAGTTATTCATCCTGCTTACCACCCTCAAAGATTATTAGGATATTATGCTACCTTTGGGCTTCTATTTGGCTTGTCTGTTGCTATTGTCGGAAGATTACGAAAGAAAGAAGAAAAATTTAAATTCAGCCATCCAAGCGATTGGTTATTTCTTGTCTTGCTTTTCCTCACAACGCTTACTGGAATATTAATACATTTCTTCAGGATTTACGGATTACCAATGGCTACCTATTACACCTATGTAATACATCTTGCAATACTGGTACCGATGATACTGGTTGAGGTTCCTTTCTCAAAATGGTCTCATCTGGCTTACAGACCTTTTGCAATTTATTTTGCAAACCTTAGAAAGGTAGCTGTTAGAAGGGAAGAAAAATTAAGTAAAAATATAGCATTTGCATAAAATAATTTTGAAGTTATGGAAGAACCAAAAATAGGCGTTTATGTTTGCTGGTGCGGTGCAAATATCGCGAATACGGTAGATGTAAAAAAAGTTGTCAGTGAAATAAATAAATTACCTAATGTAGTTATAGCCAAAGATTATAAATACATGTGTTCTGATCCGGGGCAAGAAATGATCATTAAAGACATCAAAGAAAATAACCTGAACCGGATTGTTGTTTCTGCCTGTTCACCAAGGATACATGAATTGACATTCAGAAAAGCTATCGAACACGCAGGACTAAATCCATATTTGTTTGAAATGGCTAATATTCGTGAGCAGGTATCCTGGGTGCACACAGACAAGGATATTGCAACAAAAAAGGCTATTTCACTTGTGTCGGCTGCAGTTAAACGGGTAAATTATCATGAATCACTTGATAAAAGAACTGTTGAAATAAATCCGGCTACTCTTGTTATTGGTGCAGGCGTAGCAGGTATGGCAGCAGCTTTGGAAATAGCTGATTCAGGAAAAAAAGTCTATCTGGTTGAAAGAACTGATAAACTGGGAGGACTGGCAGCTCATCTTGATCTTGCTTTCCCATATATGTTTAGCGTTCAGCAAGCACTTGAAACAAGAATAAAAAGGGTAAACGAACATCCGAATATTAAATGTTTTATGAATACCCAGGTAGAAGAGATCACTGGTTATGTGGGGAATTTCGAGACAATGATTGATGTTTCAGATAAGGAGGTTGAATTAAAATTTGGTAATGTGATCGTGGCAACAGGTTTAAAAACCTTTGATCCTTCCGGAATTAAAGAATACGGATATGGTAAGATACCTGATGTATATACATCAATCGAATTTGAAAAAATGCTTAGAGAAGGAATTATCAGGACGAAGAAAAATAAAGAGCCAAAAAATATTGCTATTATTCATTGTGTTGGAAGCAGAAATAAAGACTACCATGAATATTGTTCACGCACCTGTTGTACGACTGCATTGAAATATGCCAACCAAATACGTTCGGCTTTGCCTTTAGCTAATATTTATAATCTGTATGCAGATATAAGAGCATTTGGTAAAGGTTGTGAAGAACTATATACAAAAACTTCCAGGAAAGAAATTATGTTTTTAATGTTTGATCAGCAGAAAGAACTTCCTAAAATAAAAGCAGTTGATTCAGGAAAAGAATACAGTATGCTGATTGAAATGAATGAAAAACTCTCAGGTGAAGAAATTGAAGTACCTGCAGATATGGTTATTCTGATGACTTCGATGGAAGCCCACGAAAATGCTAAAGATGTATCTCATACTGTGGGTATAAGCATGTGTGGAAATGATTTTTTCATAGAAAAACATCCCAAACTCGATCCGGTAGCAACAACAACAGATGGAGTTTATATTGCAGGTTGTTGCCAGGCACCTAAAGACATTGCCGAATCAATAGCTCAGGCTGAAGCCGCAGCAGCGCGAGTACTTGCCACAATCGCAATTAAGAAAGTTGAAGTTGAAGTAATAACTGCTGTCGTTAATGAAGATATCTGTTGTGGTTGTCAAACTTGTATTAAAGTATGTCCTTATTCGGCAATAAGCTTTGATGAAGAAAAGAACGTATCCGTTGTCAATGAAATATTATGCAAAGGCTGTGGTACCTGCGGATCAACTTGTCCGACAGGTGCAATCAGAAGCAGGCATTTTACTGACCATCAGATATTATCTCAAATAGAAGGTCTAATATCAGAATCATTATCAACAGCAACAATGGAGGGATAAAAAATGAATTTTGAACCAAAAATAATAGCTTTTTTATGTAACTGGTGTTCATACACCGGTGCAGATCTCGCCGGAACATCCAGGATGAAGTATGCACCTAATGTAAGGATAATTCGTGTAATGTGTTCAGGACGTGTTGAACCTACATTTGTTTTAAAATCGTTCCGTGAAGGGGCCGATGGAGTGCTTATTTGTGGTTGTCATCCTGGCGATTGTCACTATCAGGAGGGAAATTACAAATGCTTAAGAAGATATCATCTTCTTCAGAAATATATACAGCAAATGGGAATTCAAAAAGAAAGACTAAGACTTGAATGGATCAGTGCAAGTGAAGGAAAGCAATTTGCACATCTTGCAGATGATATGACCGAAAATATTATCAAACTTGGTCCGTGTAAAGTAAAAGAAGTAATGGAAAAATTATCATAATACCTGGAGGAAATAATAATGTCTGATAAAAAAAAGAAATTAAATCTTGCAGTATATTGGGGAGCAGCATGCGGAGGGTGTTGTGTTTCAGTATTAGATGTTCATGAAAAATTATATGATATAGTTGACGCTGCTGATCTTGTTTTCTGGCCAATAGCATTGGATACAAAGTATAAAGATGTTAAAGCCATGCCGGATGGTCATATTGATATAACTCTTTATAACGGTGCAATACGTAATTCTGAAAATCAACATATCGCAATGTTACTAAGGCAAAAATCCAAAATAATGGTAGCATACGGATCATGTGCTCATATGGGAGGAATACCTGGACTGGCTAATTTCACTACCAAGAAAGATTTGTTTACAAGAGTTTATGAAACTAGTGAATCAACAAATAATCCTGATAAGGTAAAACCCGAGCCAATAACAAAAATACCGGAAGGAGAGCTTGAAATTCCGGTGTTTTACAATGATGTGGTACCATTAGACCAGGCAGTTTGCATTGACTATTACATTCCGGGATGTCCACCTCAAAGTGAAAGATTGCTGGAAGTGTTCAATGCAATAGTTGAAGGAAAAGAATTGCCACAAAAAAAATCAGTTATTGGAGCCCTGGAAAAAACACAATGTGATGAATGCCCCAGGGACAAAACCGATAAAAAAACAATAAAAAAGTTTTACAGACCCTGGGAAATTGAGGATGATGGCAAAACATGTTTTCTTGAGCAGGGTGTAATATGCATGGGGCCTGCTACGAGAGGAGGATGTGGTGTGCGTTGCATTGAAGGCAATGCTCCCTGTCGTGGTTGTTATGGACCGCCTGCAGATGCACCGGATCCCGGATCAAAAATGATGTCGGCAATTGCTACTATGATAGATTCCAACGATCCTGAAGAAATAGAGAAAATAATAGAAGGTATTGAAGATCCTGCAGGTACTTTTTACAGGTTTAGTTTACCCGATTCAATTATTAGGAGGAAAATTTTATGAAACAAATAACAATAGACCCTATTACTCGTCTGGAAGGGCATGGCAAAATAGAAATATTTCTTAACGGGGAGGGAGAAGTTGAGAATGCTTATTTTCAGGTTCCTGAATTAAGAGGATTTGAAAAATTTTGTGAGGATAGACCGGTTGAGGAATTATCGCAAATAGTTACGAAAATTTGTGGCGTATGCCCGGGTTGTCATCACATGGCATCAGGAAAAGCCACTGATGCAGTATTTGGAGTTGAACCTACTCCGACAGCTAAAAAACTAAGAGAACTGTTTTATATGGCACATTTTGTTCACAGCCATATAGCTCATTTTTATGCTTTGGCAGCACCGGATTTTGTGGTCGGCCCTACAGCCAATCCTGCGGAGAGAAATATTTTGGGTGTTATCGGAAAAGTCGGAAAAGAAATAGGAACAGAAGTTATTAAGCAAAGAAGAAAAGCTCAGGAAATTCAGGCGCTGCTGGGTGGCCATCAAACACACGTGGTAATGAATGTACCCGGAGGTGTGCGTAAAGGACTCACCGAGGAGGAAAGAGAAGATATCGAAAAAACAGCTAAGGGATTTGTTGACTTTGCAAAGTTTTCGCTTCAATTATTCGACAATATTGTACTTTCCAATGATGAATATGTAGATATTATCCTTAATGGACCATACTCACTGAAACTGCACTCAATGGGATTGGTTGATGATAATAATAAGGTGAATTTCTATGATGGAAAAGTCAGAGTGGTGGATTTGGAAGATAATGAGCATTGTAAATATGCTCCTGAGGACTACAGGGATTTTGTTGAAGAAAGGGTTGAAACATGGAGTTATCTGAAATTTCCTTATCTCAAAAAGAAAGGTTGGCATGGATTTGTTGAAGGCCAGGATTCCGGGGTTTATCATGCAACACCTCTTTCAAGACTAAATGCATCAGAAGGTATGGCTACTCAACTGGCTCAGGCCGAATATGAAAAAATGTACAAAACGCTTGGAAAAAAACCTGTTCATGCTACTTTGGCAATGCATTGGGCGAGATTGATTGAATTATTGTATTCTGCAGAAAGAAGTGTTGAGCTGGTTACAGACCCTGATATAATTAAGAATGATCTCGTAAATAAACCGGATCCAAATAATATTCCAGGTGAAGGTGTAGGTATAGTTGAAGCACAGAGAGGAACCCTGACTCATCACTACTGGACTGACAAAAAAGGAATTGTTAAAAAAGCAAACATAATTGTCGGAACAACTAATAATAATGCTGCAATTTGTATGTCGATTAAGAAAGCCGCACAAGGACTAATAAAAAAGGATGTCGAAGTAAACGAGGGAATATTGAACATGATAGAAATGGCATTCCGTGCATATGATCCTTGTTTTTCATGTGCAACACATCACCTGCCGGGGGAAATGCCAATGATCGTTAATCTGAGAGATCAGGAAGGAACTATTATTAAAACAATAAAGCGTAAATAGTTTTTAATAAAAGAAATTGTGGTTATTTTCTTATTATAACATTTTTAAAGTTTATGAAAAAAATTTTAATAACGGGCCTTGGTAGCGATGTACTGGGTGATGAGAGCATAGGTATCCGGTTATTGGAAATTATCCGGAAAAAAATTAATAAGACAGGTGTTCACTTTTCTACTCTGATGTGTGGTGGTTTTGAACTTCTGGAATTGATCAAAGACTATGATAAACTAATATTTATTGATACGATAATGACCAAAAACAAAAATAATGGCAAGGTACATTATTACAATCTCAATAAATATAAGGAAACTTTACATCTTTCAAACGATCATGAATTTACTTTAAAGCAGTTATTTGAATTGGGAAAAATTTTAAGATACGATCTTACTGATGATGTACTTATTATTGCTGTAGAGATTTCGGAAATAAATATTATCAGAAATTCTATGTCTGATCCAGTCAGAAAAAAATTCGACAGTATCAGTAATAACGTTTTGAAAAGGATTAAAAAAGAAATAGCTTCAAATCGCTTTATCAGCGCACTAAAATGAATGAGGAAACAGCATATGAGACTATTTGATTCAAGGGGAATGATGATATTTCCTAACCCTATGTCAAAAGAAAAAATATGTAAGAGCGAACAAATATTGGTTGTTAAGGAATGTTATTGTCAGAACGGCCACAGCCTGATTAACGATTGTGCAGTATTTAATGGCTTTCCGGGAATAGTATTCAAAATACGTAGAGATAATATTGAAGGATTGGTTGCTCTTAGTCCCGTATATGGCTATAAAAGCCGGGTGTCAATGGATATAAAACTAAAAAAAGGAGAGGTTTGGAATATCCTTTGTCCTGAATGTGGTGTGAAATTACCTGTGTTTTCAAAGTGTTCGTGTGGCTCTAGTCTAATTGCATTATTTGCAAATAAAAATGCAGACTTCTTCAATTGTATTGTAGTATGTAACAGGATAGATTGTTTTAATGCTGCAATTAATCATGGAAATGAAATGATAACATTGTCGATGATTGATAGATTATAATTTTTACTTCATATCATAAAGACTGAATTTACCGGCTTTTTCTTCTTTATCTGATTTCTTATCTTCACCCGTATAAACCTGATAAGGTTTGCTAAGTTTTAGTATTAGTTTGTTTCTTTCTTCAACTTCCGGAGTCTCGGCAAGTTTAATTATTTTCCGTTTCGGGAATTTACGTTCATATTCTTCAAAAGTGTCTTCAATTTCATCCTGAGCTAACTGAAATGCAAGTGTAACATAATCGTGAATTTGTTGTTTCATCTTTTCCATCAACTCTTCCTTGAATAAAGCAGAAACCATAAGGTAGTTTGTAATCTTAAGCAATTCATTTACTTCCTCAGCCTCAAATCCTGCAGAGAAATATTCAAATGAAATATCATCAATATACTTAATCATAAGACTTCGGTCACCGCTTCTAACAGTTGCCAATAATAAATTATAAATAGTATTAATGTAGCTCTTCAGTATTTTAGGTTTTAATGATCTGAAATGTAAAAATTTATCCTTGTTATCTGCTTTGTTAATATGTTCGATGATTAGAGAAAGAAGTTTTTCTTTATTTGACAAAAGTTTTTCGTAAATAATAAGATTAGATCTGTGGGTTAGATGTTCGAGAGCAGCTTCATTTATTACCTTCCATTCGATTGGATGACTTTTAAGATTAACCAGCATAAAAAGCATTCTTCGCAAAATATGGTATCTGGCTGTTGGCTTCCAACCTGTGACTTTACGTGTAAAAGAAGCATCAACATTTAATTTTTTATCAATATACCTGATCATCCATAATTTTTCAAATGGTTCAGAAATAATACCTATCTTCCAAAAGAAATTCTTCATCATAATTCCAAAACATGCAAAATATTTATGAATAAAAACAGGTTTTTCAGCCCTGCCAAAAAAATCCATCGTTGCATTATAAAATAGTTCACTGTGAGAAGTGCAACCATCGGGACTTGCAATGTAAGTGTCGAAATCAGGCAGGAACCTTGTTTTTCTGAGGATTGTTATAAACAAATTTTTAAGATCATGTACATGAATGTAAGTAATTGCAGAGTTTCCATTTCCTGCCAAAATACGTGACATCCAATTACTTGATAACCAAACGGATAAAAATTTATAAAGAGGTGCATATTCACACCAGTCGCTGAATACAGCCGCAAACCTGATAATAGAGCATGAAAAATATTTTGAATATTGTTTTACCAGAACTTCTCCTTCTTTCTTACTTCTTGCATAAGCGAAATCAGCATTAGGTGGTGTCTTTTCTGTTATCTGATTACCTGAGTGTGGAAAATTACAGGCAGCTAAGGAACTGGCGAAAATAAATCTTTTAATTCTTAATTTTTGAGCAAGTTTTAATACATTCTTTGTACCAACTATATTTGTTCTGTAGTACTCAGGTTTGTCCTTATAATCAAAATCATAATAACCTGCCAAATGTATCATAAAATCAGCTCCTCCCTGCTCCTGAATATAGTTCACTAGTTCTTCAATAAATATGCTGTTAGCAATATCCCACTGAACCCATTGTATGTTAGAATGTATCGGAACATTTGCCTCCATGCTCGAACGTCTTGCTATAGCAAAAATGTAGAATTCATTTTTAACGTTGTTTAGAAAGTATTTTCCAATGAATCCCGAAGCTCCTGTTAATATTATTACTGGCAGGTTATTTATCATACTTTAGTAGTCTTTTTCATGCAGATTTATTTTTTTGTATTTCCAGTAAGGAATTATTATCAATAATCCCATTAGAAAATCCGCAATGCCTGATATTAAAATAATGAATATTCTTTCCCCAATTAAGTAATATAAAATAAGGAAAATTGTTGCTATAAACTTCGCGATAAATGAAAAAACAACAAGTGAGTCAGACTTCTCAAACCATTTTGCTGCTAATACATAAGCAACAGCCATTACTATATGGAAAGCTCCACCTTGACAGGGAAAAAATTTGTTTTCAATTTCGAAACCGAAGATATGAAATAGGTCTGTAGGCATTAGTATTAATAAAATACCTATAATTAGTGAATGTATGGCAATAAGCCATAAAATAACTTTTAAGAAAAACAGATAGTTAGTTGGCTTGTTCATAAGTTTAAAATTAATTTAAATACAATAAATATAGGCTTAAAAGGTAATATATAAAAAGATACATAGTTTATTCTTTAATTTATAATATTTCTAAATTAATGCATAGTTTTTCTATATTAAAAAAGAAAAGTAATTTTGTATTGTTAAACAATTAACAATAGAACTGGGTTTAATTATTATTTAAAATATTTAAAGAAAAACAATAAAAGTTTATATGAGAACTACTGTTCAAAAAATTCTAAAAAAGTATGGTAATGACCATGGCAGGCTAATAGATATTCTAATTGACTTACATTCGGAGCTTGGATTTGTTTCCGATGAAGTTATTGAATTGCTTGCCAAGGGATTAAACATTTCAAGAGTAGATGTTGAACAAACATTGTCATTTTACCATTTCTTTACTCAGAAGTCAAGAGGTGAATATACTATTTACCTTAATAATAGCACCATAGCTAATATGATGGGAAGGGCTTCCGTAGCAGCTGCATTTGAAAGAGAAACAGGTTGTAAATTTGGTTCTGTGAGTGAAGATGGAAAGATTGGTTTATTTGAGACGGCATGCATAGGAATGAGTGATCAGGAACCTGCTGCTATTATTAATGGCAGGATATTCACTGATCTTACACCTTACGTGGTTAAAGATATTATCGCAGGTATTAAGCAGGGTAAATCCATTGATGATTTAATTACAAAATACGGAGATGGCAACAACAGCTCCGACCTTGTTAAAGCAATGATATATAACAACATCCGTAAGAAAGAAGATGTTGTACTATCAGATTATGAACCTGGTAGTGGATTAAAAAAGGCTTTAACAATGTCGCCACAAGAAGTTATTGATGAAATAAAAGATTCTTATTTACGGGGACGTGGAGGAGCGGGATTTCCAACAGGTCTTAAATGGGATTTCTGCAGAAAAGCTGAAAACGATGAAAGATATGTTATTTGCAATGCAGATGAAGGAGAACCAGGCACATATAAGGAAAGAGTGCTCTTAACGGAATATCCACGTATGATATTTGAAGGTATGATAATTGCCGGTTATGCTATTGATGCAAAAGAAGGAATATTATATCTGAGAAAGGAATATGAATATCTTGTTAAGTTCCTGGAATCTATACTACAGGAATTAAGGGAAAATAATCTGTTAGGTAAGAAAATAATGGGTAAGGAAGGATTTAATTATGATATTCGCATACAATTAGGTGCAGGTGCCTATGTTTGTGGTGAAGAATCTGCTTTAATTGAATCATGTGAAGGTAAAAGGGGAGAACCAAGAAACCGTCCACCATTCCCGGTTCAGAAAGGGTATAAAGATAAGCCTACCATAGTTAATAATGCAGAAACATTGGCTACAACGGTTAAGATAATCTTAAACGGATCGGAATGGTATACTATGTTAGGTTCCCGCGAAAGTTCAGGAACTAAATTGATAAGTATTGCAGGCGATTGCAAATACCCAGGTGTTTATGAAGTAGAATGGGGAACCAGAATACGTGATTTGCTTAATCTTGCAGGTGCCGAAGATGTGCAAGCAGTCCAGGTTGGCGGTCCATCGGGGGAATGCATAGCTCCTAAAGATTTTAAACGAGCAATCAGTTTTGAAGACCTTGCCACTGGAGGTTCCGTTATTGTGATAGGTAAAACAAGAGATCTTATTAAAGATGTTGTAATGAATTTCCTGGATTTTTTCATTGAAGAATCATGTGGCTCTTGTGCTCCTTGCCGTTCATTACCAACTATTTTGAAAAACAAGATGAATAAAATTCTCAATGGACATGGTGTTATGCAAGATCTGGATGATCTTGAAAACTGGGGTAGTAAAATGAAAATGGCTAACCGTTGCGGATTAGGCCAAACAGCAGCTAATCCGATTTTAACAACGCTAAAATATTTCAGGGAAAAATATGAAGAACTTGTAAAGAAAGATGTTGATTATGATACCGACTTTGATTTGGCTGCTGCTGTTGCAGAATCGTGCGAATATGTCGGTAGAAAACCTAATTTATAAATTGTATCAATTGATAAGAAAAATAAATAATAGATATGAGTGAAAAAATAAAGTTTACAATTGACGGAAAAGAATGTGTCGCCAAACCTGGCCAGACTATTTTGGAGGCTGCTGAAGAAAATGGCGTTTATATTCCTTCTCTTTGTTATTTAAAAGGTACAGAACCTGCCGGATCATGCAGAATTTGTAATGTAAAAATTGCCGGCAGATATATGACGGCTTGTTCAACACCTGTTGCTCAAGGTATGGATGTAGAAAATGATATAGCCGAGCTTCATGATCTGAGAATGTCAATTGTAGAAATGCTCTTTGTATCAGGCAATCATTTTTGTCCGGGCTGTGAAAAAAGTGGCAATTGTGAACTTCAGGCTTTGGCATATAAATACCAAATGATGGTTCCTAGATTTCCATATATTTTTCCTGAAAAAGAAATTGATCCTGATTCCCCTAAACTTTTTATTGATAGAAACCGGTGTATCCTATGTAAACGATGCATTAGAACAATAAAAGATGAACAGGGTAAAAGTTTATTTGCTTTTAAAAGAAGAGGGCAAAAACTAATTATCAATCTTGACCATGAATTAGCTGAAATAATGTCTGATGAAATGGCTGAAATAGCTATGGATGTGTGCCCGGTAGGTTCGATTCTGAAAAAAGAAAAAGGATTTTATCAACCAATCGGACACAGAAAATTTGATAAAAAGGCAATTGGTAGTGATATTAAAAGTGTAGTTTAGAAATTATTAAATAATGGAGGTTATATATAATGAGTAAACCTGTAGTTGCAACAACATCTTTGGCCGGCTGTTTTGGATGCCATATGTCTTTACTCGACATTGATGAACGTATTCTTGATTTAATAGAATTAGTCGAGTTCAATAAATCTCCCGTTAATGATATAAAGGAATTTACTAAAGAATGTGACATTGGCCTCATTGAAGGAGGATGTTGTAACAGCGAAAACGTTCATGTGTTGAAAGATTTCAGAAAGAACTGTAAAATCCTGATTTCTCTCGGAGAATGTGCAATTATGGGCGGCTTGCCTGCTTTGCGCAATGGAATACCTATAAAAGAATGTCTTGAGGAAGCTTATCTTAATGGTCCGACAGTAGCCAATAATAAAGAAAAAATTCTGCCAAATGATGATGAATTACCAATGATACTCAACAAGGTATATCCTTGTCATGAGGTGGTTAAAATAGATTATTATCTTCCGGGATGCCCGCCCAGAGCCGATCTGATCTGGGAAGCATTACATGCATTGATCACCGGAGATGAACTTAAGTTACCCTATGAAGTTGTTAAATTTGACTAAAACAAGAGTAAAATGACAAAAAAAATAACAATAGAACCTGTAACAAGAGTAGAAGGTCACGGAAAAGTAACCGTACATTTGGATGATGATGGAAATATAGTTCGCAGCAGATTTCATATAGTTGAATTCAGAGGCTTTGAAAGATTTGTTCAGGGAAGACCTTATTGGGAAGCACCTGTATTGGTACAACGCCTTTGTGGAATTTGTCCTGTAAGTCACCATCTTGCCGCCGCCAAAGCACTTGATGTTATTGTGGGTGCCGGAACCGGAGACGGATTAACACCAACGGGAGAAAAGATGAGAAGACTTATGCATTACGGGCAAACATTACAATCTCACGCATTGCACTTTTTCCATCTGGTTTCTCCTGATCTATTATTTGGAGTTGATGGCGATCCCGCAATAAGAAATATTATTGGAGTTGCCAAAGAATTCAAAGACCTTGCTGTGCAGGGTGTGATGCTGCGTAAATTCGGGCAGGAAATAATACGAATTACCGCAGGAAAGAAAATCCATGGCACCGGTGCTATACCTGGCGGAATAAATAAGAATCTCTCTGATGAGGAAAGAGATACTTATCTGAAAGGTGAAGATCCTATGAATGCTGATAAGATGATTGAGTGGTCAAAAGCTGCTGTTGATCTTTTTAAGGATTATCATCAAAAACATAAAGACCTGATAGATAATTTTGCGTCATTTCCTTCAAATCATTTGAGTTTGGTGCGTAAAGACGGTGCTTTGGATTTATATCACGGAGTTCTTCGCGCTGTTGATGCTGATGGAAAGAAAATTCTTCACGATGTTGATTATCAGGATTATTTAAAATATATTGGTGAGGAAGTCAGGAACTGGAGCTATATGAAGTTCCCTTACATGCTTGAATATGGTAAGAATGACGGTTGGTACAGGGTAGGGCCATTGGCACGTTTAAATACTGCTGAATTTATTGATTCACCTCTGGCACAAAAGGAATTTGAAGAATTTAAAGCCTATACAGACGGTAAGCCTAATAATATGTCTATGCATTATCACTGGGCAAGACTCATAGAAATGCTGCATTCTGCCGAAATGATCAAAGAATTACTTAGTGATCCCGATCTTCAAAAGGATGATCTGGTTACAAAAGGCACCAAAATAAATGAAGGTGTTGGATTGCTTGAAGCACCAAGAGGTACATTATTTCATCATTATAAGATCAATGATAAGGATCAGATAGTTATGGCTAACCTGATCGTTTCCACAACGAATAATAATGAACCAATGAATGTGGCCGTAAATAAAGCTGCTATGAGCCATATGGCAGGTAATCAGGAAATAACCGAGCCTATGATGAATGCATTGGAAGTAGCTATAAGAGCTTATGATCCTTGCCTGAGTTGTGCAACTCATGCTTTAGGCCGGATGCCTTTGGAAGTTTCAATATATGATTCAAATAATAATTTGATTAACAGAAAAAGAAGATAGTTTTTAATAAGTATGAAGATCCTTGTATACGGTTATGGTAATCCTGGTAGACAGGATGATGGACTTGGTAATATGCTGGTTGACCGTATGAGAGAATGGGCAAAAAAAAATGATTTAAAAGATATTTCGTTCGATAGCAATTATCAGCTTAATATTGAAGATGCACATGAAATAATGGATAAGGATATTGCAATATTTGTTGATGCTACAATGGAAAATGTTGATTCTTTTTGTGTTACTAAAGTTAATGAAATAAGAAATGTAAGCTTTACAACTCATGCAGCATCCCCGGGATATATATACGGGCTTTGTAAAAAGTTATTCGGTAAGGTACCTCATACTTATTTAATGCATATTAAAGGTTATAAATGGGAATTTCAGGAAGAAGCAACAGATAAAGCTTTACAAAATCTGGAGGAAGCATTTGATTATTTAAAACAAAAAATTTCTGATAACAAGATTAAATCAGAACCTGATATTTTACTAAAAAATTGTTAATAAAATAAATAAAAAAAATATGAATATTTCAACAAACTATATGGGGATTGAATTAAATAATCCCATTATTGTTAGCAGTAACAGGCTTACTTCAAATATTGACTCAATTAAGGAATGTGCTGATAAAGGAGCAGGAGCAGTAGTTTTAAAATCATTATTTGAGGAACAATTATTATCAGACACCTCTAAGCTCGAAACATATGATAATAAATACTACTGGTTTCCTGAAGCTGTTGAATACATCAATGAATTTGCAAAAGGAAAAGGCCTGAAGGAATATTTGAAATTAATTGAAGATTCAAAGAGACAGACCGATATGCCGGTTTTTACGAGTATTAATTGTATTACAGATAAGGGCTGGCCTGAGTTTGCCAGGAAACTGGAAGACTCAGGTGCTGATGGTCTTGAGCTTAACATAGCAATAATTCCATTTACAGGTAAGATGGATTCCAGGGAAATAGAAGACCGTTATGTAAATATAGTTACTGAAGTAAAAAAATATGTTAAAATCCCTGTTGCTGTTAAGCTTGGTTACTATTTTACAAATCCTGTATTGATATCAAAAAGATTAATAGAGGCAGGTGCTGATGGTCTTGTTATTTTTAACCGCTTTTTCCGTCCAGATATTGATATAGAAAAAGAAACTATTATTACAGACAATTACTACAGCGCACCTGAAGAAAGCACCGAATCACTTCGCTGGGTTACTATTCTTAAAAGCAGCCTTGATTGTCAGGTTGTTGCTGCTACCGGAATACATAAAGCTGAAGATGTTATTAAGCAGATTCTTGCCGGAGCGGATGCAACACAAATATGCACTACTCTCTATAAAAATGGTGTTAGTTATATAAAAACCATTATTGAAGAACTGGAAGACTGGATGACAGACAAATCATATGATAAGATCGAAGATTTTAAAGGTAAGATGCTGAAAGATGAAAAAAATTATGCTTCCTTCCAGAGAGTTCAATTTATGAAAAGAACCATATCATAAAAAAAGAGGTTGTTAAACAACCTTTTTTTAATTGTGAATTCCGTAACCATCTAACTGCTTGTAATTTTCTTTTGCACAAACAAGGCATTCATGTCCTGATTCAGTATCCACTATTCTGCTTGACATTACAGGTTCCCCACATTTTGAACAAATTATACTTTCATATGTCGGAGCATAATCAGGTACTTCAATATTAATTTTTTCAATATCAAATATTTTATTAAAATCAAGTGATAACGTGTGCATTGCTGACCTAATGCCTTTAAATTTAAATCCTTTCTTAGTTCCTTCCGAATGATCTTTTTCACCAACCAGCTTTATATATTCACTATTAAATTCATGTTGCTTTTCATGCATGTATTCTTTAGCAGATGCTTTGTTACTAATCCTTATACCTTTACCATCTCTTTTAGTAAGAGTAAAAGCTGTTTTACCAATATCTTTAAATATCAGGGCATTGTTACCAAAGGAACATCCGGTAACAAACTGAACGCCATCACTAAAGCAATTGTTAGTTTCAACAATAGCTAATATATCTTCCAATCCGTCAGAATCATCTACTTTCAATTCGTTCATAGCATATGTTGCTGCCATGATACCCATGGCAAGACCGGGGCAATAGTGGCCGTGAAGCTGACCTGCTTTTAATAAGAGTTTCTCCGTATCCCTGGCAAGTATCAATGCCAATATATCTTTTCGGGGATCAGATTGAAGCCTGTTAACAGAAATGCTTTCCATATTTTGTTGTAGTAAATGAGTATCAGATGCCTTTATATCAAGAACAGGAGTATCGTCAATTGCGTCCAGTCCTGTCACCTTCAGAATATTTCCATTTCTCTCCAGTAGTTTTACAGTTGTAACTCCAATAGAGCTTGGCCTTTGAGGCGACCTGGTTGCAAAAACGCCTTTATAGTTCCCGGAGTAAGTATATGTTTTCAGATAATATTTGTCAGACTTATGAAAATTAAAAACAACATCAATAAATTGTGAGTCTTCAATTTTAAATAATCCGTCGGCAAATTCTTCTTTTACTTCAATGTAACTGATTTCCTTTTTCATGAGCCGAGCATCAGCAGAATCTTTATCCTTGAATTTGCTTTTTATATATCCTATTATTTCGTATTTGATCATATTTATTCATGTTTTTACGGGAATAATAAATTTTTTATCATATTCTTTCAGAATGCGAATTTTTACTTTATACACTTTTTCAATAATATCTGATTCAAAAATTTCATCCTTACCTTTTGCAACAATTTTTCCTTTATCTAATAATAAAAATTTGGAACAGTATTGCATAGCAAGATTAAGATCATGTATTGCAATAATAACTGTTATCTCATCCTCACTTAATTTTCTAAGTAGTGTTAATACATCGTGCTGATGATGCAGGTCAAGATTGGCAGTTGGTTCATCAAGTAATATGATTTTTGGTTGCTGGGCAAGTGCTCTTCCGATAAACACTCTTTGCCTTTGGCCACCGCTTAGTTTGTTAATATCTTTTAATGCAATATCATATAGATCAAGCTGTTCAATAATATCAGAAACAATATCGAGGTCATTTTCATAAGGCATCCAGTTGCTATGTGGTTTCCTGCCCATCAAAATGGTATCAAAAACAGTAGAAGGAAAAACATTAGATAATAATTGTGGAACATAGGCAATTTCGCGAGCCAGTCTGCTTGCTTTGACCTTAGCAATATCTTTATTATTAATTATTATTTTCCCTTTTTGAGGCTTGATTATTTTATTCAGGCATCTTAGCAGGGTTGTTTTACCCGAGCCATTAGGTCCAATTATACCTAAGAATTCGCCTTTATTTATTTCTTCCGAAATATCATTTAATACGTATCCGCCATTATAGGCAAAGCTTATATTTTCAAGTGTTATCATAACTATTGAAATTTACCGATTCCTTTTAATAGTAAAAAAATAAATATAGGTGCTCCTATAACCGATGTAATAATACCCACAGGTATAACAACCGGCGATATCACAATACGCGCAACTATATCCGAAAGAAGCAAAAATGCGCCTCCAAATATAGCTGAACCGGGTATTAGAAATCTTTCATCTCCTCCTATCAATCTTCTAACAATATGTGGTACCACCAGACCAACAAAAGCAATAATACCAAAAAAAGATACCGTCACTGCCGTGGCCAGTGAAGCCAGTATCATACCCCAAAGTCTTATTCTTCCAACATTGATTCCCATACTCTTTGCAGGTTCGTCTCCCGAGTCAAGTACGTTATAATTCCATCTGTTATAAAAAAAGTATGAAATAACAGGTATAAGAACTATAAGCAGAATATAAAACTCTTTCCATGATGCTCTGCCGAGATCGCCGAAAGTCCAGAAAACAATAGCTGCTAATTCCACATCATTAGCCATATATTGCAGGCCTGTAGTAAGTGCTAAAAACAATGATCCCGCAATTATACCGGTAAGTATCATATTTTCAGGTGTTGCACCTCTTATTCTTGCTACAAAAATAATCAGCATAGTACTGACCATACTCCAGAAAAACGCAGAAATAGTAATTATATAAGGATTATTGATCAAAACTGAATCTGTGGAGCTGCTTTGCATAGAACCTGCACTGAAAATAATTACGGCAAAGGCCGCACCAAAAGCTGCTGCATTAGATATACCTAAAGTAAAAGGTGAACCAAGAGGATTTCTCAAGATACTCTGCATGGCAGCACCGGAAACGGATAATGAAATACCACACAAAATAGCAGATAATACCCTTGGTAAACGTATATTGAGAATGATCTGCTGATTTACATATGCCGATTCAGAAAAAACAGATTGAATAACATTCCTGAATGAAATATTTGCCGAACCAAGCGTAATACCAACCAGAATCAGGATAATTAATAATATTGTTGTTGCTGAAATAAATAGCAGCTTTCTGCGTGTATAGGATTTATATGCCTTTTTTACTTCAATTGTGTTCATTAATGAACTGTTTGATATTTTCTGAATGCATTAAAATGATTCATCATGCTGTCGTAAACAGGTTTGCCAAGAAACATCTCATAAATGGATTTGCATTGATCAGTTATGTCGATATCACTGAAAGCCTCAGGGTAAATGACTTTACCTATGTAATAAGTATTGCATAATACATTTTCATAATTTATAGTATACCAATTGTGCGGTAAAACAATATATAGCTCGTTTTCTTTAACTGCTTTCAATACAGTTGATAAAGCCTTATTATCCTCAATATCTTTAGAAGAGATCAGCAAACCTGAAACATCAAGAAATATTTTATCCGGATTCCAGACAATTAATTGTTCCTTATCGATAAAAGCATTTTCCAGCCAGGCTTTTGGTGAACTTGTAACTTCGCCCAACCCGGAAGCAACGTTGTTTGCCTTTAAAAAACGAAAAGGAGCATAATCAGGCTCCGTTGAATTAATGCCATGTGAACCTCTGTATGCAATACCGCCAACATAAACTTTTTCATTATTACGATTATCCGGCAGCCTTTTTTCGATATCCTTTATGGTTGATTTTATATATCTTATCATATCATTTGCCCGTTTTTCTTTTTTTAAGACATTTCCCAGAAAAGTTATCGTTTCAAAAAAGGTATCAATATTATCATTAAAATCACCATAGTTAAGCAAAATAACAGGGATGCCTGTTTTATCCTCAAGTTCATTGGCTTCACTAACAGTTGTGTATGTCATAAAAATTACATCTGGTTGTGTTGCTGCGATAAGCTCAGGCTCATAAATGTTTCCAGTGCCTATAACAGGTAATTCAACAAATTGCGGATTTGCGAAGAGATAGGGAACAGTTCTCCTTTTCTCATTTCCTTCAACGGCAACTATTTTATCAGTACAATCCATATATACCATTAACCTGAGCGCACCGGATTTTAATGCGATAATTTTATTGATGTTAACAGGTATATGAACTGTTCTTCCAGCCATATCTTTTATCTTGTATGTGGCCTTTTCTTCTTCCGGTTTGTTTTTGCAACCGTATAATGCAATTAAAAGTATTATGAAAATCAACCTTTTCATATTAAAAAGCAAAGTTTATTCGTCCTGTAATAATCCTGCCAGGAGCCATATATTCGTAATTCTCCATATATCTCGTATCAAAAATGTTATTTATACTTAGAGATATTCCGAGATTTTGTATGATATTTCTTGAAAGACCAAGGTTTACAACAGTGTAATTTTTTATCTCCATTGTATTTTCATCGTCAATAAATTGAGTGCTTTTATAAATTGCGCTCAAGTTTATATTAACTATTTTATTACTCCAGAATACGGCTGCTTTTGCCTGATGTTTGGGTGTGTATTTAAGATATTTATTCTCGAGTTGAGGATTTTGTTCAAATTTGGCTATTCTGGAATCATTATATGTATAATTTGCAAATAAAGATATATTCTCACTTATATCATATTGTATTTCAATTTCAGCACCGTATATGTTGACTTCGGTAATATTTTGTCTTTGAAATACCGGACGTTTACCCCACAGGGAATCCTTTGTCTGCACATAGTAAAGGAAATCATGACCCGATGTATAAAAAAGGGCAGGGGAGAAGGTAAGCACATTCATTATTTTATATTTTGCACCTATTTCATAGTTATCGATTTTTTCGGGGCCCAGCTCCGGATTGGCAATTTTAGGTCCTACCCACATCCACCCTGAGCGGCAAAGATCATCTAATATAGAAGCCCTGAAACCATGCGAATATGATGCGTATATTTTTGATTCATTCCGTAATTTATAATTCACTGCTATTCTGGGACTGAAAGCATCCCAGTTATGGTCTGTTAAGGCGGGGATTATGGATGCCCACGAACCATCTGTGTTATAATATTCGCCATCATAAAATCTCACAAAATCATACCTTATACCGAATAATATTTTAAGCCTCTGTTTAGCTAATGATAGTTCATCCTGGAGATAAATTGCAAAGTTGTTCATCTTCCCACTATTGATCACACTATCAGGAGAAGTTTTATAGTAGTCTCCACCATCCACTCTGCTGTTTTTCATTTCTGTTCCCAGTGTTACTATATTATTTTTTCCTGTATTATAATTCAGATAAAGAATCAAACCCATATCTTTTCTGTCCGAATCAACATCAAACCTTTTGTATTCGAATGTTGTATCTTTTTTTTGCATTCTTTCATCGATGCGCAGATAGTTTTCGTGTTGATAATAAGTAAGTAAATTATAATTAAAAGATTTACCCGATCCATATATATGCCCTCTGAGAAAATTTGTGTTAAAATGGCGGTACTCTCCGTCAGAAGCAATGATCTTTTCTCCTTCGCCCCGTTTGTCTTTGTAATAATCATATTGAATTTCTGCTTTTAACAGATCTGTGAAATCATAACCTGTTTTCACAGAAAGGCTGTATTCTTTCAGGTATCTTTTAGTTGAATAATCGGGTGTTTCTTTTAAACTATCCGGTGTTGCATTATAACCATCGCTATCGGTAATAAAACCCGAGAGTTTAACATACCCATTATTGCAATATTTACTACCTGTATATAAACTAACGCTTTTTGTGTTGTAAGTACCATATCCGAAATTACCTGAGCCTTCAAACTTTTTTACAGGTTTTCTTGTGATTATATTAATTACTCCTCCCATTGCATTGCTACCGTATAATGAAGAACCCGGACCTTTATATATTTCAATCTTTTCTATATCTTCCTTATTTATCCTGTTCCAGTTAACACCACCCGTATCACCTTTATTAATAGGAACTCCGTCAATGAGCACTAATGTTCTGCCTTGCTCATCGCCTGACAAACCCCTTAATGTAACCACGGGGCGTATAGTGTATGTTCCGTTTGAGCGGTATACATTTAATCCGGATATATATTGCAGAATATCATCGATCTTTTGACCCGGGATTTTCTCTATTTCTTTCCTGGTGATAACTTCTATCTTGCCGGGCACATCCTGTATATCTCTGATTGTCCTTGTACCTGTGACAACAACTGTTTTACCCTCATATATTTTATCCTTTAGAAATATGGTAATATATTTCTTATCTTCTAAAGGAATATTAATTGTTTTGACCAATGGCTCAAAACCTATATGAGTAACTTTAATTTTATATTTTCCTGGTTTAAGGCCAGTAATGAGAAATTTGCCTGATCTCTCAGTGATTGTGGCAATATCAGAATTCAGGATTACAACATGAGCATTTTCAACTGCTTTATTATTATTGATATTAAGAACTTTTCCACTGATCGTATCATTCTGACCCCGTACAATATTTGAGGTATATAATAGAAATACCGTAAAAAAAATAGCTGTAGTAATTTTCATAATCCCAAATATACGTGTTACTAATTAATAATATGTGTTACCTATTTTATAAAAAAATTATTCAGGAGAGCTCATTACAAGTTCTCCGTGCCTTATACCTTTTAATGCTATTAATCTGTCTGAAAGATCAATCAGATCAGCTGCTTTTCCCTTTACGGCTATAGTCTCAAGGCAATTGTCGTGGTCGAGGTGTACGTGTTGAACCGAAAGTATCAGATCATTATAGTTGTGTTGCAGGTCTGTTGATTTATTCTGAAGATCACGTTTATGATGATCATATACCAAAACAATGGCACCTGCAACTGTTTCATCACCCTGCCATTTTTCATCAACTATGTATTTGTTGATAAGATAGCGTATAGCCTGGGAACGGTTAGGAAACTGATGTTCTTCAACTAACCTGTCTAACTTATTGAGTAAAATTTCTTCCAGGGAAACCCCAAAACGTTTTACCTGCATCGTGTTATGATATTTAATTTCGTGTTACAAATATAATAAACCATTGATAATTAAATTATATTATTCATAATTTAATATAATTATAAATAGCGATATAATCCTGCTTTTATCAGCAAGTTTCTTTGCATGGAATTTTCCCGGTTAAAGAAAAGGTGACTATTACATTTACAATCAGAACAACCAAAGCCAGTAACAGAAGTTATGCAGTTTTTACTCAGAAAATAAGCAAGTTCACATTCATTGATTTTATTACTGATCCATATTTCAACTGTTTTTGAGTACGCCGGATTAAGCAGGTAATCAATATGCCAGTGTAGTTTTTTCTCTTTGCGTAAATGCCTGAGGATACGTGATGCTATTGTTCTTTTAGCAGAGCCTGTATAATAATAAAAACCGGCTTCAAAATTTATCACTCCCGGTTTCCCAATCCGGATTGAATGACTCTCTTTTAATTTTATTACTAACAGGTAGGTATGGCAGGACGTTAAGAATTTATGTTTATTATCAGTATGCTCAGATTTCATGATAATTTTATCAGATGAAATTTTTTCAAAAGTATTAAGGTAAAAAAATATTTTATTTCAATTCTAATTTGGATTGATTTAAAGTCCTCCTTGAGTGGGGATATTTGTGGGAATGTAATTATCTCAATTACACATTGGTTCGATTGATAGTTTAAAAAACGTGCTATGCAAGGCAACGTATTACATGTTTCAATTCCATTATGGTTCATCCCGAAAAAGAAAATTTTGGATTTCAGTAATCTGAAATCTTAAATTTTCTACATCGGGATCCATTATGGTTCGATTGATAGCGAGGCGCCTGATCGAAGTTTTTTGGTTTTTTTTGAGTTTCAATTCCATTATGGTTCGATTGATAGG
>CAZJYD010000026.1:0-35841 GCA_964550205.1 uncultured Bacteroidales bacterium
TTTATATACAGCTCCGCCCCCTCACCCACAATCGCAAGTGTATACATCAAGCAAACTTAATAATTATTTTATTTCTTTAAAAAGGTTTTAGTTGCTCAGAAGTCTTAATAATAATTGAATTTATTTATAAAATTAGGTAATAATTTATAAGTCATTAACACTGTAAAAGAGTAAATAAAGAAAGTCAAAATAATAATACTAAATAAATATCACCAGACAAGTTGCACCAAGCTCATAAAGTCTTATTTGCCACCTAAGTATAAATTTACCTGTCCTAATCCTATTGGTACAACTTTGGCTTCAATTGCAAACTCATCATCAAGAAATTGTGCCAGATTTTCTCCAAACATATTAAAGTCCATGGCTATCTGTCCACCCCATCCATCATCTCCATATAAAGGTATCCTTACCTGAGAAAATTTCTGAACATTGGCACTGGCTTCATCCTGTGAGAATCTTCCATTCTTACAATTTCTCGGCATCCAATATCTGTTGATTATTGTTTTAAGCTCTGCGGCTTTACCCTTAAATACATATTCCGATTCAAGATCGTAAGGAGCATCGCCCCATACATAAACTACCAGGGCACCTTCCCTGCCCTGTTCAAACAAATTATCAAAATGGGTCTGTAAACCATTGTTAAAATTATCTAAGTGGGATAACACAGCTTCTTCTAACAATACCGGTAATTCAGCAGAATATGAAGGTTCTCCGGTACCGCTTGCAGCGGAAACCTGTTTGCTGGTATATGCATCAAGTCCTTGCAGATTAAAGGAAACAGATTTTTTGGGTCCTGTTCTGTTTACTTTCCAGGACAGTTTCAATATAATATCAGCTTTGGCTGTTCTGTTTAATATATCAATAGGGCTTTCGGCTACAGATGCTCCGTATTTATTTGTCATCATAGCAACATGAGCATTATCCTTATCTATCTTTTTTAAGGTTGCGCCTAAATCTACCAGCGGGAATCCTCTTTCTGCCATGAGCTCTCCAATTTTTGATATTACCTGATTTAACTCATAACTTTCCTGTAAAGCAGTTTTATAATCAGGTACTTTTATTTTTGTGCCCTGGCTTTCATATTCTGTGATATATCCGTTTTGATTGCACCATTGATCACTTGGAACAACCATTATCTTTGGCTTTTTGGCTTGTGAAAAAATTAATGAGGTTGTTATTAACACCAACAATAAGGTAAAGATTGATTTCTTCATTTTTTAATGCTTTTTATTTGGATGACTGTTTTATTTTATCCCTGATCATATCTCTTTAATTTACGTCCAACTTTTATGGTTATGCTGCTTTCTACTTGCAATGCACAAAACTAAAAATTTTTAAATACTTTCTGTTAATTATTTTTCTTAATTTGGACACTCTATTAAAAACTATATGAAATGAAAAAAATAAATAATTCTTATTTTTGGGCTTCGAAATTATTACGGATAATCCTTATATTCATAATAGTTATTTCAGTCAATTCCTGTTCAAGGAAATTCATAGTTGTCTCCAAACCCGCCAAAATGCCTCCGCCGTTAAAACTTAAAGAGCAGCCACGTATTGCATTAGTCCTTAGTGGCGGTGCCTTCCACGGTGCTGCCCATCTTGGTGTCCTCAAAGTATTGGAAGATGAGAGTATTCCAATTGATCTTATAGTTGGAGCCAGTGCCGGCAGTTTTGTGGGTGCATTGTATGCAGATTGTCCGCATTCTGATTCTCTTGCATCACTTATTACAACTACCAAGGCAAGAAGCGTATTTGACTTTTCATTGTTTCGTTCAAGTGAAGGATTTGTTTCAGGGGAAAGATTACAGAACTTTCTGAAAGACCATATGCATGCTTCTGAATTCGAAGATCTTAAAATACCATTTATTGCGGTTACAACGAATATTGTACATGCTAAGTCAGTGCCAATATCCTCAGGAGCAATAGCGCCTGCAGTAAACGCATCCTGCGCCATACCTTATATTTTTGAGCCGGTTAAAATGTATAATACAATCTTTGTTGACGGAGGAGTTATTAATAACCTGCCTGATGATAAAGCCAAAGAGTATAATCCTGAATTAATAATTGCCGTGGATATCATGGCTTACTTTGATACGGTTCCCCATCTTCGAAATAAAACAGATGTTTTGATCCGTTCATTTAAAGTAAGTTCCCACAAATTAAAGGAACTGGAGGAACCATTGGCTGACATTATTATTAAACCTGATCTGAAAGGTATGCCTTTGATGAGTGGTAAAAAAAATGAACAAATGTATCAGAAAGGAATTAAGGCTGCCAAAAGTATAATGCCTGAGATCAAGGCTTTAATGAATAAAAAAGGAATATCTTTAAAAACTGATTAAAACCATGCGCTGTATTCTTATTATTTTATTCTCTTTTAATATCATTATCTTGAAAGGACAAAAAAACGAAAGAAATTATTTACAATATGTCAACCCTTTTATCGGCACTCAAAGGATGGGACATACATTTCCCGGAGCTACTGTGCCTTTCGGGATGGTGCAATTAAGTCCTGATACAGATACAATTTATTATGAAGAAAATGGCCGGTATAATCCAAAAGTCTATGAATACTGTGCAGGTTATCAATATGATGATCCTACCATAGTTGGTTTTAGCCATACACATTTCAGCGGAACAGGGCATTCAGATCTGGGTGATCTCCTTGTAATGCCAACAGTGGGGCAATTGAAGCTGAATCCCGGAACTGCTAAACATCCTGAAAAGGGCTACAGGTCACGATATTCACATAATAATGAAATTGCAGAACCAAATTACTATAAAGTATTATTTGATGACTATGATATTATTGCTGAACTTACAACATCCACCCGGGTAGGCTTTCATAAATATACTTTTCCCAAAACTGATAAAGCTCATATAATTATTGATCTTATACACGGAATTTATAACTATGAGAGAAAAAATCAAAGACTTAAGCTTATCTCATTCAGAAATAATTATGGGCGGAGAACTGGTATTTGAGATGGATTAAAAAAATTAGTTATATTTGTTACGGAACTATATTATTGGTTTTCAAAAACACATAACAACAATGGAAAATCATATTGAAATACTATCAGGAACAAAGGATGAAAAACGAGCAGAAGAAGAAGCTTTTTTACTACTCAGCGATGACGAGAAATTCAGGATTGCAAGTGAGCTTTCTGAAATAATGCTTCATATTCAATGGGAGAATGGAGTTTTACCTAATGACAAAAATTTTACGCTTTGTAAATGAACAATCTGGAATTCTACAAGGATACCTTAAAAACATTTAATAAGCATAAGATCAAATATTTAATTGTTGGAGGTTTTGCCGTAAATAGCTATGGTTTTATGCGATCAACTGCAGATTTGGACTTATGGATAGCAACAGATAAATCAAACCTAAATAAATTATCAGAAGCCTTAGTTGCGTTAAACTATCAGAATAAAGCTATTAAAACAGGAATATCAGAATTAACAGAAAACCGAAATATCAATCTGAAACATGGTAATTTTTTCAAAATAAAATTGATATCATTTTTATCCGGTATTTTAACATTTCACGAAGCATATAAGAGAAAAACAACAAAAAACATTCTTGGCCTGAAGGTTAGTGTTATAGGTTTTGATGATTTATGTAATATAAAAATCAAGTCCGGCAGAAGAAAAGATTTACTGGATGTAAAAGAATTAAAAAGAATTCGTAACAGGAATTAAGTAAAGAATGCCCAATCCAACTTCGCTAAAGCTTCGGCAGACAAGTGTCAACTAATACTAGTGTTAAGTCAATAGTAAATTTGCAATTATCGTTTATTTTACCCCCTCTTTTTCTCCCCCTGCGAGCAGGGGGAGATGTCGAGTGTAGCGAGACAGAGGGGGTAAATAACCGTCACATTATACTTGACATTACACTAATGACCTTCATCCTCAATTCATACACAACTTTTTATAAGCCGAAGGATCTTCAAGGATTTCAACAGCCTTCAGGAATTCATCATCTATATCAGAGATGATCTCATAAAACACACTTATATCCCATATATTACGGGCAATTAAGGCTTTTATACGGTATTTAAGAACTTTTTTTGCTTCCTCAATCTCAGCTGCATCCGGCTCTATATTTTCCTCTTTGGCTTTTTCAATCAGTGCGGAAAACATTTTATCATCAATTTCAAAGTTGTTTTTGTAATCTTTAAAACCGGGATAGTTTTTTTCAATTTTTCTGCGGTTATCATCAACATAATCCATCACATAACTGTTTATTACACCTTTTCTGATTACATCGATAAAAAAGTCGTTAATAGCCGTTGAGTCCCATGGCACAAATATATCAGGCATAATACCTCCGCCACCATAAACAATTCTTTTTGCAGGTGTATAATATTTCAATGAATCAGGAAAACTAATACTGTCAGGATCAACCAACTCTCCATTTTTCATTCTGTTATATATTTCCCTATAATAATCTTCCAGGCCCTGGTCATATGGCTTCTGAATACATCTGCCGGTTGGTGTATGATACCTGGCAATAGTCAGCCTGATAACAGAACTGTCAGGCAACTCAAAAGGTTTTTGAACCAATCCTTTACCAAAAGAACGTCTGCCAAGTATCAGGCCCCTGTCCCAATCCTGGACTGCTCCGGCTACTATTTCACTTGAAGAAGCCGAGCCTTCATTTACCAATACTATCAAATCACCCTCTTCAAAAGAACCGTCAGGGTCGGAATAAAATTTCTGGGTGCGTGTACGTAAGCCCTCAGTATATAAAAGCAGTTTATCTTCAGTTAAGAACTCATCGGCCAGCTCGATACCTGCGAACATATAACCACCGGGATTTCCGCGAAGGTCAAGGATAAGTTTCTCCATTCCCTCCTCTTTAAGGTTTTTTACTGCTTCTTGAAATTCTTCAATGCTGGTTTTTGAAAATCTGTTGACTTTTATAAATCCAATATCAGGAGTAACCATAAAAGTTGCATCAATACTGTTTATTGGTATCTCATCCCTTTTTATCGTAAAATCTATCAGGTCTTTCTTTCCACCACGGTATACGCTTACATCAACTTTGGTACCTTTTTTTCCTCTGAGATGGTCAAATACATACTGGTTATTTATTTTCTCTCCGGTTGCTTTTTCACCATCTATCTTCACTATCTTATCACCGGCAATAATACCGACTTTCTCAGATGGTCCTCCAGGTATGGGGGCAATAACACGTATAGTATCATCATAAATCTGAAATGTTATTCCAACACCTTCAAATGATCCTTTTAATGGCTCGTTGGCTTTTTTAACATTCTTCTTTGAAATATAAACTGAATGAGGATCCAGTTTCTTTAAAGCTGCAATTATTGCACTTTCAACCAACTCATCCTCATAAACACTGTCAACATAGGCATATTTAATACATTGCATGGCTGCAAACAGTTTCTGGAGTGATTTATCAGGAGCCGATGATTGGCTTTGTGCTATGCGCAAATTAAACAAACTAAATACAAATATTAATGACAATGCACTAAAAATCATATTTTTATTTATAATCAGTTTTTTCATCTTTATAATTGTTTTTATTTATAATTCAATCTATTACAACAAAACGAAGTTAACCTTAAGAAATTTCGTTAACATCCTTTTAAATATCTTTACATAAGTCTTTGTATATTTCGGGTCTTCTGTCATCAAACACATGGTTCTTTTCCGTTATCCATTTATCCCTGGCCATTTCAATATCGATCTTTACATTTCCCACCTCCTCTATATCACTTGGGGCTTTATACAATATTTGTCCTGTAGGATCCGAAACAATCGACCTGCCGTTAAAAGTTATCTCTCTTTCCGTACCAATTCTGTTGGCAGTTATAATGAATACCCTGTTAACAATTGAATGAACAGGAACAGTTTGTCTGCCGTATGGTGTTACCAAATTAGAAGGATGACATATAACCTCTGCCCCCTTCATTGCCAGAATTCGCCATATTTCAGGAAAACAATAATCAAAACAAATAAGCATGCCAATTTTTACACCTTTCACCTCAAATACCGGCAATCCGAGGTTTCCAGGCCGGAATATCTCTTTCTCATTCATAAAAAGATGTATCTTACGATATTTACCTATTTCTCCTTCAGGACCTATGAGAACTGCACTATTAAACAATTCGAAATCCTCTCTCTCATTCACACCGGTTACTATGTATGTATCATTTTCACTCGCCCATTCTTTTAAGTATCTTATTAACTGACTATTGCGAATTTCTTCGGAAAGTTCATAGGCATGTTTTATCGATTCAAAATTATACCCTGAATTTGTTAGCTCAGGTAATACAATCAGGTCTGATTGTTTTGCCAGAGGCAACAATTTTTGCAGATTTTCAATTGTTTTATCCAGATCACCCAAAACCGGCTCAAACTGGATAAGAGATACTTTCAACATTTTAAATTATTTTAAAAATGATCATGATTATTCTCTAATTATCTTAAATTCAGTATCTACTTCGAGTTTAATAATTGTAGAAGGTTTTGTTTCAGTAATTCTTTTCCGGTGAAGATTAACAATATAATCTACCTTGTTTTTAATATCATCGGAAATCTGACTAAAGACAATAGGGGTCGGTTGTCCTGTTAGATTTGCTGAAGTAGATACAATAGGTTTTCCAAACCTCTTGATTAGTCTTTTACAAAATGCATCATTAATAATACGTATTCCTATGCTTTTATCCTCGCCAACAACGTTTTTTGCAATATTTTTAGCTTCAGGATAAATTATGGTTAGCGGCTTATCAATATTTTTTATCAGATCGTATGCAATAGACGGTACTTCTCTTATGTATTGAGAAAGTTTTTTGCTGTCGTCAAGCAATATGATCAGATTCTTTTTGGTCGCCCTGCGTTTTATTTTATATACTTTTTCTACAGCACGCTGATTAGTAGCATCACAACCTATTCCCCATACCGTATCTGTTGGGTAAAGGATTGTTTTCCCTCCCTTTAATGCTTTAACCATATTTTCTATTTCTTTTTCCATTTATCATTTATCCTGTTTAATAATCTTTCATTATTGATCGAATAAGCACAACGAAAATGCTTTTCCGGACAAGCTTTCAGACCGTGTAATCCACATGGTCTGCAATAAAGTTTTTCTACTGTCTCAACCACCTGTGCATCATCCGATAACGGACCGAAACCAAATTCAGGAACAGTTGAACAATATACTGACGTCACCGGGGCATTAACAGATGATGCAAGATGTTGAGGTGCAGAATCATTGCTGAAATTCATAACCGCATCCTTCATTAAAACTGCTGTTTGCAAGTAAGATAATGATCCTGCAAAATTTATGCAATTATTATGCCCTGACCCTTCAATTATATTATCGCATAGTTCTTTGTCTCCCGGTCCTCCTATTAAATAAACGTAAAGGTCTTCGTTAACTGATCTTATAAGATCAATCCATCTCTCTGACGGATATTGCTTTGTATACCATATTGATGCAGGAGCAATACATATATATTGATGTGTTTTATATTGCGACATCTTTGCATAATCCGATTGTGAAGGATATAATCTGACAGGAGCTTTTTCATCATTTGTTAAATGCTCAACTAGTTTAAGATTACGATCAGCCTCATGAATATATCCATGCTTTACTTTAATCTTGTGTTTTATTCTTTTTGAGAAAAATATTGAAAAAGGATTTTTATCAAATCCAACTTTATGAATTGCTTTTGAAAGAATTGTAAGAATACCTGTAGATGCAAAACGCTGAACATTTATCAGGCAGTCATACTTTTTACTCCTGATAAGGTTAATTACATCAAGCAAATTCTTATACTTACCATTGTCTTTATCCCATTCAATAATATTATCAATATACGGATGATGAAATAAAAGTTGTTCATTACCTTTCTTTAGCAAAAAATCAATCTGTGATCCGGGAAAAAAAGAATTAATCTTCTCTATAATGGGTGTTGTAAGAATAACATCACCGATTGAAGCGGTTTGTACGATTAAAAATTTTTTCAAAACCTGCCTTTCTTAAAATAAACCTCAAAATTAGAATCTATAGATGTTGATTACAAATACAGAGTTTATTTATACATGTTTTAAACAGCCACATTATAATCCCTCAAAGCATTGTTCAATGATGTTTTAAGGTCGGTTGAAGCTTTTCTTTCACCTATTATCAAAGCACAGTGCACATTAAACTCACCAGCCCTGAACTTTTTGGGATATGTTCCCGGTATTACAACTGAACGTGCAGGTATTGCACCTTTTGTTTCCACAGGTAAATTACCGGTAACATCTATTATTTTTGTAGATCTGGTAATCACAACATTTGCTCCAAGCACAGCCTCTTTCTCTATCCTCACACCCTCAACAACAATACATCTTGATCCGATAAAACAATTATCCTCAATAATAACGGGCGCTGCCTGAACAGGCTCCAGAACCCCTCCTATTCCAGTACCACCGCTAAGATGTACATTCCTGCCTATCTGCGCACAAGAGCCAACAGTTGCCCATGTATCAACCATAGTCCCTGTATCAACATAAGCACCAATGTTTACGTAAGAAGGCATCATTATTACTCCTTTTGCAAGATAGGCCCCATACCTGGCTATTGCATGTGGAACAATCCTCACACCCAATTCCTTATATCCCTTTTTCAACTCTATCTTATCATGAAATTCAAATGGTCCTGCCTTAATTGTTTTCATGTCTCTAAGCGGAAAATACAATATAACTGCTTTTTTGATCCAGTCATTCAGTTTCCATTCAGATATCTCTTTATCGTCTTTTTTGTTTACCGGTTCTGCTACCCTAAGCTTCCCCTTATCCAACATTTCAATTACCCTTTCGATAGCTTTAATATATTTAATTTCCTTCAATAACGAACGATCTGTCCATGCCTCTTCTATCAATGATCTTGATTCTATCATAATATTATGGTTTTAGTCAAAAATAATCAAAATTAGAATGCTTTGAAAAGATATTTATACTTTTGTAGGTTCTATATATCAAATTAATAATGGGAAGAATATTAGCTATCGATTATGGACAAAAACGAACAGGCATTGCTGTAACTGATGAAAATCAGATTATAGCAAATGCCCTGACCACAGTGCACACAAAAGACATTTTTCCATATTTGAAGAGTTATATAAATAATGAAGAAGTAGATTGCATAGTAGTTGGAGAACCCAAACAAATGAATAATACAAAATCAGAATCATCAAAATTCATCGATCCGTTTGTAAAAAAATTAATAAAAGAATTTCCTGGCATTACAATTGATCGTTTTGATGAACGTTTTACATCCAAAATGGCAAAGCAAACTATTATAAACTGTGGATTAAAAAAGAAAGACCGGCAAAATAAAAAACTTGTAGACGCAATAAGCGCAAATATTTTACTTCAGTCATTTTTAAATAGCAAAGAGGGAATCTAAAAGAAAAATTAATTATGGCCTTACCAATTGCAGCATACGGGCATCCTTTTTTAAGAAGAAGAGCAACTGAGATATCCAAAGATTATCCTGGTCTTGATGATCTTATTGATAACATGTTCGAGACCATGTATGAATCTGTTGGCGTAGGATTGGCAGCACCACAGGTAAATAAATCCATCAGATTGTTCGTTGTTGACACATCTCCTTATAAGGAGGAGTATCCGGAAGCAGCTGATTTCAAACAAGTATTTATAAATCCCACTATCGTTGAAGAAACAGGTAAAAAGTGGGAATATAAGGAAGCGTGCCTTAGTTTTCCGGGTATTGCCGAATATGTTTCAAGAAAAGAAAAATTAAAAATACAATACTACGATCGTGAGTTTGAACATCATGAAGCAGAATATGATGGTGTACTGGCAAGGGTTATTCAACACGAATATGATCATTTGGAAGGTATTCTTTTTATTGATAAAATTAATCCCCTCAGTCGCACTTTGCTTAGAAAAAAACTTAATGAGATAAAATCAGGTAAGGTTGAAACTTCTTACCAGATGATCTTTGCTGATAAGAAAATCAAAATAAAAAATAATAAAATATTGAAATCATGAAAAAAATAAAAGTTATTTATCTGTTAGTACTAGTAGCTTTCATATTTTCATCATGCGGACCAACACCACAAAGTTTAAGTAAAAGGATCAACGGTCTTGAGCAGGAGCTGTTTTCGGAACAATCTGCAGGAATAGATAAAACCAAAGCTAATGAGTTGATCAATACTTATATAGAGTATGCAGATATTTTCCCTGATGATTCAATATCACCGGATTATCTTTTCCGTGCTGCCGATATTTCAATGAATCTTTTTGAATCAGGCCAGGCTATTGAAATATATAACAGAATAATAGACCAATATCCTGAATACGAAAAAGTTCCTCAATGTCTTTTTCTCAAAGCATTTGTATATGAGAATAATTTAAATGATCTTGTCAATGCCAAAAGGTTTTATCAGGAGTTTCTTCAAAAATATCCGGACAATGATTTTGCAGACGATGCCCGTATGTCGATCAGGAACTTAGGTAAATCTCCTGAAGAATTGATTAAAGAATTTGAGGAGAAACCAACTGAAGAAAGTAAGACTGAAGAGTGATCGGTGTATCAGTGATCGGTGATCGGTAATCGGTGTTATAATTGCCTGAATAAGGTTGGCAAATTATTTTATTTGCTTTTATATTCCTGAAGCTCGACTACGGCCTGTAATAAACCTGAAACCTAAAACCTTTATACTGTAACCCTTACTTGGCGTAAGAAACTGATCTAGTCTCCCTGATCACGGTAATCTTAATCTGGCCGGGATAGGTCATCTCATCCTGAATCTTTTTTGACAGCTCGTATGAGATTCTGTTAGCTTCAGAATCACTGATCTTATCGGCACCGACTATAACCCTTAATTCTCTTCCTGCCTGAATAGCATATGTTTTCACAACACCGGGATAGCTAAGTGCAATTCCTTCCAGTTTATTCAAGCGTTCTATGTATGCTTCAACTACTTCTCTTCTTGCGCCGGGTCGGGCTCCCGATATTGCATCACAAACCTGAACAATAGGAGCTATCATCGTTGTCATCTCAACTTCATCATGATGTGCTGCGATGGCATTACATATATCAGGTTTTTCCTTATATTTCTCTGCCAGCTTCATTCCAAGTTTTGCATGTGGCAGATTAGGTTCATTATCAGGTACTTTTCCAATATCATGTAATAAACCTGCCCTCTTCGCCCTTTGAGTATTAAGACCAAGCTCTGCAGCCATTGTAGCAGATAACAAAGCAACCTCTTTTGAATGCTGCAGTAAATTCTGACCGTAGGAAGAGCGGTACTTCATCCTGCCTATCATTCGTACCAACTCAGGATGCATATTATGAATTCCCAGATCAATAGTAATACGCTTTCCCGTATCTACTATCTCCTGTTCTACCTGCTTGCCGGTTTTTGCAACCACCTCTTCTATCCTGGCCGGGTGTATCCTGCCATCGGAAACGAGCTTGTGAAGCGAAAGTCGTGCTATCTCCCGCCTTACAGGATCAAAGCCGGATAATAAAATTGTTTCCGGTGAATCATCAATAATAATCTCAACTCCGGTAAGCGCTTCTAACGCCCTGATATTACGACCTTCCCTGCCTATTATCCTGCCCTTGATCTCATCATTTTCTATATTGAACACAGAAACAGTATTTTCAACAGCATGCTCAGCAGCAGTCCTTTGTAAAGTCTCAATAACGATCTTCTTTGACTCATTGTCTGCCGTCATCCTGGCTTCGTCCATTATCTCATTAATATGAACAATAGCTTCGGATCTTGCTTCATCTTTCAATGATTCAATTAACCTGTTTTTAGCCTCTTCAGCTGATAAACCTGAAATAGCTTCCAATTGCTCAATATGTTTAGAATGCGATTTATCAAGTTCCTCCTGTCTCTTATTTAATAGTTCCAGTTGGTTAGAAAGGTTACGTTTAATAGTTTCTATCTCTTGTTGTTTCTTTTGTATTTCTTCAACTTTTTGTGCAACCTGAGATTCACTATGCCTTATCTTGCTTTCTGCTTTGTGTAATGACCTGTTTTTTTCATTAATATATTTCTCATGTTCACTTCTTAGTTGTAAGAATTTCTCCTTGGCTTGCAGAATCTTATCTTTTCTCAGCACTTCAGCTTTTTCTTCAGCCTCTTTTATTATATTCTCACTCTTACGTTCGATGGTTTTTCTAAGTAATGTCGCCACAATAAAACCACCTATAAATAATCCCACAACACCAAATATTATACAATAAATCACTCCATCCATAACAAATTATTTTTACATACATTACAATTCATTACTTATCATATAAAAAAACCCGCAGTAATTCAGGAGTTATGATAAACCCCAATAAACCATGCATAGGGTTGCCAAATTTTTCGAACGTCCACTGTCTCTTTTAAGAGAATCCGTTTCTGATAAATATCAGATCCGGATTGAGGCCTGTCCTACGAATTTATGAACTTTAAACCCTAAATAAAATAATGTTGAGTTTACAAACTGATTCTGAATTAATGCGGGTAATACCTTTTAATAAATTCAAAGAACATTTATTACGATTTTATTTGTTCCGATAAAACTCTTTCTATCTCCGTGAGCTTTTTTTTTAAACGGTTATCCTTTCCTTTGACCTCCTCCTCATAACCAATAGCCTTTGCTGCGTATAAAATAGCGACCATTGAAAGTAAATCCTGTTTATCATTAAATGCGTAATTATCTGCATACTCTTTCAATTTATCATTTATTAATTTTGCAGCTTTCCTGATGGTTTCTTCTTCATCCTTTTTTACTTTTAAACGATACGGTCTTTCAGCTATTTTAATAGTTATTCTAAGTTCATCCATCGGGTTTTATCGTCAATATAATTTAATTATCACTTATTTAAAATCCCTATGCATCTGTCAATTTCCCGCACGAGTTCATTTATCTTTTTTTTCGCTTCAACCGATCCTTTATCCGAATCCAGTATTTTTGCTGTTTTTAAAGTTCGTAGTTTATCCTCTAAATTATTAATCCTATACTGCTGTTCTTTAATTTGTTCTTTCAATCCTCTGTTCTGATTCTCTAATTCTTCGTTTCGGATTGACAATTTCTTCTGTTTTTCAATGAGCTTTCTTACTTTGTATTCTATTCCCGATATTAGTATCTCTTCATCTCCCATTATATCAATAATAACAAATAATCATATTAGCAAAAGTAGTAAAAGAGGTGCTCAAAAACAAGCATTTAAACAAAAAGTGTTCTAATACTAAGATTATCAGTTATTTGCAAAATCATGTTAAATTCAGTCTAAATTGTAATGTAAATAATTATAAAATTTTTTCACATGACATAATAATGGTTTAAAAAACGCCTGATAAAACAGGAACATCATCTTATTATTAAACATTAAACATCAAACAATAAACACCAAACAATAATCAATATTCAATAAACGATGAACGAAGAATTCCTGCATTATATCTGGAAAAATAAGCTGTTCAATAAAAATCTGACAACAACGGAAAATGATGATGTTTATATCATTAAAACAGGATTTCATAATAAAGACGCGGGACCTGATTTTACGGAAGCCAGAATAAAAATAGGAAATACTTTATGGGTTGGTAATATTGAGATCCATGTAAACACTTCAGATTGGTTCAAGCATAATCACCATAAAAATGATAATTATGATAATATAATTCTTCATGTTGTTTATAATAATGATACGGTTATAAAGAGAAAAAACAATGAAATAATCCCAACTCTTGATATCAGTAATAAATTTGATCATAGTCTATACTCCAGATATTTAAGCTTTATTAATTCAGGGCGCTGGATAGCATGTGAAAACTTAATAGGGAAAACAGAGCCTTTAGTCGTCAACCACTGGCTGGACAGAATGCTTATAGAACGCCTTGAAAGAAAAACAGTCTTTCTGAAAAACTCATTACATAAAAACAAAAACAACTGGGAACAAACATTTTACGAACAAATAGCACGGAATTTCGGTTTCAGGGTAAATACCGAAGCTTTTGAATGTATGGCAAAATCGCTTCCTTATAAGTATTTGTCAAAGCATAAAGATAATTTATTTCAGCTCGAGGCTATGCTTTTTGGTCAGGCAGGTTTGCTGAACAGAGATTTTACTGATGACTATCCTAAACAGCTTAAAAAAGAATATCAGCATCTTAGAAACAAATTTTCATTTGTTCCTGTTAATTCTCATTTATGGAAATTTCTGAGATTAAGGCCATCAAACTTCCCTACAATCAGATTATCTCAGTTCGCAAGTCTTATATACAGGTCATCAGGATTATTATCTGATATATTCAGTATAGATAACATTAAGCAGTTAACCGAATTATTTAACGTGGGCGCTTCATCATATTGGAAAGATCACTATTTATTTGATAAAGCTTCTGTAAGTAAAAATAAAAAACTTGGAAAAAGATCTATACATCTTATTATTATAAATACAGTAATCCCTTTTCTATTTACTTATGGAAAACAAAAAAATCAACCTGAATATATTGACAAGGCACTTTCTTTATTAGTCCATTTACCTGCTGAAAATAACCATATTATAAAGAGATGGAAATCATGCGGAATTAAAGTTCTCAATGCTGCCGACTCACAAGCTTTACTTGAACTGAAGGATAACTATTGCTCACTAAAGAAATGCCTGAATTGTAATATTGGTATTCATCTTCTTAATAAATAGAATAATTAGCATACTAATTCATTTATTTGCATTATTAATTGCTTAAACAGATGATTATCAGTAATACGGCAAGCTCAGGCAGGATAAAAACCGCATTAATAATTCTCCTGATCTGATAAATAAAACGCTTTTTGAGATACAAATAAGAAAAAAGACCGGGGTCAACATATTAGGTTTTAAGACACCACAAGTTGAATATATACTTAATACCCATTCTGATACTATATTAACACCCGGATCAAAGCTATTCGTTCTTGGTAAACCGGAACAAATTGAAAAAATGAGAAGTATTTTCAATCAACCCTCAGAAAAGAAAGGTAAGTGAAATAATACATTTTTTTTTGAAAAACACACTTCATTTACCATAAAATTGCAATATTTGTCGATTCTATTATTAAGATAGTCTAATTTATGTTTGGCATTTTTGATAATTCAGATATTCTAAGGCACATTGGTTCTGTAATTTACGAAGCATTTGACAATGCCATTTTAAGCTATAATAACTATGTGGGTGGTTATCTTGTACTTTTTATGCTCATACCCACCGGATTGTATTTTATCATTAGATTAAGGTTCATTAACATCACAAAATTTGCTCACTCACTAAAGATCATTTCAGGCAAGTACGACAGAATTATGGATCAAGGTGATGTCAATCACTTCAAGGCTTTAACAACTGCCTTATCTGCTACTGTTGGAACCGGTAATATTGTAGGTGTTGCACTTGCAATATATTTTGGTGGACCGGGAGCGATTTTCTGGATGTGGATAACCGGATTCCTTGGGATGATTTTAAAGTATGCAGAGTGTACCCTCTCAAATAAATACAGAAAATTCAATACTGATGGCTCAGTTTCCGGCGGACCTATGTATTATATGAAATATGGTTTGAAACATAAGCTGGGGAAATTCGCGACAGTATTAGCAGCGATTTTTGCCATAGCAACAATTTTCTGCTCTCTGGGAACAGGTAATATGGCTCAGTCAAATTCCATGACTGATGCATTAAACACAACCTATAATATTCCGGTATGGATATCGGGTCTCATTATCACCTCCTTGGTTTTTACCGTAATAATTGGTGGCCTTACCAGGATCGCAGAAGTAACCTCCAAACTTGTTCCTTTTATGGCTGCAGTATACATTATATGTGCTTTAATAATATTAGGCTTTAATTATGAAGAAATTCCCGGAGCCTTTATGTTGATATTCCGGGATGCTTTTAAAGGGACAGCCGCAGCCGGAGGTTTTGTCGGATCGACCTTTATTATGACTCTTATTTGGGGAATCAGAAGAGGTTTGTTTTCAAATGAGGCCGGTCAGGGTTCTGCAGCTATTGCACACGCAGCAGCTAAAACAAAACATCCTGCAAGAGAAGGCCTGGTTGCTTCCGTGGGACCATTCGTTGATACTCTTATAATCTGTACAATAACCGCCTTGATAATAATAGTTACCGGAGCCTGGCAATCAGGTGAAGAAGGAGTAGCCATGACTATCACCGCTATGTCTAAAGGCTTAACCAGAATTGGAATAGAACACACCGGTAAGCATGTAGTAACAATAGGATTAATGCTCTTTGCTTTTTCTACTATCATTAGCTGGTCATACTATGGAACCAGGGCGGCTAATTATCTGCTCGGTGAAAAATATATTAAACCCTACCGTATATTATACAGTATTTTTGTCTTTTTAGGTGGAATATGGGGGATTGAGCTTGTATGGCATTTTGTAGATATGGTAATTACTTTTATGACAATTCCAAACCTTGTTGCATTGTTATTCCTCTCCCCTGTGGTAATAAGCGAAACCAAGAAATATTTCTCTGAAATGAATGCCCTGAAAAACAAAAACTTAAATAAATAGGAAGTATTTGAATATTTTAAATAAATATATTTCTTCTAAATAGTGTCTGCCTGTATATGACAAAACCAAAGATCATAAAAGACTCATGGGGCACACGTGTAGGTTTGATTTTTGCAATGGCTGGTTTCGCTGTTGGATTTGGTAATTTCCTGCGCTTTCCGGTTCAGGCAATCCAAAACGGTGGTGGCGCTTTTATAATTCCATATTTGGTTAGTTTTGTCCTGATCGGAATTCCAATGTTACTTTCAGAATGGGCTATAGGACGATATGGCGGCGGTTTTGGCCATCATGCCGCTCCCTTTATGTTACAACGCCTGCACAGGAATCCTGTTTGGAAATATGTGGGGGTTTTCGGAATTTTTACAAATATTGCTGTTGCTGCTTACTACACTTTCCTTGAATCATGGACACTCTCATATGTTTTTCACTCAATTAAAGGAACTTTTCTTGGGCTCAGCCAATATCAGGTGGTGGAAGTATTCAATAATTATGTTAGTTTAAATAAAGATACCCTTATTCCTTACGAAGCCATTGTTTTTTACATGATTACTCTGGCTTTAAATATTTACATATTGTCAAGGGGAATTAAAAAAGGAATTGAAAAAGTAGCTAAATATGGGGTACCCCTGCTTATAGTTTTCGGAGCCTTCCTCGCAATAAAGACAATTCTTATAAAAGAAGGGGAATACGATGCTGTTAATGCCGGAACCGTTGGTTTAAATTTTTTGTGGACACCGGATTACTCATCAATTTTTAATCCAAAAGTCTGGCTGGCTGCCGCCGGACAAATATTTTTTACAATTGGAGTTGGATGGGGAACTATTCAATGCTATGCATCCTATCTCAACAGCAGAAGTGATATTGCCCTGAATTCAATGTCGGCCGGCTGGATGAATGAATTCGTAGAAGTAGTACTGGGTGCTTCCATTATCATTCCGATTTCAATCGGATTTCTTGGTATTGAACGTGTAAAAGAATTAGCAGGGTTGGGCGGATTAGCGCTGGGATTTAAGACCATGCCATATCTGTTTAGTCAATGGGGACCTGTATTATCAGCAATTTCAGGAGCCATGTGGTTCGGATTACTTTTTATAGCCGGAATAACTTCATCGCTTGCAATGGGAAGCCCATATATAAGCTTTATGCAGGATGAATTCCGTTGGAGCCGAAACAAATCAGCAATTTCTTTCGGCATAATTATAATGCTGCTTGGCCTGCCAACAGTATTTTTTTATAATGAAGGAGTCTTTGACCAATACGATTACTGGACGGGTACTTTTGCACTATTCGTTTTTGCTATGCTACAAATTATTTTGTTTGCATGGTTTTTTGGTATTGATAAAGCATGGAAAGAAATCAACATAGGAGCCGAGATCAAAATTCCTGTAGTTTTTAAATATATCATAGGTTACGTTACTCCAATATTGTTAATTATCGTTTTTCTCGCATCCGTTATAAAACCTCTTGACAATGACTGGATTGGTGCTTTTAACAATCTGTTTGCCGGCAAAGGCTGGATATTGGATAACAGCTCGATAATAAAACAGGCATACAGTGCCGATCTGATTGAACAAATAAATGAAACTACTGATATTGATAAGAAAGAAGTACTGGAGTGGAAGAAATTTCTGTCATATGCAACAAAGACCATACTTATGGTTGTTTTTATAATATTTATTATCTTAGTAAATAAAACCTCAAAAAAATATAACTTTAATAATATAAATAAAAAATGACAAGCTTAGCATTACTATTTATGAGTATAACCCAGATATTAATAACTGTCATAACCATATACTTCTTTATTAAATCTATTAAGTCAAAGGATTTTTCTGAAGAAAAAAACTAAAAGAAATATGAAAAGCAAGACTAAAGAACAGCTCTTAAAAGAGATAAAACAATTAAAAGCTGATATTGACGAACTAAAGAGGCATGATACCAGGCATAGAAAAGAATTAGAATCATTAGCAGAAGAAGATAAAAATTATCATACCATTTTCAATTCAGTTAATGATGCAATCTTTATTCATGATATTAAAACAGGCAACATTCTTGATGTTAATCAGAAGATGCTGGATATGTATGGTTTTAGCAACAAAGAAGAAATTATTGGAGCTTTTGTTGAAGATATGAGCTCGGGAAAAAAACCATACACAGGAGAAGATGCAGCAAATTATGTTAAAAAAGCAATAGCAGGTAAGCCCCAGATATTCGAATGGCATGCAAAGGATAAAAACGGAAATTTGTTTTGGGTTGAAGTAAACTTAAAAAAACTAACTCTTAATGGAAAAGATATAATACTTGCATCGGTTCGTGATATCTCAGAACGGAAAAGATCTGCAGAAATACTCAGAGAAAGCGAAGAAAAATACCGTCTTCTTGTCGAAAACAGTCCATATGGTGTAGTTATTCATCAAGGAACAGAAATAGTATATGTTAATCCTACAACTTGCAATATATTAGGGTATTCATCAAAAAATGAAATACTGGGAAAAGACGTTCTGGACTTCGTTCATCCCGATTACCGGGAAGGTGTTGTATCAAGAATGAAAGCTATTTCTGATAAAGATGAGAAAGCAGCATTGTCAGAAGAAAAGTTTGTCTGTAAAAACGGTAAAGTAATTGATGTTGAAGTATCAGGAGTACCAATTGTATATGATGGTGTACCTGCTGTACAGGTAATGTTCAGCAATATAACGTCCCGTAAAAAAGCAGAAACTCGTTTTGAACTGGCTGCCAGGGCAGGAAGCGACTTGATCTACGAGTGGGATATTAATAACGATTCGCTGGAATGGTTTGGTGAAATTGATAAAGCATTGGGTTATAAATATGGTGAAATTCCCAGATCTATTGAGGGCTGGAAAAAATTAATACATCCAGAGGATCTGGATAAACTAAAAGATTCTGTAGATATACACAGAACTTCAACAGAACAAATAAACGAAACATACAGGGTACGCCATAAAAATGGAAGCTGGCGATATTGGATTGACAGGGGACTTCCTATTCTTGATAAAAACAAAAAACCCTATAAATGGATAGGTGCCTGTTCTGATATAACAGAACAAACGCAATCAGAGGAAAAAATAAGGGAGGAAAAGGAATTCAGCGATACTATACTGAACACCATACCTGATACCGTTTTTATTTTTGAAGCCAGAACCGGGCGCCCTCTAAGATGGAACAAAGCCTTCTCTGAAATCACCGGCTACACAGATAAAGAAATAGCATCGATAAAAGCTCCATATGATTGGTATAGCAAGGATGAACTAAAGAAAACAAAAGCAGAAACTAAAAAACTACTTAGAGGAGAAAAATCAATCATTGAATTATCTTTAATCACCAAGGATGGAAATTCAGTACCAACAGAATATATAGCTTCCATGATCAAAGATGATGAAGGTAATCCGGAATACATAATTTCTGTTGGGCGAAATATTACCGAACGTATTAAGACGCAAAACAAACTCAAAGAAAGAGAACAATTGTTTAGTAATATCTTCGAATCAATGCAGGAAGGCGTTCTTGTATTGAACGCAGATTGCCAATATACATATTGGAACCGAAGCATGGAAAGGATATCTCATGCCAAAAAAGAAGAAGTATTAGGAAAAATACCGTGGAAGAAATTTCCATTCCTGGAAGGGAAAATTGCTGAAGCAATTAGAAAAGCAATTAAAGGAAAAGATACCACAAACATAGAATTAAAATATAACTTATCAAACGGAAAAGAAGGATGGACAAAAGAAAGCTATTTCTCCCTGAAAGATGCTAATAATAAAATTGTTGGTGCTGTTGGTGTTATTGAGGATATTACAGAGCGTAAGCATACCGAAGAGGCTTTGATAAAAAGTAAAGAGCGTTTCAGGGATATTTTTGAAAATGCCACCATTGGAATATACCGTACTACTTGTGATGGCCAGATTCTTATGGCTAATCCGGCATTGGTAAAAATGCTTGGTTATTCATCTTTTGAAGAACTTGCCGGGCGCAATCTGAATAAAGAAGGATTCGAAACTGATTACTCACGCTCAGAATTTATAAAAATAATTGAAAAAGAAGGGCAGATACTTGGTCATGAATCTGCCTGGTTAAAAAATGATAATACAACTTTATTCATTCGTGAAAGTGCCAGGGCAGTGCGTGATAAAAAAGGCAATACACTGTATTACGAAGGCACAGTTGAGGATATCACCGAATGGAAAAAAGCAGAAGAGGAATTACGTCTTAGCGAAGAGAAATACAGATCAATTACTGAAAATATTAATGCCGGGATATACAGAAATACTGCCGGGCCCAAAGGAAAATTCATAGAGGCTAATCCTGCCGTTGTTCGTATGTTTGGATTCGACAGTAAAGAAGAATTTCTAAAAAGAAACGTTGCAGACCTTTATCAACATCCTGAAGACCGGACAAAATTCAACAATAAAATTAAAAAATATGGTTCTGTGAAAGATGAGGAAATCAGATTAAAGAAAAAAGACGGAAAAGTATTCTGGGGATCTGTAACAGCCGTGGTTGTTAGAAATGAAAAAGGGGATATATCCTTTTATGATGGAATAATTGAAGATATAAGTGCCCGTAAGCAAACAGAAGAACTTTTGCGTGAGAGCGAAGAAAAATACAGAACCATATTTGAGAATACAGGAACTGCCACTGTTATCCTTGAAGAAGATACAACTATATCGCTGGCAAACTCCGAATTTTTACATTTAGCAGGGTATCCCCGCAATGAAATTGAAGGTAAAAAAAGTTGGACAAAATTTGTTCATCCTGATGACTTAAAAAGAATGAAAAAACAGCATAACCTCAGAAGAGAAAATAGTAAAGCTGCCTTAAAAACATATGAATTCAGATTTGTTGATAAAAATAAACATAATAAAGATATACTGCTTACAGTTGATATGATCCCCGGAACATCACAAAGCATAGCCTCTTTACTTGATATTACCGATCAAAAAAAGGCACGCCGGATTCTCGAATTAAATGAAAAGAATCTTAAGTTGAGAAATCAAATTGCCAGAATATTCATTATTTCAGATGAAGAAAAATTGTTCCATAATGTATTAAAACTTATATTAAAAAGATTTGAAAGCAAATTTGGTTATTTCGGCTATATAAATGATGAAGGCGATTTAGTTTGTCCATCTATGACCTATGAAATTTGGGATAAATGCCAGGTAACTGAAAAATCAATTGTTTTTCCCAGAAAAAACTGGGCCGGATTATGGGGTGACAGCTTAAAAAGTAAACAAACTCTTGTAAAAAATAGCGGATTAAATGTACCCTCCGGTCATATCAAACTAACAAATAGTTTAGCTGCTATTCTTCTAAAACAAGAAGAAATAATAGGGCAAATTGTCCTGGCTAATAAAAATGGTGGCTATTCAGAGGATGACATAAAGTCAATAACAGAATTATGCAGTTATATTTCTCCGCTTGTTCAATCAAGCCTGAAAGAAATAAAGCATAAACAAGAATTAATAAAAGCAAAGGAAAAAGCAGAGGAAAGTGACCGTCTAAAGTCTGCTTTTCTGGCTAATATGAGCCATGAAATCAGAACACCTATGAATGGTATACTTGGTTTTACCGAGTTACTGAAAGAACCCGGAATAGCAGAAAACGAGGTGACACGATACATCAGCATTATTGAAAACAGCGGAAGCCGCATGCTTAATACAATTAATGATCTGATAGATATATCCAAAATTGAAGCCGGACAAATTGAGATTACACAATCAACAGTGAATATTAATGAACAAACCGAATATCTTTATAAGTTTTTCAACCCCGAAGCAGCTAAGAAAGGACTTCAACTTTCTGTTAATAATCAATTGCCTGATCACAAAGTAACTATTAATACAGATAAGGAAAAATTCACTGCAATACTAATCAATCTTGTCAAAAATGCCATTAAATATACCCATAAAGGAACTATTGAATTTGGGTATGGTTTAAAAGGAGAATATCTTGAATTCTATGTCAGGGATACAGGAATTGGTATACCTGAAAAAAGACTTCAAGCTGTTTTTGACAGGTTTGTTCAGGCAGACATTTATGATAAAAACGTATATGAAGGATCCGGACTTGGATTATCCATATCCAAAGCTTATGTCGAAATGTTAGGAGGAAAAATCTGGGTGGAATCAGAAGAAGGGAAAGGAACCACTTTTTATTTCACTTTACCTTATGAAACAGTTAATATAGTAACATCTGCTAGTGAAATTACAGAACCTGTTAACAAGACTGAACAAAAAATAAAGAAATTAAAAATACTAATAGCCGAAGACGATAGATACTCAGATCAGCATCTTACAATAATTATCAGAAAGTTTGCAAAAGAAATACTACATGCAAGAACTGGTAAGGAAACCATTGAAATCTGCCATGATAATCCTGATATAGATCTCATTTTGATGGATATTAAGATGCCTGTTTTTGATGGTTACCAAGCCACACGAAAAATAAGAGAGTTTAACAAGGATGTTATAATTATAGCCCAAACAGCCTATGCCCTTGAGGGTGACAGGGAACAAAGTCTGGAAGCAGGATGTGATGATTATATTGCTAAACCTATAAGGAAAGAAAAACTGATGAAAATAATCAGGGAGCATACTGAGCAGAGATAATTTTTCTTTTTTATCCCTATTTCAGGACAAGCATGTATTTTGGAGTAATGGAGTGTTGGAGTGTTGTGATTTTATAATTTCAATACCCATTTACATTTCTTATCAATATTATATGAGATAATTTCAATATCAAAATTCTTATATTGTTCGTGAAACTTTTTTAATGGATACTGTTTTCCGCTTCTGCAATTCATTTTCACCTCAATGGCTTTTCCTCTATTAGGTACAGTTAACACTATGAAATCTATCTCAAGCTGCCTGGTAGTGCGCCAAAATCTTATCGAATCTATATTATAATGTTCTCGTAAACGCCTGTATACAAAATTTTCAAGCAATTTACCCTTATCTTCCCTATTTTCAAAATTATATAGTTGGTTTAATGCAATGTTTCGCAATCCATTGTCATTAAAATAAATATTTTAAAAAATTAGCTGGGTCTTTTGCATATTGAACTTCATCAATAAATAAGTAAACTACTTTTTTTGGTGTTTTCTGATCTAAAGTCGTTTTTTCAGGTCGCGCGGCAAATGAGAACACATTTTCAGGGTGCTCATTTATAGCAGTTAGTATTTCTCTGTCCTCAAATGAAATATATGTTACAAGCTTTTCATTTCTTCTCAGTTCATTGTACAAAGCTGTTAATAAAGATGTTTTACCACTTTGCCTGGCACCTGTGATAATCGTATATTCCTTCCTTTTAATATGATCCTTAACTACTTTGTGGATTTTGCGTTGTATATACATTATGACAAATTTTGCACAAATATATTAAATTTCCGGATAATACTGGAATGATATTCCAATTTTATCGGATATATTTGGAATTATTTTCCATAAATTATTTTTATACATGAACAGATGACCTGTTGACCATGCGAAGGACTATTTCTGCTGGCGCTCTTTTGTAGCGATTGCCTTTGGGGGACTTAATGACTAAGAGACTGGGAGACGGAAAGATTTGGCGATGTAGCGATTGGGCGATTTGACGATTTAAGATACTTCCACATAAAAGCGGATACGGCAGGTGCAACAATGAAACAATGGAGCAATACAAATAATTTGCTATCTTTGATTATAAATAAAAGGAAAATTAATAGACAGAACACGGCAAATTATAAAGTCATAAGAGAGATTATACATTTAACTAACAATGAAAAATAAAACAAAGGAAGAACTTTTAAAAGAGATAGAATCCTTAAAAACAAAAATTGCCAAACTGGAGAAATCCAAAAGCAAACACATGCAAGCAGAAGAAAAATTAATAGCCACAAACAAGCGGTTCAGGGAAATATTTGAGGGCAGTCGCGACGGATACGTATTTGTTGATATTAACGGCAAAATTATCAATTGTAACAGAGCATACAGCAAAATGCTTGGTTACACTTTGGATGAACTCAAGAAGATAGAAAATTTTTACGATATAACACCAAAGAAATGGTGTGAATGGGAAGAAAAAGAAATCTGGAATAAAAGACTGCTCAAACAGGGATATTCAGGTATATACGAAAAGGAATATATCAGGAAAGACGGAACCGTTTTTCCTGTGGAACTTCAATCATATGCTGTATTCGACGATAATCGTAACATCGAATACCTCTGGGGTGTGGCACGTGACATAACAGAACGGAAGCAGGCAGAGAAAAAATTAAAAAGATCATTGCAAACTATCAGACAAAGAGAGAAAGAAGTATCTGCATTACTGCAAGCATCAAGGGGAGTAATTGAGAATAACACATTTGAAGAAGCTGCCAGAAGTATTTTTGACCAGTGTAAAGAGCTGATAGGAGCACAATCGGGATATGTAGCTCTTTTGAGTGATGATGGTGAGGAAAATGAAGTGCTGTTTTTAAAATCCGGCGGACTACCTTGTGATGTAGACCCAAACTTACCGATGCCTATCCGTGGACTAAGAGCAGAAGCATACAAAAAAGGAAAAGCTGTTTTTGATAATAAATTTATGAGCAGTGAATGGATCACATTTATGCCCGAAGGTCACGTAAACCTAAATAATGTCCTGTTTGCTCCTTTGAAAATCGAAAACAAAACAGTAGGTTTAATAGGTCTGGCAAATAAATCTTCTGACTTTACTAAAAACGATGCAAGACTGGCAGAAGCATTTGGGGATTTCTCAGCAACAGCATTACAACATACCAGGGCCAATCAACAACTAAAGGAAAGTGAAGACAAGTACCGATCCTTGATCGAAGATTCCAATGACGCAATATATCTGTTGTATAACCGCAAATTTGAAATTATTAATAATAAATTCGAACAACTGTTCGGATATAACCTTGAAGAAGTAAATAATCCCGGCTTTGATTTTACTAAATTAGTTGCCGCTGAAAGCAAGCCTGTTATAGAAGATCGTCTCAGGCGAATTTCAAGAGGAGAAAAATTAAAACCAAGATATGAATTTACTGCAATCTCAAAAAGTGGTAAAAAACTTTATGTTGAAGCATCGGTATCATATATCAAATATAAAGAAGGAATAGCAACCCAGGGTATAATCCGCGATATCACTGAGCGTAAACGAACAGAACAAAAGCTTAAAGAATCAGAAAAACACTTTAAGTCTCTGTTCAATTTAATGGTTGATCCTGTTACTATCGTTGACGCCAATGGTAACATCCATGAGATAACAGATAAAATGGAAGATATTACAGGATACAATAAAGAAGACTTTATCGGAACAAATTTTTTCAATACAAAAATATTTACAGAAGAAAGTAAAAGTATTTTGATCAAGAACTTAACAAAACGTCTTAAAGGAATTCCTGTACATCCTTACGAAATTGAAATAATTACAAAAGATGGTAAAATACTTCCATATGAAGTCAATGCATCTAAAATTGAATATAAAGGAAACCCGGCAGACTTAGTTGTTTTTCGTGATATTGCCGAACGTAAGAAAGCAGAGGCAGAACTTAAAGCAGCATATGAAAAAGCAAAGGAATCAGACCGTCTTAAATCTGCTTTCCTTGCCAATATGAGTCATGAAATACGCACACCCATGAATGGTATCATGGGCTTTGCCGAACTTTTAAAGGAACCCGGACTCACTGAAGATGAAATGCAGGAATACATAAGTATTATCGAAACTAGCGGCAAACGTATGTTAAACACCATTAACGATCTTATTGATATCTCAAAAATTGAAGCAGGTCAAATGGAGATTAACCTCTCTAAAATAAATATTAACAAACAAACAAAATACATCATAACTTTCTTTAAACATGAAGCAGAAAAAAAAGATATTAAGATATCGCTCAACAATCAATTACCTGATAAAAAAGCGATTATCAATACTGACAGGGAGAAACTTATTGCAGTTATGACCAATCTTGTTAAAAATGCTATTAAATACACCCACAAAGGTAGCATAGAATTAGGGTATAATAAAAAAGGAAAATTTCTCGAGTTTTATGTTAAAGACACAGGCATAGGAATACCCAAAGACAACAGAAATCTTATTTACGACCGTTTTGTTCGATCAGATATTGACGATAAAGAAGCCTATGAAGGTTCGGGATTAGGTTTATCAATATCCAAAGCTTATGTTGAAATGCTTGGTGGAAAAATCTGGGTGGAATCGGAAAAGGGTAAAGGCTCTGTGTTTTATTTTACAATACCTTACAATACTAATACAAAAGAGAAGACCGAATATAAAAAAACAAAGATTGTCACAAAACCGGAACAAGAGATAAGAAAGCTAAAAATACTTATTGCCGAGGATGATAAATATTCATACCAGCATTTTTCCATAATCCTTAAAAATTTTGCAAAAGAAATTTTGCGTACTAAAACAGGCAAGGAAACCATTGAGCTTTGCCGTAAAAATCCCGATATTGATCTTATAATGATGGATATAAAAATGCCCAAAATTGATGGCTACAAGGCAACGCAGAGAATAAGGGAGTTTAATAAAGATGTTGTGATAATAGCCCAAACAGCTTACGCTCTGGAAGGAGACAGGGAAAAAGCCCTTGAAGCAGGCTGTAATGATTATATTTCAAAGCCGATAAGGAAAGAAAAGCTTGCAGGAATAATCAGGAAGAACTTTGACCTTGGCTAAAAATTTATTTGTTTTCTTCTACCGATATTTCGTCCCTTAAGGGACATATTTGGTGTTTTGGCCATGGATATCGGTGGAGATGAAAAAACAATGGTAAATCAAAAGCCCAATAAGTAAAATGAACAGCTATATTTCGCTAACAGAAAATAAAGCCCTTTAGGGCTTGGATATCGGCAGAAAAAAAACATGAGAATATTAATAAGCCCCGTAGGGGCGAAATTTTTCTAAATCCCTTTAGAAAAAATAATTAATTTCCTATCTGGCGCTCTTTTGTAGCGATTGCCTTTGGGGGACATAGTGACGAAGAGACTGAGAGACGATTTGATTTGACGATGTAGCGATTTAACGATTTTAATTTTAAGAAGTCCAACCATACAATCATACAATCAATCAACCATCCGATTACTATCGGATCAACCTGCCTTCGCCATCCACCGGCGGATCAGGGATTTTTTCCGAAATAGCTTTATGATCAACCAGTTAAATAATGCGACCTCTCCGAGGTCGGTTTAATTTCTTTGTAATCCTTCCTGCTACAGTAATGTGATCCTGACGGGATCAATGCTCTATCAAATATTGAGGAATTATCTGGCTAAAAATTTTAAATAGAGCTTTTCATAAAAATCAAACAATGACCCATAGAAATTAATTTATTAGAATATGCTTTCAATCGGAAATAAACGATGACTTCGTAGAAGTCACATTATTGTAGTGGGCATTTAGCCATATGGCAACAATGACTTCAGAGAAGTCACATTTTAAAAATATTCACATGAGTTAAAACCTGAAAAAATTGAATAAGATTTGATAAACCTTCGTTTGGCGTAGCGTCTTCGCTACGCCATCTTGAAAAGTTTGCCATTTATAGGTATAATAAGATCACGGTCAATGGTTTATTATCGGTGTAGCGAGAACGTTACACCGAATGGTTGAATTTAATTTTCCATTCGCAAGAGCGAACGGCAATCCAAATGCATCTAACAAACGACACCAGGTAAATAAATTAAATATTAAATTCCACCTATGGAATAATGGAGTATTGGGGTGATGGGGTTGTTTGTAACGAGCACCCTGAAGCAAATTAGAGACGAAGGGACGGAGAGACTGAGAGATTTGACGATTTGGGGACTTTAAGATATTAAATAATTCATCCATACAATCATCCAATCATACAATCAATCAACAATTCAATCATTCAATATGCCTTCTGCACCTGCCAGCGGATTTGTGCCATATTAACAATTCAACAATCAAACCATTGAACCTGCCTACTCTGTCTTAGGGCAGATCAGACAGGTGCAACAATGAAATCCCGATCCGCCTATCTTTGGCGGATCGAGCATCCTCGAAAAACAACGCAAATAATAGATCTGCTGTTTTTCGGGACAATGAAGCAATGTTATGTATCTAAATTACAAATCCCCTCAAAATGTATTATCTTTGGCTAAAATAAAAAAGAAATGATCGAATCTATCTCCAACTTAAAACATCTGGGCAGCAACAACTTTTTTCTTATTGCAGGACCATGCGTAATTGAAGATAATGAAAATCCATTTCAGATTGCAGAAAAAATAGTTGGTATCACCAACAAGCTTAAAATTCCATACATATTCAAAGCATCCTATAAAAAAGCTAACCGCTCAAAACTGGATTCTTTCACAGGTATCGGCGATACAAAGGCTCTGCAGATAATCCAAAAGGTAGGTGCTGCATATGATATCCCCACACTTACCGACATACATACCGAGGGCGAAGCTGTGGTTGCTTCCGAATTTGTCGATGTACTCCAGATTCCCGCTTTTTTATGCAGGCAAACCGAATTACTTAGTGCAGCAGCCTATACAAAAAAACCAATCAATATAAAAAAAGGTCAATTTGTCTCTGCCGATCTTATGAAGTTTGCCATAGAAAAAATAACCAAATCAGGAAATAATAATGTAATGGTTACAGAACGTGGAAATATGTTCGGCTACAATGACCTTATTGTCGATTTTACGAATATAACAATAATGAAAAGTTTTGGCTACCCCGTAGTACTTGACGTAACCCACTCTTTGCAAAAGCCCAATCAATCCGCCGGTATTACAGGAGGAAATCCGGAATTTATAGAAACCATTGCCAAAGCAGGTATCGCCACCGGTGTTGATGGTATTTTCCTTGAAACCCATCCCAAACTTTCAAAAGCTAAATCGGATGGTGCCAATATGCTCAAGCTCGATCTTTTGGAAGAACTGCTTGATAAACTGGTTAAGGTACGAAAAGCTATTCTTTAATCAGTATCTTAATATCTTTAATACTTCCCGTTTCAGAATAAAATTCTATTAAAGTATTAAATAAAGGTCCGTAGGCTACTAATCCAAGCTGATTTATCATAATATCAGCTTCATACATGATCTTATCCTTGCACTTGATCTGTATGCCGGCAAATTCAGGTATACGGTAATAGAAATGGTTTTCTCCGTATTTCTTATCTTGTTTGGAATCAATAAACTTTGAAAGATTTTCAGCTAATCCGTTTGGAGTAATTTCCAGATAAACATCATCACCTATGGAAGCAGTGGCGTCGAAAACACCACGGTCTTCAGAAAGCTTTAACAATGTATTTTTAATATCAACTGTTGTTTCATCAGGAAGGAAAACATATGAATAATTTTCAGTACTTTTTAAAGTTACACCTGTAAATAATGATAAATACTCATCTTCAAGTTTTGCCAATTGCTTATCCATATATTTCATACTTTCCCCGTAATTAACTTCCTGATAACCACTTATCAGTAAAAACCTGTTTTCCCTTATGCGGTTAATGAAATCAGCCGCATCTTTTGCTTTCTGTTCTGTTGTTTTCTGCACCCATGATGATCTGTAGAATTCCTTTTCAATAGTTAATGTATCTATTATATATTTTCTTACCACTGTGTCAATTTTCTTAAACAAATTGTTTTCAGCCTGATAACGAAATAATGTATAGCTTTTTTTATCAGTAATTTGGTTGACCTTTATCAACTTATTTATTACTGTTTCTTTTTTGGGTAATTTATTTACTCCGGTAATCAAACCAGCTTCAGAAAGAGCAACAGTTAATGAAACTTCATCCTTAGATGTTTTATCACCATATTCCACAAAATAGTAATGCTTTGGATCAGGGCGGATAAAAGAACTAACAGAAACATTAGTTATTTTATAATTTTCTGATCTGTATGAAATAACATCTTCGAGTCCAAGATATTTGCTTGCATACATATGATATGGTCCGGGAATCTTTTCGGTTTTTAATACGGTAATATCTATTTTTAAATAGGTTTGGGGCAAGGTATAAAATATCCCGGAACTACCTGATTCTGCTGTTTGGTCACTCGCCGCTGTAATACTGATTTGTGCTTCAAGAGTAAAACTGATTATAAAAAAAACAAATAGAATATATAACTTTCTGATCATAACTTAAAACAGTTGATACATTTAAAGTTAGTTATAACGAAAAAAAACTAAAAGTGTTACTTAATAAATAATAATTCACGGTATTTAGGCAAAGGCCATAACTCATCATCAACCATCAACTCAAGTTTATCAACATGCTTTCTGATAATATCAATATAAGGAACAACCCATTCATTATAGGCAATAGCTTTCTCCTCAATATTCTTAATACGATTAGCCTTTTTACGTGATTCTTTCATCTTATCTACGTTAATTTTTATTTCGCTGATATGTTCAGAGATAGTTCTTATACTTGATATCTCATTACCTGATAATTCGTTATACTCCTTTTGACCAAGCACCTCTTTAAGTCCTTTTGCATTTTCTATAAGGGTATTTTGGTATTTAATAGCTACCGGTATTATATGATTTGTTGCAAGATCGCCAACAACCCTTGATTCTATCTGAATTGTTTTTGTATAATTTTCCATCCTGATATCAGTTCTTGCCCTCAATTCTTTTTCGGTAAGGATATTATTTGCTCTGAACAGATTAATTGAATTATCACTTAAATATGCTTTCAATGCATGTGGGGTAGAATTAATATTTGAAAGCCCACGCTTTTCTGCTTTAATTCTCCAATCTTCGCTATAATTATTACCTTCAAACCTGATATCTTTAGATTCGGTAATATATGTTTTAATCACTTTCAATATGGCTTCATTCTTTTTCATATTGGTACTGATCAATGCATCCACTTCTTTTTTAAATTTTTTCAACTGATCAGCTAGCATAAGATTAAGCACTATCATCGGATTAGAGCATGTTTCCGAAGATCCTACAGCCCTGAATTCAAATTTATCTCCTGTAAAAGCAAAAGGTGAGGTTCGGTTTCTGTCGGTATTGTCCATTAATATTTCCGGTATTTTGGGAATATCAATGTTAAGATCATTCTGACTGTTACTAACCAGCACACCTTTTTTTTCGATCTGGTCAAGGGTGCGGGTAAGCTGCGAACCAATAAAGACAGACACAATTGCCGGAGGTGCTTCATTACCTCCAAGTCTGTGGTCATTGCCTGCATGTGCAATACATGCTCTAAGCAAATCGGAATTGTCATTTATAGCCTTAAGAATAGTTGTTAAGAAGGTAAGAAACCTCAGGTTTGATTTTTTAGTCTTCCCCGGGCTCAACAAATTAATACCCGTATCGGTCTTCAAAGACCAATTATTGTGCTTACCTGAACCATTAACTTTCGCAAAGGGTTTTTCATGGAGTAAAACTGTAAAATCATGAGATCGTGCAACTCTCTTAAGCAAATGCATCAGCAATTGGTTATGATCAACCGCAAGATTTGCTTCCTCATAAACAGGTGCGCATTCGAACTGGTTGGGAGCCACCTCATTATGACGTGTTTTTATTGGTATTCCCAGCCGGTAAGCTTCGTCTTCAAAGCTCTCCATAAAATTCATCACCCTGTCCTGTATAGTCCCGAAATAATGATCAGATAATTGCTGGTCTTTTGCTGATGCATGCCCGAATACTGTTCTGCCGGTAAGAACTAAGTCAGGTCGTGCTGCAAACAATGCCGAGTCGACTAAAAAATATTCCTGTTCCCAACCCAGCATTGCATTGACTTCCTTAATATTCTTATCAAAATAATGGCATACATCCACAGCAGCATCATTAACGGATTGAAGAACTTTCAGCAAAGGGGTTTTATAATCCAGTGCCTCTCCTGTATATGAAACAAAAATTGTTGGTATACACAATGTATGGTCAAGTATAAAAGCAGGAGATGTTGGGTCCCATGCAGTGTAGCCACGGGCTTCAAATGTGTTTCTTATCCCACCGCTGGGAAAGCTCGAAGCATCAGGCTCCTGCTGTACCAGCCTCGCTCCGCTGAAATTTTCAATGGCTCTTCCGTCTGGCATAGGATCGATAAATGAATCATGTTTCTCAGCGGTTGCGCCGGTAAGAGGATGAAACCAATGAGTATAATGTGTTGCACCTTGCTGAACAGCCCAGGCTTTCATTGCGCTGGCTACCTCGTCAGCAGTTTTTCTGTCTATCTTCTTCCCATGTTCGATTGCACTGAATACATTTTTAAAAGTCTCCTGAGGCAGATATTCCCTCATTTTATTCTTCCCAAAAGTTCTTTCGCTATAGAACTCAGAAATTTTACCCTTCGAAGTACCCGGTTTTCTTATTGGCCTCGATAAAGTGATCTTTAGTGCCTGAAACCTGAAACTTTCCATAGTTAAAAAATTAAAATGTTAGGTATTTAATTATCAAGCATGTAATATTGATACAGGTTTACAAATATAATTAAGTTTTATTTCTTTTTATTAACACCAAACAACCTAAAAATGTGAGCAATCCATTCAATATTAGTAATTCAAATCCGAACTTATAACCTTCAATCATTTCCTCAAACAGCAAATAAATAAAATACGTAGCTATTGGTGAAAATACAGCAACAACCGGAAGGTATTTATCTTTAACCTTAAATCGTGTAAATAAACCAAAAGCATACATTCCCAGCAATGGACCGTATGTGTATCCTGCTATTTTAAATAATTCCGAAATTACTGCGGTATCATTTATGGCCCTGAATGAAACAATAACTATAATCAATAAACAAGCTATTGTAAAATGAACATAATAACGAATCCTGATCTTTTGTTTTTCCGGCAGGTCTTTACGCTTATCGATACCTAAAAAATCAATGCTCACAGAAGTAGTCAATGCAGTGAGGGCACTGTCAGCACTTGAATATGCAGAAGACATTAATCCGATAATAAAAACAATTCCGGCAACAGGCCCGAGATATTTCAAAGCAATCAAAGGAAATAAGTCGTCGGTCATTTCTGGTATTTCAATACCTTTATTAAAAGCATAAATAAGCAAGACTGCTCCAAGGAATAAAAACACCAGATTTACAAAAACCAGAACTACACTCAATGTTAACATGTTCTTACGCGCACCGCTGAGTGATCTGCAACTAAGGTTCTTCTGCATCATATCCTGGTCGAGGCCTGTCATGGCAATAGTAATAAAAGCACCACTCAGGAAATTCTTAACAAAAAATTCAGGAGCACGGTAATCCGTATAAACGATCTTAGAATATCCGCTCTTAACAACCGAAGATATCATATCCGGAAGGCTTGTGTCCAGTTGATTAACAATAAATATTATGGATAAAATAACAGCCAGCAACATGAATGTTGTTTGTAATGTATCAGTCCATACTATTGTTCTGATGCCGCCACGGAAAGTATACAAATTAATCAGCACCATAAAAACAACAACAGTCAGCCAGAATGGGATACCCCAGTTGTCAAAAACAAATAACTGCAAAACATTAACCACTATAAACATTCGAAAAGAAGCACCGATAATACGGGAAATAATGAAATAAAACGCCCCGGTCTTGTATGATCTAAAACCAAACCTGTCATTCAGGTACGTATATATAGAAGTAAGTCTCAACTTATAATAAAGAGGTAATAAAACAAATGCAATAACAACATAACCAAGCACATACCCAAGAACTATCATCATATATGAAAAGGCAGTATCGCCAACCCAGCCTGGTACCGAAATAAATGTAACTCCCGAAAGGGATGCCCCAATCATACCGTATGCCACAACAAACCATGGAGATAAGCGGTTACCCAGAAAAAAAGTTTCATTGGTTGCCTTTCGTGAGGTTATAAAAGCAATACCGAAAAGCATAGCCGTATAAACCAGAAAAACTATTAATATGGAAACAGGCGACACTTTATGTGATTTGTTTTATTGATGATCATGCAAATGTAAAAGAATTTAAAAATTTTTCTTTTATCTTGTAAGAAATCTTATCAATATAATACTATATAAGAAATAATTATTTTGAAATGAATAGTCAGAAAAATGAATTCCTCGAAATATTATCAAATTACCAGAATATTTTACATAAAGTAAATCTATTATATTTCCGTAATAAATCCGACAGAGAGGATAATTTTCAGGAAATCGTATATCAGCTTTGGAAATCATATCCAAAACTAAAAAACAAAGACAGCATCGGATCATGGATTTATTCGGTTTCTATTAATACCTCAATCTCAAACTTAAAAAGAACAAAAAAAATCGAGTATAAAGTTACATTACCTGAATTACCGGATACAACTGATGCCTTTGAAAAATTAACAATGAATGAGGATATTGATTTTTTGTTGAAAGCTATATACAAATTAAATGAAATAGACAAATCAATTATACTTCTATATCTTGACGAAAAGAGTTATGATGAGATCTCTGAAATCACGGGCATGTCAAAATCCAATGTCGGAGTCCGCATAAACAGGGCAAAAAAAACATTAAAACAAAACTTAAAACATTTGAATCATGGAAAATAATGAATTAATAAAAACATGGAAAAATATCGATCCCGTTATTCCTTCAAAATCAGAAAAGGAGTTAAATCAATTGCTTGATAAAAAGATCAGGAAAACAATTAATAAATATGTATTTACAATTGTGTTATCAATAATTAGCTGTATTGGGGTTATAGCTTTTTTAATAATAACCGCACTAAATCGACAGGATGATATTATTTATCGAATAAATAATTTCGTGCTTGGTCTTGTCACCGTAATTCTATTCTTTTCAATTTTATTATCATGGTACAGATTAATAAAAAACAAATATGATATGCCGTTAAAGAACTGGTTAGAAAAAAGGATAGAATTACTATCAAAATGGCTTGCCGGAAAATATAATAAACTAAATTTATTTCTTATTCCTGTTTTTTATATCTTATTGCTGTTATCTATACATGTTTATTTTGAAAACAAATTATTTACAGATGTTTTTAAAACGGAGGATTCTGTTGTTGGATTGATAATTGCAATTCCTGTTGGGCTGTTTGTTTCGTATTTCGTTGGGAGAAAAATAAGAAAATACCATTTACAGATTCTTGAGCATCTTAGAGAATTATATAGTTTTTTTAAAAATTAAACCACCATTTAACGGAGGCAGAATATCATGCCAGCGGGGTTTGAGCAGTAATCGGTGATCAGTGATCGGTAATCAGTGATCAGTGTGTACTTGCCTGAATTCCGGGTAGAGCGGTTCGTTACCTCCCCGCTCCCCCACAGACCCGGACGAGC
>CAZJYD010000027.1:0-34383 GCA_964550205.1 uncultured Bacteroidales bacterium
CATTAAGAAGTTCAGGGGTAAAGGGATTGTGGAGAAAACACCCAACAGTATTAGAAAACTGCAAGAAATAACATTTGCAGCATAAAACAACAAATTAAATTGAACAACATGTTGGTTAATGTTTTAAATTAAGCGCTTAATTAAATACAAGTAAAATGAAAAAGATTGTTTTATCCCAATAAATTATTCTTTTATCACCATTAATCATAAATAACGGATGCACTAGTGATAATGAACCTGAACCTAAACCAGTCAAACCTAAGGTAGCATGGGTAGTTGGTGATCAGGACAACACCGGTTACGGAATGATTCTTTATTCCCCTGACCTGGGTAATACCTGGACAAGGCAGGGAGAAGGAGTTGCTGCTCTACAGGGGGTATCTTTTGAGGATGTTTGGGCAATTGATCAAAACACAGTTTGGGCAGTAGGTTCTGGTAATACCATTTTGAAGACTACTGATGGGGGTAGTACCTGGACAAAAGTTCAGGGTCCTGCTGTAAGACCTTTTATAGAACTTTCGTCAATTTCATTTGTTGGAACAGAGAAAAGAAATAAAAGAGGGTTCATTGCCAGAACCACAGACGGAGGACAGAACTGGGAAGAAATAATACCAGAAAACAATTACAATAAGCACGGGTAGATTGGTGTTACTTCCTCCGGCCCGAACCATATAATTATTTATGGCGGACATGCACATTTTGTTTACAGTAATGATGGTGGTCAATCATGGAAGAACGACTCGGTGCCGAATACATGTGGTACAGGTGGAGCAGACATTAACCATCTTGTTATGTTAGACCAGCAAACCTGGTGGGGAGCATTTGATTATGATAATATTCATATCACAGATAATGGAGGAACTATATGAACAGCACAAACTTCTGTTGGTCCCGCAGGAATGTGGTTGGTTGGCATAGATTATTATGACAGGGACAATACGCAGATAGCAGGACAATCATCCTCTTACTGGATTGGAAAGATCATTGGAACTTCAGATGGAGGTGATAAATGGGTATTGCAAGATACTGTAGAAACGTTGCTTGAAAAAGTATCTTTTGTAAAAAACTGGTAATAAATTCTTCACCTGTGAAAAATTTATTTAAAAAGTTTCATTTCATCAAGAATCTTTATCACTTTCCTTAAGGAATCAGCGGAGTTCTTAAGCATTTTCATTTCATCGGTATTTAGTTTTAGTTCAAAGATCCCTTCAATACCATTTTTACCTATTTTTACGGGTACGCCCATGTAAATATCTTTCAATCCGTATTCACCTTGTAACCAGGCACAACAAGGGAATATCCTTTTCTGGTCATCCACAATTGATTCAACCATTTGAGCAGCAGCAGCACCAGGGGCATACCAGGCTGAAGTACCCATAAGATTTACTAGTTCACCACCACCGAAGCGTGTGCGTTCAACAATACGGTCTATTTCATCCTGGGCAAGTAGTTCGGTAATCGGAATGCCGTTAACAGCAGTATATCTGGGCAGAGGAACCATTGCATCGCCGTGTCCTCCCAGCGACAATGAAAGAATATCTTTTGGTGAAACATCAAGTGCTTCAGCAATAAAGGCACGGTACCTGCCTGTATCAAGTATGCCTGCCATTCCAAATACTTTTGTAGAGGGCTTGTTCGATGCCAGATATGCACAATATGTCATTACATCCAAAGGATTTGAAACTACAATGATGATTGCATCAGGAGAATATTTAACAATTTTTTCAGTAACTTCTTTAACTATAGAAGCATTAGTTTTGATTAAATCATCCCTTGACATACCTGGTTTACGAGGTATACCGGAAGTTATAACTGCAACCCCTGAGCCTTTGGTCTTGAGATAATCGTTTGTAACACCTGTCAGTCGAGTACTGAAATTATTAATAGGGGAGGTTTGCCATATATCAAGAGCTTTACCTTCAGCAAGGCCTTCCTTGACATCAATCATTACTACTTCCCGTGTTAAGTCTTTATGGGCAATCACATTTGCGCATGTGGCACCTACATTACCGGCACCAACAATGGTAATTTTCTTCATAACTAACTGTTTTTTGGTTTTCGGTTACTTTGAACAAAAATAAAAAAATATTTGAATATTTAATTATTATTGTTGTTTCGCTGCGTGACAACTTGCGAATCTAAAACTGCTATGGTGACCATCTTGACAATGTCATTCACACTGGCATCAATATTCAGAACATGGACAGACTTATTCATTCCATTAATAACAGGGCCAATAACTTCATAATGCCCCATTTCCTGCATTAGCTTATAAGCAATATTCCCTGCTGATAAATAAGGAAATATCAAAACATTTGCAGGACCATTAATTAGTTTTGAAAATGGAAAATTTTCTCTGAGTATATATTTATTCAGGGCCACATTTGCTTGTATTTCACCATCAACAATAAGATCGGGATAATTCTTGTGAAGAAATGCTACAGCTTCCCTTTGTTTGGTTGGGATGGCTCCTTGATAGGAACCAAAGTTGGAGTATGAGACAAAAGCGACTCTGGGTTTTATTTTAAATTGCTCAACAGCATAAGTAGTTTGCAGGGTGATTTCGATGAGTTGTTCTTTGGTTGGATTTTTATTTACAGTACAATCAGCGAAAAATATAGGTCCTTTCTTTGTATTGATAATATACATACCTGATACAAGCGAGGCTTCCTCTTTCATGCCGATAATTTGAATAGAAGGTTGCAAAGTGTCCGGATAGTTTCTGGTCAGACCTGAGATCATTGCGTCAACATACCCTGTTTCCACAAGCATTGGGGCGAAGTACTTTTTGTTTGCTATCATCTCCTTTGCTATTGGCCAGGTAACTCCTCTTCTCTGTCGCTTTTCATAAAGTATTTTTGCATATTCCAAACGCCTGTCTTCTTCCTTTGGTGATTTGGGATCGATGATCTCAAGATCTCCTATCATCAAATCGTTATTCCTGATAAGGCCTTTTATATATTTTTCATTACCTAACAGCACAGGCTCGGCAATTTTTTCATTAATTATTATCTCAATGGCTTTTAATGTTTTATAGTTTTCAGCATCGGCAAAGACAACTCGCTTCAAACTACCTTTTGCACGGGCTTTGATCTGGCGTATTAATGGATTACTTATACCAAGTCTTTTACTTAATTCCTCATTGTATTTTGCCCAGTCTGTAATGGGTTTTCTTGCAACCCCAGTATCCATTGCAGCTTTAGCCACTGCAGGAGCAATTTTGATTATTAGCCGGGGATCCATTGGCTTGGGTATGATGTAATCTTTCCCAAATTTGAGGTTCGGTGAATCAAAGGCAATATTAACCTCTTCAGGAACGGGTTCTTTAGCCAGGTCAGCGAGTGCACGGGAGGCTGCTAATTTCATTTCGTCGTTTATGGCAGTAGATCTTACATCCATAGCTCCCCTGAAAATAAATGGAAATCCTAAAACATTGTTAATTTGATTGGGATAATCTGAACGGCCCGTGGCAATTATAATGTCTTCGCGTGTAGCTAATGCATCTTCGGGTTTGATTTCAGGATCGGGATTAGCCAATGCAAAAACAATGGGATCCTTTGCCATAGAAAGAAGCATTTCTTTTTTTAACACGCCCCCAACTGACAAACCCAGGAACATATCCGCACCCTTTACAGCTTCCTCCAAAGTATGAATATTTTTATTGGTGGCAAACTGTTGTTTATATTTATTCATGTCCTGCCGGTCATTATGAAGTACTCCTTTGCTGTCGAGCATAATAATGTTTTCAGGATTAACACCCAATGCGATATAAAGTTTTGTGCATGATATAGCTGATGCACCGGCACCGTTAACAACGATTTTTATATCTTCAATATTTTTACCGTTTATCTCAAGTGCATTGAGCAAACCTGCGGAAGTAATAATTGCAGTTCCGTGCTGGTCGTCATGCATTACTGGTATGTCAGTTCCTTTCTTGATCCTTTCTTCGATCTCAAAGCATTCGGGGGCTTTAATATCCTCCAGATTAATACCACCAAAAGTGGGAGAAATCGAGATTACTGTTTCAACAAATTTATCCACATCTTTTTGATTTACCTCAATGTCGTAAGAATCAACATCGGCAAAAACTTTAAATAGTAGGCTTTTACCTTCCATTACCGGTTTTCCTGCTTCCGGTCCTATGTTTCCTAAACCGAGAATAGCTGTTCCATCTGAGATAACAGCAACAAGATTACCTTTCATGGTATATTTGAAAACATCTTCCGGATTTTTTTGTATTTCCTTACAAGGATCTGCAACACCAGGGGTATATGCCAGCGATAAGTCCCTTTGGGTCGAATAGGGCTTTGTAGGAATAGTTTCCATTTTCCCGGGACGTCCTTCAGCATGATAAATAAATGCGTCTTTTCTGAATAAATTATCCATAATTATTTTACTGTTAATGTTTTAACAAAGAATTTGCAAAGGTACAAATATATTTCCTTTCAGCGCTTTTTATGCATGATAAATTTTTTTTAATATGTTTGTATCGCTGAAAAATAAAATAACAAGAATAATAAAACTATGTTTTCTTATATTGAAGGTAAAATTGCAGATAAAAATCCCGCCTGTGTGGTTATTGATGTAAACGGCATAGGTTATAACATTCATATTTCATTAAATACATATACGAGAATACAGGATAAAGACAGATGCAAACTTCTTACTCACTTTATTGTGCGTGATGATGCACATATATTATACGGATTTTCAGAAGAATCAGAAAGGAATCTCTTTAGAAAACTAATATCTGTATCCGGAGTGGGCTCGAATACGGCGATATTGATTTTATCATCAATGACTACGGAAGAACTCAATGAAGCAATTGTCTCGGGAAATATTTCAGCATTGAAATCAGTTAAGGGTATTGGAAGTAAAACTGCGCAAAGGATTATTGTTGACCTGAAAGACAAACTGGAAAAAGAAGGTATATCCATCGAAAAATTAGATTTGGTACACAATACCAAAAAAGATGAAGCGTTATCAGGTTTGACTGTACTCGGTTTTAGTAAAGGGCTTGCCGAGAAAGCATTGAATAAGATTATAAAGGAAGAAGGGGTATCCCTTCCGGTTGAAGAATTAATAAAGAAAGCATTAAAAGTTTTATAGTGATTATTAACTGATTTCTTTGAATATAGCATTGAATCATTCTAAAATATTAGCTGAAGCTTTAGAATGATTTTTTTGTATTCTTAATACTGTGAATATTTATTTTTTAAACTGGAATTATTCTTGAAGCGTTTAACAAAATACCTGCAGGCATTTGTCATCACATTAATATTAATTTTTGTGCTTGCGTCAAATGCTGCAATAAAAACTTCCTTTTTAAAAAATTCAATTACATTTTTACCACCAGATACTACTGAAGAGGATACAACAAAGGTTAACCTGATATATCCATTTCATGATAATACCGGAAATCCATATACCGAACCTGATACAAGTGCTTTATACCTGAAAGATCCTGTTAATATTGAAACTTTCTTTGAATATGATCCTGAAACAAATCAATTTATCTATAAGAAAAAAATAGGAGATTTTTATTACCGTGATCCCACCTATATGAACTTTGATGAGTTCCTGCAATATGATTTCGATAAGTCTGTGAGGGATTACTGGAAGGAACGTTCAATAACAGCAGGAGCAGATCAGCGAAGAGGGATTATACCACAGGTTCATATTGCCAGCAAAGCTTTTGATAAAATATTCGGTGGTAGCACCATAGATATTAGACCACAGGGCTCTGCAGAACTCACATTTGGTATTTTATCTAACCGTAGGGATGATCCTTTGTTAAATGTAAGACAGCAAAAAACAACCAGTTTTGATTTTCGTGAGAAAATACAAATGAATGTAATTGCCAAGATCGGCGATAAGATAGAATTCAGAACTAATTATAATACCGAATCACAGTTTGATTTTGAAAACAAATTAAAACTAAAGTATGAAGGGGATGAAGATGATATAATTAAACTTATCGAAGCCGGAGATGTTAGTTTACCCTTAAATACATCACTTATTACAGGAAGTCAGGCATTGTTTGGTGTAAAGACAAGGTTGCAGTTTGGCAGGACTATGATAACGGCATTATTTTCTGAGCAGGAGAGTGAGTCAAAAACAATTTTGGTAGAAGGTGGAGCCCAAAGGAATGAGTTCAGATTATCTGCTCTGGATTACGAAGAAGACAGACACTTTTTCGTTGCACAGTATTTCAGGGATCATTACGAAAACGCTTTAAAAGAATTGCCCCTGATAGCATCAGAGATAAATATTACAAAAATAGAAGTATGGGTCACAAATATTGGTGCAGCGGTTACTGAGAACAGAAATATAATTGCCTTTACCGATCTGGGTGAGAATGGTCCTTATAATCCTAATATTTCGCCCAATCCAGGCGGTACACTTCCTTCGAATAATTCCAACAATCTTCTGGAACAGCTTGATACCAGTAAAGTAAGGAATATTAATGTGGTTTCTAATTACCTAAAAGGGGATCCTTTTGGAATTGGAAAATCAGGCTATATGGTCTCGGGCGAAGATTTTGAAAAGATAGAAAGTGCAAGAAAATTGTTGCCTTCAGAGTATACATATAACAGCAAGCTTGGTTTCATCACTCTCAATACTACACTTAATCCGGACCAAACATTGGCGGTTGCTTATCAATACCAAAAAATAGGAGATAGTGCAGTATACAGAGTAGGGGAATTATCAGATGAGGGAATTAACTCACCTAAGTGTTTAATTGTAAAATTGCTGAAGAGTACTTCAATAAATACAAAAAATCCCCTTTGGGATCTGATGATGAAGAATGTTTATAGTCTTGGTGCTTATCAGGTAAATCCTCAGGATTTTATTTTGAATATTTTTTATTCGGGTAATGAGAATGGTGTTCCAACGGCTTATTTTACAGAAGGTAGTGATGACGTGAAAGGCGTTCCTTTATTGAGGTTGATGGGATTTGATAATCTTGATCAGCAATCAAATCCTTATCCTGACGGAGTTTTTGATTTTATTAACGGAGCTGCTACAAGAGGGGGTACTATTGAGTCATCCAACGGACGGGTATATTTTTCTTATCTTGAACCTTTTGGAGAGCATATACATGAAATCTTCGGGCAGGATACTTCTTTAGCGAGTAAATATGCCTACGATTCACTTTATACCCAAACCAAAGCCGGGGCTGAACAATTTCCGGATAAAAACAAATATTCAATCGAAGGTTATTATAAATCTTCAGTAAGTGATGAAATATCACTGAATGCTTTCAATATACCAAGGGGTTCCGTAACAGTGACTGCAGGTGGGAGAGCACTTGCTGAGAATGTAGATTATACTGTTGATTATACATTGGGAAGAGTTAGAATTATTAATGAGGGTATTTTGAACTCAGGAACACCTATAAGAATTAATCTGGAGAACAATGCACTTTTCTCAATACAAACCAAAAGGCTGATGGGGATGCATATAGACCATCGAATCAGTGATAAATTCAATATAGGTGGAACAGTATTAAACCTGACTGAACGACCACTAACCCAGAAAACCAACTATGGCGACGATCCCATTTCAAATACTATTTGGGGCTTGAATCTTAACTATGAAACCGGATCGCGCTGGCTGACCAAGATAGTTGACAAAATACCCTTGATAGAAACCAAGGCTCCCTCACTAATTCGTGTTGATGCTGAATTTGCTCATTTTTTACCTGGTCACAGTAAGACAATAGGGAAATCAGGGACTTCTTATATAGATGATTTTGAAGGTAGTAAATCAACAATTGATTTAAAGAATATAGGAACATGGTTCTTAGCGAGCACACCTCAAAAACAGGAAGACCTTTTCCCTGAAGCAGCACCTACAGAAGGAATAAATTATGGTAAGAACAGGGCAAAAATAGCATGGTATGTTATTGATCCTTCTGTATTTTACAGCAGAAGCAGTAGCCTGAGACCTCCTAATATCGACAATGAGGAGCTATCAAAGAATTCTGTAAGGCAGGTGCTTGAAACCGAGGTGTTTCCGAATAGAGATATCCCCAGCGGACAGCCTACCAATATACCTATTTTTAACCTGGCTTACTATCCGTCAGAAAAGGGTCCATATAACTTTGATGCATATCCCGAAGCCGGTTTAACTGCCGGTATTGATAAAGATGGAAACTTAGAAGAACCGGAAACACGATGGGGTGGAATAATGAGAAAAATAGAATCTACTGATTTTGAAGCTACTAATGTTGAATATATTGAGTTCTGGATGATGGACCCGTTTACCGAAGATTCAACAAATCCAGGAGATATATATATTAACCTCGGAGATGTTTCGGAAGATATACTGAGAGATTCAAGAAAAAGCTATGAAAATGGTTTGCCCACATCACCGGAAGTTGCCAATGTTGACACAACAATATGGGGACGGGTACCTACAGTGCAGGCTTTGGTTGAGTCATTTGATAATGATCCTGCCTCAAGGCTTTATCAGGATGTAGGATATGATGGTCTGATGGATGAAGCCGAAAGGAGTTTTTTTGAAGATAATCCTTTCGATAATAATTATCTTGAATATATAGAAGAATTATATTTAAATGGGGATATAACACAGGAAGCCAGAGATAGGTACTATAATGATCCGTCATCAGATAATTATCACTATTACAGGGGGACGGATTATGATGAAAGTTCAAAATATTCCAGTATTTTAGAAAGATATAAGGATTACAACGGTTCGGATGGGAATTCCCCGACCGATGCACAAAATCCGGAAAGTTACCAGATAGCTTCTTCCACATTACCCAATGTAGAGGATATTAACCGTGATAATACCTTGAGCGAAGGAGAAAGATATTTTCAGTATAGAATAAAGCTTGATCCAGATGAAATGGAAATCGGAAAGAACTATATCACTGATATTCATGAAGCAAAAGGGGTTTTACTTCCCAATAAGGAAAGAACAAATACGAAATGGTATCAGTTTAAAATACCCATACAAAGTCCTGATAAAGTTGTTGGTAACATTGAAGATTTCAGATCGATAAGGTTCATGAGATTATTTATGAGAGGATTTCAACGACCTGTGGTATGCAGGTTTGCTACTCTTGAACTTGTTCGCGGAGAATGGAGAAGATATCAACAGTCACTGCTTGCTCCTGGATTATATATACCACAAAATCAACAAGCCTTGACAAAATTCGATATTTCTGCTGTAAATATTGAAGAGAACGGAAAACGTATTCCAATAAATTACATGGAACCTCCTGGTATTGACAGAGAGATCAATCTTGGAACAACAGAACTGATAAGAATGAATGAGCAATCGATGGTGCTTAAGGTTGCTGACCTTATTGACGGTGATGCAAGGGCTGCATTCAAAACAACGGATTTCGACTTCAGACAATACAAAAACCTGAAAATGTTTGTACATGCAGAAAAGATGTATAAGGATGAAGATTTGGATTATGGGGATTTAACTGTTTTTCTTCGTTTTGGATCGGATTTTACCGAAAATTATTATGAATATGAAATTCCGTTAAAGTTTACTCCGTGGTATCCTGGCAGGGACCCCGAAGCAATATGGCCCCAATCTGATGAATTTGACATTAATCTTGAAGAGCTTGTTAAAATAAAGCATAACAGAAATATTAAAATGAGGGGTCCTAATTCCAATATTTCAACTAATAAACCATATATTGAATATAAAGGAGATGATAAGATTACTATATTAGGAGTGCCCAGTATCAGCGACGTGCAGGCAATTATGATAGGAGTTAGAAATCCTAAGAAACAAGTTTTGACAGATGATGATGACGGCAGGCCCAAATCTGCAGAGATATGGGTTAATGAATTACGACTTACTGATTTTAACACAAAAGGCGGATGGGCTGCAACTGCAAGAGTTTCTGCACAACTGGCTGATCTGGGTAAGATAACAGTGAGCGGGGCTCACAGCACACCTAATTTTGGAAGTCTTGACCAGAAAATAAATGAAACACAAAGGGAAAGCGTTTCGGAATTCGATATATCAACAGATCTGCAATTGGGAATGTTCTTTCCGGAAGAAGCAGGAATTAAATTACCCATGCACTATGATTATTCTGAAGCGCATGTAGTTCCCGAATATAATCCCCTTGATCCTGATATTAAACTAAAAGATGAACTGGATTCATACGATTCAAAAGAAAAGAAAGATTCTATAAGGGAAATTACACAGGAATTTATTAAGCGAAAGAATATTAACTTCATGAATGTGAGAAAAACACGGGTAAAAGTAAATAGAAGGCCCAGAATATATGATATAGAGAATTTTAATTTCTCTTATGCATATTCTGAAATATACGTGAGAAACATAGATGTTGAGTTTGACACTAAAAAAACACACAGAGGAGGATTTGGTTATAATTTTGGTGCTACACCGAAAACTGTCGAGCCTTTTAAAAACGTTTCATTTATTCCGAAAACAGAACTTTTTCAGCTAATCAGGGATTTTAACTTTTATTATTTACCGAAAAATATTTCCTTCAATACAGAGATGTACCGTGAAATCAATGAACGAAGATTACGTAATAAAAGCCGTGGACTGGTAAAAATGGAAACATATGTAATGAAAAGATGGGACTGGACAAGAAATTACCAGATGAAGTTTGACCTTGCAAAGTCACTAACCTTCAACTATAATGCTAATGCAAGAGCTTATATTGATGAGCCACAAGGGTTACCCGATAATGACACCCAGGAATATGATGAGTATAAAGACAAGGTATGGGATGAGGTTCTTAGTTTTGGTAGTTTAGATAATTATCAACAAAGCATTGATTTAACATATAATGTTCCTATTAATAAGATCCCTTTTTTTAAATGGGTGTCTGCTTCAGCTGGTTACAAGGGGCAATATTCATGGATGGCATCCCCGAAATCGATAAGAGACAGAGTGGGAAACCAGATTGACAATTCAAACACAAAAAATTTACAGATTGATCTGGCTTTTTCCCAGCTTTTCAGCATTATACCATATATAAAAGATCTGGATAGAGAAGGCAAGGGAGGCAGGCAAAGATCACCTATGGATAGATTGCCTCAGAGAAAATCAGATGAAAAGAAAGATGATGAGGGAGAAGAAACTCCTTCTGATACAACCGAAAAGCCTAAAATAAATTATTTTAAGATCATAGGAGACAATATTTTAAAAATTATTGCTGGAGTGAAGCGGGCTTCTTTAAATTATGTTGAGACGAACGGAACATTTCTGCCTGGCTATCTTCCTGAACCTAATAATTTTGGATTAACATGGAGTTATACTCCTGACACATCCCATTTTTCTGATCCCTCAAGATTTGGAGGTGAATATCCAACAAGTCTGGCTCCCGGCATTGGCTTTGTTTTTGGTGATCAAAGAGATATTACCAATGATGCCTTCGAGTATGGTTGGATTACACCCGATTCATTGGTAAGTCAGGCTTATGCTACGAAACATACTGATAAACTTAATTTTAAGGCTTCTTATGAGCCCTTTCCTGATTTCAGGATTGATATAAGTGCAGACCGAGCTTATGCACACACTAATCAGGCTTACCTCAGAGTTGACAGTACCGGTAGCTTTCAGCGCTTCTCCGAAATGGATAACGGTAGCTTCAGCATGTCATATATGATTTTAGGTACTTCTTTTGATAAGAGCGGGGCAAATAATATTTCGCAGGTGTTTGAGAATTTTAAAATGTACCGCCTCGAAATAGCAGAACGCCTGGCAAATGATAATCCGAACTGGAATGGTACATACATACCTGTGGATACGGTTATGAATAATGGACAGGAGGAAGTTATTTACTATCCAAGTGGATATGGTCCTGATCAGCAAGAAGTTATGCATTATGCTTTCCTTGCTGCTTATGCCGGCAAAGAACCAGGAAAAGTAAGTTTGTCAAGATTTCCCGATATACCTATTCCAAACTGGAGGATTACTTTTACAGGACTTACAAAAATTAGTTTTTTAAAAAACTTATTTAGAAAAATGTCACTTTCACATTCATATACCTCAACATATAATGTTGCGTCATTCCGGCGATTTCCAGAATATGCTGAATCAGACGGGCATTCAAGCAGGTATTTTGAAGAGAGTAAGAATTTTATTCCAAGATATGATATTGGAGTAATTTCAGTTACGGAACAATTTTCACCACTGATCGGTCTTGATATGACTGCCAATAATAATATGACCTCCAGACTGGAATACAAAAAATCGCGTAACCTATCATTTAGTTTTATTAATAATCAGCTTACCGAAATAAAGAGTGAGGAATTTGTTGTAAGCCTGGGATATAAAATTAAGGATGTTTCTTTTTCTTTTATCTCCGGTAAAGGTAGTGGTACCAAAAGAAGATACAAAAGTGACCTGGATATTAGAGCTGATTTTTCTTTACGTAATAATAAAACCATTATGCGGCGGTTGGATGAAGATGTTAATCAGATTTCGGCAGGGCAGGAAATTATATCGATAAATGTTACTTTGGATTATATGCTCAACCAGAGATTTAATATCAGATTGTTCTTTGACAAAGTAATTAATGATCCTTTTGTTTCCAATCAATACAGGCGATCCACAACCAAGGGCGGTTTAACATTACGATTTATGCTTAATCAGTAATTTTTGAATTTATTTTAACAGCAGATTATACCAGAGAGGTTATATATTATGCTTTTTTTGGATTATAAGTTTTTAATCTTTTTATTAGTTTTATTTAAAAGTGTAATTTTGAATTTTTAAAACAAAACATATTAATATTATGAAAATTCCTGAAGGTTTAAAGTACACCAAAGATCATGAATGGATAAAGGTGGATGGAGAAGAAGCCTATGTTGGCATTACTGATTACGCACAAAATGAACTCGGTGATATTGTTTTTGTTGAAGTAGAAACCGAAGGTGAGTCTTTAAATAAACAAGAGTCTTTCGGTACTATCGAAGCCGTTAAAACAGTATCGGATATGTTTATGCCTGTTAGTGGCAAAATACTGGAATTTAATGATGAACTTGAATCATCACCTGAAATAATTAATAAAGATCCTTATGACAAAGGATGGATCCTAAAGATTAAAATTACAAATCCTGATGAAGTAAACGATCTCCTCGATGCTGAAGGATATAAAAAGTTAATCGAATAATTAGCATTGATGTTTTGGAAAAATTTCTGGCCTGTAATATTATGGGCTTTTCTTGTTATTGTTTTCTCAGCAATACCTGGAGATTATATACCTAAAATTAAATCATTCCGCGATTGGCTTAGTCCGGATAAAGTTGCTCACCTTATTTTTTATGGTACTCTGATGTATTTATTATTGATGGGCTTTATAAGGCAATACGGAACAAGGGAAATGCGTTTTTCAATTATTATCGTTTCATTTTTTATTGGTATAGTTTTTGGTGCTTTAATAGAAGGATTGCAGTTCTTTGTTTTTGTTGGAAGAAGTGGTAATATTTATGATTTTGTTGCCAATGTTATAGGTTGTTTATTGGGCATATTAGTATTTTGGATAGTATTGAAAAAAAGGAAAAGAATTAATTAGACAATTAAATATTTTAATATTTTAGCAAACTGGTTGAGTTTATAATATAAAAATCATATTTCATCATGGAAAAGAAAAAAACAAAAAAAGCTGACCTTGAGAACAAAAAGTTCATTTTTGTTCAAATTGGCCTAATAATAGCTTTAGGACTGGTCCTTCTTGCTTTTGAATGGAAAACATATGAAAAAAAGAAAGTTGAAGTATTTGAAAGGCAGGATAAGGAATTAGTTCAGGAAGAAATCATTCAAACTAAGCAGGAAGTTAAACCACCACCGCCTCCTCCTCCAAAAGCAGTAACTAAAATTAATGTTGTGGAAGACGATGTTGAAATTGAAGAAGAAATTGAAATTGATGTTGAGGCGGATATGGAGACAGAGGTAGAAGAATTTACTCCCATTGATATGGAAGAAGAAGAAGAAGAAGAAGCCAAGATTTTTGTTGTAGTTGAATCAATGCCTCAATTTCCGGGAGGAGAAGCAAAGCTCTATAGTTATTTGAGCAATAATATAGAATACCCTGTAATTGCAAAAGAAAGCGGAATACAAGGAAGGGTATTTGTTACCTTTGTTGTTGAAAAAGACGGTTCTATTACTGATGTAAAGGTATTGCGTGGAATAGGTGGAGGTTGTGACGAGGAAGCTGTTAGAGTTGTACAGAACATGCCTAAGTGGAATCCTGGTAAACAAAGGGGAAAATCGGTTAGGGTGCAGTATAACTTGCCTATTAAGTTTACATTGGAATAAAAAATATTTAATTTATTTATATTATCAAGCGCCCATAATAAAAACGAAATTAAAAAGGGCGCTTTTTTTATATCAATATATTCAACTCTAAATTTATAAATTATTTCTATGGCCGTTTATTATTCTGAAAGAAATTGATGATGATTTTGGCTTTTGATTTACCAACTGCATTTTTTAATTCTTCATGGGATGCTTTGCTTATTTTTTTTACTGATTTAAATTTCTGCAGAAGCTTTTGTGCTGTTAGCTGACCAATGCCTTCAATATCTGTTAAAGTGGTTTTTATCGTTTCTTTTTCACGTTTTCTGCGATGGTGTGTTATCCCGAAACGGTGTGCCTCATCTCTTAATTGCTGTATTATTTTTAAGGTTTCTGATTTTTTGTCGATATATAGAGGAACCGGGTCGTTGGGATAAAAGAGCTCTTCGAGTTTTTTTGCAATTCCTATAATAGTGATCTTACCTCTGAGATTAAGGTTTTCAAGGCTTCTTAAAGCGGAGTTTAATTGTCCTTTACCCCCATCAATGACTATTAGCTGAGGCAAAGGTTTTTTTTCATCAAGCAGGCGCTTGTAACGCCTGTGTACTATTTCTTCCATAGATGCATAGTCATTGGGACCTGAAACGGTTTTAATATTAAAATGCCTGTATTCCTTTTTGTCTGGTTTGCCGTCCCTGAAAACTACCATAGCAGCAACAGGATATTTTCCCTGAATATTTGAATTGTCAAAACATTCGATGTGCCTGGGAAGTTCTTTCAACCTGAGATCCTTTTTTATCGTACTAAGAATACGCTTTGTATGGCGTTCGGGATCTACAAAATCTTTACGTTTTTCTCTTTCAAGCTTGAAGTATTTTGCATTTCTTTCGGACAGTTCAAGAAGATGTTTTTTATCTCCGCGCTTTGGCACGGTGACCCTGACACCCGGAATATCATATTCTATATTGAAAGGAAGAATAATCTCATTTGAATAACTTTCAAAACGCTGCCTTAAATCTGTTAAAGCAATATTCAATAGTTCATACTGCGGTTCATCGAGCTTTTTTCTTATCTCAACAGTATGGGATTGTACAATAGCTCCGTTAATTACTTTCAGATAGTTAACATAGCCTGAGTTATCATCTGTAATAATTGAAAAAACATCTGCATTTTTAATTTTGGGATTAACTACTGTTGATTTACTTTGATATTTTTCAAGCAATTCAAATTTCTCTTTTACGGTCTGTGCTTTTTCAAACTCATAACTTTTAGCATATTTATGCATGAGTTCTTTCAATTGTATAATAACAGTAGAAATGTTTCCTTTAATAATTTGCTTAATAGCACTTATGGATTGATTGTAATCTTCTTCTGTTTGATATCCGACACAGGGCGCTTTGCAATTCCCTATATGATATTCGAGGCATACCTTGAATTTTTTCTTTTCGATATTTTCTTTGGTGAGTTTTAGATTGCATGTTCTGAGAGGATAAAGCTGACGGATAAGTTCCATAAGTGTTTTCATCATTCTTACAGATGCATAAGGGCCAAAATATAAAGAACGATCCTTTATCAGGTTCCTGGTGGAAAAGACTCTTGGAAAATGTTCACTTTTAATGCATATCCAGGGAAAGCTTTTATCATCTTTTAGCATTACGTTATAACGGGGTTGGTATTTTTTTATAATGTTATTTTCGAGTAGTAATGCATCAAGCTCAGTTTCCACAACAACGAATTCTATACCCGAGATTTTTTTAACCATGACCCTGATCTTGCCCGAATCAGATTCCTTGGTAAAATATGATGCAACACGTTTATGAAGGTTTTTAGCTTTACCAGCATATATAACTTTTCCCTTATTATCAAAGAATTGATAAACACCTGGTTTGTTGGGTAGTGATATTACCTTGTTGTGTATTTTGTTGCTTACATTCATCTTTATAATAAAAAAATAGTGGTTAAGACTTGAATACTTTTCAGTTATAAATGGTGAACATTCATTTTTTCTTTTCTTTTAAAGCATCCCAGCCTTGAGCTTTCAGGTTTATGTGAGTACCATCTTTTGAGACCAGATACCTTCCATTTGATTTATCCGTCATATGTCCTATCACAGATATATTTTTAATGTCTTTAATTTTTTCATATTCATTTAGTTTAACAGTGAAAAGCAATTCATAATCTTCGCCACCATTAAGCGCTGCAATGGTCGGTAATATTTTAAATTCATTGGCTGTATTAACTGTGGTGATATCCATCGGTATTTTTTCTTCATAAATATGAATACCAAGATCCGAATGCTTGCAAAGATGCAATGCATCCGATGCCAGCCCATCGGAGATGTCGATCATCGATGTCGGTTTGATCTGTTTTTGTTTCAGTGTTTCTATGATATCTTTACGTGCTTCCGGTTTTAATTGTCTTTCTAGTATATAATCATGTCCTGAAAGATCAGGTTGCATATTAGGATTAGCCTCGTAAGCTTTTTTTTCACGTTCCAGGATAAGTAAACCCATGTATGCAGCACCCAGGTCTCCACTCACACATACAAGGTCACCTTCTTTTGAGCCTTCTCTGTATACGATGTCTTTTTTCCAAACACTGCCGGTTACTGTAATCGACATAAACAAGTTTCCAGGACTGGAGGTTGTATCTCCCCCCACCATATCAACTCCGTAGTTTTCACATGCTAAATAAATACCTGAGTATATTTCTTCAATTGCCTCAACGGAGAACCTGTTCGAAACAGATAACCCTATTATTAATTGTTCGGGTTTGCCGTTCATGGCAAATATATCTGAAAAGTTAACTATTGCTGCTTTGTACCCTAGATGTTTTAAAGGAGTATAGATCAGGTCAAAATGAATACCTTCAATTAAAAGGTCGTTTGTAACCAGGGTATAATTATTCTTGTTTTTTTCGATAACTGCAGCATCATCCCCAACTCCTTTTATGCTGCTCTTGTTTTTAAGTTTAATATTTTTTGTTAACAGGTCAATTAATCCGAACTCACCAAAAGCTTCGATTTCTGTTCTTGGGATCTTTTCTTCCTTACTCATAAAACCTTGTTTTTGAGAGCAAAAATATAAATAATAAGGTGGAGCGCCAAATCATTGTTGTGTTGAATATTTGAAATGATAATTTCTGCGAACGCATAATATCTGTAAAAAGCTTTTCACTTTAATTTTGTTATATTTGTATGCTTATTTAAACTTAATTTAAATAAAGATGATGGATGAGTGAGGAAGACAATATATTGGATAAAATTACGCAAAGCGATTACAAATACGGCTTTGTATCAGATATAGAAACAGAAACAGCGCCTAAAGGTCTTAATGAGGACATTATTCGTTTTATTTCATCAAAGAAAAAAGAGCCGGAGTGGATGCTTGAATGGCGATTTAAGGCCTATCGACACTGGCTTAAAATGAAAGAACCAGACTGGGCACACATAAAATATCCGCCAATTGATTATCAGGATATCATATATTATGCGGCGCCTAAAAAGAAAAAAAACCCGAAAAGTCTTAACGAAGTTGATCCTGAATTATTAGAAACTTTTAATAAACTGGGGATATCTTTAGAAGAACAAAAGCAGCTTGCAGGAGTTGCTGTTGATGCAGTTGTTGACAGTTCTTCTGTTAAGACGACTTTTCAAAAAACCCTCAAGAAACACGGGATTATATTTTGTTCTATCAGCGAAGCTATTAAAGATCATCCGCAACTTGTAAGAAAATACCTTGGAACAGTTGTTCCTTACACGGATAATTACTTTGCTGCCCTGAACTCCGCTGTTTTCGGAGATGGTTCATTTGTTTATATACCTGAAGGTGTAAGATGTCCTATTGAGCTGTCAACTTATTTCAGAATAAATACTGCTAACACAGGCCAGTTTGAACGAACACTTATAATTGCTGAAGATGAAAGCTATGTAAGTTACCTTGAAGGTTGTACTGCCCCGATGAGACACGAAAATCAATTGCATGCCGCAGTTGTTGAAATAGTTGTACTTAATGATGCTGAGGTAAAATATTCTACGGTTCAAAACTGGTATCCCGGCGATAGTAAAGGACGTGGTGGAATTTATAATTTTGTGACAAAAAGAGGTGCCTGCAGGGGAAAAAACTCAAAAATCTCATGGACACAGGTTGAAACAGGATCGGCAATTACATGGAAGTATCCTGGCTGTATGCTGATTGGCGATAATTCTGTAGGTGAGTTTTTTTCTGTTGCCGTAACCAATAATTACCAGCAGGCTGATACGGGCACAAAGATGATACATACCGGAAAGAATACTAAAAGCACAATTATCTCAAAAGGTATTTCAGCAGGTTATAGTAACAATAGTTACCGTGGACTTGTGAGAGTGTCTAAGAAAGCTGAGAATGCAAGAAATTTCTCGCAGTGTGATTCACTGTTACTTGGAGATAAATGCGGAGCTCATACTTTTCCGTATATTGATGTGGATAATAAATCAGCAATTGTTGAACACGAGGCAACCACCTCCAAAATATCGGACGATCAATTGTTTTATCTTAATCAGAGAGGTATTGAAACTGAAGATGCTATAGGATTGATCGTCAACGGGTACGCTAAAGAAGTAATAAAAAAGCTTCCAATGGAATTTGCTGTTGAGGCGCAAAAGCTCTTACAAATTACTTTGGAAGGTAGTGTAGGTTAAAATAATTTAATGTTTAAACAGATAAATTAATGTTACTTAATATAAAAGATTTGCATGTTGAAATTGATGGAAAGGAGATTATAAGTGGTTTGAACCTGGGAGTGAATAAAGGAGAGATTCATGCTATAATGGGTCCTAACGGTACTGGGAAAAGTACTTTGGCATATGCAATTGCCGGTCGTGAAGGTTATGAGATAACTAAAGGAGAAATAATTTATAAAGATGAAAACATACTTGAATGGGAACCTGATAAAAGAGCAAATGAAGGCATTTTCCTGGGATTTCAATATCCTGTTGAAATTCCCGGTGTGAGCATGACTAATTTCATGCGCACTGCAATAAATGCACAGAGACAATATCGTGATGAAGATCCGATTTCGGGAAAAGATTTCCTCGCCAAAATAGAGGAAAAGAAAAAACTTATCGATATACAAACAAAGCTTACAATACGGTCTGTGAATGAGGGATTTTCAGGTGGAGAAAAGAAAAAAAACGAGATATTTCAAATGGCACTTCTTGAACCCACATTGGCAGTTTTGGATGAAACTGATTCAGGGCTTGATATAGACGCATTGAAAATTGTTGCCAACGGGGTAAATATTTTAAAGAATAAGGACAATGCTTTTGTTATAATTACACATTACCAGCGTCTTTTAAATTATATTATTCCTGATTTTGTTCATGTTCTTTTCAACGGTAAAATTGTTAAATCCGGCGGTAAACAACTTGCAGAGCAATTAGAAGAAAAAGGATACGATTGGATAAAGAAAGAATATGATCGTGTTAGTTAACAATATATGTGATGAATAGGGAAGGTAAAAACATAGCATTAAAAAATAAGTTCATCAGGGAGTTTAGAGAGCATAAAGAGGAACTCTTCAAGAGGGATACTAATAATATTTCCGCGCTGCGTACAGAAGGATATAAAACCTTCAAAGAACTTGGATTTCCGCACAGGAAAATGGAGAACTGGAGGAATACTGATTTAAGCGAAGTTCTTAATAAGGAATATAAACAGGAATTTGGCCTTTCCCAGGAAGAAATGGATATCAAAAATCTTTTCGATTGTAAGGTACATAATTTGGATACTGAAATAACTTCATTATTGAATGGTTGGTATGTTTACACCGATTCACCCTTAAAAAAGTTTAAAGATGGAACCGTCATAGGAAGTCTGGCAAAAGCTTTGGAGGAATATCCTAACCTTGTTGATAAATACTATGGAAAAGCTTTTAAGATAAACCATAGTGGTTTTGCTGCGTTGAATACTGCTTTTGCCCAGGATGGCATTTTTATATATGTGCCGGATAATGTGGAAGTTGCCAAGCCGGTTCAGATGATCAATATTATCAATAAAAATGAGAACATCTTTATTCAGAACAGAAATCTTATTATCCTTGGTAAAAATGCTAGAATGACATTGGTTCACTGCGATGACTCTGTAAATCATTACCCCAGTATAACCAATTCATTGACCGAAGCTTTTATCGATGAAAATGCATATCTCGATCATTATAAGCTAAAAAATTTGAATAACAACAGCACATTGATCAACTCCAGTTTTTTTGATCTTAAGAAAAACAGCAGGTTAAAAACAAATGCTATTACTTTAAACGGAGGCCTGATCCGCAACAATATTCATGTTACTCTAAATGGGAAAAATTCTGATGCTGATATTTATGGTGTTTACCTTATGGATAAAGATCAGCACGTGGACAATCAGGTATATGTGGATCATAAAGTACCTGAATGCCGGAGTAATGAATTATTTAAAGGTGTTCTGAACGATAGGTCGACAGGAGTCTTTAACGGCCACGTCATGGTTCGCAGGGATGCACAAAAAACCAATGCTTATCAGAACAATAGAAACCTCCTACTTACCGATGATGCGACTATGCATACCAGGCCATTTTTGGAAATATATGCTGACGATGTTAAATGTTCTCATGGTGCTACAGTAGGACAGCTCGATAAAGATGCAATGTTTTACCTCAGATCACGAGGGATAGATCATGATGATGCCAGGATGCTTCTTATGTATGCTTTTGCTGCTGAAGTTATCGAAAATATTTCCATTGATGCCCTGAAAAAACGTATTGATGATATGGTTAAGAAGCGACTTCAAGGCGAGTTGTCAGTTTGTGATAAATGTGTTTTGCACTGTAGTGAGCCTGAAAAAGAAATTAATTTTGATATTGATCTTGGTAAAATATAAATAAAATGTCAGCTTTTAATGTTGAAAAAATACGAAAGGACTTTCCTGCATTAAACCAGAAAATTTACGGTAAGCCATTAGTATATTTTGATAATGCTGCAACATCGCAAAAGCCCCGCCAGGTAATTGAGAGGATTAAATATTATTACGAAAAAGAGAACAGCAATATTCACAGGGGAGTGCATTATTTGAGCCAGAAGGCAACCGAAGAATTCGAAAAGGCCAGAAAGGTAGTGAGGAAATTTATAAATGCAGAAAAAGATCATGAAATTATTTTTACGAAAGGTACAACTGATGCCTTGAACCTGGTAAGGTATTCATATGGGAATCATTTTATAAGCAAAGGGGATGAAATTATTATTTCTGCAATGGAACATCATTCCAACCTTGTGCCCTGGCAGATGCTATGCAAGGAAAAAGGAGCAAAGCTGAAAGTTATACCTATTAATGATAAAGGAGAATTAATATTTGATGAGTTTGTTAAAATAATTGGAGAAAGAACAAAGCTGGTTGCATTAGTACATATATCAAATATTTTAGGTACGGTCAATGATATTAAAAAATACATTCGAAAAGCACATGAAACGAATATCCCTGTGATAATTGACGGGGCACAGGCGGTTATGCATCAAAAAGTTGATGTAAGGGAACTGGATTGTGATTTCTACTGTTTTTCAGGTCATAAGATGTATGCTCCTATGGGTGGGGGTATTTTGTATGCTAAAGAATCATTTCTTGAAAAGATGCCTCCATACCAGTCAGGTGGAGAAATGGTTGATAGAGTTACTTATGAGAAAACAACTTTTAATGATTTACCATTTAAGTTTGAAGCGGGAACACCTAATGTTGAAGCTATTATAGGTCTTAAAGAGGCTATAGATTATATTGAAAGTATTGGATTGGAAAACCTTGCAGAATATGAAAAGAAAGTATTAGATTATGCAACGGAGAAATTGCTAGGCATTGACGGACTGAGGATAATCGGAACTGCCGGGCATAAAGCCAGCCTTATTTCTTTTCTGATAGGAGATATTCATCCTTATGATGCTGGAACAATTATTGACAAAATGGGCGTTGCTGTGAGAACAGGACATCACTGCGCACAACCGGTACTGGAGTATTTTAATATTCCCGGCACGGTTCGCGCATCTTTTGTATTTTACAATACTATAGAAGAAGTTGACCGTTTGGTGGATGCTATCTACCAGGTTAAACGAATGCTTGAATAAAAAACAAATTACTATGCTTATTAGTGAGATAACCAAGCAAATAGAACGTGAATATTCGCAATTTGAAGATTGGATGGATAAATATAATCACCTGATCGAAATGGGTAAGGATTTACCTTTGATCGACAAAGCAAACAAAACAGAGAAAAACCTTATTTCCGGATGTCAGTCTAGAGTTTGGTTGCATGCAGAATATAAAGATGGAAAAGTAATGTTTACAGCCGACAGCGATGCAGTTATTACCAAGGGTATTGCAGGATTATTGATACGTGTGTTTTCAAACCAGCCTCCCGAAGATATTATTGATGCTAACATGGATTTTATTGAAAATATAGGTTTGAGTGAACATTTGTCTCCAACCCGCTCAAACGGATTAATGGCAATGGTTAAGCAAATGAAATTGTATGCATTGGTTTTTAAAACTAAATCACAAAAAAAGGATGACTGAAAAAGAAAAAAAAGAACTCGAACAAAAAATCATTTCTGAACTCAAAACCATATATGATCCTGAAATACCGGTTAACATTTATGATATTGGCTTGATTTATAAAATCACTATTGATGATAAAGGAAATGTTCACATCTTGATGACATTAACTGCTCCAAATTGTCCTGTTGCTGATACACTGGTAGAGGAAGTTAAAGAAAAGGTAAAATCTGTTAAAGGAGTGAATAAATCAGAAGTCGAGCTCACCTTTGATCCGCCATGGTCTCAGGATATGTTAAGTGATGATGCAAAACTGGATATGGGTTTAATATAAGTATTTCACCTTATTTGCTAATAATAATACATTAGGATTATCGTAAGACATACGGATGCATAGATTTTTGTTATGGATTTTTCTCCCCTGAAATTTTGACTTAAATTTGCAGAGTGATTTAATTAGAAGTTAGTGAAGCATGACAACAAAAGCAGGGAAATTATTATCGGAAATTAATTATCCTTCGGATTTAAAAAAGCTTAAGGAAGCCGATTTGCCGGAATTATGCGAGGAAATACGTGATTTTATTCTTGACGTTACATGTGCCAGCCCCGGGCATGTTGGTGCCAGCCTGGGTGCTGTAGAGCTTGCCGTTGCAATACACTATGTCTTTAACACCCCTGATGATAAACTGATATGGGATGTGGGACATCAGGCATATGCCCATAAAATATTAACAGGACGTAAAGATAGATTTCACACACTGCGAAAATATAAAGGAGTTAGCGGTTTTCCTAAAATAGAAGAAAGTAAATATGATTCATTCGGCACAGGACATTCATCAACCGCAATTTCTGCTGTTCTCGGTATGGCAATAGCCGACAGGTTAAAGGGTGGAGATAAACATCACTATATAGCTGTTGTTGGTGACGGAAGTATAACAGGAGGAATGGCCGTAGAGGGTATTAATAATACAGGTATCTCTAATGAGAATGTACTTGTAATATTAAATGATAACGGAATTGCGATCGATAAAAATGTAGGAGCTATTAAAGAATATTTACTGGATATTACAACATCCCGTACATATAATAAAATCAAGAATATAATATGGAAGGTGCTTGGTAAAGCCAGTAAATATGGTCCCAATTCCAGACGTATTGTTCAACAAATACAAAGCGCCATAAAAGGATCGCTTCTCAAAAAAAGTAATCTTTTCGAGTCATTTAATTTTCGTTATTTCGGACCTGTTGACGGGAATGATGTAATAAGACTTTCAAGAGTGATGAGGGATCTGAAAAGGATAAATGGACCTAAGCTGCTACATGTACTTACACTGAAAGGGAAAGGATTTGATCGGGCAGAAAAGGAACAGACAAGATTTCATTCACCCGGAGCTTTTAACCGTAAAACCGGCGAAGCTATTGATGAGGAACATTGTGAAGAAAAACCACCTTACTATCAGTTTGTTTTTGGAAAAACTATTGTTGAATTGGCTGAGAAAAATGAAAAAATTGTGGGTATTACACCCGCTATGCCAACAGGATGTTCATTGAACATGATGATGGAAAAAATGCCTGATCGTGTGTTTGATGTGGGTATTGCCGAGCAGCATGCCGTTACCTTTGCTGCAGGTCTTGCAGTGCAAGGGATGGTGCCTTTCTGTAATATCTATTCAACTTTTATGCAAAGGGCTTATGACCAGGTTATACATGATGTGGCATTACAAAAATTACATGTGGTTTTTTGCCTCGACAGAAGTGGACTGGTTGGTGAGGATGGAGCTACACATCATGGAGCATACGATCTGGCTTATTTTCGCTCGGTACCAAATATGACAGTTGCCGCTCCCATGAATGAATCGGAATTGAGAAATATGATGTATACTGCTCAGCTTGATGGGAAGGGCCCTTTCTCAATACGTTATCCTAAGGGAAGGGGAGTTTTGACAGATTGGCAAACACCTATGAAGGAACTTGAAACAGGTAAAGGCCGCAAAATAAGAGAAGGAAAAGATGTTGCAATAATCACTATTGGCCATGTTGGTAATTATGCCCTTAAAGCTTCCGAAAAACTTGAAAAAGAAAATATAAGCACCTCCATATATGATATGCGTTTTCTCAAGCCAATTGACGAACAAATATTAAAAGAGATTTTCGATAATCATAAAAAAATTATTACAGTAGAAGACGGTACAATAATCGGTGGTTTGGGTAGCGCTGTAATGGAATTTATGACCGACAATAATTATGAATCAGAGATAAAAAGACTTGGTATACCCGACAGTTATATAGAGCACGGAACCCGCGAAGAACTGCAGAAAGAATGTGGTTATGATGTTGAAGGGATTATCAGGGCAGTGAAGGAAATAGCAGGATGATATATGTAATACAATTGGTATAATTTTAAATAAATTGGCGCTAAACATTTGATTATTAGCATATAAAATTTATTAAATTGTTTAAACAACTATATTCTTAGAATTTTTTATATATTTGTGTTATTATGGAAATAAAAGATCATAAAATAGAGAAATTCGAATTTGTACAAGTCGAAGATTCGCCACATTATTTTTCAGATATTGTTGAAATAAAAGTAGTTGATGATCGTATATGTTTGTCTTTTGGTATTAAGAATACTGAGACCAAGCAAGCACATGTATCACATAGAGTATTTTTCACCTTAAATCATTTTATTAGGTTTTCTAAAATTTGTAAGGAATCATCCGATTTCATCGAAAAAAACATTGATAAATTTTCAAAACCAAATGAGAAGTAATGATTTTAGCAGAAGCTACTGATAATTATTATGATATAAGTGTACAACCTATTCAATCTTCAAAAGGTACTATAACAGGATCAATGGAGGATTATACTGATATCATTTATAGCTATACAATAGATTCTGATTTTCCAATAGAAATTTATAATATAGAGGATGAAGAACTTACCGTTTCTACTTATAGAATAATTGAAGAAAGCCTACGTGAAGAATGGGAGGAAGAGGATGATGAACATTGGCGATCCTTTTTAAAAGAATAATTATGTGTGTTAAAGGGAAAATTGTACTATTACCATTTCCATTTACAGATTTACAAAGAAAAAAAGTTAGGCCTGCAATCGTTATTTCAAATGATAAGGTTAATAACACAGGTGATTGCTTATTTGCTGCTATTACAGGTAGAATAAAAAATGACGAATTTTCATTTGAACTAAAAGATGATGATTTAACAAGTTCGCTTAAGAAACCATCAGAAGTTAGAATCCATAAACTATTTACTGGTGAAAAGTCATTAATAATAAAATCTATTTCATCATTGAGTAAAGAGAAGCAAAGAGAATTAGCCAATATGATTAAAGACTTATTTTAATTATAAAAACTATATAAAGTTTTAAAAAAATTTAAGTTTTGCTTCACAATTAATGTCTGGCAAATTTTCTAAAAGCAGCAATAAATTGATAAATAAAGAATCAGAATTAAAGTGTATAAATTGACCTTGTTAAGAAGATTAAGTATAGTTCTAGTTGGGTTGGTTTTGTTGTCATTTAGGGGCTTTGGGCAATATGCGGATTCAATTCAACAAATTAATTCTGATGATATCAAGGTTGATTATTTTGAAATAATAGTAAGGGAAGTACCCGTTAAATTTACAATTAAAATTATTGATCCGGATCTGGGAGAGGAGATCAGTTACCAGACTATTCCGGTTAAGATAAATGACTCATTGGTCGATATTGCAGTAATTCACGGTAAAGCCTCATTCAAATATACTTTTCATGAAAAGGAAAAATTTACAATAAAAGCCGGTGAGTTTATTTTCGAAAAAGAAATAAATCCGATTCCTTTGTGGCTTTCTATATTACCTCCGTTGATTGCCATTTTGATGGCATTGGTGTTTCGTGAAGTATATTCGGCATTGTTCACCGGTTTACTTGTGGGCACATCAATTATTTTTTGTTACCAGGGATTTTCTGTTTTCGCATCGGTATTAAAAGGCATTTTTGCAATTGCCGACACGTATATCGTAGAATCTATGAGCGACAAGGGTCATTTGTCTATTCTTATCTTTACTATGTTGATAGGAGCTATGGTGGGATTAATAACCAGGAACGGTGGGATGAGGGGAGTGGTAAATATTTTATCGCGTTATGCAAGGAGCACAAGGTCAGGACAATTAGTAACATGGTTACTTGGAGTATTGATATTTTTTGATGATTATGCAAACACCCTTGTAGTTGGTAATACTATGAGACCGGTTACCGACAGGCTGAGGATTTCGCGCGAAAAACTGGCATATATTGTAGATTCCACAGCAGCTCCAATTGCGGCAATTGCTTTTGTCACCACCTGGATAGGCGCCGAGCTTAGTTATATTCAGGATGGTATAAATGATATAGGATTGAACGAAAATGCATATAATGTTTTTTTTAACTCACTGGCTTATTCTTTTTATCCTGTTTTTACACTGGCTTTTATCCTTATGCTTGTTTTCAGAAGGGTTGATTACGGCCCTATGCACAAGGCCGAAAGAAGATCGGGAAAAGGTATTATTGGAGAAATGCATAAAAAGCTTACTTACGAAAAAACTGTTGAGGGAGATAATGCAGAGGAGTTAAATAAAATTAAGCCAAGATGGTATAATGCAGTAATACCTGTTCTGGTTATAATACTGGGTACCTTTGCCGGCTTATTTTATACAGGCTGGGATAATGAAGTATGGAATGATTGTGCGATTGGTTTTGGAAAGAAAATATCTGTCTTCATAGGTAATTCCGATTCATATAAAGCTTTGCTGTGGTCATCAATTTCCGGAGTAATAGTTGCTGTGATCTTAACCCAGGTGCAACGTTTGATGAGTTTGAAAAACACTATGGATAGTTTGATCAAGGGATTCAAGACAATGCTCACTGCCGTACTGATACTGATACTTGCATGGTCGCTGGCTTTGATAACCGAGCATATGCATACGGCTGTTTTTATTTCACAAAGCATGCTCGAGGTTTCACTATCGCCCTATTTTGTTCCTGCCATTACATTTATACTTGCTGCTCTTGTTTCTTTCTCCACCGGATCATCATGGGGTACTATGGCTATTTTGTATCCTTTGCTGCTACCGGCATCATGGTTGATATCCCAGGATTATGGAATGGATCATAATACATCGTTAAGTATTTTCTATAATGTAGTATCATGTGTACTTGCTGGTTCTGTTCTTGGTGATCATTGTTCTCCCATTTCAGATACTACTATATTAAGCTCTTTGGCAAGTTCATGTAATCATATTGAACATGTTAGAACACAACTCCCGTATGCACTAACAGTCGGGGCCGCTGGAGTTGCAATCGGCACCATTCCATCTGCTTATGGTATTTCGCAGTGGATATTATTCCCTGCAGGTCTTATCGTATTATATGTTATTGTTTTATTATTTGGAAAAAAAATTAGAAATTCATCAATAGCAACTGTTGAGAATAAAAAGTAAATAATATATCTGTATATTTATAATTATATGGAATGGGTTGATGTTATTGTATTGATTATTGCAGGTGTGTTTGTGGGGTTTATTAATACACTTGCCGGCGGTGGATCAATTATTTCGTTATCGGTTTTAATGTTGATGGGATTACCACCAACAGTGGCTAACGGAACCAATAGGATTGCAATATTCATTCAAACCCTCACTGCTTCAGCCAGCTTCCGCCATCAAAAAGTTCTGGATATAAAAAAAGCTGTTTTGCTTTCTATTCCGGCTGTGATAGGTTCGGTAGTCGGAGCATTAATTGCTGTTGATATCAACGAGAAAATATTCCAAAGATTTTTTGCAGGTATTATGCTGGTAATGCTGGTGTTTATTTTGTATAAACCTCATAAATATCTTCACGGAAGAGAAGAACTGGTTAAGAAGAAGATCACGGTCTGGCAGGTTATAGTTTTTTTCTTTATAGGTATTTACGGGGGGTTTATACAAGCAGGTATAGGTTATTTTCTTTTGGCGGGTATTGTTTTGGGGGCAGGGTATAATCTGGTTAAAGCCAATGCTGTCAAGGTGACTATTGCCCTGTTTATTACGATCTTTGCATTGGTTATTTTTATTATTAACGGTGATGTAAAATATTTTTACGGATTGATATTGGGGGTTGGTACTATAGCCGGAGCATTGATCGCTTCAAGATTAGCTGTAAAAAAAGGTGTTAATTTTGTCAGATGGGTTATTATTGTTTTGATAGTTGTTTTTGCCTCTCATTTCTTTGGATTATTTGATATAAATGAATTTATAGGTCAAATTATAAAATAAATGAATTATGAAAAAATCTATTCTTAATCTATTACTGATCGTTATTGTTGTAATTCTGTCATTTTCATGTGATCATAAGTCAGCTCAGGAAAATGAAGGTATTAAGCCTGAATATGTATTGGTCATTCATGGTGGGGCTGGTTATATCGTAAAAGATCAGATTCCTGAGGAGATAGAGAAGATGTACGTTGCTAAATTAACAGAAGTGCTGGAAGCCGGACAGAAAGTTCTTGCAGGTGGCGGAAGCAGCCTGGATGCTGTTGAAACTGTCATTACAATTATGGAAGACAGTCCTTTATTCAATGCCGGTAAAGGTGCTGTTTTTACTGAGGCCGGAGAAAATGAAATGGATGCATCCATTATGGATGGCAGCAACCTGAAAGCCGGTGCTGTGGGAGGAGTTAAAACAATAAAGAACCCGGTTACCGCAGCCAGAAAAGTGATGGACAGCACTAAACATGTGATGCTGGTTGGACGGGGAGCAGAAAAATTTGCCAAAGAACAGGGACTTGATATTGTTGATCAGGAGTATTTTTTTGTTGAACGAAGATGGAAAAGCCTTCAAAGAGCAAAAGAAAGAGAAAAAGAGAAGAAACACGGAACTGTGGGAGCTGTGGCTATAGATAAATATGGAAACCTGGCAGCGGCAACTTCAACAGGTGGACTCACAAACAAAATGACCGGCAGAATAGGCGACTCACCAATTGTTGGTGCAGGTAATTATGCAAACAATAAAACCTGTGCTATCTCAGGAACAGGGCATGGTGAATATTTTATGAGATTGCTTGCAGCATATGATGTATCTGCCCTGATGGAATATAAGGGATGGTCGCTTGAAAAGGCAGCTGATTTTGTTATTCATGATAAGTTTAAAGAAATGAACGGCAGGGGAGGTGTTATAGGTGTTGATAAAGACGGTAATATTACTATGACTTTTAACACAGAAGGTATGTTCAGAGGGTACATTGACTCGGAAGGTAATCTTGGTGTTGAATTGTATGCTGAAGGAAATAGATAATTTATCATAAATATCCAACAGAATATTAATTAACAATTTTTATAAATTTGTGAAATAGTCAGATTAAATTTATATTTTTCTAAATCAGTTATGATGATGCAAAAGAATGATTTTCTATGCCCCAAATGTAAAGGTCATCTCAGGCCTGCTGATAATATAATTCTCTCTGCAAAAACCAGTGATGGTGATATGGGATTGTTGTTATTAAGCCCGCAATTGGGTGAATATACAATTACCAAGCATAAATCATATAAAATCAAGGAAGGAGAACATCTGGAAATATTTTGTCCCATATGTAATGAAAACCTTGCTTCATTTCATGAACATGTTAATCTTGCCAAGATTATAATGATAGATGAACAAAACAATAAATCGGAGATAGTCTTTTCCAAGATAATGGGAGAGAAATGTACCTACAAAGTGATGCAGGATAAGGTTGAACCTTACGGACCGGATGCCCAGGCATATTATAATTACTGGGGTGTTGGGCCCAGATACTAAAATCACACCTTACTGGTTGTCGTATTTTACCACATCATCATTAAAATATTCCAGTTCAATCCTGGCATCTTCGAAAAGCTGCTCCGATTCTATAGCTTTATGATACTTCCTTTCACAGACAACACGTTTAATCCCACAGTTGATAATAAGCATAGCACATGTGCGGCATGGTGTCATCCTGCAATACATTGTAGATCCTTCAAGTGCGATGCCCAATCGTGCTGCCTGGCATATGGCATTTTGTTCCGCATGAACAGTGCGCACACAATGAACACTAACGGTCCCGTCTTCGTGGGTAATTCTTTTCAGAAGGTGCCCTACATCATCACAATGGGGCAGGCCTCTGGGTGAACCTACATATCCCGTTACCAATATCTGACGGTCTCTTGCAACAACACAACCGCTCCTTCCCCTGTCGCAGGTAGCACGTTTTGAAACTGTGTGTGCAATCTCCATAAAGTATTCATCCCAGCTCGGACGAACATATTTTTCTTTAGACATAACCTTTTACTGATTTAATCCTTAACAGGTCTCATTATTATTTTTGATCACAAAGATAAATATTGCATGGGTGAAGCGCAGCGTTTTAAATGATTTTTTCAATCTGCCTGTGAAGTTCTTTAATAGTCGCGTTATTGGTTATGATATGATCAGCCATTTTGCGGCACTTTTCTAAATTTTGCTTGTTGGGATCATCATTTTTCATTTCCCTTTTTTCATTTTCAAGGAATGTTTTATAGGAGATATTATCAGTTTCGGAGTTTCTGCGCCTGATGCGTTCATAACGTATTTCAGGATCAGCATCCACGGCAATCAGGTAAAAATTTCCTTTGCTTTTCAGTGATCTTACTTCTCCGGGTGTACGGATACTTTCAATAACGCAGTTTGCACCTGACTTAATAGCTTTGTTATATAATTGATCAACTATGTAGGATGGAAAATGCTCAGCACGGAGGTTATTGGCAAAAGAGGTCATAGTATCGCGGTTAACAGGCAGCTTACGTTTTTTGATCTCTTCAATCAGAGAGGCTCTGACAGAATAATGCTTAAAACCCCAATGTTTTACAAGATAATTAACAATTGTACCCTTCCCGGCACCCATTGTGCCTGTGATTCCAATGATTGTCATAAAACAAAGTTACAATAAATTATACTTACATGTTTAATTCGGAAATATGTTCTCTTAGCCATTCTATTTGAGTATCAAGCCCATTCTTATAATCTTTTTACTTTGTCATAAACTTCTTCTTTTAGGGGAGTTAGTGTTCCTATTCGCGGAGGCCAGATACCAAAATATTTAGCCTTGAATCTTTCCCAAGCTGTATCAGGAGTTCATCAGGAACCAAGCTTCCTAATGTAACTAGTTCCGCACCTTCTAAGATATTTTTGTAGGATTCAATAGTATTAATAATCCTCAATTCATTACCAAACCACTTAAAATTAATAAGTAAATATTCTGTTGATTTTGAAATTTCACCTGAACCGGGCAAGGTTATATATGGCATTAGGTAATTCAAATAAAGCTGGATCAAACCTTGATATTTATTTAAAAAGTGATACAACCAATGCAAGGGCATATTTAAACAGAGCCTCAATAAGATCCCTTTGTGCATATTGATTTATGGATAGTCAAAAAATATTATCTTTGAAAATATGAAAACAAAACAGGACTATATAAACTTTTGGATTGAGCAGGCCAACGACGATTGGGCTGCTGTTGATACATTATATAAAGGCCGAAATTATTTGCAATCTTTGTTTTTTGCACATCTAGTGATTGAGAAACTATGCAAGTCACTTTGGATTAAGTATAATCAAGAGAATGTTCCTCCAAGGACTCACAATTTGATTCATTTACTTTCTTATACACCGATAGAATTAACGGATGATAGAAGTGAGTTTATACTTAGCTTAAATAGATTTCAATTAGAAGGCAGATATCCTGACTACTTTACAAAAATGCATAAAATTTGTAATAAACAATTCACAAAATCAATTTTGGATTCTACAAATCACTTAAGGCTATGGTTACTAGAGAAACTGCAATAAAAACAGCTAAATCTTTTGTAAATGAATGTCAATTACACGGATTGAACTTTTATAAGGTAATATTATTTGGTTCTGCTGCCAAAAACTTTACACATGACTGGTCAGATATAGACTTACTACTTATATCGGATCAATTTGGGGACAACGTCTTTGAAAATTTAAAACTATATTCTAAGATAAATATAAAATATCCGGTTATTGAGACACATCCATATCCAACGAAATATTATAAAGAAGGAAATGAGTTTATAAAAGAGATAAGCAGAGACAGCATTGAAATAATATAACCTACACCTAAAAATATAAATGAAAAATAATAACAATTTAAGATTTTCCATTATTGTTCCGGTTTACAACAGGCCGAAGGAAGTTGAGGAATTATTGGAGAGTCTGACCAAACAAACAAATAAAGATTTTGAGCTTGTTATTGTTGAAGATGGCTCCAGGGTGAAAAGCGATGCAGTGGTTGATAAATATAAGGATAAACTAAATATTAGCTATTTCTACAAACCTAACTCAGGACCCGGTCAAAGCAGAAATTACGGATGTGAAAAGGCAAGTGGTAATTATTTTATTTTTCTGGATTCTGATTGTGTTTTGTCCTCGCATTATTTTGAGACCGTACAGAAAGTATTAAAGGCTAATTACGTTGATGCCTTCGGCGGCCCTGATAGTGCTCATGCAGACTTCACAAATCTTCAGAAAGCCATAAATTATTCCATGACTTCTTTTTTCACTACAGGGGGAATAAGAGGAGGAGGTGAAAAACTTGATAAGTTTTATCCAAGAAGTTTTAATATGGGTTATTCGAAAGACGTTTTGGAAACGACAAAAGGATTTTCAAAAATGCGTTTCGGTGAAGATATAGATATGAGTTTACGCATATTAAAGAGCGGATTTGAAACAAGGCTAATCAAGGAAGCATATGTGTTTCATAAGAGACGAACAAACTTAAGACAGTTCTTTAAACAAATATACAATTCAGGTATAGCAAGAATAACTTTATATAAAAGGCATCCGGAATCATTAAAGCTGGTACATTTTGCGCCAGCATTATTTACTACCAGTACAATAATCTTGGTGCTATTATCTGTTCTATGGTCACCTTATTTCATTATTCCTATTGCTTTGCATATTTTACTCGTTTGTATTGATTCAGCAATTAAAAACAAAAGTGTAATAATTGGCTTATTAACTATCATTACAAGTTATATACAGCTTTTTGGATATGGATCAGGATTTATAGTTGCTGTCTGGAAACGTATAATTCTAAGAAAAAGTGAATTCACTGCATTTAACAAAAGTTTCTATAAATAATATTTATCCGGCGAACCATGAAAAAACTAAAATTAATAATAATAATATGGATAATTTCCTTCACTTCCAAAGCTGATGTTATAATTCCATTAAATATAAATACACCGTTTACAGGATTTGGAACTGCCGTTTCTTTGGAACTCATTGGCAGCTATGAATTATCTTTTACAAAAAGTAATACGATCAATTTTTGGGGAGGATTCGGTGCCGTTTCAATAGTTGATAAGTTTAAGTATCCATCATTTGGGGCGGAGCTGGCAATAGAATTAAAGAATAATAAATCGTGATAGATAAAATAGTTCCTTTCCCTGATCAAAAAATTCATAAAAACAGAAAGTTAACCCACATTGCGTGGATAAATTTGCAAGTAATTGGTACTAAGACGAGT
>CAZJYD010000028.1:0-34347 GCA_964550205.1 uncultured Bacteroidales bacterium
GTGGCGAGACAGAGGGGGTAAATAACCGTCACATTATACTTGACATTACACTAGTGTATTGATATGCTATACAACAATCCTGGTAAACCGGAATTGAATATGAAAAATATCGTATGTAATGCAGTGAAAGGTTTATTAGAAATTTTGAAAAAATCTATCATAGAAGACACATTAATGTAATGCTTTACGATTTGTCTTTTCTCGATTGCATAATATTTACATATGTCATTTAATTGAACATTATCTCATCTTCAAAAACCAAATTTCTTACGGTGGATAAATAAATTATCTTGAGAAGGATAATAGCTTTTATTATCTGGTAAAAGAATTTTTTTTCCTTCAAACTGATTAATGCTATATTTAGAAATACCTGCTTCATTGAATTTTGGACTAATCATAACTTGGTAATTGTCACCAATAGAGATTAGACCTCTATCAAACGCCCTGTGTAAATTTGGACACAATGCCAAACCATTGGTTATAGTATCGTTGTAACTTTCTGAAAAAGGAACAATATGACAAGCATCAATCATTGATACGCTGATTGTTGCATCAATGCGAAGTTTTGATATAGCACATGTATTGTTGTATATTTTAGGAACTTCCCTCTTAAATACACCGCCTCTTACAAAAATTTCTTCCTCATAAGCATTTTCACCTAATTCATCCTTAAGCCTTAATATTCGTCTTTTGTATTCCTCTGGATCATCTTGAAATATTTGCTTTGAATAATTAGCAAATAAATTTTCCTCGCCATTTTCATTGTTATTTTTCGTTTGATGAAAATATTTTTCCAAAAGCGTAAGTTTCAGGATTTCTCGATTCTCGTGTGATAGCATCAATGAATATAAATCATTATCGATTTCAGCATAACTAACAGCTGTTCTGAGATTGGAGAAACTTCTCATAGATGACTTTGCTTCGATCCATCTTTCACAGCCAGGGTTTGCCACCAGCTTCCAAAATGGTTCCGATCTCATGTGATAAAATGGCAGAGCAAAGATCATTTGATGATCTGTTAATACTAATTCTGCCCAATGTGATTTGAAGCTACCAACCAATTCAGGGGAAATATATATTCTGTTTTCATAAATCAGGTCCTTTTCATAAAGCTCAATAACGCTTAACAATAGAACTGGTTTATGTGGTGCGCCTCCTTTCTTTTTGTCACGCCTTAAGTTTTCGAAGCAATGTATATAATACCGCAAATCATTCATTATGCAGCTATTTTAATAAGAGTAAAGTTTCTCTACCATTTAGAAACTTGTTTGTACTTTTGTCCAAATCTTCCTGCTTATACTTATTTTACCGCAATTCTTTTTATTTTCAATTAACCCAAAATGTGTCTTCTAATTTCGGAGTGGTTCGAATAACTTGAAATGGCATTGATTGTTTCATGGCCGCCTCACTAATCCCACTTAAAACGCCCTCCGTGTACTCAATAATTTTTGGATTTTCAACCAAAGTATTATTACATACAACGTACACTTTTCGCCTTCGCAATTCTGAAGGAAACTCTTTTACAGCGTTCCAAACTAATTGCAAAAGAGTTGTAGAATCTTTTCCTCCACTGAAACCAACTATCCATGGATGATTGTCATCGTCTTTTAAATATTGGTCTTGAATTTCTTCGGTAATATTTTTTATTACAATTGTCATAGTTTATTTATTCAAATATAATAATGTTTTATGAAATCTTTATTTGAAAATCTAATTTTTATAAATAAGATTGTGTTAGTAAATAGCCCATCGATTTCATAGGTGGTTATTTATATTCTTTTGATTAAATTTGAGAATTAACTTTTTCAGAATGATTGACAATTTTAAATCTGATTCATTATTGATGTTTAGTCTTTTTATTGTTTTAATGCTTGTTCCGTATCAGGGGAGAAGTAATGATATCAAATTTACTCCACTATCAAATATGCAGAATAAATTAAGAGATGATATTTTTAGTGGTGCTGAACAGTATATCTTATTTGATTCCCTGATCAAGGATATTGAAGAAATTATAAGATCAGGTAAAAACAAATTAATAAAAGAAAACTATGATAAAGCTATCAGTGATTTTTTAACCGCCTTGAGCTTGCTCGATAAATCATCATTACAATTAAATAATAATATTGATCAACAAAGGATTACAGGATTGTATGCTAAAATTAAAGGATCAATTGCTGAAGTATATTCGGATATAAAAAGCCATGAAGCAGCTATAGATTATTATAATAAATCATTTAATGATTACCATAAAATTAATGATACCTCCGGAATGGAAACTGCCCTTAATGGAATAGGGATAACACTAAAATACCTTGGTTTGCCTGAGAAATCTTCAATTATTTATGATTCTCTTTTTAATCTTGCTAAGCAGGTGAACGATAGTCTGATGATGGCTGTTGCCTTAAATAATAAAGGACTTGTGTTTATGGATATGGGTTCTTATTATTCTGCAATGATCTGCTTTAACCAGGCTATTGATATTTATAAAAACTGTGATGACAAAAAAAGGGAAGCAGCCTGTTATTTTAATCTTGGTGTGGCACAGGGCAGGATTGGAAATTATGACAGTATCCCTTATTACTATTCGGAATCTTTTAATGTTTTGAAAAAGATTAACGATACCAGTGGAATGATCAGGGTACAGATTGAACTGGCTCAATATTACTACTCTGTAAAGAAATATAAAACATCTTTATTGTATCTCGACAGTGCTATGTTCGAGGCAAAAGCCATTGATGCCAAAGAATTTATTATTAATATGTATAATTATTATTCGGAAGTATACTCAGCAATGGGAAATTATAAAAAGGCACTTAGTTATCAGAATTTATATAATCAAAAACGGGATAGCCTTTTCAGGTTGAGTAAAGATAAAATTTCAAACATGCGAATTGAATATGAGACAGAAAAGAGAGACAGGTTGAATGAACTTTTAGTTCAGGAAAATAAAATAAAGGAACTAAAAATTAAAAAGCAAAAAAGCCAGAGGAATTATTTGATCGCGCTTTTTGCACTCGCAAGCATTATTGCAATTACGCTATACAGCAGATACAGACTTAAGAAAAGAACCAACAAATACCTGGCTAAGCAGAAAAAACAACTTGAAACAGCAAACCTTACCAAAGATAAATTCTTTTCAATTATAGCGCATGACCTTAAGAATCCTTTATCTGCAGCAAAATCTTTTACTGAAATTTTATGTCGGAAATATTCAAACATTTCTGAGGAAAGAAGATTATCAATGCTAAGTAATATTGACAAATCCTTAAAACATACATTTCATCTTCTGGAAAACCTTTTAACCTGGTCATTAGCTCAAAAAGGACGTATTAGTTTCAATCCTGAGGTACTATCTGTAGAAAAATCTTTAAATGAATCATTGGATCTAATTCGGATTAATGCCGGGAATAAAAATATATCGATCAAAATTGAAATGGCAAAAGATATACAAGTTCATTTTGATAAAAATATGTTTGATTTAGTTATAAGAAATTTACTATCTAATGCTATAAAGTTTTCATATGAAAACAGCAAGGTTATTGTACGTATTTCCACAGAAAACGATAATGCGATCTTATCGGTTATTGATCATGGCATTGGCATTAAAACCGAAGATCAGGGAAAACTTTTCAGGATTGATTCAACTACCTCCTCTGTTGGCACAGCAAATGAAAAAGGCACTGGATTGGGCCTCATTCTTTGTAAGGATTTTGTTGAAAGAAACGGAGGAAAAATCTGGCTGGAAAGTACACCGGGTAAAGGAAGTATTTTTAATTTTACTTTAAAGACCGTTGAAGAAAAATGAAAATAATAAGGGTCATAATTGTTGATGATCATGAAATGGTAAGACAGGGATTATCTGCTTTACTTATGTTTGAAGAAGATATAGAGATTATTGCTGAAGCATCCAACGACATTGAGCTGTTTAATTATTTAGATAAAAATTATATACCTGATATTTTATTACTTGATATATCATTGCCTGGCACTTCGGGCATTGAGATCGCCCGGAAAGTAACAGCTGATTTACCTGAAATAAAGATCATTATGTTAACCGCACTTCCTACAAAATCAAATATCGAGGAATCAATCAATATTGGTGTTCAGGGATTTATATTGAAAAATACCGGAAAAGAAACTTTAGTTAAAGCGATAAGAGCAGTTTCAGGTGGAGATTATTTTTTCGATAATAGCATTTCTCAATCCGTTTTAAAAAATATTTTGCAATCAAAAAAGAAAAGATCAGATGATGATAACGAAAAAAAATTAACCAAACGAGAAACAGAAATAATTAAACTGCTGGCCGAAGGGCTTCCTCATAAGGAAATTGCTGTAGTAACATCAATCAGTAAAAGAACTGTCGACACACATGTGCAAAATATTATGCGTAAACTTAGCCTGCATTCAAAAGCTGATATTATCAAACATGCAATAAAAAGCAGACTAATTGATCTATAAACTCAAACGAATAACTATTTCAGATCAACTCAAAATAAGTATTTATACTTATTAGCTAACCACAAATTTCAGTATAATAACGTATTGCCATACATAAATTCACAAGTTATTTTTGTGACATTAATATTAGCTAATAAAATATCAACATTAATCTGCGATGAACAATCAGTTTAAAAATACAATCTCTGTTACATCCAGTGCAAGACATTCCTATTCTTTTTGTTTCCTGACAATGCTTTTTGTCTTTATCATTATTCCATTAGTTATTAAATCACAAACCGGGCCTGGTGGAGTTGGTCATCGCGACAGCGCCGACATGCTTGTATTATGGATGAAAGCAGATGAAGGTATAACCAAGGATGCTTCGGATTATGTTTCACTTTGGGAGGATGTTTCAGGTTATGACAATGATGCTTCTTCAAGTGATTCAGACAGACCTACCTATGTTGACTCTGCAATAAATAATTTACCGGGCATTTCTTTTTACAATGATCAGATGACCATTACGGGAGATTCAAGCCTTCAACCGGAGTATATTACTTTATTTGCCGTAGTGGTTAGGGATTATACTACCGGTTGGGGTGATATAATAACCCGACCCTATTATAATTACAATAGCTGGGCTTATCCATATACATCATATACTATTAATGCCAATTCAAGCCATTTCGGATCATCAACAAACAAACCATTCTCACAGATCGCTGTTGATGGAACCCAGGTAGCCAACTGGGATCCTCCTCATGATGAAGTACCTAACGAAGAACCATATATTCATGCACTTGATTATGATGGACAGGGAATGGGTTCTTACCTGAATAATGGACTAACACCTGGTTATTCTGCATATATATCCCATCCCGGTACACTCGATTACAACTCTTGCCTGGCCGATATTTCAATTGGTACAAGAAGTTCGTACCTTGTAAGCAATCCTCCCGGCGATCACTTTCTTCAAGGGAAAATATCAGAATTAATCATTTATAATACATCATTAAATGAAGCGGCTCATATTATTGTTGCCAATGCCCTATCAGCAAAATATGATATTGAAATTGGATATGATTTTTATAATGAGCAGGAAGAATTCACTACTGACGTAATAGGTATTGGAAGAGATAATTATAATGAAGAACATCTTCATGCTGAAGGAGGGAACCTAATACTTGCCAGCTCCTCATTTCCCTCAGATTCAGGTTACATATTTGCTGGTCATAATAATAACGACCTTTCGAGAACAACTACAAACATTCCATCAACATACAATAACCGCCTCGATAGAATATGGTATATAGATTCAACAGGTAGCTTGCCAGATTCTATCTATTTAAAATTCATCTTGAACTATACTCCGGGAGGCGATACAAGTGAGTACGGTCTATTGTATTCCACAAATGATAGTTTATATAATTCATATGAAAAGATGAAAGCTACAAAAATCGACCAGTCAAATAGTATTATTACTTTTCTTATGCCTCCTGATTCTTTGGATGATGGCTATTATACTTTAGGCAGCCTTGTAAATCATTGGTTAGGAGAATCAAGTAATAAATGGAATTGTTCTGATAATTGGGAAAGTGGAATTATTCCAGGACTGTCAGATAATGTAACTGTTCCAAATGATTCAACTGATTTTGTTTACCCGGTAGTTAGTAAAGGAGCAAATGCAAAAACAAATAATCTGGTTATTGAATCCCAGGCTTCATTAACCTTATCAAATGACGCAACGCTCAATGCCTCAGGAAAAATCATCCTCGAATGAATGACAGCGTTTTGTTAGCAAGTCACCTGGTGATTTTTTTAATCACCGGGTGACTATTCCAAAGATAGTATCGCACCTGGTGATGGTATCGCTACTATCTTCATTTTTCAACCTCTTTCGGGGTTGTGCTTTACTTGTACATCTTCAGGCCAACGATTTTATAGGTGGTTATTTATATTCAACTCCTTCGGAGTTATAATAATAAAAAAGGGATGGTTTTTAAGCATCCCTTTATGTTCTCATTTCAAAATAGTTAATATAAAGTTTCTCAAACTATTCCTGAACAAAATCAATAAAAAAGTATCCCATATTTTTGTTAAAGCCAACACATTTTCCTTCTACTTTTATTTTTGTCCCTTTTTCAGTCATAGTGTTTTTATCACTATTAGTATACAATTTTACGTATAAACCACCCATACCTACAAGGGAGGTTCCGGGATAATATCTTGCCGTAACAATATATTTATATTCCTTATGTTTTGAAGATTCATTTTTCTTAATATCAGAAAAATCTAGCATCCATGTAAAAGACCTGTCTTTCATAAAGTTCTCATACCATCTATCTGCAGCAAGATCAGTAGCATCTTCAAAGAAAAGATAATGTGTATGCGGTTGATTATAGAACATAGTTTTAGCTTTTTCTACCTCTTTGGGATCTTCCGCAATTTTTTCAAAGGTCTTACCTATTTTTTTCAATAGCTTATCAGTTTTTTTACCGAGAACAGATGTTATATCTTCCCATCCACTGGATTGCTTCATTTGCAAATCAATGAATGAAATATAAACACCATTATCAGTACTCTTAGCTTCAATTCTGGCTCTGTAATTGCTAATTAATACAGTATAATCATAATAAGAGGATATTATTATCCCTTTACCATAACTAAATGTTTCTGTTTTTACATCATATTCTTCGAAAGTCTTTGCTGCAATAGCAAACATATCATCCTGGCTGATACCTGTAACAGGGCCATAATTATACCTTGCATCCTGAGAAAAAACCTGTGTAAAGAAAAAAACTGACAATACTACAGATAGTAATTTAAATCTCTTCATTTTGTTTAATTTTTAATTAATGAATTTATTTAGTTAACGTGAACTTAATACTAATACAATATTTTATTTCAAGCCAATAGCTATAAAATAATTATCATGTTCCGCACAAATGTAAATAAATTAAATAACTAATGACGCTAATAAATCAACTAATTATGATTTATCGGAATAACAACGTTCTAATGCAGTGAAAAAGAATAGAATAATCATACCTATATAAACTAAAAAGCAGTTGAATCATTTCCTTTCCACAGCATACAACCTGGTTTCTTTTGTTTTTCCCCTTAAAATAACAGGCTCCAGTTCACGTATAATAAAACCGCAATTAATTGATGTTTTGTTAACCACATCCTCTGAGATCAGAAAGTCATATCCGTAGATCTTACATTGTTCAAGTATTCTGCTTGCCGTATTCAGTGTATCTCCCATAAATGCAATTTCCTTTTTTAAATATCCCAGTTCGCCTGATGCCAATTGTCCGAAGTTAGCAGCAGCTCTGAATTCAGGTTTTTGACCATAACGATCTAAGTATTTTTGGTTGTTTTTCTCAATTTGATCCTTAAGTAAAAAATAAAACCGGATAGCATTGTTCTTCTTCAATCCTTTCTTTTCTTTCCATGAAATGATAATCTCATCACCTACATATTTGTATATTTCTCCACCGGTAAGAATAACGGGTATAGATGCATCATAGAAAAAATCATTAAGTAAGCTCATAAATTTTATCGGTCCTGTTTTTTCTGCAATATTAGTCGACGATTTAATATCGATCAACAGAAAAAACCTGTTCTCAAACCTTGGATTATGATACCTGCCAAATAATAAATTAACCAAAACATTATTGCCCAACAGAGTATTTATGGTGAAAAGAAAATTCACTATGATACTTATAATTAACCCGAAAATAAGACCATACATCATTTGTCTGTTGATGAAAAATCTGGAGAAATTATCGATCATATAACCGATATTGTTGATATTGCTTAAGAAAATATAAAATGAACTGATTACTAGTATCACAATAACATAATAAAGTGATAAAACGCTTATCGAGATAAGCAGGTTAAATTTTTTTGTAAGATAAGTGAAAAACGGTTCAGTTGAAAAATACAGAGTCACGAATACTGTAGCTCCTATCAGAAATCCAAAGATGAGGTTCATATAATGCCAGCTTGATGCTATTATACATATGAAAGCTGCAGTGGCAAATCCTGTGATAACCAAGGGTATTGAAATATTCTTTAATTTGTACCGGATTAGTAGTGACATTTATTTACTGATTTTATTATCTATACTGAAAATTCATTCAATCAGCATAAATCATCTAATATTTTAGAAATATAAATAATCGAGCTAAATTCCGGTATAAATATATAAAATAGGTATTAAGGTATTTAATAAATGTTATTATTATTTCTATATCCCTGGTTGTCAATATACCAATCATCATACTCACTGCCTGAGCTTTCTGCCCATTCGGCAAAGTGCAGGTATGCATTAATGATCTCTACTTTCTCCACCGGATAATCAAAATGCTCCGGTAGATTAATAGCCCATGGCAGGTTATTAACTGTCATGTAATATTTTCCGGTTTCAGGATTTGAATCATCATGCAAAGTACCAAAGTAACCAAGATCCACAAGATCAGTCGGTGTATAATCAGGCAAATGGATTTCTCTTCCACGAATCTGGTTAACGATTAAGAAGGGATTATATGGTGGTCTTCCTGTTTCATTAAGCCCCACGGGATTGCTTAAGGAAAGGCTAACTATTAATGTATCCGGTTCGACATATGGAGCACCTTCTGTTGTATTCACTCCTATTCCCTGTCCAGGATGAGGTAATTGTGTAAACACATTGTCGGTAACAATAATTGTAGCTTTGGTTTGACCTGATTCTGTACCATTTGCATTTGTATTGATATACCCATCCACAAGAGATGTTCCGGTAATACTGGTAATATCATTAGGCTCAAGCTCCATTTCAAATCCAAATCCATTTATCATACCGGCACCTGCTGCCATAAAGCCAAATTCAGCATTCATATCCACCAGTTCATTATTGGCATTAACTATTTCCAAAAATTGGTAATCAATAACCATATCATTGAAATCATAATCACCTTTTCCTGGCCAGTTATCTTCAAAAGCAAATGATCCGTAAGTTGATGAATTCGGATAATATATATTAAAGGCCCTGTCAGGATCGTTTGGATAATCATCATTTTCATCGTCAACACCGTCGCCGTCAGTATCGGTTATCGGACCTGTTACTACAACGTTGTCATAATATATGCTATGATTATTATTATAGTCGTTATTCCAAATGAGAATCTGGCAATATTCCGTCCCGCTTGGCATTGAAGCTACAACAGTTTTGTTCGTCCAGGTCGTTGAAGGATTATAATAGTATAAATAATAGAAACCAAGATAATTACCATCACTATTTCTTGGAATAAGGTATAAATAAGCATACAAGCTGCTTCCGCCATCACTTCTGATATCCGCGCTAAAGGTAACTACATCACCGGCTTCGGCATCTATCCATTGGGTGGCTCCACCATAATAATAGTAATAACCGGCACTCTGAGGCGTTCTGATCATTCCGTTACCACCCTCACTGATCCATTCCATTTGTCCCATATAATAGTCTGTAAAATACCATTTACCATCAACATCCTGATTAGTATTCCAATGTGGAACTGTACCAAAGTCATTTGTACTAAAATCACCATTTCCAATTACATTGGTCATAGTTTCTCTTATTGTATTATCAGAAAACATGTTTTTAACCATTCCTGATTTAATTGAAGGCTCAACGGTGTCGGGTGGAGTATAGCCATAGTTATCACCAAAATCAATGATCACACCATTCTTATTTGATCCATTTAAATCTATTTTTCTGTCTCCTGCAACAGTCTGTACATAGATTTCACTCTGCCTGTAAGGTATATTTATTGTTCCTTTATAGTTTCCTTTGTCAGCGAAGGAACCGGAGGTGATAAGCTTTGTAGCGTCAACACTCCCGGATGCATAAATATTAAAACGGGTTTTGTTTTTATCAAAGCTGACTTTTTCTGGCATGTTGATCTCTATATTCACAGTTTGTACGGTTTCATAGTCAAAACCATCGGGAACATTTAAATCATCCATTGAAGATGAAGGATCCTGTGTTTGGTCATCATTTTCTTTTGAACAAGCTGTAAATATCAACAACAGTATTAGAAATGGTATTAATTTTTTCATTTTTACCGGATTTTATTAATAACAATATATAATTCCTTCTGATTTTTAAAGGGCAAAAATAATACCAGAATATTAACGTCCTGATATATAATATTATATGGTTATTTTATTTTTTAATTATTTCCAAATTCGGAAACATATGCAAATTTTGGAATATAAATAATTCCATCTATTTTTTTATTTTGCAAGCCATTCAGTAAATTAAAATGAAAGTAATATGAAACAGATCACAATAGTTATTTTTTTATTCATTGCAATCCCGTCATATAGCTGCACAAACATAATTGTAACCAAAGGCGCTTCGGTTGATGGTTCTGTATTTATGGCCTATACCAACGATGCCGAGTACATTTATCATCTTTACAACCAACCTGCCCGTGATTACAAAACCGGTGAGATGATGGAATTCAGAAGCAGTCGTAATGGCATTACTGGCACTATACCGCAGGTAGAACACACATATGCTTTGATCGGTTTTCACATGAACGAGCATCAGGTCGCAATTGGTGAAACTACTTTTAGGGGCAGGGAGAATTGTGGAACCACAGCAAATATCTTGAATACTGGCACCTGATGAGGCTGGCTTTGGAAAGGTCTAAAACAGCCCGCGAAGCCGTGAAGGTAATAACATACCTTGCAGACACATATGGTTACGGGAGTGAAGGGGAAAGCTTCTCCATAACAGATACTGAAGAAGCATGGATACTTGAGATGGTCGGTACTGGCGATGGAGGAGAAGGAGCTATATGGGTGGCGATGAAAATACCCGACGGGATGATATCGTGCCATGCCAATAAAGCAAGAATAGGTACTTTCCCGCTCGATGATCCTGAAAACTGTCTTTACTCCTATAATGTTATTTCCTTTGCCATTGAGCATGGCTATTATGATCCCGAATCAGGTGAACCTTTTGAGTTTAATGAAGTTTATTGCCCAAGCACACCATCAAATCTTCGTTATTGCTCTTCAAGGGTCTGGAGTATACTGAACCGCGCTGCGCCTTCTCTAACTCTCTCAATAGACTATAATCGCGGAGTACCAGGTGCAGAGAGATATCCACTATGGGTAAAACCTGATAAAAAACCCGGTGTGGGCGATATTAAAAAATTCTCCTGGGACTCGGCATGGTGGGTTTTTAATTTCGTAGGAAATTATTGTAATATCAGATATGCCGATATGGTTAAGGAAGTACAGATTATTCAGGATAGTCTCGAAAACCAATTCATCGATTATCAGGATATTATTGATAAGATAGCATTGATACTACTTGAAGAAAATAAAGACAGGGCAGTTGACTTTCTTACTGAATATGCCGAAACAGAAACGAATTATGTTATGAAAACCTGGATTAAGCTGGGTGAACATCTTATAACAAAATATAACGACGGCTATGTTAAAAATGAAAATGGGCAACCTGTTGAGGAAGGGTATCCTGAGTTTTACCTCAGAGAGGTTTTAAAAAACCGGGAGTCGGTGAAGCTGCCTGTGTGGGAGGAGTAAATGTAAGCTTGGTTTATTCGTGGATTATCTGTGATCTGTGATCGGTGATTTGTGATCGGTAATCAGTGTGTCAGTATACTTATCGGTAATTGGTGATCAGTGAAAATCCTTAAAAGATTGAATGTTATGATCAAATAATTCATATATTTGATAAAAAAGATAATCATGAAAACAAAATTACTTTACTTATTATTGTTATTTCCTCAATTTCTTTTTTCTCAGTTAAACTATGTTGAAAGCACAACAGGACTTGATTACCCTGAACTTGACGGGGGCAGGACAGAGCTGGAGTTTGCCGACATAGATCAGGATGGTCATGTTGATGTTTTATCTGTTGGAGATCATGGATCACCATATATTAATACAGACCAGCATGGCATTACAGCTTGGTTTGGTGATGGGAAAGGTAATTTCACCGTAAAGCAAAATGGTGATTTCGGTTATGGTGGAATTGCTGTAGGTGACGTAAATAATGACGGGCATTATGATGTCGGTTACGGAATACATCATAATTATTCCTCAACTGATTTTGGTGACCAGCTACTTGAGGTTGTCCTTGGTAACGGTACCGGAACAAGTTGGGATCCCTGGGATGACGGCCTGGCAACCAATGGTATAACCTGGGGTATGTTCGGAACAGACTTTGCCGATATAGATAATGACGGAGACCTGGATATAGGAAGCGTTTCATTTGGAGCCGGCGCTGGTGTTCATGTATATCTGAATCAATTTGACGGAACATGGCAACAAAGTTTCGGTTTCCTTAATGGTAATTCTACTATGTTATTTGTTTTTGGTGATATTAATAATGACGGTCTATCTGACTTTGCAGTCAGCCATGAATACGGCACTGTTTACTTTGGTGATGGCAACGGAGGCTTTACATTAAAGGATGAGAACCTTCCCGGTGCGTCAAGTATCGGCAGGTCCGGTATAGCCTTAGGAGATATTAATAACGACGGGGGCAAGGACCTGTCCTTTGCAAATCTTGATGGTGGTATTGAAGCATGGTGCTGGAATAATACATCCGGCCAGTGGGACGATTATTCAGGTAATCTCCCCTCAGGTGGTGATTTTCAATCTACTCAATTATGTGATATGAACGTGGACGGCAATATTGATATTATTGCCTTTGGAGATGGTCAGGGTAAAGTATGGACAGGAAACGGAGCAGGCGAATGGACAGAAGCAGCTGGTTTTACCACTCCTTCACCAGGTTATTTCAAAGCATTTACATGCAGTGCTGATATCGATCATAATGGATTTCCGGATATTATTCTTGTTTCTGAAGAAGGATCATGGTTTGATTATCAAAATCATATACACTGTTACCTGGAAACATCATCACCATCCGAATTAACTATAAATCCTGTATTCCCGCATGGTAAAGAAAAATTCATGCAGAACAGCATTCAGAAAATTCAATGGTATTCATCAGTGCCGTCACAAGACAATAGTTCCGTATCTCTTGAATTGTCAACCACTGGTGATGAAGGCCCCTGGACATTGATAGCTGATGAACTCCCAAATAATGGTAATTATCAGTGGCAGGTTAATCCTGTAAGTTCCACAAACTGTTTTATCAGGTACACTGTAAGTGCAGGTGCTGAAACATCCACTGCAATCACAGCAATTGCATTTACTATATCCGATGGATCAACAGGTATTGAAAAACAATCCGGTAAAAAGGAAATTAATTGCGAAATTTATCCCAATCCTTTCAAACAATATATTTTTATCAGGTGTAAGAATAATTTCGATAACTTACAAAACCTACGGTTCAGTTTATACAATTCCATTGGAAAAACATTTCTTTATAAGCAGGAAAAATTGTCAAAAGGAATTAATATAATTAAGATTAATATCCCCGAACATCTTCAATCAGGCATCTATATCTACAATATAGAAACAGGAACCTATCGTGCACATGGGAAGATCACTAAAGTATCCGTAGATAGATAGTTTGCATTATATAACAAGATAAAGGTCAGCAGAAAAAGTCAAGTGTGATTTACTAATTCTCCAATTGCACTATTATTGTTGAGGGATTTATAAGAACCATTCCGGGTCAATGTATTTTCTCAGGTTCTCACCATAAGATCTTATCTCTTTATTCTGGTCAACCTGAAAGGTGATTTTTTCTCCATATTTCCTTGATATCACAATATGCAACTTCCATTGTTTTTTGTTTTTAAATCTTTAACAATAAAAATACACCTTTATTTGCACATTTCCAACAAATCGTTATTCATTTCCTCACCCCAGTTTGGAGCCAGGTCGTTCTCCGGTTTAAATTGCTCAAATTTATCGGAAGCTATTTTTAATTTAGGGCAGGCCGCAGCAGTGCCTCCTCCAAAAGCTTCAGGAGTGTGCAAAATATTTTGTCCGATCAGATAATATACCCTTGGATTATCCGGATTTATCTTTTTTGCTTTAAGAAATGATTTGTTTGATTTTACTGAATACTGAAATCCACGTGCTTCCGGATCAACCTGTATACGGGCTTGGTGAAGAAATCCTTGCAAAACTTCTATCTCATCATTTTCTTTATCGATTGCCCTTGAATTATCAATCATTTTCTGTGCCTTGTCAAGTTGCGGATCTATGTTCTCTGTTGAAATTCCCATATAACACATAATGATATTGCAATAAGCAGCATAATACCATGGCAACCACTGATCCTTTTCAGCCATAGCTATTCTTTCAAATTTATTTGCAACTTTTTGCATATCATAAACATTCCTAACCTGCGACATGCTTTTCAGGTTACCAGTCATTTCCGGATGATAGTTTTCACTTTGCGAAAACGCTGTAAACACTATAATGGATAAAAATACTGTGATTATTTGCTTTTTCATAATATTGTATTTTAATTTTTCCTGATCAATAATTATTCCGTAAACGATATAAATAGCCCGAGGAAAAGAAAGCGTTTCGCCTGAGGCCCGATGGCCATACGCTCATATTTCCCGGAACTATTTTTAGTATAATGATATCCATAAACATTATCCCTGCCAAAAACATTACCTATTGAGAAATATATAATCGTAAAGTTATTCCATAACTCTGTTAAAAAACTAAAATTAAAACTCAAGTCGTGATAGGCTTTAGTTTTGTCGCTTAAAAAATCAGAGCTATTAGGATTCTCGTAGGGTCTGCCACTGGCAAATGTATATGTTAGCCCCAATTGAGTATTTATTTTTACAATAAAATATTTCACCACAGCCCTTGCATTGTGTTTGGAAACAAAAATTGGGGTTGCCATTTCTTCAAAATCAAGGTAATCTCTTTCCGTATCAATAAAAGCATAAGAAATCCAATAATCGAGGTAATCAATGCTTTCATCCCTCCAAAAAACATCAACTCCATAAGCATATCCATGTCCGGTGTTATCATAAGAATCGGGATCATCGGAATAGAGGCTGTCGTATGTAATCAGGTTATCGTAATCCTTATAATAAGTTTCTACCCTGAATATCCTTTTATTTTTCATGATCTGGTAATTGAGGATATAATGGGTTGCCTTTTCATAGCTCAGTCCCGGATCGAACATTATATATTCATCTTCAGGAGTTTGATAAAAATCACCATATGCAAGTGATATTTGACCTTTCTTTCCTGTTTTAAAAGCAAGAGACAAACGTGGTGCAAGGTTGGTTTTATTAAGCCATGAAGAATATTCAAACCTACCCCCTATCCGGGCTGCGAATTTTGGTCCTATTGTTAATTCCGCTTCAGTAAAGGCAGATGTGAGATTATCAATAAAAGGTGATTTATATTCTTTTCCTGTTGAATCGACCAGATATCTTTGATAATAATTTTTATGCAAGAAATCGCCGCCAAATTTTATATTCAATATATCATTGGCAAGGTAGGTAACATTATATTTTGCCTGCGCCACACGCACTTTTTCATTATGTTGATCCTTGTTATATTCATAATCAGCACGGTCGTACGAATATGAAAATCCTGCTTTATTCAGCCACTTTTTTGATAGCTTTCCATTATAAGTACTATTAAAATAACCATTATATTCCTTCAGGTCTATACTCATCATCTCATTGATATTATTATTAATATCAGGATAATTGATTTTACTTCTTCCATATTCGTATGAACCATAAGCTTTCAGCAATCCTTCTTTTCCTGCTTTTTGCCTGAATATTAAACTTCCCTGGTATCCTCTTGGTGCAATATCCCAATCATATTTCTGACCGATTAGTCCGTAGTAAGGCGTCATATTTACATATTCTCCTGATACGGATAATGAAGTATTGTCCCATCTTTTGGTATGAGAACCTCCCAAACCTATTGACATCAGCGAAATACTTGAGATATCCTGTTCTGCCAAACCTTCTGATTTAAGGATGAGAGCCGATGACAGCGCCTGCCCGTATTCGGCAGAGTAACCACCCGAACTGAAAACGGTACCTGAAAACAACCATGGTGAAAACCTTCCGCGTGTGGGAAAATCAGGTACCCGTTCATAATATGGTTTTTCAATCCTCATACCGTCAAAGAATGTTTTTGTTTCATAGCTATCTCCTCCCCTAACGAATACTTTACCTTCTTCACCCACCAATTGTGTGCCGGGCAAAGTGTTCATAGCGCCATATATATCACCCATGCCTCCTGCTGTAGTAACCACATCCAGAGGTTTCATAACCACACCTTTCTTTTCATCACTTGCTTCAAAAGAACCGGCCGTGATTACAACCGCATTAAGATTCTTGCTGCTTTCTCTCAGTACAATTTTAACATCAACCCCTTTTGGGGTAATATCAATTTCCTTTTTATATTCAAGGAATCCAATATAACGAACAATAAGGGTATGCTTGCCTGTAAGTTTTGTTTCAAAACTGAATTTTCCCTCCTGATCAGTTGATGCACCATCATAGCTTCCCTCAATAAATACATTTGCGCCCGGCAGAGGATTATCTTGCTTATCAGTTACAATACCCTTAATAATCTGAGCATCAACTGTAATAGAACAAAAAATAACCAGAATAAACAATATCGCTTTTATCATTTTTTTTTATTTTTAACGACGCAAAGATTGGAAATTATTTCAAAACATTGCTGAAAATCCATGTTAAATTATCTATTGTAATCTCAAGTAAAACATGAAGGTTATTTACCTCCAAATCTGGAATAGATGATACCTTCAGAGCACAAGGAAATATTTTCTATCTTAACTGGCGATCTAACATAATGATTTTAATACCCTGTAAAATACGTCAGCGGCCGCAGCACCTTATCAAAAACAAAAAACTGTATCAACACAAAATCCCTGTCATCATTAATGCTTGCATACATTCTGTCGAGGTCGAAAGGTTCAAGCGACAAGCCGTCTTCCTGCAACAGGCTACTTGTGCCTTTTTTATTGTAGGTTGTCATACTGGTTGTATCACCGCTTTTGTCGATAACATGAATCCTGTACACCGGAGTGCTTGAGGTGACAGAATCAATAAATTCCTGTTCTGCCTTATTAGTAAGTAAAGATTCAAACCTGATATCTTTAAACGCAGTGGCAAAGTTTAGCAATTTAAGAGTATCGTAACTTTTTAGTGTGTCTTTATTTGGTATGTTGATAAGGTGAAGATTTAGGTTGTCGATATTAAAAACTTTATATGAATTTTCAGGTTCTTCAATAAATTCTACTATGATAGACCGGATGTTTTTCAGCGGATGTTTGAAAACGGTATGATCGCGCCATTCATCTTCCTTTGCATTATAGCGCGGTGTTACAAAACCCCTGAACATGGGAATATGGACTATATATGGTTTGGTGCTGTTTTCCATCAGCATATATGTTCCCAGATTGTCCTTTGTGGCACCACCTACATAATATGTCTTTGTTAATTTCTCATGCGGAAAAAGCCTTATCCAGTTGAAGATGTTTATCCTGGGGACTTTTTGATATATCTCCACTTTAACCGATTTGGTAGCCAGTCTGGAAACTACTGTATTATGAGCGGCCTTGGATACAGGTGCTCGTACCCGCAGATCATTCATGGTTTTTAAAAGGCTCTCCACCTTATGTTTGCTGGCTTTGTATTCTCTATTCAGTTGCCACTCGCCCGGACTTATCTTTTCCAGTGTGACTTCATTTTCTTCTTTATCGGCAAGAAATATTTTTACCACATTGGAAGTGTCTTCCAGGGTAAAATTGCTGATATCTCTCCTCAGTGTTGTACTTGAGCTCGAAACGATAAGAATTACTGCTATGACCAGCAGTATAACAGCGATTATAATGATGAATTTGTTTTTTTTCATATTTATTCTGAACTCCAGTTCCGTTTATATTTTCTTTTTCTTAACCAGTTACTTATTATTCCGAATATTAAAATTATTAATATCGGCAGAATAATATTAATGATCTGGATCAATAATTTATTGCCTGATATTTTTGTTTTATCAAGCAGCCTGAGTTTTATCTCCCTTGATCTTATGGATATCAACCCGCTCTCATCAACTAAATAATTCAGGGCGTTAATGATAAATTCCTTGTTGCCATAGGTTCTGCCGGTAAACTGGTCATAACCTAATGGCAGCGGATAACCCTGAGAAATATGTATCTGGTTTTTGATAATGTCGCCATCGGAGACCACTATCATTTTTGTCGGCTTGCTTTTTTCAAGATAACCTATATCCTTATTATTAGCGATTTCCGGGGGTATGCGATTTTTAAAAACCGATTCAAAATTCCCTTCCAGTAAAATCGCTACCGGCTCAGGCGGACCGCTGAATTTCTCTTCATCAGGTGTTTCCCTCAGTATCCTGAGTGTAATATATGCTGGTGTGTTTACCACCCTGGTATAGGGGGAGGTTTTCAGTAAAATAGTTTTCTTTACATAAGGTACACTGATAGTATCGATACTGCTGATAAATTGTGTTTTAATGGCATTGAGATTCTTAACTACAGGATGATCGGACATGGGAGTTATAAGCGGGAAATAATACCACGGGAAAAAATCTATTTGCGGTTGATCACCCATTTGTCCCACATGCAGCGGAATGGGTAAGGCTGTCAGGTCCATAAGCAGGTTGGTGTTAAGCCTGACCCCATAGTTAAAAAGCTGGTCATCAATATTAATATCCATAGTGATACCCATGGTAGATTCTTGATCTTTTATGCTGTCCATACTGGCAAAGACAGGATCGACAAGCCACAGCACTTTACCACCACGCATGATGAACTGGTCAATAATATATTTGTCTTCTTTTCTGAATGGTTTTACAGGTTTGGCTATCACCAGTGCATCGTACTTATTTGTGATCATTGTTTCGGCACTGTCTCTGGGAAGCCTCTCAGCCAGGCTGTTGAGTTGCCCGTCTAAAGATATCCTTTCAACGGTATAATCGTTGGATAAGGTATTCATAATATCTGCTGTCTCCTGTACAGATAATTCACCATGACCTTTGATAAAGGCGATCTTTGGTTTCCTGGTTTTTGTCAGCTTATTAATGGCATTGGCAAGCTTAAATTCCAGAGCCTGAATAGAATTATTCAATACTGCCTCGGGTGGCACACCCATCTGACTGTTCAACAATTCAACAGGAACTTCACTGGATTTATATGTGGCAATGGCTCCGGGAAAGATTATCTTTGTCGACATACCCTCGTTGGTCTTCACTTGCAGGTCGGTAGGTTGTAGCCCCCTTTCCATGAGAAGCTGATAGGTGTTACGCCGTTCTTTGGGATCATCAGTTTCGGAAGGATTGATAAATTCATAATCGATATAATCTGAATAGGCGCTGAATTCGTCCAGCATTTCCCTGGTGGCATTTCTCAGTCTTTTAAACCCTGCCGGGAAATCACCTTCAAGGTAAACCCTGAAATAGACATAGTCATCAAGATCATTTAACATTGTCTTTGTTGCATCCGAAAGCGAATACCTGTTTTCGGAAGTAAGGTCAATACGCTTGAAGACATAAGAAGATATGATGTTGATGAGGATTATAATAATGATCCCCAGCAACAACTGAAAAATATTATTTTGTTTTATGTTCTTCTTTTTTTTAGTCATTATTCTTTTTATGTACTTACCATTTTCTGCTTTCAAGAGATATTTTGGTAAACAAAACAAATAAAGCTATCACGCTGAGAAAATATATAACGTCGCGTGTATCGATAACACCACGGCTGATAGATGCATAATGAGTATTCATCCCCAGTGATTTTATAAACAGGTCGAAATTACCGAACAGGTCGAAGGAATAAATAAGCTCGAAACCCAGATAACCGAAACCACACAGCAACACCGACAAAAGGAAAGCGATTATCTGGTTATCCGTTACCGAAGAAGAAAACACACCTATGGCAACAAAAGATGCTCCGAGAAACAGCAATCCTATATATGAGCCCCAGGTACCGCCGATGTCCATATTTCCTGTGGGTAATGCAAGCAGGTAAACAGATAAGAAATAAATAAGGGTGGGTATCAGGGCGATGATGACAAGCACCACCCCGGCCAGGTATTTTGCCATTATTATCTTCATATCTGTTAGCGGCTGTGTTGCAATAAGTTCTATGGTGCCTGTTTTCCTTTCATCCGCAAAAGAGCGCATGGTAATGGCAGGTATGAGGAAAAGAAATACAAAAGGCGCCAGCATGAACAAACCGCTCATATCGGCATAACCGAAATCGAGTATATTGAATTCTGTTTTAAACACCCACAGGAACAAACCGTTTATCAGGAGGAACACTATAATAACAATATATCCTATCAGTGAATGCAGAAAACCGTTTATTTCTTTCTTGAATAATGTAAACATACAGTTACCCGGATTCAGGTGTGCAAAAGTAATGTATTAACTCAAACGATGGTATTTTTATTTTATTAAGCGTTTATATATGTTTAAAATTTTATTATTTTTGAAATAAGATAATTAATAATATCCAAACACCGCTATGTTTCGCCTGAGCTACAAGTAACTAATGGCAATTTCTTCAGAAGAAAAAACAACATTTTACATAAGTAATATAAAGGGAATACAGGTGGGGATAGCCGGGAGTTTTACGCATTTGTACAGGCCGATGCAAAATGAAAGCAATATTTTATTATCTTTGAAGAAAAACTATGACAAATATGATTTATCAGGTTCAAATATCACTGAAAGGCTTTAAACCAAAAATATGGAGAAGACTATTGATTCCTTCAGATTTATTGTTGTCGGACTTTCATAAAATCATACAGACATCAATGGGTTGGACAAATTCACATTTACATCAGTTTATTAAGAACAAAACTTTTTATACTAGAAAAATGGCAGACGATGATCTTTGGTATGAAATGAATAATGTGGATTATCAAAATATGAAAGTCTCGGATTTATTAAAAAAGGAAAAAGAAAAAATAAACTATGAATATGATTTTGGGGATAGTTGGGAACATGAGATTATATTAGAAAAAGTTCTTCCCAATGATCAGAAAACACAATTGCCAGTCTGCGTAACTGGAAAAATGAATTGTCCTCCCGAAGATTGTGGTGGTGTTTGGGGATATGCAGATATGCTTGAAATATTAACTCAACCAGATCATGAAGAATATGAAAGTTATCTTGAATGGTTAGGAGAAAAATTTGACCCTGAATATTTTGATAAAAATGAGATTAATGAAATGTTGAAAGAAGAAGATTTTGGATGCATAGAACTGTGAATGCATTGATTATCAACTGCGAACAACAGCGTATAATTGCGAATGTGAGGGTGATGTGGTTTTGAAAAAGAAAAATTAGTTGGAACATTATCTCCTGCAACTTCTAAAGAATTACTAACCATTAGTTTTTGAAAACAGGTTACTTTTTCAATAGTGATATATTAACTTTATAGAGTGCAAAAAAATCATAAGTCATGTTAAAATATATTTTCCTGGTTTCGCTTTTTTTTATGGCAACCGGTACGGTTGTTGCCCAGCACTGTCCCTGGGATGCTGATATAATTTTAGTGGTCGATATAACTACGGAAAACAAAGACAATACTATCCCAAATCATGAAGTAGAACTTTTAGATTCCCTTGGCAATGAAGTGATCACCAGCATATGGGACGGAGAAAAATGGGTGGATGACAGGTCTTTTCTATGGCAGAATGCAAAAGAAACTACAGACTTTGATATCTGGCATACCAATCCGAGGAAATTTCATTTCTGGTTTGCAAAAGACAACTATATCCTTTTCTGCAATTATAAAATAGCAAAAAATAATTATCAACTGAGAGTAAGGGATATTGACGGAGAATTAAATGGCGGTCCTTTCCGGACAACTGTTGTGGAGATCAATAAGGAAGATTTCTATCCATTATGTACAAACTTCAGCAGTTGGGATAAAGGGGAAAAGTATGGCTTTGTTCCGGGATATAAACCTGTGAAAGTAATACTTACAGAGAAGTAATGGCATAATTCTGTTTTCATACTTTTGAATACAGCCTTCTTGCACTGTGCAACATACTTTTGTGACTACTCCCTGCTGGCGCGACCGTTTCGAACGTGCTTTTTCTTATTGGTAAGTAGAATAAAAATATATAACTTTATCTATAATTTGTACAGGGAGTTAAAATTAATGCATTAAAATTCCCCTGCTTGCTTGCTGAACAGGCAGGCTATAGATTGACGAATTATATCAAAATAAATCATAAAAGGAGGTGTTATGAAAAAAGCATATGTCATTATTATCGTTATAGCATTAATAGGTTTTGGAATAGGAGGATATTCAATATTAAAACCGGAGGATGTACCCATGCTTAACAAACCAAACAACGAAAAAATAAAACTGCAGGAGCCAAAGTATAATAGTGAAACTTCCATAGAAAAGGCTTTACTCAAAAGAAGATCTGTCAGAGAATTTAAAAATGAGCCGTTGACTCTTGCTGAGGTCTCACAGCTTCTCTGGGCTGCCCAGGGAATTACCGAACCAAGAAGGGATTTTAGAACAGCTCCTTCTGCCGGCGCACTTTATCCACTTGAGGTGTATGTGGTAATTGGAAATGTAAAGGAAGTTCCAAAAGGCGTTTATGTATATAAACCCCATAAACATGAACTTGTGAAGGTTAGAGATGGAGATGTAAGGGATGAGCTGTCTGCTGCTGCTCTTGGACAAAACTGGGTTGAAGAGGGCTCCGTCGTTATTGTAATCGCGGCGGTTTATGAACGAACTACTCAAAAATACGGAGACAGGGGAATAAGATATGTACGCATTGAAACAGGAAGTGCTGCTCAAAATGTTTATTTGCAGGCGGTTTCTCTGGATCTTGGTACTGTGTTTGTAGGAGCATTCCACGATGATGAAGTAATAAAAATTCTAAACATGTCGGATAAAGAAAATCCTCTATGTATAATGCCTGTTGGAAAGATATAAGTTAGTTATTTAACATAATAATTATGAGAATAATATTATTTATCGTCTTAATTAGTATGGCTTCCTGTTATAATGATCAGAAAACCAGCGAGGAATTAAGAGGTAAAGACTTGAACCTTGAATATGAGGTATTGGGAAAAAAGAATTTATTTCCGAATGATAATATAGACTTTTACTCAGGATATATGATCGTGAAAATCCCCGACAGTTCATTATTTGCGGACATAGCAGAATCTATTAAAAATATAGGAATAAAAGAGAATTTGATTTCAGCAAAAATTTTTATATCTAAAACAGGATACCTGATGGAAACAGACTCGATTCCACCTGAATATAGTAAATACTTTGAATCATATATCGGTTATTATGACCTTACCACAAAGGGAATACACTGGAGATATGTATTTAATCCTGAAGATATTCATTTTAAGGGATATTTGCCAATAAAAATTACATTGTAAATTTATCAATGCCAATGGTTGACTTGACAAATTGAGTTTTAATATTCTGGAGCATATTGAAAACAAACCGGAAAAAGGTAAAATGCCACCGCAGGATATTTGGATAATAAGAAAGGAATAACTAATCAAAAAATTATCATAAAATAATATTATAAACTTTGATATAGTTAAAAAAAAATAATAAAGCATATCAATATCGAAATAAAGTGTATCTTTGCAAAAATTCAGATTTGAGAATGTGCGCTCTTATTTACTAATTCCTCTTGCGCAATTAGTTTATCAAAGCTCTCTTTTTTTAAATCCATTTTTTAAACTATTTACAAATTAATTTTTAAAAACAAATGAACATTTATGTAGGAAACCTTGATTTCAAGGTTAATGAAAATGACCTGGAGGGAATTTTCGAAGATTATGGAACAGTGAGTTCCATTAAAATTATTACTGACAAATACAGTGGCAAAAGCAAAGGATTTGGTTTTGTTACTATGGAAAATCAGGTTGAAGCAAACAAAGCTATCAACGAACTTAACGGTGCCACATTAGAGAACAGGGAAATAGTTGTGAATGAAGCAAGGCCCAGAAAAAACAGTTTCAACAAAAGATTCTAAAACAATTTATTATGACAAAAGGAAAAGTAAAATGGTACAATGAAACCAAGGGATACGGCTTCATTGAATCTGAAGACGGCGAAGATTTATTTGTGCACAGATCGAGTTTAGAAAAACCATATAATGGTCTTGGGACTGATCAGGAAGTTATTTTTAATGCCGAACAAGGCGAAAAAGGTCCTATTGCTACAAACGTAAAAACGCTGAGCTAAATCATTAATTTGAATTCAATTCATATTAAAAAAACAAAACACCCATTTCACTCATTCAGGGAGGAATGGGTGTTTATTTTTTTATTACCTGGTTTTTGCCATGATAGGAATTAATTGGTTATTTTTGTATTGGAACAAAAGGGTTTAACAGAAAATGAAAGATTTAAAGGAAAAATTTGTCATTTATCATTTTACCAGCGTTACAGAAATTTATGAGGATACTGAAATTCTGATAATTTTTTGAAATACTTGCCATGTTTTTTTTCTTGATGTCATTTAGATTGTGACTTTTGATATTATATATTCGAGTTTTTCCTATCTAAGATCAATCTTAAGAGATTACGAGAAGCGCGCCACGCCTTTCCGGGATCCCTTTTGAATGTATTGTTATGCCAATTTAAGTTGAAATAAGGAGAGCAATCTTGCTTGCACCCTTCCAGAAAAAATAACGCTTATATTGCGGAAAGTTCATACTAAATAAAGCAGTCCATCACTTGTTTACCTTTTACTAGATTAATTAATACTTAAGATTAATATAAATAAATTGCATAAATTAAGCACTTTCTGTACTGGTTTTCTTATACATTTTTTGATGCAGTGCTTTCTTCTTATCCAGATATTCAATTAACTGTTCAAATGATAAATCCTTTATATCGTTGCTTGTCTTATCACAGATTTCACGTAATTTGTCGACCATTCTTTTTTCAGTTTTATTCTTCATAATCTAATATTTCTCTTGGTGTTCGTATTTGAAGTATTTTATGACCAAATTTATAATTAATTGAGTTGTACCCTCTAATTTTATTTACATTTACAATGTGTTTAAAATTCCAACTCACAAGTATATTGGCACTATAGATTGTTGCCAATGCTATATGAATACAATCTGCTATGCTTGTTTTACCAACAACATTTTCTGAGATATATGTATTTGCAAGTTCCTGTGCTTTTTTAATATTTTTATTAAAATTTTTTTGATTAAGAAAACCAATAATAAAATAAAAGACAAGAAATAATTTGAGTTATGATACTGCAAATTTTAATTATTGCGGGTTTTGCCGGAATTACGGTTTTTCTCGGAGGGATCTTAGCCAACCTGTTTAAGCATCATGTAAAAGACAGCCCAGTTAAGTTTGAAATTGCTCATACATTAATGGCTTTTGGAGGAGGTATTATTCTTGCGGCTTTAGCTCTTGTGCTGATACCAAAAGGTATGGAAGAATTAGATCTATTACCACTGAGTATATCATTTTTATGTGGGGCTGTTGTATTTTTTATAATTGACAGTTATTTATCCAGGAAAGGGGGAAAGTTAGCTACATTACTGGCAATGATCATGGATTTTGTTCCGGAGTCAATTGCCCTGGGGGCTGTATTTGCATCAGATCCTTCAGCAGCTTTACTATTAGCTGTTTTTATTGGGCTACAAAACCTGCCTGAATCATTTAACTCATTCAGGGATATGGTACTCAGCGGTCACGGTGTGCGTAAAACGCTTATCATTTTCTTTTTCCTGAGTTTTTCAGGTATTGCAGGAGCACTGACAGGACATTTGTTTTTAAGGGAGCTTCCTGAGGTTACAGCTCACCTGATGATCTTTGCAAGCGGGGGGATTTTGTATCTTGTTATTCAGGATATCATACCGGAAAGTAAGATGGAGAATTCATGGTTTCCTTCATTGGGTGCGACATTGGGATTTTTGATCGGGATTATAGGAGAAAAGTTAATCTGATTATTTAATTAATGGATAATATTATAATTCTTATCCAATCAGTTACTTTAACTTATTAGATCCCATAAGAATCACATTAATGTAGCAGCCTCAAACTATTGCATGGTGTGGTTGTAAATAGATAAGCTCGCTTAAGTCATTGCGTTCCCTTCGTCTCTTCATCTCTTCGTCACTTCGTCTTTTCACTTCTACCTACATACACAAACTCAAACTATAGTCCGGTACTGATCAGAAACACTGCCGCAAACGCCACAATAGCATACAGCTCCGGAAACACCGCCAGTACCATCGTTTTACCGAATACATCATACCCTTCTCCGATACCGGCTATACCATTGGCACAAATGCCTCCCTGCTGAATACCTGAAAGCAGACCTACAAAGCCCAGGGCCAGTCCGGCTGCAAGAATTGCTGCACCCTGAACCAAAGTCATCTCTGGTCCTATAATGCCCAGGTTATTTATAATAAAAAATCCGGCAAATCCATACAATCCCTGGGTTCCTGGTAAGGCGCTCAGCAGCATATAGCTTCCGAAAGCCGAGTCGTTTTTCTTCAGGGCACCTACCGTGGCGTTTCCTCCCTTAGAAACCCCGATGGCACTTCCAATCCCGGCCAGTGCGATCATAAGGGCCAGGCCAATATATGCCAGAATAATAGCTGTTGGTAACATAACCTCTCTCCTTTAATTTTTAAGTTTATTTTTAAATGGTTTATATGCTTGTCCTCCGCCGGAAAAACCAGCATTCTTATAAAACTCAACAAAAGTCAAACGCATGGGGTGTACAAAAGCTCCTAACGATGAGATAAAAATATTGGCAAGATGTCCGATCAAAAGAAATATCACCATAAGTACCGGGCCTACGTAAGGCAATCCTTCTTTGATCGACATGGATATGTCATTGATCACAAGGCCAAGGATTGCGCTGGAAACACCCAATGCAAACAGTCGTATGTATGAAAGCACATCTCCGAAAACACCGGTGATGTTATACAGATCCCATAATCCCTTTCCGATACGTCCAAAGATGTTTGCTTTAGGATCGCTCCAGAAAAGTATCAGTGACATACCACCGAACATCAGTATATATCCGGCTACTTCAAATCCTTTAAATCCGAAATATAAGCCCAATCCTGGTAAAAGCATCAGCCATCCGATTTGCGGAAGCGCATACTTAAAACCGTATTGCTTGAATCTGTTAACGGCATGTACTCCTATTCCAAATAGGATCTGGACAATGCCAATGATCACGGCCAGGTAAAAGGCTTGCTGACTGTTGAGCATGAAGCTTTTTATGGATTCCAGGGCAGGTATATCGGCCTGGATCAGGTTCATGCCAAAAAAGGTTCCCGTTAAAGCACCAAATATCACTGTGCCCAAGCCCAGAAACTGAGCCAGGCTTACAATGGGCCTAAGACTTGGTTTCAACCTGGGGCGGACGATGAAGCCAACGATGATGAACAGCAGTCCGTAACCAGCATCTCCCAAGCAAAATCCAAAGAACAGCATAAAAAAAGGAGCAAATAATGGTGTCAAATCCAGCTCTTGGTACGAAGGCAGGGCAAACAGTTTCGCAATCGGCTCAAATAAGCGGGCAAATTTTCCGTTTTTCAGCTCAACAGGCGGGTTGTCATCAGGATCGGGTTTACGGGATAAGTAAAGGATGCTGTGCTTCTCGAGATACTCATCCAGTGCGTCACGCTTGTCAACTGACACAAAACCTTCCAGTATTTTTACTTTCCCATCGGCCTGCTCTGTTGTATTTAGCATGGCCCTCTTATATTCTGTTTCGGTTTCCAGGCGCTTTGCCGCCTCTTCCAGATGGGGTAGCGCTGTGGATGTAAACCGGTCGAGTTCTTCATTGATATTGTGCATTCGTTCTTCCACATGTTTGCGTTCACGAATCACCTCCGATACCGGACGTTTGGGTAGCTTTACTTCCTCTGCTTCCTGTGGCTCAAATGGTTCTTTATCTTCTTTATTCACAACTACAAAATGTACCTGTGCCTGGTGTCTGCTGATGATGGCTACATTGTGTGTTTTAATCCATTCGGGACTGAATTTCTTATGAGAAACCACATAGAATTTAAGGGTCAAACCTTCTTTTTTTAGTTTGTCGATAGTTTCCCGGGAAAAATCACCCCAAGGCTCCGCTCTATGCATTTCTTTGATCAATGAAATTTGTCTCTGGGAAAGTACTTCCAGCTTATTGCGTTTTTCTTTGATCACGCTGGCCAGCTCAATCCCGTCTTCTTTTATTTTTGTTCCTTTCTTCTTACTTTCTCTGTTTTTCAAAAATGATATTGCTTCTTTTACCAGCTTAAGCTGATCGAGCTTATCAATGGTTTCCTCGTCAAGTTCGGTTTGTTTTTCAATTATATGCACTACACCCAGTTCTCCTAGATCATCCAGAAAGTGGTCGTAATCACGATGATAAACCAGAAAGGTATATTTTCTTACAGGAACAATCATCAGGCTGCCTCCTCCTTTCTGCTTTTGACGATTTTCTGGGATGATTTTGAAAGATTTTCTTCATCTTCAAGAAAACGATTGATTTTTCTTATGGCATCCTCGAATCCTGGTATCTGAACCTTTTCGTAGAGGTTTACCTTCTGGGTGGTTTTTTTACGGGCATGGTCAAGCAATTGCATTTTCCTGACAAAGAATTCCCTTTCAATTGAAATACGGGCAAGTTCCTGCAAAATATTAATACCGTCGAGATACCATTTGGGATTGTTGAAAAGGCTGAAGGGCTCTGTTTCAAAGAGAATTTCTTCCAGTACCGGGGTTTTTACACCTGCGATTTTTTTGGTGCTGATTTTTACATCACTTATGCGGATCAGTTCAGGATTAAACTCACTCCAGAGCCGGATCATGTGATCGTAAGCTTGCATTTTTTCGCTGATCTTTTTGTCCAGATAACCGGCTTGGTCTTTGGCTCGCTTAACTTCCATACGCAGGGCCGACTCCTTGTTTTTCAGAGTAGGCAAGGCCCGTTCCCTGATAGCAAGCTGTTTTTTTAACCGCTGTAAAGATGTTTTGTTATACTGGAATTTTATTTTCACGCTATAAGAGCTTTTTACGATTCATATTAATTAAGCTTCTTTCTCTGCTTCTTTTTCTTTGCTTGATTTTTTCTTTTCGTATCCTTCCTCTTTTGGCCAGTATTTTTCAACCAGATCTTCCTTGATCCCGACTTCTGCTTTGGTAAAATATTTGTTGAAGAGTTCCCAGCCCGTATCCAGCATCTGGTCAATCTCAATGTTTACGTCGATGGCCAATAGCTCTCTTGAATACTCCCTGGCGTATTCAAGGCTTCGTTCGTCGTAGTCAGTAAGATCGAAACCATTCTCAAGCTTCGTTTTAGCATTGGATGCATCGGCAAAGAGCCTGACTGCGGTATTCATTACGCTGGGATGGTCTTCTCTTGTTTTTTTACCTATCACCAGTTGCTTCAGTCGTGAAAGGCTCCGGAAAGGATCGATAATAACTTTACCAATATCGGTATCTTTTCTTAGGAATAATTGTCCTTCGGTGATATATCCTGTATTATCAGGGATTGAATGGGTAATATCCCCGCCCGAGAGGGTAGTAACCGCTACAATGGTGATAGAGCCACCTTCGGGAAACTGCACGGCTTTTTCATAAATCCTGGCCAGGTCACTGTATAGGGATCCAGGCATAGAGTCTTTGGATGGGATCTGATCCATCCGGTTGGAAACGATAGCCAGGGCATCTGCATACAGGGTCATATCGGTGAGCAGTACCAGTACGTCCTGGTTTTTGTCAACTGCAAAGTATTCGGCTGCAGTAAGGGCCATATCAGGCACCAGCAAACGTTCAACTGGCGGGTCTTCTGTAGAGTTCACAAAGGAAACGATTCGGTCGAGTGCGCCGGCCTGGTCAAAAACATTTTTAAAGAAAAGGTAATCGTCATTGGTGAGTCCCATTCCGCCGAGGATGATCTTATCGGCTTTTGCACGAAGGGCAACCATGGCCATTACCTGGTTGTAGGGCTGGTCGGGATCTGCAAAGAAAGGTATCTTTTGTCCGCTCACCAGGGTATTGTTCAAATCGATGCCTGCAATACCGGTTGCGATGAGTTCGGAGGGCTGTTCTCTTCTGACAGGATTTACGGTTGGACCCCCGATCTCACGTTCCTCGCCTTCCACTTCAGGTCCTCCGTCGATGGGCTGGCCGAATGAATTGAAAAACCTGCCCGACAGCTCTTCGCTTACTTTCAGCATAGGTGGTTTACCGTAAAATACCACTTCGGCATCGGTCGGGATGCCTTCGGTGCCTCCAAACACCTGAAGAGTAACCTCCTCTCCGAGTACTTTGACCACCTGTGCCAGTTTGCCGTTAATCAAGGCCAGTTCATCATAACCGGCACCGGCTGCTTTAAGCGAACAGGTAGCTTTGGTAATGCTTGTGATGCGTGTGTATATCTTCTGAAATGCTTGTTTTTCCATTAGTCAACCTTCCTTTCTTCAATAATTTTTTCAAGTTGTTCTTCATGGTTTTTGAACTTGTCCGATTCAAATTCGGAATAGTTCATTTGCTTTAGCTCATTGATGATGCGTTTGAAATATTCAGCAGTATCTTCAAAAGAATCGAATTTAAGATCAGTATTGCAGATCGACAAAATTTTGTCGAGCATATACTTTTGCCGGTCTATGGGTGTGGAAGCGTCGATTTCGTCAAAGGCATCCTGCTGCAGGATCACAAAATCTATTATCTCGGATTTCCAAAAGGTGATGTGGTAGTCTACCGGTACGCCGTCATCACCAAGAATGTCGATTTGTTCAGAGACTTCACTTCCACGGATCAGTATATTCTTTACCTTTTCGATCTTATTTGTCCAGTTTTCGTCAATGTTCTTATTAAGATATTCTTTCACCTCATCATATTCCAGGTATTTTGAATAACTGTCGATGGGATCGATGGCCGGATAGCGTTTACTGTCGGCTCGACGCTGAGAAAGTGCATAAAAACAGCGGGCTGCTTTTTTGGTGGCTTCGGTAACGGGTTCTTTGAGATTACCTCCGGCAGGTGAAACTGTTCCTATAAAGGTAATGGAGCCGCTTTTTTCATTGTTTAGATAGACATATCCGGCGCGTGCGTAGAAGCTTGCAATAATGGCCGTAAGGTCCATAGGATAGGCATCGGGTCCGGGCAATTCCTCCATGCGGTTCGACATTTCGCGCAGGGCCTGCGCCCAGCGGGATGTAGAGTCGGCAAGCAGGAGGATCTTAAGGCCCATCTGCCGGTAATATTCAGCAAGGGTCATGGCTGTGTAAACAGATGCTTCCCTGGCAGCAACAGGCATATTGGAAGTGTTGGCGATGATGGTGGTCCTTTCCATCAGCTTGCGGCCGGTTCGTGGGTCGTCCAGTTCGGGGAACTCCTTAAATAATTCCACTACTTCGTTGGCACGTTCCCCGCATGCAGCCACAATCACGATGTCGGCTTCGGCCTGCCTCGACATGGCATGCTGCAAAACGGTTTTCCCACTACCAAAAGGGCCCGGGATGAAGCCTGTGCCACCTTCGGTGATAGGATTCAGGGTGTCGATTGTACGTACTCCCGTTTCAAGCAAACGGTAGGGACGGGGTTTGCTGTTATATTTCCTGATGGGTACTTTCACCGGCCAATTCTGAGTCATGGTAATAGAGAGCTCATTACCCTCCCCATCGCTTATCACCGCGATAGTATCCTTAACCGTGTAAGAGCCTTTCCCTTTAATGCTTTTAACCTTATAGGAACCCTGCATCTTAAAAGGCACCATGATCTTATGTGGTTGGTGGTTTTCGTCTACCTCGCCAAGCCAGCTACCTGCTTCAACCTGATCGCCCTTTTTAACCAAAGGCTTGAAATCCCATTTTTTGCTTTCATCCAGGGCTTTGGTGTATTCTCCTTTTTTCAGGAAGATGCCTTCCATCCTGTTAAGGTCGTTCTGAAGACCGTCATAGTTCCTGGAAAGCAAACCAGGCCCAAGAGTTACCTCAAGCATATGACCCGTAAATTCTACTTCAGTATCAATGCTAAGACTGCGTGTGGTTTCGAAAACCTGCACATAAGCGGAATTACCACTTACTTTGATAACTTCGGCCATTAGTTCGGTACCATGTAACTTGATATAGCAAATCTCGTTCTGCGACACCCGCCCGTCAGCTTCTACAATCACCAGGTTAGCAATGATCGATTTAACCTTTCCTTTTGTAATTTTATCCTTTTCGTCCATTTAAATTGAATTCTTTCGAAAATTTAAAACTGTTTTTCAGATCGTCCAGCAGCTTTTTGAACATTTCGCGCCCGGTTTCATCATTGAGCTGCAGCCAGCGATCAACCATCTCTGTTTTAAGTATATATCCCATTATTACCTCAATGGTGAAATAATTGAATGTGTTGAGCTGATCTATATGTTTCCATTTCAGCAGATCTATTTCTTTCTCACGTTCAATAAGGTCTGTTTTATCAAGGATGTTTATCAGGGTTTCAACTTCAGGGAACTCATTTGCAATCCCAAAATCCCTGGCATGGCTTTTCCTGATTGTGCTGGTAATCATATCGTCACCAATAAGCTCCCCTTCGACAGAATGGTCGTATTTTCGGGCAATCAAGGCTGTCATCACATTTTTGAGCTTCCTTTCAAATTCAAACCATTGCGACAGGAATATGTTTTTTATTCCCTCGGCATAAAGATAGAATTCCCAGATAAGCTGATTTTCCCAACTCACATTTTCATAAAGAGGAGATTCGTTTTTGAAGGCGTGAATAAACCTTTCAAGGTATGCCGGGAGCTTTTCCGGTTCCTTTATGGAATCTTCCAGATACTCTCTACTATAATTTCCAAGCGGATCAAAAGGTTTTTCTTTTTTCCGCAAAAGGTTCAGCAGGTTGTGATGATCGTGCGGCAAATAAAGTGTTTTTAACAGTTCGAGCTGTGTTCCGTTTATTTGTTCATGTAAATAATCTTTGAACTCTCCGGGGGAGAAATGCAATTTAGTTTGATCGGGGATCAACTCAGGTAATCCGGCTATTAAACAATAATAATGATTCTTTACTCTCATTGTTGCTCTCCGTAAAGATATTCGCTGGAACGCGGCCGCAGGTATGCTTTGAAGAAATTTTTGAAATCTTCATCAGTGAAGCTGATCTTAAATCCTTCCTTACCTGATTTGATCACGAACCCCGATGAAAGCTTATCATCAAAGCTGACTTCAAAACCTTTTTTAAGAATCTCATTCTCTTTGGAGAGAAAATAGGATTTGAGCTTTTTTTCGGTTTTGGCCGGGAGCAGAATGGTGAGATCAGCTGTACTTCCCTGACCGGGTTTCCAGTTTGCAATTGCTTTTTGTATACTTTCTTTTATGAATTCGCTATTTGAAAAAGCTTCTTTTACCGGCTTGTCAATGACTTTTGCTGTTATCAGGTTGGTGATCTTTTGTTTTAATGCAGTAAGAGCCTGGCTGGCAGATAGCTTTAGTTCCGATTCCAGGTTTTTTTTGGTTTTGTCTGCTTGCTTCTCGGCTTTTTGCACTATGGATTTGGCTTCCTTTTTTGCCTGTTTTTTAATTTCTTCAGCTTGCTCTTCTGCTTTCTGTCTTATTTCATCGGCTTCTTTTTTGGCTTTGTTAATTCCCTCAGCATAGAGCTTTTCGGTTAATTCCTGCAGCTTGTTTTCCATAATATAAGGGTGTATCTAAATCGCTTATTTTCAAAAGGTTGATTAACTGGTGTTTTTCAAATATGCAAAATTAAACAAAAGATTTGGAAAAACCGTGATAACCAAACAGAAATTATTTTTTGCTTAATAAGAATTGTTTTAGGTCAGTGACAAACTAGCTGATTCAGGAAATAAAATTGCCAAATCTACTTATTAAGTAATTTATATACAGGTACTATTTTCCGGGTAGAGCGGTTCGTTACCTCCCCGCTCCCCCACAGACCCGGACG
>CAZJYD010000029.1:0-34076 GCA_964550205.1 uncultured Bacteroidales bacterium
TTGCGGAGCTTCTTACTCCTAAATTACGTGCCCTATTTTTCCGTGATTTTTTGTGCTGATTATAGTCTGGGTGATAATGATCGACATACAACAAGGTTTGAACACCCAGCAAATTCTGTTATCAGTATTATTTATTTTAACGTTGTTTGTTTGTGTGGTTTTGCATGAACTGGGGCATTCCATTGCAGCTCAAAAATATGGTGCGGAGGTCCATAGTATCACGCTTTTACCCATTGGCGGTATGGCTAACATCCGTAATATGCCCGAGAAGCCTGTGCAGGAAATAGTAGTGACCGCAGCCGGATTGGTGGTAAACATCATTATAGCCCTTATTATATGGGCAATTATTTCTACAGTTGGTGAATTAAATTTGCAGCAAATGGATTTTACAAAGATCACCACAAAAAATTTCTTTGTAATGTTGATGTTTGTTAATCTGTTTGTAGTGGCTTTTAATCTAATTCCGGCTTTCCCTATGGACGGAGGCCGGTTGTTACGCGCAGCTTTATCCGTAAGGATGAGCAAGTTAAAAGCCACTCAATTAGCCAAAAATATTGGTCAGGTACTGGCTGTAGGTTTTGTATTTGTTGGCCTGTTTATAAATCCATTCCTCGTAATTATAGGAATATTTATATTTATCGGTGCAGGTGCGGAATATAAAATTACAAGGCTCGGACAATACTTTAGGGCGTATAAAGCAAAGGATGCATTGATAACAGAATTCATAACCCTGAGCCCTGAAAATAATCTGGGAAACGCTGCCGAAAAACTTCTTCATCATCAGGCAAACGGATTCGTAGTAGCTGAAAGTGGTAAACTTAAGGGTATAATCACAAAAGATGATATAATAAATAACCTTAATAAAAAGGGACATGAAACCCCGGTAAGTAATATTATGTCTGCCGGTTTAGAACCGGTAAGTCCTCAAACATCACTGCAAAAAGTATTTAAGATGATACAGGAAAGAAAATATTCTATTGTGCCGGTTGTGGAAAATGATCAAATTAAAGGAATGCTTGATTTGGATCACCTGAATAAATTCGTGCTGGTTAAAAGTGCAATTAATAAAAAATAGATCCACTAAAATAACATAGTATATTATTTTTGCCTGAAAATCTTAATTTGTTTTGAAAAAATCTTTTATAGCAGGCGAAAAGCGAATATATATCTTCCTGGTTTCGCTTATCTGGATCTACTTTTTTTTGAGAGCACTGTTCGTACCACTTGTCCACGACGAAGTTGCTACGTTTTTCTGGTATATACATCCCGAAAGCTTTCTTCCTTTCGAAGCACACTGGGATTCAAACAACCATTTTCTGAATTCTTTACTTACCTACATTTTTTACAAGCTTTTTGGAGCCGAAGAAATTGTATTAAGATTACCTAGCCTGCTCTTTGCCTTATTGTTTTTTTATTACCTTTTTAAAATTGCCAGATTGATAAATAATAACTTTTTAAGATGGATCTTTATACTCTCTCTAATTCTATCTCATTATTTCATTGAGTTCTTCGGAATGTCTCGAGGATACGGTATTTCGATGGCATTATTATTCGGTGGTTTATGGTATTTTATCAGGTTATTTAGAAAAGTTAGAATAAAGGAATTATTACTTTGCCTGATCTTTATGACACTCTCCTGCCTGGCTAACCTCACACTAATCAATACTTTTATAATAATTATCGTATTAATAATTTTACGTATTACTATTTTTGAAAGAGGTAAATTCATACTTAAAATCAAATTACTTAGTATCGTTACCTTAATTGGTATTATACCCCTGGCATTTATATCCTGTTACATATTTTCTTTGAAAAGCAAGGGCTTATTATATTATGGTCTGCCTGACAGTTTCTGGGAAGTGACAGTACGTACGTTGTCGAAATATTTTACAGGAACAGAATCAATAATACCATTGATTTTTATAGCTTTTTATTTCGCTTTGATAATAGCCGGGTTAGCATTTTTGCTTATAAATAAATACTGGAAAAAAAGAATAACAGAGGCATTTTCTCTTTTTTCAATTTTACTATTGGGTAATATTATTGCCAGCATTTTATTGAACAAATTGTTTTCCGTTAATTATCCCGAAGACAGGGCAGGATTATATTTTTATCCTCTTTTCATATCATCGCTGATTTTCATATTCGACAGTCTGCAATCAAGGTTTCCGAAGAAAGCAATATATGCTTTGTTATTACCATTACTCTTTATTCCTGTTCATTTTTTCATAAATATTAACCTGACACATGATCTTTTCTTCCGGGATCAAAGATTACCTGTTAGCTATTATAAGAAGATTAAGGAAAATCATACAGCAGGAGATTATCCTCCCACCATACAGGCTAATGCAATGCGCTTTTTTATATGGCAATATTACAACTTTATGGATGGAGGTAAAGAGGGCAAGGTTCAATATAAAGAACATCCACATTATAAAGAAGCCGATTTCATTATTGTCAGACCCGAAAACAATCCTGAATGGACTGATTACTATGATACATTAGATTATGATTCTCCTTCCGAACTCTGTTTAATGAAAAGAAAAAACATCCTGAAAAAACAACTGTTATTTTCAACTCATACATCCGCAGATACAGTAAAATATACAGATAAGACCTATAAGGGTTTATACAAAGGAAGTGTCGATTCATTAAAAAGTGAATCCCTTTATGTTGGTATTGAACTTGATATTGAAAGCAAACACAAGCCCTTAATTGTTAATGTTGTGGCAGAAATCAGAAATGAGCAGAACAGATTTATTAAATACAGATCACTTGAATTGGATTGGTTCGGAACAGAATGGAAAGAAGGGGATATTTTTAAAAACGGTGTAATATTTCGTGAATTGCCTGAAGATTCACGGAGTATAAAAATTTATTTGTGGAACAGAAAAAATCAGGAATACTGCCTGAATAAATATAAAATTGAAATTTTTAAGCTAGTTGAAAATAATTATATCCGAATAAATTTAATAAATTTGGTCAACAGTCTGAAAGTTTGTAAGCAAGAAAAAAAATAATTATAAATTATTATAATGAAAAAATGGGCTAAAATATTAACAGGAATTCTTGTACTTATCTCCGTGGGCGTATTAATCGGATATTTCTATATTAATAAACCACATCCTGATTATGAAACCATGGAGGCAAAGTACAAATTAAAAGCCAGGGAATTGTATGACATATTTTACAATTCACCCAAAATAGCTTCCGGCACATATAATGGTAAAATTATACAAATTACCGGTACACCGGATAATATTGAAACAACGGATTCACTGGTTATAGCAGTCTTTGCATATAATAAGGGAATGTTTGGCGATGAAGGAATCCGATGTATAATGCTTCCGGATTATAATGATATTAAAGATACTTTTAGTCCCGGGCAAAAAATCTCTTTAAAGGGATTCTGTTCGGGATATAATGATACCGATGTGATTCTTGAAAAATGCTCAATAATTAAATAAAAAAGGAAATGAAAAAGCTAACATACTTATTTATTCTGGCAGTATTATTTTCAGTTAATGCCACTGCTCAGAAATATCTAACAAAGAACGGTTATATTAAATTCTATTCCCATGCACCGCTAGAAGATATTGAAGCTCATAACTACCAGGTGAACAGCGCTCTGGACACCATAACAGGTGAATTTGTTTTTAAGGTTCTTATTAAATCCTTCGAATTTGATAAGGCCTTGATGCAGGAGCATTTCAATGAAAACTATATGGAATCGGATAAATATCCTGATGCAACCTTCAAGGGTAAAGTAATAAATATTGATGATATTAACTTCTCTAAAGATGGTATATATAAAGCCAAAGTAGCCGGAGATCTTACCATTCATGGCGTAACAAATAAATTAAATATGGAAGGAAGCTTCATGGTAGATGAAAAAAATATTAAAGGAGATGCGGTTTTTACCATCAACCTGAATGATTACAAAATAAAAGTACCAGGTTCACTTACCCGAAATATCTCCGAGGAAATTGAAATTACAGTGGATATTGATCTTAAATCCTTAAAATAGTATTATGTTAAGAAAATTTATTTATTTATTTACTACAGTATTAATTCTCATCAGCACATCAGTAATTGCCCAGGATGATCTGATGGATTTAATTGACGAAGACAAAGAAACTACGGAATACGCTTTTGCAACCTTTAAAACAACCCGTATTGTTACCGGACAATCAATTGAGAATCCTGCTAAGAATAACCTTCTGTTCATTGTATCTCATCAATTCGGCAGAATAAATAGCGGGGCTTCCAATTACTTTGGCTTTGATCAGGCTACCATAAGGTTGGGTTTCGAATATGGAGTAACCGATTGGCTGGCTTTGGGTATTGGCCGGAGCAGTAAATATAGCACCATTGATGGGTTTTTAAAGGTTAAACTTTTAAGACAAAGTACCGGCCTTAAAACTATGCCTGTCGCTGTTTCATACTTCACAAATATGACAATCAACACCAAAGATTGGAAAGATTCTGATAAAAAAAATGAATTTACCTCACGACTTCAATATGCCCATCAGATATTGATAGCAAGAAAGTTTACAAGCAGTTTATCATTACAATTAATGCCCACATTTATTCATCGTAATCTTGTGGAAACAAAGGATGACCAGAATAATGTTTTTGCCATTGGTGCCGGTGGCCGCATTAAGATCACAAATCAGTTCACCTTTAATATGGAATATTATTACCTGCTTCCGGGCCAAACTGCTGATGACTATAAGAATTCCCTATCTATAGGTTTTGATATTGATACCGGCGGTCATGTTTTCCAGATATACTTCACAAACTCACAGGGATTAATAGAAGAATATTTTGTAGCTGAAACCACCGACAGATGGTTAGATGGTAATATTCACCTTGCTTTCAATATTAAAAGAACCTTTGTTTTTTGAGGAGAGAAGTAAGGTAATATTTTATTGATTATTGATTATTTATTATTTGTCTTATAAGATCAGTTTTTCCCATATGTTAGTTGGTTATTTTTTATTCTGCTGCGTTTCATTTTTAATAAATTTGCCTCCAATTCCTGAATTTTTTTTGGAAAATTATCATAATTATGAGAAGCATACTTTTTTTCTTTATTAAGATATTCAGATTCTACAGTAAATTTGTTTTAAAATTCCGTGGAAAAATGGAAACAGATATACATGATCAGCGGATTGTATCAGGGAAAGCATGGGAGGAATTTTGTGATAATCTGAAACTTGCCGGTTCGGCACTTATGTATACGGGTGCTCCCAGAGATCCTTTCCAGCAGGCTGAAGGAGTGAAATATCTTACAAGACTCACAAGAGCCGGACTTGAAGCATTTGTTGAATATAACGATCCTGATTTTCCCATATTCAGAAGAATGGTTCATGAAACTGTAAAGCTCGGTGCAGACAACCCGGATAATTATTATATGAATGCCCAGATAAACGGTCATAATGAATACAGGATTACTGGCAAGAGAAATACAGTGCATTATCTTGGCTTTTTTACACAGAATGGAAATTATGGAACAACAGGAGGACTTTCACCTTGCGGGGTGCTGGAACATCAGAATATGGAATTTATTGAAAATGGAAAATTTGAGATCATTCTGAGTAAAGAAAAAAAAGGAAAAAACTGGTTAAAAATTGAAGATGAAACTTCACTGGTGATGGTGAGACAAACTTTTTTTGACCGTTCGAAGGAAATACCTTCGGATATCAGAATAGAAAAAATTGGCAGTTCGGGTAAACCCAAACCCATAAATCCTGAGATGATAGATAAAGGCCTTAAAACCGCTGCATTATTCACAGCCGGTGCACCTATGCTTTTCTCAAAATGGGCAAAGGGGTTTCAGAAACATACAAACAAACTACCTAAATTTGATCTTGCAAAATCAAATGCTGCCGGAGGTGATGCGAATATCATTTATCATCATAGTCATTGGAAACTGGATGAAGATGAAGCGCTTGTTATAAATGTAAAACCACCTGAATGTGATTCATGGAATTTCCAGCTTAACAATTACTGGATGGAATCGCTCGACTACAGGTATTTCAACATCTGCATAAGCAAAGGTAATGCAGTATACAATGATGATGGAAGTGTGCGAATAATAGTATCACATAAAGATCCGGGATTGCCAAATTGGATAGAAACATGCGGGCATAATGAAGGTACGATGTGCTGGAGGTGGTACAGGCTAAGTGAAGGCGAAAAGCCTGTTGAACCGGAATGTATAGTTGTAAAACTGGTTGATCTGAAGAAATGACGAAAAAGATAAAAGTTGTAAAACCGGAAGATTTTACGAGGTCCCCTTTCTGGTTAAGAATGATTAACAGAATGCTTGGAATGGCATCATTCACAGATAAGGCTGAAAAGATCACCAAGGATGGTTTGATTAAAGCTTCACGAAAGGCTACCGGATTGCATGATCTGGGGCAGGATTTTCAGGATGAACCACTTGATAAACTGATATGGTCAATCAATCATGAAGCTGATCTGCATCCTTTAGGTGTGTTTATATCAAAGCAAAGACTAGTAAATCTTTTATCGAATCGCCTCAGGTCTGAATACTTTTTTAAACGGCATCCTGAAATCCTTGAGCAGGAACTTTATCCGGTATGGATAATCACGGGTTTACAAAGAACCGGAACAACTAAACTTCATCGTTTGCTGGCTGCTGATACTGACAACCGTGTTCTATCAAGCTGGGAAGCGATCAATCCGGCCCCGTTTATTGGTGAGAATGGAAATACGAACAAAAGGATAAGAAAGGCAAGGATCAGTGAAAAAGCATTAAGGTTAATGGCACCGGGCTTTTTTGTCATACACCCTGTCGAACACATTGCTCCTGAAGAAGATATACTGCTTCTTGACATTACCTTTCTGAGCACCACACCGGAAGCCACCATGCATGTTCCAACCTATGCTTCATGGCTGGAAAAAACCGATCAAAGCTATGCTTATGAATATGCAGTAAAACTTTTAAAATTCTTGCAATGGCAAAAACCGGCTAAAAGGTGGATATTAAAATCACCTCATCACCTTGAATTTATGAACATAATTTCGGAAAAAATCCCTGATGTACGTTTTCTCTGGACTCACAGGGATCCGTTGGAATCAATTCCTTCTTTTATGAGTATGATGGCACACAGCAGATCAATATTCAGCGATAAAGTTAGTTTGAAGCAAGTAGCGGAGCACTGGGTGAGAAAAAGCGGATACATGTTATCGAAGGCAGTTCAATTCAGAAAAAACAATATGCATTCCGGTGAGATAATTGATATCCGATATGAAAATCTGGTAAGTAAGGCTGAAGAAATACTCGGCGAAATATACAGTAAGAACGGAGGAATTTCAAAAAAGTTAATAGGGAAATTCAGGCGTGCTGAGGCCGAAAATCCCCCAGGAAAATATGGTATCCATCAGCATTCATTAAAAGATTTCGGTCTGGAACAAAAAGATATTGAAAAAGAAATTATAGGATACAGAGAATTTTTAAATAACAACAATTCCATGGTGTGACTTTGTGAATGTCTTTATTTGCCTTGGTGGTAAAATTTTTTACCGCCAAGTAACGCAAAGGATGTCACGAAGGAGCACAAAGTAAAAAGAGGCATAGATGACAGGGAAGAAACAGGAGAAATACAACAATCCCCTAAAAGCTACCCTCACAGGGATCATGGATCTTTTCAAAAAGCATGAGCAGGTTGGAGAGCTAAAAGATTCTGACAGTCTGGACAGAAAACGGGTAATGATTACCGGGGCTAGTTCGGGGCTTGGTTTTGCAACAACTGCTGAAATGGCAAAAAGAGGTGCTGAGGTGATCATGGCATGCCGTAGTGGCATCCCACAAAAGGGTGAAGAGGTTAAAAACCTTAGTGGTTCCAAAAAAGTGCATATGCTGCATGTGGATCTGTCGGATGCAAAATCTGTAAAAGATTTGGTAAACAATGTAAGACAAGAATTTAAACAAATTGATATACTTATTTGCAATGCCGCAATAGTACCCAAAAAAAGCAAAAAAACACCCCAGGGTTTGGAACAGATGTTTATGGTAAACTACTTTGCTAAATTTCTCCTTGTTAACTTGCTGATTTATAACAATTGTTTTAGGAAGAAAGAAAATAATATCCCGAGGATCATATTCGTGACCTCAGAGAGCCACCGCAATCCCAGGACATTTGATCTGGAAGGATTTGGCGAATACCATAAATTCGGTATTGGTAAGGTGATGGAGAGGTACAGTTATTATAAACTTTTGCTTGTTACCTTTGCCAATGAGTTATCCCGCCGCTTAAATAAAAATAACAAAACGGAATATTCAGTTTTTGCTCTTTGCCCGGGACCTGTAAACACAAATATTGCACGTGAGGCTCCTGCTGTTTTTCAGCCTTTATTGAAATTGATTTTCAGATTGTTTTTTAAATCACCCCATAAAGCCTGCGAACCGGTTGTGTATCTGGCCTGTTCTGAGGATGTTGAAGGAAAATCCATTGATTACCTTTTTCTGATGAGCAGGAAAAGTATGGATGAAAAAGCCACGGATAGTCAAAATGGCAGATTGTTGTGGGAAGAGTCGGAACTTCTGAAAGAAAGAATTAATTTATAATTTACCATTAAGTCCTAATTCAGTATTGAAAAAAAGTATGTAAATTGAAAGTATGAGTTTCAATTTACATAAATTTTCTTATTTTTTCTTCAGCGCCTTCTCCCACTCCCAGGCAGATCTGGTCATTTCATCAATTCCTTTTTCGGCTTTCCATCCCAGCTCTTCATTGGCAAATTGGGTGTTGGCCCATACCTTTTCCACATCGCCTGGGCGACGACCAACGATCTTATACTTTAGTTTCTCACCGGTAGATCTCTCGAATGACTTTATAACTTCCAATACAGAGTAACCATTACCGGTTCCGAGGTTGAACACTTCAAAATCTTTTTTCATTTTATTGTTGACCATTCTTTCTACTGCAACTACATGTGCTTTTGCAAGGTCAACTACATGAATATAATCTCTTATGGCTGTTCCATCAGGAGTATTATAATCATTACCAAAAACTCTGAGGAACTCTCTTTTACCGATAGCAGTTTGTGTTATGAAGGGCATTAGATTATTTGGTATTCCGATTGGGAGTTCGCCAATATGTGCACTTTCGTGAGCCCCGATGGGATTGAAATAACGAAGGGCAATCCCCTTTATGTTTGTCGATTTGGAAGTATCTAATATGATCTCTTCGGAAATTTGCTTGGTATTACCGTAAGGTGATTCGGCTTTTTGTACGGGTGCATCTTCGGTAACAGGTAGTTTTTCCGGCTGACCATAAACCGTGCAGGAAGAGGAAAAAACGAAATTTTCTATATTGTTGTCTTTCATACCCTGGTGTATATTAACCAGTGAGAATATATTATTTCCATAATACATCAGTGGTTTTTCAACGGATTCTCCAACTGCTTTGTAGGCTGCAAAATGAATAATTCCTTCTATATCGCTGTGCCGTTTAAAAAAATCTGCTGTTTTCTCCTGATCCGAAAGATCAAGCTTTTCAAATTCGGGCTTTATGCCTGTAATTTTTTCAATTCCATCTAAAACATCTTTACTGGAATTGGATAAGTTATCGACAATAACAACATCATGACCGCTGTTTTGGAGTTCAACGGCTGTATGTGAACCAATATATCCTGTACCGCCTGTTACGAGTATTTTCATTTTGCTTCCTTAATCTTGTTTATTAACTCATTAAAATCTTTAATAAGAATTGGAATATGCTTTTTTATGATTCCCCATACTTCTTCAGCATCAACTCCAAAATAATCATGAGCAATAATATTTCTAAATGCTTTTATTTTATTCCATTCAACATTAGGATTCTTTTCCTTAAATTTTTCACCCAGTTTAAAAGTTTGTTCACCAATTATAACAAAATTCATCATTACGTCATCAAAGCTTTTATCATCTTTATAGAATTCATCTGCATTATGAAAAGAATCAGTAAAACTTATTATCTTATCAATAGAATCCTTAATTGTTAAGAGGCATAGGTAATTTTTATCATACATATACTGCTTGTTTAAGAATGTGTTCTTTGAGGTAAGGTTTTATGTACTTTATTGTGCATATATCAACATCCCGTTTAAATTTATTTTTTAGGAAGGTTTTTAAATCTTGTTTTTTTTCAAATATATCATTAGTGTTATCAGCGAATTTAACTAACAGATCAATATCACTTTCTTGTGATTGTTTGTTTTGTGCAAAAGAACCGAATAATCCCAGTATAATAATATTATACTGGTTCCTTATTTCCTGTTTATGATCCTTGAGAAAATTTAAAATTTCCTTATTATCCATATATGCTAGTTTTTACACAAAAATAATAAAATATCTTTGTTTATTCAATAGTACGAAGATGTAGCAAATAAATTGATTATAATTTTATTACCCTGTCCTTTTCAAGTTTATATTTTTCTTTACTCTCAGGGCATATGGCAATTCCATTCTCGTTGAACTCAAGCCTGTGGCCGTATTCACTCATCCAGCCTGCATGCCTGGCAGGATTTCCAATAACCAGTGAATAAGGCGATACCTCTTTTGTAACAACGGCTCCGGCGCCGATAAAAGCATATTCACCAATATTAATTCCGCAAATGATGGTAGCATTAGCACCAATGGTTGCTCCCTTTTTTACAATAGTTTTAACATACTGGTTACGTCGAACGACTGCACTGCGGGGATTTACAATATTTGTGAATACCATTGAAGGTCCCAGAAAAACATCATCCTCACAGATCACACCGGTATAGATAGAAACATTATTCTGGACTTTTACATTATTTCCCAGTTTCACCTCAGGTGAAACAACAACATTTTGCCCGATATTACATTTCTCACCAAGCTCACAGTTTTTCATAATGTGTGAAAAATGCCAGATCTTTGTTCCTTTACCAATTATGCAAGGCTCATCGATGACTGCCGTTTCGTGAGCGAAATAGTCTTTTTGGTTTGATGTCATGGTGTCTGTTTTAACTGTCTTATTTATTAATACCTTGTTTCTTATGTTTATCTATTATTTTTCATTAGTAATTGTTCATTAGTGGTCTAACCCCCCTGTTTTGTGTTATGAACCAATAAAAATTTGCAAAAATGACCAATGCCTAATGACTAATGACCATTTACGTATTCCAAAACCGCTCCCGTAATAAACTCCAATTGTTCTTCATTCATCTCAGTATGCATGGGTAAAGAAATTACCCTTTTACTCAAATCCTCTGTTACAGGAAGATTGCCTTCTTTAAATCTGCTATCCTTATATGCTTTTTGCATGTGCATTGGAACAGGATAATACACAGCACATGGAATTCCTTTGCCCTTTAAATGGTTTATTAAACCATCTCTGTTAATATTTTTTGTTTTCAATGTGTACTGATGAAATACATGATTAGAGTTTTTTGCTCTTACCGGTATTTGTAAGTTCGGGTGTTCTGCGAAGACCTTATCGTAATATTTTGCTATATTTCTTCTTGCCTCAGCATATTCATCCAAATGTTTTAATTTAATATTTAATATGGCAGCTTGCAGGCTGTCAAGTCTTGAATTTACTCCAATATCGTCATGATGGTATCTGACGGTCATGCCGTGGTTTACAACAGACCTTAGTTTTTTAGCCAGCTTCTCATCATTTGTAAAAATAGCCCCGCCATCACCGTAAGCTCCGAGGTTCTTGGCAGGGAAAAATGAAGTGCATCCGGTATGTCCAATTGTACCGGCTTTTTTGTTTGTGCCGTCATCGAACCTGTAATCTGCTCCAATAGCCTGACAGGCATCTTCAATAACATATAAATTGTGCTTATCTGCGATATTCATTATTTTTTGCATGTCAGCACACTGACCGAAAAGGTGTACAGGAACTATTGCTTTTGTTTTGGGAGTGATTGCTTTCTCAATTGCTTCCGGATTGATATTGAAAGTGTCGGGCTCTACATCAACTAAAATGGGAGTAAGTTTAAGTAAAGCAATTACCTCAACAGTTGCTATAAATGTGAAGGAGACAGTAATTACTTCATCACCAGGTTCAATGCCCAAAGCCATCATGGAAACCTGCAGGGCATCAGTACCGTTACCACATGGAATAACATGTTTGACTCCAAGATAATTTTCAAGATTATTTTGAAATTCCTTTACTGCCGGCCCATTGATAAAAGCAGTAGAGTTGATTACTTCCTGAATTGCATGATCTATTTCCGGTTTTATCTTTTCATACTGACCTTTCAAGTCGACCATCCTTATTTCTCTCATAATGAATTATTATTACTATTATTGAATAAATGCAAAGTTAGTATTATTTGCCTCCGGCAGGGCTTTTTGGATTTAAATTATTGTTAATTATACGCTATATCCTATCTTTGCGTTTTATCATTTATTATGAAACAAAAAAAACAGATACTGTTTATTTTCATCATTCTGTTTGCTTCACTTAAAATTAATGCACAGGTTAGTATTTCCGATTCGAGTGCTTTTGTGCCTATGTTCAGTGCTTTTTATTCTTACCAAATTCCTGGAGGTGATATAGCCAAACGTTTTGGTAATAATTCAGTTATAGGCGGAGATTTTAAGATTAAGACCAAAAAGAACTGGGTATTTGGTGTGGACTTCAATTATATCTTCGGTGACAATATCAAAAATCATGATTCTGTATTTAAGAGATTCAGAACCGATAATGGAGAAATAATTGATGGAAATGGTATTTATGCCTCATGGCAGATTTTTGAAAGAGGATTCTATATTACTGCCAAAGCCGGGAGAGTGTTTTCCTGTCTCGGGCATAATCCGAATTCAGGATTGTTGATAATGGGAAGTGCAGGGTATTTACAACATAATATCAGGATAGAGGTTGAAAACAAAACGGTCCCACAGTTGTGGGATGATTATAAAAAAGGTTACGACAGGCTTACCGGGGGTTTTACATTTACGGAATTTATAGGTTATTTATTTATGGGTGACAGTAAAATAGTTAATTTCTATATAGGATTTGAATTTGTGCAGGCATGGACTAAAGATTTAAGAGAATATAACTTTGACGATATGGAATATACTAACAATAATTATTTCGACCTGCTTTATGGCATTAAAGTAGGATGGTTTATTCCCGTACATAAACGAGTCCCTAAGGAATATTACTATGATTAAATATTATTAAATGAGTTATTTATACTCGCTTTCTATATATATATATTATTTATTGATATGCATAGCTTCCACTAGAAATAAGAAAGCAAAGAAGTGGCTTGACGGAAGAAGAAAAATGTTTGAAAGAATTTCATCTGAGATAAATGGAAAAGATAAGATTGTATGGTTTCATTGTGCATCACTTGGAGAGTTTGAACAGGGACGGCCTGTTATGGAAGATTTTAAAGATAGATATCCGGAATATAAAATCATTCTAACCTTTTTTTCTCCTTCGGGCTATGAGGTAAGGAAAAATTACAAAACTGCCGATTATATTTACTATCTCCCAATGGATACACCTCGAAAGGCAGCTAAATTCATCAAATACGTAAATCCTGAAATTGTAATTTTTATAAAATACGAGTTTTGGTTTAATTATTTAAGATATTTGAATAAGAACAAGATACCTGTTTTTATTGTTTCTGCGGTTTTCCGACCGGGACAACACTTTTTCAGGCGGTACGGGGGCTGGTCCAGAAAACAGTTGAAGAAGATAACCTGGTTTTTCGTTCAGAATCAAAAATCTAAAGAATTGCTGTTATCAGCAGGAGTGAAGAATGTTACCGTAAGCGGTGATACCCGTTTCGACCGGGTTTTTCAGATTGCAAAACAAGATTACGATTTTAAGCTTATAAAGAAATTCAAGCAGAATAAACGTATTTTCATTGCAGGAAGCACCTGGCCGCCTGATGAACAAATTGTGAAGGAACTCATTAATAAAAACCCGGAAAGATTGAAATATATCATTGCTCCTCATGATGTGAATAAAGAACACATCAATTCATTAACAGAAATCTTTGGTTCGGGAAGCGTAAAGTTATCCGAGACCGATGAAAATAATGTTTCGCAAGCGAAAATATTAATTATTGACAGTATTGGTATTTTATCCAAAATATACCGCCATGCTGAATATTCATTAATAGGCGGTGGTTTTGGTGCAGGGATACACAATATCCTGGAAGCTGCAACATTTGGGATGCCAATCTTTTTCGGTCCTAACTATAATAAATTCAATGAAGCTAAAGAGCTCGTCAATAAAGGAATTGCTTATGAAATTAATAGAGCGCAAGCTCTTATTGAAAAAATACATTATTTCGAATCTCATGAAAATGATCACAAAAGAATCTCCGAAGCCTGCAAAAAATATGTTATCGATAATACAGGTGCCACAAAGATAATTATTGAAAAGATAGGAAGTTTTCTTTCAGTTAATCATTAGTTTATTTACAGACAAAATCATAAATTTGAAAGAAATTTAGGGAGCGGATTTTTAATTCAAAAATAAATTATGGCATTGGTTATAAAGCAAATCAGGTCGGTGACCGGAATTGATAGTGTAGTTTACTTAGTATCAGACATTAAATACATAAGCACAAATTTTCTTTCCGGATCGGAGATAAAGTATATAGAGAAGCAAAAAAGCAAATACAAAAAAGAATTGATATGTTTTCACCGTGCTTCAAAATTAATTTTTATACAGTTTATTAATAAAGAAAAAGATAAGGCAGAACAACTTGAAAAGTTGAGAAAATCAGGCGATAAAATTGCCTGTGCTATTAATGACAACAGGTTCAAGAAAATAATTATCAGTGATGTTGAGGATAATAAAGAGGAAGTAAAGGCCCTGGCAGGAGGAATTGCGCTAAGTAATTATCAGTTCATGAAATTCAAGAAAAAGGATATTGAAAAAATAAGGAATACTCTTAACCAGATTAATATTTTTTCTAAGAGCCTTGATGATAAAGAAATTGATAAATTACTGGTAAAAATAGATGCAACTTATAAATGCCGTGATCTGGTTAATTATCCGGTGTCTTATCTCACGGCCACAAAATTATCAAGTGAGATAAAGAAGATTGGTGAGGAGGCAGGACTTAAGGTAGAAATACTTAATAAGAAAAAAATAGAATCACTTAAAATGGGAGGGCTATTGGCTGTTAATAAGGGGAGCGTTGACCCACCCACTTTTACTATCATTGAGTGGAAGCCTGAGGATGCAGTAAATGAAAAACCTGTGATTTTTGTCGGTAAGGGAGTGGTTTACGATACAGGAGGGATGAATATAAAGATACGTGATTCTATGAACAACATGAAATCAGACATGGCAGGTGCTGCAACCGTTGCCTGTGCAATTTACGGTATAGCAAAACTGAAATTACCTGTACATATTATTGGCATGATTCCTGCAACGGATAACCGTATTGATGGTAATGCACTTGTTAGTAGCGATGTGATAACAATGTATGACGGAACAACAGTTGAGGTTATAAACACCGATGCCGAAGGAAGATTAATATTGGCTGATGCATTAAGCTATGCCAAAAAGTATAATCCTACTCTCGTCATTGATGTTGCGACTTTAACAGGCTCTGCCCAACGGGCAATTGGTTCCCAGGGTATGGCGGGAATGCAAACCGGGGCAGAGAAAGATTTCAATAAATTGAAAATAAGTGGTGTAAATGTTCATGAAAGGATTGCAGAATTCCCTCTCTGGAAAGAATATGCCGAAGAGCTGAAATCCGATATTGCCGACATTAAAAACTTAGGCGGAATAAACGCAGGTACCATCACTGCGTGTAAATTTCTTGAGCATTTTACTGATTATCCGTTTATACACCTGGATATAGCCGGTTGTGCTTTTTACGAAAAAAAAGATTCATACAAAGGCACAGGCGGTTCAGGAATTGGTGTGAGATTATTAATTGATTTTATCATGAATAACTACTAATATAACAATTTCTTACTTTTGCAGTTTTTATATTTCCTGAATATTTATAAACATATTATGTTTTTATGAAGAATCATCAAAAAAATGAATTGCTACAATGGAAAAACAAAATAAGGATAATAAAATGCTTAAAGTCGGAATTACCCATGGAGATATTAATGGTATTAACTATGAGATAATTATTAAGTCATTTCAGGATCAAAGATTATTTGAACTTTTTACACCCATTTTATATGGCCTTTCCAAAGCTGCTTCTTATCATAGAAAAGCATTACATCTCAATGATTTCAATTTTAATATTATTAAAAGCGCCGAACAATCAATGGATGGCAAATTCAATATTGTTAATGTTTATGATAAAGAAGTGAAAATTGAATTAGGAAAGCCATCAAGAAAAGCCGGTGAAATGGCATTTATGTCGCTTGAAGCTGCAGTAAAGGATATGAAGAAAGAAATTATAGATGTTATTGTAACAGCACCTATAAACAAGCACAGTATTCAGTCGGCCGAATTTGACTTCCCCGGTCATACCGAATACTTTGCAAAAAGATTTGATACTACCGATTATCTTATGCTGATGGTTAGCGACCAGTTAAGGATTGGTGCGGTTACCGGACATATCCCATTAAGAGAGGTTACAAATGTTCTCAGCGAAGAATTAATAGTCAGTAAAATTAAAGTATTGAATGAATCATTGCAAAAGGATTTTGCAATACGCAAGCCTAGAATTGCTGTTCTGGGAATTAATCCACATGCAAGTGATGACGGCTTGATTGGAAATGAGGAGGATAAAATTATTAACCCTGCTTTAAATAAAGTTTTGGATGAAGGATTGCTTGTATATGGTCCTTATTCGGCAGATGGTTTCTTCGGAACATCAGCTTATAAAGGTTTTGATGGTATTCTGGCCATGTACCATGATCAGACTATGTTGCCTTTTAAACTATTATCTTTTGAAAGCGGTGTTAATTATACGGCAGGATTACCAATCATAAGAACTTCACCTGCCCACGGCACGGCTTATGATATTGCAGGTAAAAACTTAGCTGTTCCCGACTCATTCAGGAAAGCTATTTACCTGGCTTTAGATATTTATAAAAACAGAAAGATGTATTCAGAAATCAATAAAAATCCATTGGAAATAAAAATACCTGAAGAAAATGATAATTCTTCCGAATGATTAGTCAGAGATTCATTTTTATATGTCCGTAAATCAATATTCAATAAAGAAGATTAATGAAATAGTTCATGGTGAACTTATACACAAAGGTTCTGATGATGCTGATGTAAGCGATATTCTGATTGACAGCCGCCGGTTGGTCAATGCTAAAAATTCGTTGTTCTTTGCACTTGTATCTAAAAAAAACAACGGACATAAATACATCAAGGAATTGTACCAAAAGGGCGTAAGGAATTTTGTTATTTCCGATGATCAATACAGCACCGGACTAAGCAGTACTAATTTCATTCTTGTCAAAGATACTCTGATGGCTTTACAAAAATTGGCGGCATATCATAGGAGCAGGTTTAAAATACCGGTCATCGGTATTACAGGTAGTAACGGTAAAACCATCGTTAAAGAATGGCTTTATCAAATGTTACATAATGATGTTAATATTATAAGAAGTCCTAAAAGTTATAACTCACAGATAGGGGTTCCTTTGTCCGTCTGGCAAATGAACGGCAATCATGAAACGGCTGTTTTTGAGGCGGGAATATCTGAGCCTGATGAAATGGAAAAGCTCAGAAAGATAATCCAGCCGACAATTGGGATCTTTACCAATATTGGACAGGCTCATAGCGAAAATTTTATCAGGATAGATCAGAAGATAGGAGAGAAATTGAAACTTTTTACAAAAGTTGACACATTAGTTTATTGTCCTGATTATACCGATATACAAGAAACTATCATTAAATCAGAAATATTAAAGTCAATAAAGACATTTACCTGGAGTCGAAAACATCAGTCAGATTTAATGATATTGGAAACATTTGGTGATAATGGAGATACAATTATTAAAGGAAGGTTTAACAATAAAGATATTTCAATAAGTATACCATTCACTGATATGGCTTCGGTTGAAAATGCCATACAATGCTGGGCTGTAATGTTATTGATGGGCTATAATAATGAAATCATCAATAAAAGGATGAAAAGGCTACAGCCAATAGCAATGCGTTTGGAGTTAAAGGAAGGTATCAATAATTGTTCGGTCATCAATGACAGTTATAGTTCCGATATTAATTCCTTAAGTATTGCTCTTGATTTTTTAAACCAGCAAAAACAACACCCCAAAAAAACAATAATTCTCTCGGATATTTTGCAAAGCGGAAAAAATGAAATCGATTTGTATTCATTAGTAAGTGATTTGCTTCAAAAGAAAGGAATAGAGAAAATAATTGGCGTTGGCCCCGCAATTTCCAGACAGGCCAATCAGTTTCCCATACAAAAGCATATGTTCGCTTCGACGGCGGAGTTTTTAAAAAATTTTCCTTTTGCATCTTTCAGTAATGAATCAATTCTTTTAAAAGGTGCCAGAATTTTTGAGTTTGAACAGATCAGTCAGGCGCTTCAGCAAAAAACTCATGAAACGGTGCTTGAAATAAACCTGAATGCCTTGGTTCATAATTATAATTATTATAAGTCGAGAGTTGGACCACAAACTAAAATAATGGTAATGGTCAAAGCATTCTCTTATGGAAGCGGCAGTTTTGAAATTGCCAATGTTCTTCAGTTTCACAGGACTGATTATCTTGCTGTTGCTTATGCCGATGAAGGCATCGAACTGAGAAAAGCAGGTATAAGGACACCCGTTATGGTTATGAACCCGGATGAGGAAAGTTTTGATGATATCATCAAACATTCTCTCGAACCTGAAATATACAGCTTCAGAGTGCTTGGATTACTTGAAAAAGCAATAAGAAGAAATATTATCCCCCCTAATAAACCGGTTAAAGTTCATATTAAGCTTGATACGGGAATGCACCGTCTTGGCTTCGAAAATAAAGATATTGACAAGTTGCTTCAAAGACTTCATAAAAACAAATATATTTATGTTCAGTCGGTGTTTTCTCATCTGGCAGCCAGTGATGATCCTGCACACGATAAATTTACGAATGAGCAGATAGTAAGTTTTGAGGAAATGAGTGAGAAGGTAGTAACAAATATTGATCATCCCGTATTAAAACACATCCTGAATTCTGCCGGAATATTGCGTTTTCCTGAAGCCCGTTTTGATATGGTAAGGTTGGGTATTGGACTATATGGTGTATCAAACAATAAGGAAGAACAAAAACATCTGCATAATGTAAGTACTTTAAAATCTACAATATCACAAATAAAAGGAATTAAAAAAGGAGAAACAGTTGGTTATAACAGAAGCTGGAAAGCTAAAAAGGATATGGTTATTGCTATTGTTCCGGTTGGATACGCTGATGGTCTGAACAGAATGCTTGGTAATGAAAAAGGAAGGCTGTTTATTAATAAGCAACAGGCACATATAGTTGGAGATATTTGCATGGATATGTGCATGGTAGATGTAACAAATATCAAAGCAAAAGAAGGTGATGAAGTAATTGTTTTTGGCAAAGAGTACCCGATTTCTAAATTGGCCGAAGATCTAAAAACAATTCCCTACGAAGTGCTTACTAGTATTTCAAGGCGGGTTAAAAGAGTATATTTCCAGGAATAACAGAGATATATACAATTTGATAACATGTTGTGTTGACTTGTTATTAAAAAAAAATAAGTAAAAATATATGCCAAAGCCAAAAATATCCTTATCGTTTGTTACCCTTATTATTATAATGATTGCGTACACATCCCTCAGGGTTACAAATCCACAGAAAAATTATATGTGTTTCGATAATTTCGGTTATTACATGTATTTGCCTTCCTTGTTTATTAATAATGATCTGGGAATAAGTGATAAATCCTATTTAGAAAAAATTAATAATCAATATGATAATACACCAACTTATTATCAATTTGAGCCTGTTAAGGGGCAATGGATCATACGTTTTTTTATGGGCATATCGGTTATGATGTTACCCTTTTTCTTTATAGGTCATTTAATCGCATTACTTACGGCTTTTCCTGCAGATGGATTTTCTTTACCCTATCATTGGTCATTAATGATGGGTGGCTTATTTTATACTCTGATAGGAATGTTTTTTTTTCGTAAAGTATTATTGCATTTCTTCAATGATCGTGTAACTTCATTACTGATGATATTGATTTATTTCGGATCGATATTATTTTTCTTTGCTGTTTATGGCAATGATGTTCCGCATGTTTATATTTTTACCTTATACAGCATTATTCTGTGGTTGACAATACGCTGGCATGAAAAACAAAAGTTAAAATATGCAGTATTTTTAGGTTTGATTATCGGATTGACTTTGCTGGTGAGACCAAGCGAATTGATCTGTGTTTTTATTCCTTTATTATGGGGTGTTAAAGGATTGCCTTCTTTTATCAGAAAACTACAACTTTTTCTAAAATATTACAAACACGTAACCATTGCTTTATTAATGTCTTTATTGGTGTGCGGACCTCAGTTTATTTATTGGAAAACATATACTGGCGACTGGATATATTTTGCGTATACGGATCCGGGATCAGGATTCGATTTTTTAAGCCCTCATCTTGAAAGAGCATTGATAGGATTTAGAAAAGGATGGCTGATTTACTCTCCTTTGATGGTATTTTCACTGATAGGCTTTTATAATTTATATAAATGGAAAAAAGATGTATTTTTCCCAATTTTCATTTATACCTTGCTTAATATATATATTATATCAAGTTTCTCAAGCATGATAAGCTATGGTTATCGTGCTTTTGTTGAATCTCATGCAGTATTGGCACTTCCGCTGGGATTTTTTATTACAGATATTATGAAAGGACGATTAAAAATTTTACGGTACTTATTCTTGTTTATATTTATCCTGATAATTGCATATAATCAATTTACCTCATGGCAAATAAAACATGGTATTATACATGGTTCCAGGATGACACCGGAATATTACTTTGCTGTTTTTGGTAAGACTGATATAACCAGAGAGGATCAAAAATTATTATTGGTTAATCGTTCAATAAACGGAGTGGAAAAAATCAAGAATGAAGAAAACTATAATAAAAGATTACTTGACTCTGTGAGTTTTGAAACGGTTAAAAGAAAAACATCCGGATATTATGATAGTACGATAAGTCATAGTGGGAAGTACTCATTCAGAATGGATAGTACTATGATATATTCACCGAAAGTGCAATGTCCTTTTCATGAAATAACGGATCATTATTATGCGTGGATAAGGTCAAGTGTATATATTTATCCGACATCTGAAATGAAAAGTGAGGATTTGTTCCTGGTTACTCATTTTTTGTATAATTCAAGACCCCATAAGTACAGAACCTCCAGCAACAGGGGAAAAAAGTTAAAGGTCAATCAATGGAATAAAATGGATATGGACTATCTTACACCCGAGATGAGAAGCAGGGATGAAATTTGCAGGATTTATATTTGGTACAGAGGCAAAGAAATAATATATATTGATGACCTCAAGGTAGAGATCTTTGAGCCATCCCAAAACGACAGATGAAAGTATTAATTACTTTTTTATTTGCATTTTTGCATATTCGTTTTAAATGATAAAAAGAATGAAAAACAAACTTAGTGTAATTATTCCTGCCTATAATGAAGAAGCAACCATTAAGCTGATCCTGGACAGAGTTGTTAATGTTAAATTAAATTATGATTTAAATAAAGAAATAATAGTTATTGATGATTGTTCCACTGATAAAACAAAAAATACAGTTGAGGAATATATCAATAATAATACTGATCAGGATATACGATTATTTCATCATGAATATAATAAAGGTAAAGGCTCAGCAATACACAAAGGTATAAGCAAAGCCACCGGCGATTTTATTATTGTTCAGGATGCCGACCTTGAATATGATCCCAGGGAATATAATTTATTGCTAAAACCCATGCTCGAAGCCAATGCTGATGTAGTATACGGAAGTCGTTTTGTTGGAAGTAATCCGCACAGGATTTTGTTTTTCTGGCATTCTATTGGCAATAAGTTTCTTACAACTTTAAGTAACATGTTTACCAATCTTAATTTAACAGATATGGAAACATGCTATAAGTTATTCAAATCTGAGATAATAAAAAAAATTGATCTTAAAGAAGAAAGATTTGGCTTTGAACCTGAGGTAACTTCAAAGATTGCCAGAATACCTAAAATAAAAATTTATGAAGTTGGTATATCATATTATGGGAGGACCTACAATGAAGGTAAAAAAATAAGCGCAAGAGATGGCTTCAGGGCATTATGGTGTATTCTGAAATATAATCTTTTCAGATAAAAAGAAAAGTTGAATTTAATTTATAAATACAATAAAGGTGTAATTAAGCGATAATGATTGCAAAATAAATATACTGCTGATAAGGTGAGAAAAAAACATATTTCTTTTTATACAATACTTCTGGTGATAATTTTAACGGCCTGGATTGGTGTTGAAAGAAAAAAATGGAATGATAGAAAAGTATTGATAACTGATGCCAAAATTTATTATTCTTATTTGCCTGCCGCTTTTATTTATCATGATCTCACTTTTGGTTTTTCCGAAGACCTTCAGAATATCTTTGGAAGGACATGGACAAACAGGGCACCTAACGGGAATAAAGTTGTTAAGATGACAATGGGTAATGCTGTCTGCTGGCTCCCATTCTTCGGCATTGCCCATCTTTACGCTTCTTTAACTCAATATGATAATAATGGATACTCCGTACCGTATCATTTTATGATTTTCATTTCGGCAATTTGCTATTTGTTGCTGGGATTGGTTTTTTTAAGAAAACTGCTAATCAGGTATTATGATCATATTACGACCTCGGTGGTTCTCATTATAACCGTTTTTGCAACTAATCTGATATACTATGTAGCTGATGAGCCCGGAATGTCGCATATAAACAGTTTCAGCCTGATAACAGTTTTTTTCTATTTAACAATAAGATGGTTTGAAAAACGAACAATACAGAGGTCTGTTATTACTGGTGTGTTACTCGGATTAATAACATTAATAAGACCTGTTAATGCTATGATCGTTATTATTCCTGTTACATTCTGGCTTTTCAATTATAAGACAATTAATGAAAAAATTATTTTCCTGAAAAAAAACACACTTCATATTTTGTTGATTTTAGTCACTGCTTTTTTAGCTTTTCTACCACAGATGATCTATTGGAAAATGATAACGGGGGATTTATTTTATTATACATACAGGGATGAAAGTTTCTTCTTTCTTGATCCTAACATCACCAATGGATTGTTCAGTTACAGAAAGGGATGGCTGGTTTATACCCCTGTAATGATTTTGAGTATATTAGGTTTGTTCTTTATGAATAAAAAGGATTCGATATTAAGATGGCCTGTGTTGATTATGCTTGTAGTATTTGTTTATATAACTTATAGTTGGTGGTGCTGGTGGTATGGAGGCGGCTACGGATCAAGGCCTATGATTGATATTTATGGCATATTGGCTGTACCTTTGGCTGCCTTAATCGGGTATATACTTAATAAAAACATTTGGTTGAAAATAATGCTGTCCTTAATTTTGGGTTTTTTGGTTTATTATAATCATTTTCAGATTAAACAATATAGGATAACTTTATTGCACTGGGACGGTATGACAAAAGAAGCTTACCGGAAAATTTTTTTAAAGAAAAAGTTTCCTTCTAATTATGATAAAATAATTAAAAGGCCTGACACAGATAAGGCTATTAGGGGGGAAGAGGAATACTAAAACATCAATAAACAGAAATGATAGTAAACAATAGAATAGTAAAAATACTTATCATCTTTTCCGGTGTTATAATATATTTCTTTGCTGCTTTTCAGATTTGTTATAGAATTGACGAAGGGCAGGTAAAGATCTGGGATGAGGCAAGCAGTGCAAGGAATGCTGTGGAAATGCTCGATACAAAAAGCTATCTGTTAGTGATGAAAGATGGAAAGCCCGATCATTTTGATACCAAACCCCCATTAGCACTGTGGCTTAAAGTTATCTCATTTAAGATTTTCGGAATAAACGAATTTGCAGTGCGCCTACCCACTATAATTGCTGCATTACTTACAATGTTTTTGCTGTTAATTTTTACTGTGAGGTTTCTGAGAGATGTGTCATATGGTTATATTATGCTTATCCTGATAGCATGTACTGACGGGTATATGGGATATCATATTGCCAGACATGGAGATCCCGATGCATTACTGACTTTTTTTGTTGCGTGTTACATTGTGGCCTACTTTGTATTGTTAGAAAAATATCCTCTAAACAGGATCAGATACCTGATCTTTTTGGGGCTTGCTGTAATTTGTGCAGTATATACGAAAAGTATTGCAGGCCTTTCTCCTCTGGCCGGACTTGCAATTTATACATTTACTCAGAAAAATGGTTATAAACTCTTAAAGGACTACAGGTTCCACCTGACATGGTTGGCCGTTGTGGTGGTTATTGGTTTATACTACTTTATTCGGGCGCAATATGATCCCGGATATATAAAGGCCGTGATAAACCAGGAATTCAATACTATGGGAGATCCTGTGGTGGTGAAACATCCTGAATTTTCATTTTATTATACATATTTAAAAGATTCTGCCTTTAAGCCATTTTCATATTTTCTTCCCTTTACACTAATACCATTATTTTTCGGCCCTGATAAAAAGATCAGAAGGTTAATACTATATAGCATGATTGGGGGAGCTGCATTTCTTATCGGCCAGTCATCGGTTGTGTTGAAAAATGAATGGTATATTGCTCCTATATACCCCTTTCTATGGCTTTTAGCAGGTGTTGGCTTTACTGAAACAGTTAAAATTATAGCCGGATTCTTCAGGAAAAAATGGATCAGTCAAATGATATTATCGGTTTTTGTATTGGGATTATTCTTTGCCTGTATTCCATTGTATAAGAAAATTATCAGGAAAAATACCTATGACCTGGAAAAGAATTATGTATACCCACCTGAACGCGAGGGAAGATTCCTGAAAAGAGTAAAAACAAAAAGACCCGAAATAAAGGAATTGACAGTAATAACCGCACATCCAACACGCCAGGTAAAATTCTATGCAAAAAAATATAATTATGAAGATAGCACCCAGGTGAGTATATTAAATTCAATTGATACATCTCTGGCGGGAAAGAAAGTGATTATATGTATAGATAGTCTTAAGAATAAATTTGAGACTTTGTATGACTTTGAGATTCTTGAAGAAGGAAAATATGGTAAGTTTTACCTGGCTCATGAAAAAGAAAAGTGATTTACGATTTTGTAATAGTCTTTTCCGGCATGGGTGAAAGATAAGAATCCCAGTTATTGTCTATTTCTTTAAGAGTATATTTTAAAGCTTTTTCCAATGGTGTCGGTTTAAAATCGAGATCTTCTTTAAGCATATCAGTATTAAGTTTCGAGTCCTGTAAAACGCCCTTTACATGTTCAGCTGTAAAAGCAGGTACTTTCTGTACCGTTTGAAATAATTTCCCCAGCATTGAAGCTACAAAAACAGGTACCGGAATGAATATCTTCTTTCTGTTTTTTATTTTCAAGATAAGTTTAACAAGATCCTTAAATGAGATGATAGTATTTCCCCCTATCTCATAAACCTTGCGTTTGCTGTTGGGATTTTCTATTGATCTTATAATGTATTTTGCAAAATCCTTTACAAAAACAGGATGTTGAGTTTGCATGCCTGAGCCTATTATAGGCACTATTAAAGGCAAACGGAACACATTTTTAAGTACGCGGTTGATTCCAAGATTTTCAGGTCCAAGTATCATTGCAGGTATGAAAATAGTGTAATTGATATCGGAGTTCATCAGAAATTGCTGCCCTTTTAATTTTGTTATTCCATAAGGTCCTTTTATTTTTTTTAAAACAACCACACTGCTGACATGAACTACTTTATTAATATTAAGCTCTTTGCAAAAATCGATTATGTTTTTTACCCCTTCGGCATTTACTTTATAATTGTAATCATATTCTGAGCAACCCAAAATGGCAGCAGCATTAACTAAACCGATAATGTTTTTACCGGCCGTAATTTCTTTAATATTATTCTGACTGATGATCTTTTTGGTTATATCACAGTATATATATTCAACATTAGGATGTTGGATTATTGTTGACCTGATGTGATCAAATTTAAACGCTAATACATGATAGCCATCCTGCAGTGCCTGCTCAATCAGATATTTTCCAAGATAACCATTAGCGCCTGTAACTATAAGATATCTGTTCATTCTATTTCTTTTTTTATCCTTTTACGGTCGGTTAACAAAAATGCCTGCCCCAGGATCATTGATATAATTCCGCCGCCAATCTGTGCTACTATAAGCATAGTTGCCGAAAAGGCTAAAACATTTGATTGATCAAAAGAATCAAATAATGTTAAAAATGTTAGTTCTCTTGTGCCCAGTCCCATTATTGTTACCGGAAGCATATTAAATAAACCTGCAATAGCAACACCTCCTGAAGCAGCTACAAAATTTATAAACATATATACACTTTGGGCCAGGAAATAACACGACACAAAATAACTGAAATTGCTTAGTAATGAAAAGAAAAAGATTACCGATGTTTGTTTTAAACTATATTTTTTGGGAGTTAGTGTTATTTCAGAAAATTTTCCAGGCAGTCGATTTATTAATCTCTGAAAATACAGAAGCACTTTTGCCGAGCTCAGCAATATAAATGACACAACAATTATAATTATGCTTACTGCAATTATTAATACGCTGATATATTCATTTAAGTTTATGTAATTACCGAAAAGGAATGCCAGTCCTGCAATGAAGACAAATATGCCCACATCAAATCCTCTTTCTGATAATACTCTGATAAAAGCATTTGCCTTGTCATTTCTTGTTTTTTCGTGACCGGCTTTTAATAATTCTCCTATTCGTCCTGGTGTAATCACTCCTATGGCATAACTCTCAAAGAAACGGCCAAAACTTCTTATGCAATGAATTTTTTTTAAACGGCCGTCATTAATTATATGCCAGCGAATACCTTTGAAGATCAATACAAGGATTTGAAAAAATATTCCGTATATGAAAAGGGTTATCTGCACGTTAGCTAAGACTTCGGCTATTTCTTTCAGATTAACACGGGTAAGGATCACAATGAAAAGAGCTATACCCAGAAGCCTGAGGATCAGGAATAAGCTTATTTTTCGCTTTGCTGCCATTAGTTGAGGTTATTACGTTTTATTCTATATGTTGATTTTTTCCATGTATTTCTTGCTTGTTCAAAAAATTTTCCGATAAACTTCGGAGAAAATTGTTCTATAGTCCAGCGGGCCAAAGAGGTGCTTAGCAAAACAAATAATGAGCTGGTAATTACTTCCATTAAATACCGGCTTAAAGGAAATCCTTTCAATTGATATCCGTAGTCAGGAATATCTTTGCCTAAAAGTTTTCTGAATTTGATACGGATAAAACTGCCTCTTTTTTTCAGGTCATAACCATGAGAATGCATCGAGATGGCTTCGCTTTCTGTTATCGGGCTGGCAGTTATAAATTCATTTTTAATCATATCGTTAAATATTTTTTCTCCTTCAGCAGTGCGGGTAATAATTATTGAAAAGCCTTTGCCACGTTCTTCATATACCGGAGCCCATGCATCACCGCCAGAAATATCCGTAAATTCATTGGAAAGATCGGTGCAGTAAAGACTGTTTCGTAATATGTGGAATGGTATAAGATAGTTTGCATGAAATTTCTTTAATTCAATGATCCTGCCGGATTCCAGTTCTACTCTCAGATTTCCCGGCCATTCGCCATAACGGAAATATAGTTTTTTTATCTTTTTATAGTCTTTTACACCGTGTGATTTCAGAAAACTCTTAATGGAGGAAAAATGTAATGTGTTTCCATAAAAAGGGCCGAAGATATATTTGATATTTCTAACAGACGGATCTTTAACAGCCTGAAGTTTTCGTATTGACTGAACTTGAGGAGGCAGACCAACATAAGCAAGCTTTCCATTAAAGTTTTTGGTTATATCTAAAATCTCATTTACCGAGCTGATGATATATTTACTTTGTGCTGCTTCCAGTATTTCATCTTTTGATGTTGCAATAATAGGCTCGCTTAACCAAGGCTTTTCATGCGACATTCTCAAAACAACCGCACCGTCAATCATTCCTTTTTCAAGAAGATATATCAATATTGCTGATATTATTCCACCACTGGAAGCATTTCTGCGAACAAAATCGTTGTTGGCATATCCGATGTAAATTTGATGATATGGTCCTGTATAAGTATGAAAACGGGGTGCCTTGGGATAAAACAATTTTCTATATTCAGGGAAGTTAAATTCTTTGCCCGGGCAGGCATTTAATATACGGTCGGTGGTCTTTTCATCAATTTCGCCTGTAAGTACCGGACGGTAAATACCTTCTTTATCCTTAAAATTTATACTGCCTCCGGATAATCCCACGCATGATCCGCAACGGTTGCATAGTTCCGAATTCATTATTTTTTTAAGCCGTTCAATTTTTTGTACAGACATAAAATTGTCTTATTCCCAATTCGGAAATAAAAGTATTTTGGAATTTTTTGATAATTTTTTCGCCAATATTATGTATTACTTTGGGTCCAACAGGAACTAATACAGTACCTTCATGAAATTGTAATTTCCATCCTGTTTCTTTTAACATAACCTTAACTTCTTTGGATGATAAAAAGCGGTGAGGTCCTTCTCCGTGACCTCCGAAAATAAAAGTGAAGATTTGATATGGTATTTCGCTTGTTGCCGGAGGGCAGCTTAAAACCATTCTTGCATCTCTTTTGGAAATACGGTAAAGCTCCGAAAGGAACTTAACAGGATCAGCTGCGTGCTCCAGAGTTTCCAGCGAAACGATCCTGTCGAAAGTATCATTCTCAAAAGGGATCTCAGAATATGTTTCTATTTTAATTTGATTTACCCAGGGTCTGACTTTCCGAGCTTCTTTTATCAATCCGGATGAAATTTCCGCATTGACCACTTCAACTTCAGGATTTGTCTTTTTTATAAAATCATCGGCTTCACAATCACGGCTTGTAATATTCAACACTTTATCATTTGATGTTAGATCGAGAAATTTCATGGTTTCCCGGAACCTTTGATCATGGGCTTCTTTAACTTTTTCATTTTCCTTTATGTATATGGAAGCAACCCTGTCCCAATGGGCTTCTACATCCTTGTCTGTCCATTTATTTTTGTGATCGGATTTATTATGTTTTCCCATGATCAGCGTTTCACACGGTTAAGCATAGCAATTTGATCAGCCAGTAAGCCTATAAAAAACAACATCATTCCAAATACTACAATAAGTATGGCACTGTTAGGGAAACGTTCTGTTGTAAAATATCCGTATAATCCCCAGGCTAATCCGATGAAGGCCATGATAAAACTGAAGGGAAGAAATATCTTTAATGGATTGAACAACATAATAATGCGAAAAAGAAGCAATATGGTTTTGGGACCGTCCTTAAAGAATTTAACATTACTTTTGCGTCCAACCCGTTGGTTTACATTAATTGTGAAAGTTCCGATAGTATAGCCTTCTTTCAGAAATGCAAGAGTGGAAGTTGTTGAAAAAGAAAAACCATTGGGCATGAGATGAAGCATTTCTTTCATCAATTGACGGTTGAATCCTCTGAATCCCGAATTGTAATCAGGTAATTTTTGCTCTACCAGGTATTCACCAACTTTTCTGATTATCTTTTTGCCCGAACGCCGTTTTCTTACCTGATGAGAATCCACACCACGCTCGCCTATAACCATGTCATAATCATCAAGCATTTCAATAAGTTTATCAATATATTGCGGATCGTGTTGCCCATCGCTGTCGAGAATAACTACTTTGTCTCCCGATGCCTTGCGAATACCTGTTTTAAGAGCAGCCCCATAACCTTTATTAACATTATGGTTTATTAATTTAACCGGGTATTCGGAGATTATTTCCCTGGTACTGTCAGTAGACCCGTCATTTACATATATTACCTCATATTTTTTGTGGTAACCGGAGTTGACAATCTTATCCAGGCTTATTTTAATTGCATCTTCCTCATTATAAGCCGGAACTATAATAGTAGTGTTTTTGTTTTCTTTCACTCTAATAAACTTAAATTGCTGAAAATAGATGCACAAAGGTAAAAAAACCCATAAAATTGAATAATCGCAGAAAAAACAGTAATGGAATATGATTTAGTGTGGTTGTTCTGCTTTTCTTTTTAATAAAATGGATTCACTAAGAGGATAAACATCAACAACTGTACTTTTTTTTAAAATGGCATTATTTGTATCTGATAAGGTTATATAGTAGTAATCGTAGGATTCGTTCTCATAACCGTTACGATCAGCCTTATCGAGCCATCCAAGGTTTTTGGTTTTTCTGTAAAAATTTATGGCAGGAGAATATATCCAATTTACTCCAAGCTTAATACGATCATGCTTATTATCTTCAATTTCTTTCTCAAGAACACAAAGCATTTTTTCTGTAGATGAATCATATCTCCAGTCAGAGTAATGTGTAAAATTAAAACTGATAAAAGTATTGATAATAAGAATGACAGTAAAAAAATAAATTATGATCAAAGCAGGAAGCCGGCCGTACTTCTGGTTATGCATAATATTAAGTAAAAATATTATTGGTAAAATAATTAAAGGCATAAATAAAGTTGATGTCCTGTGATGAGGGAACTCGACATTACTTATATGATATAATAAAACTACTGTAAGTGATGAGGCAGCAAGAATAAACATTGAGATAAAAAGAGGTGATTTCAATATTTCATATCTTCGTTCTATCAGGCCCTTTATTATATAGATAATTCCGGAAATGTAAAATACACCCAAAACCACACTTGCTATTGTTACCAGCAGGCCATTATATTTATTATAGCTTGAAGCATAAATAACAGACCTGAATGTATTGGAATAAAAACCGGCATTACTACTTGTTTGGTAAATAAAATCCTTATCCGTAATCTTTTTTAGAGGTTCATGTAGTTTTAAATATATTACAAGCGAGAAAATAATAACTATACAAAACACAGATAGAATGTATAAAACTATTTTTTTATTATAATTCTTGATTATCAGAATTTTGTAAACCAGGAATATTATTGTCCATGCAAAAAGGGCAATGAAATAATAAAGTAATGAATATACTGAAAAAACAGAAAGTGTAGCAAATATATAGGATAATATTAAAGATTTGATTTTATTGTTATCTGCATAAGATAAAAGAAAATAAATACTTATCAGCATCATTGAGACTGAAAGGCCATATCCCCTGGCAGCCGAGAAGAAATCAAGCAGGTAAGGATTGAAGTTTATTAAAATAAAGGCAGCTATCAACAGATATTTATGAATAAATTTTTTCATCATGAGATATGAAAAGATAATGAAAAGCAGGTGCCCGATAAGATTAGGCAATCTCAGAATGAATTCATTATCGGAAAATATCATGGATGAAATTTTCATCAGGAATGTATTCAACATATGGTCTTGTGAAATAATTCTGTAGTTAAATATATCAGACAGACTATGGGCTATCATCATAAGGTAAATTCGGCTTTCATCATGAGTGAACGACAGTATTACGGCTCGCCTGAATGTATAAAAAGCTAATAATAAACCTATAAAAAGAATAATAGCTTCGTTAGGATGTAATTTAATCTTTTTTATAAAAGGTAACATTTAGAAAAGATATATATTAATGATCAATATAAGCTAACATGATCTGATAATAAGGAATAGCTTTCATTAAAAGACATCATTACTATACATATCTTCCGATTCATCATCCGTACAATCGAAATCAATATCATAATCGAATAGAGGTTTATCAAAATCACCCTTAGTTATTCCTAATGATTCATCCTCATAAATTTTCTTCATATATATTGCCCATATGGGTAAAGCCATATTAGCACCCTGTCCTAATCTCAATGTTCTGAAATGAACACTTCTCTCTTCTGCTCCCACCCAAACACCTGTGGTTAAGTCGGGGGTTATGCCCATAAACCAGCCATCGGATTGATTATCCGTTGTACCAGTTTTGCCGGCAATAGGATTGTTGTAGCCGTATGTAAGTCTAAGTCTTATCCCTGTACCGTAATTCACAACACCTTTTAAGAGTTCAAGCATCAGGTAAGCTGTTTGCTCGCTCATTGCTTCTTCTTTATATGGGATGAAACGGTCTATTACATTACCGTGTTTATTTTCAATTCTGGTAATGAATATAGGTTCAACATATACTCCTTTATTTACAAAGGTATTCATGGCTCCCACCATTTCGTAGAGTTCCAGATCGGCTGAACCAAGAGCAATGGAGTAGACGGGAGGTATATAGCTCTTCATACCCATTTTTCTTGTTATTTTAATTACCGATTGAGGAGAATATCTTTTAATCAATTGTCCTGATATCCAATTGTTTGAAGTGGCAAGGGCATATTTAAGGGTTACTTCTTCTCCCCGGTATTTTCTTGAAGCATTGTTTGGTTCCCATACCGTACCGTCGGGCAATTCGATAATGGGCTGGACATTGGGTAGTTTACTGCATGGGGTAAATTCACCTTCCTGCATGGCAAGTGTATATAAGAAGGGTTTAAATGTTGAACCTACCTGGCGTTTAGCCATTGTAACATGGTCATATTTAAAATATTTATAATCAATGCCTCCTACGTATGCTCTTACATATCCGGTATGAGGTTCCATCGACATCAGACCTACCTGGAGGAAATACTTATAATACCTGATTGAATCCATTGGTGATAATACTGTATCTTTCTCACCTTCCCAGGAAAACACTTTCATTCTTACCGGGGTATTGAAGATTTCAAGTATCGAATCAATAGACACTCCGGCATTCCTCAGTCTTTTATACCTTTCGGTACGTTTCATGGACAATTCCATGATATCTTCTACTTGTTTCTCGACGGAATCGCCTTTAAATACAAAGGGTGCATTTGTATAGCCTTCCCAGTGTTCAAAAAAAGTTGGTTGCAAATAACCAGCAAGATGTTCTTCTACTGATTCCTCAGCATATTGCTGCATTTTGGAATTAATGGTAGTATAAATTTTTAAACCGTCACTATAAAGATTGTAGGGTGTTCCGTCAGCCTTAAAATGATTATTGCACCATTCTTTTAGTTTACCCCTTAAATATTCCCTGAAATATGTTGCAGTACCTGACGTATGCTTCATTACCCCGTAATTGGACATATCCAGAGGTATTTGCTTGACCGAATCACAAATTTCCCCGGTAATATAATCATACTTGGCCATTTGATCCAGGACAAGATTCCTTCTGTCAAAAGCACTTTTGGGATTGAGGATGGGACTGTAGCGTGTTGGTGCGTTCACTACTCCTACCATTAATGCTGCTTCTTCAAGGTTTAAAGAATCAGGCTGTTTGTTGAAAAAAGTTCTGGCAGCCGCTTTAATTCCGTATGCCTGACTTCCAAAAGAAACAGTGTTAAAGTACATCGCAATTATTTCATTCTTGGAATAATTACGTTCGAGTTTTGAAGCGGTAACCCATTCCTTAAATTTGGAAATTACCAGATTAAGCAAAGATGGATCATTAAACCTCGGGAAAAGATTTTTTGCCAACTGTTGCGTAATTGTACTGCCGCCACCACGATTAGTACCGGTAAGCACGCCGAAGGCCACTCTGAACAAAGCTTTAAAATCTACTCCTGAATGCTGCCTGAACCTTATATCTTCTGTTGCCATGAGTGCATTAACCAAATACGGTGGTAGGTCACGGTAGTGAACATTCGACCGGTTTTCTATATAATATTTACCAAGTAATTCTCCATCAGATGAATAAATCTCTGATGCAAGATTGACTTCAGGATTTTCTAACTTTTTAAAGCTGGGCATAGGGCCAAACCATTCATGGCTGATTCCGAAGAAAATCAAAAAAATAAAGAAAAGACATACTCCATAAACTAACCAAAATATTACTACATTGGATATTATTCTTTTTCTTTTCTTTTTTTTCATCTGTTTATATTCATCTGTTTATATTTTTGTTGTTTTATTCATAATTTATTCACTGCGTGAACGC
>CAZJYD010000030.1:0-22795 GCA_964550205.1 uncultured Bacteroidales bacterium
ACATTATTTTTTCCTTCCGTTTGTAATATTAGTTTAAAACGCATATTATCAATTTATTCCACAAAATTAATATACTATTTTGTCAACTTCCGTCATTGTTGATAAATAATTTTATTTGCTTAAAATTGCTTTTGTTGTATTTTTCTGTTTAAATAATTTATTAATTCTTTTGGCTGAATAACTTTCACTTCATCAATTAGTCCCAAGATAAAACGGCCAATTCCTTCAAAGCTGCCGACTTTTCCCTCAAACACATATATATTTCCTTTTTTATCAGGTAAAACATTCCACACCTGTTTTATTTCACCACAACATACAATCTGATTTCTTGCTGGTTGCCGATGAATTCCGAATGGTACAATTCTTGTTCAAATAAAGAATATTTTAATATTACCAGTGTAATATGAGCCCGGAAAAAAACTCTTTTACACGATCTTTTTTGGTAGATTATTATGAATTAGAGATCGGTAAAGCATTGCTAAGACGTATATTGAATTATAAGCAGAACTATTTTAAACCAACAGGATCATGAAAAAAATAATGAACGACATTCTCATTGAACTCATGCGGGGAGATATCACCGGACAGGATGATATGGAGGCCGTGGTGAACGCTGCCAATGCCAGGCTACTTCCCGGAGGCGGGGTTGCCGGTGCCATTCATCAGGCTGCCGGACCCGAGCTGGTGCAGGAAAGCAAACCCCTGGGACCGATAAAAACAGGAGAAGCTGTTATAACCAGCGCTTATAACCTTCCCAACCAATTTGTGATACATTGCCTGGGACCCATCTACGGGGTGGATAAACCGGAAGACAAGCTGCTGTCTGACTGTTACCGGAATGCACTTCAATTGGCCGAACAGAAAGGTATTGAATCGGTAGCTTTTCCGTCTATCTCAACCGGCGCCTTTGGCTTTCCGGTTGAAGATGCAGCCGAAATCGCATTGAAAACCATAAAGGAAAATGCACGGAACCTGAATAAGGTTAATACAATCCGTATGGTTTTATACAGCCAAAGCGATTTGAAAACTTACGAAAACAAAATGCTGGAAATTTTTGGGTAAACAAAGATTCAATACCATGATAAATTATACGGGAAGTTACACCGACCAGTACGAGCTGACCATGGCCCTTGTATATTTTAAGAAAGGCAGGGCAGAGGATAAGGCCGTATTCGATTATTTTTTCAGAAAACTGCCTTTTGATGGAGGATATGCCATTTTCGCCGGACTGGATGATCTGATCGATATACTGGAAAATTTGAAGTTTGACAACAAGGACATCGAATTGCTCCGCAGCATCGGATTTCCTGATGATTTTCTGGACTACCTCAAGGATTTCCGCTTTAAAGGCAATCTATACAGCAGCCGCGAAGGAGATATCGTATTCCCAACCAGACCGGTTCTTCAGGTGGAAGGAAACCTGCTGGAAAGCCAGATCGTTGAAACCCTCCTGCTCAATATCCTGAATTTACAAACGCTGATTGCCACCAAGGCAAGCCGCATGCGCATGGTAGCCGGAAAAGGCAAGCTGGTGGATTTCGGATTGCGCAGGGCGCATGGACCGGGCGGTTATTATGCCAGCCGGGCAGCAGTGGCAGGCGGATTTGATGCCACCAGCAATGTGCGTGCCGGCAGGGATTTCGACATACCGGTTTCGGGTACCATGGCCCATAGTTTTGTTCAAAGTTATGATGATGAAATATCCGCATTCAGGGATTTTGCCAGAGAACGCCCCGGGGATTGTGTATTGCTGGTTGATACCTACGACACCCTCAAAAGCGGCGTACCGAATGCCATACGGGTTGGAAAGGAAATGGAAAAACGTGGCCATGAGTTAAAGGGCATCAGGCTCGACAGCGGCGACCTGGCCTATTTTGCAAAAAAAAGCCGAAAGATGCTCGACGAGGCAGGGTTGGATTATGTAAAGATCGCTGCTTCCAACCAGTTGGATGAGCATGTTATCAAAAGCCTGCTGGATCAGGGTGCACCCCTTGATTTGTTCGGAGTGGGGACCAACCTGGTCATAGGACGCCCAGATGCCGCCCTCGACGGCGTATATAAACTTGCCTACGCCAGCGGGAAACCCCGTTTGAAGTTATCAGAAACCCTCAGCAAGATTACCCTTCCCCACAAAAAACAAGTTTACCGGCTTATGGATGAAAACCGGAACTGGATCGGGGCTGATGCTGTTGCACTGGAAGATGAAAAGGATTTTGAACATATCCATCATCCCTTCGAACCGGATAAGTCGATGAATACCGGCAAAATGAAAAAGGAAGCCCTGCTTGAAAAAGTAATGGAGAAAGGCAAACGGCTTTCCGGTAAAAAAACACTTAAAGAGATTTCACAATACAGACAGGAAAGAATGGAAAAACTGCCTGACGAATTTAAAAGATTTGATAATCCCCACGAATATAAAATCGGGATCAGCGATGGATTGAAAGCCGAACGTGATAAATTGATTGAAGAATATAAAAAGAAATAGAATATGAAAGCACTTATTATTACAGATGTACAGAATGATTTTCTGCCCGGAGGGGCACTTGCCGTTGAAGGAGGAGACCGGATCATACCCGTCATAAACAAAATCCAGGATAAGTTTGACCTGTTGGTTGCCACACAGGACTGGCACCCCAAAAACCACGGCAGCTTTGCTTCCAACCACGAAGGCAAAAATGTTTTTGATAAAACAGAGCTGGGAGGTCTGGAACAAATACTCTGGCCAGACCATTGCGTGCAGAATACCAAAGGAGCGGAATTTCATCCTGACCTCAAAACCAACAAGGTGGAGGCCATCATCCGCAAAGCCATGGAACCGGAAATAGATACTTATAGCGTGTTTTACGATAATGGTCATAAAAAAGACACGGGCCTTGCAGGTTATCTGCGAAGAAGAGAAGCGGATGAGCTGTATTTTTGCGGGCTGACCTCTGATTTCTGCGTTAATTATTCCGTTAGGGACGCCATAAAAGAAGGGTTCTCTGCCACCCTGGTCGAAGATGCCACACTCCCGATTGACGCAGATGAATACAAGAAAATCAGAAAAGAGCTAAAGGATATGGGTTGTAAATTTGTTAAGAGCGATGAGATTTAAACCTCTGAAATTCGGAGTGAAACTTTTATCGCAAACTACATCACAACCAGTTTAATATTTTTTTCATAATGCCTGTTTCGGATGACAGCAATATAGATCCCCGCCGGAATCCGGTCAATGCTTATGATATGCTGACCTTTCCCCGGATTCTTAAATGTTTTGCTGTAAAGGATTTGCCCGCTGTTGTTTATGATGACAAACCGGACTTCATTTCCCGGAAGATTTCCAAAATTTAATTGCAGGATTTTCCCCGACTGATTGGGCGAAAGCGCTACAAATGGTTGATTTTCCGATGTCATCAGGCCTGTACATGGATCAACAAAGACCTTTACACTGTCTGTTATCGCATTCACCCCGTCATCCACCTCACAAAAATACATCGTGTTAGTATCAGGAGATACAATAGGATTTTGCAATGATGAGTTGAAACCAGGTGGATCGGAGGTCCAGCTGTAGGTATAAGTATTTCCACCTCCTTGTGGATCGGCATGCAACTGTGTGCTATGGTTCCGGCAAATGGTGTCTTCATTTGCACTTACTTCAAGAACAAGAGGTTCGTTAAGATTGAAGGAAGCAATCCTGGTTTGCCAGCCGCTGCTATCGTCCCTGAATTCGTACCAGCGAATACCGGCTACGCCATTGCCCGTATTCACCGTGTGGTTGGTGACCATGCTTGAATAATCGTCAAATTTCCTGAATTGAAGCCGGTACATCAACCGGTTCGACATCGGAAGTTTCGGAAATGGCGATCTTTTCGTAATAAGGCCCATCCGGGTGACTGACGTAAGACAGTTCGCTGATAAGCCAGCGGTCTGCTTCCTCGTCGTAAAGTGTGATGGGATCGCCCCGGCTGTATTCCGACCAGGGATAAGGTGCATTTTGCCAGATGCTCAGGTTGCTGGCCGGGCCATAAAGCAGGTTGCCTTCCTTATCGTAAATGGCAAAAGACATATTGATCATCTGCAGGTAATGATCCGGGCCCACATCGCCTTCCGTGTCGGGAGGCAGAATGTTTTGCAGATTGTCCACGCCTTCAAAATTGGCTAGTATCTCACCTGAGATGCGATTGCCCATAAACCTTTGCAATACAGGATCAAGAGGCGGATCGCTCATAAAATTCCTTTTCTCAAAATCCGGCTCCCGAATCACCTCCGAAATACCTTTTTCCCTTTGCTCTGTTTTTATTTCTGAAGGATGAATAACGGCCATTTCCCACAGGGGAGGGGTTTTGGCAAAATAGTCGGGGTGCTTTACATCTTTGGGATACAGCATGCCTTCCTGACCCCTTATAGAAGGAACACATAAGATTAAACCCAAAAACAAAAAAGCAGATACCGTTGTTCTCATTTCCATCAAAAATAATAAATAGTATTAAACCAAGGTTTAAACGAATTTTATAATTTTGAAATAAATAATATAGTCTTGGAGTACAGATATTTTATCAAACTGGCTTATAATGGAAAGAACTTTCATGGGTGGCAACTGCAAAATGGAGTTATTACTGTTCAGGAAGTTTTAAATACCGGACTTTCCAGACTTCTTTCATCAGATATAAATGTTGTCGGCTGCGGGAGAACTGATACAGGTGTTCATGCAAAAGAATTTTATGCACATTTTGCTATTGAGAAAAACATTAATAAGAAAAAAAGAAATGAACTGGTATTTAAACTAAATGGTTTTCTGGGCAGAGATATAGTAATTTACAATATTAGGCCGGTAATATCAAATGCACATGCGCGCTTCAGTGCTTTGTCAAGAACATATCGTTATTATATCACGAGGATTAAAGATCCTTTCAAAACTGATTTTACATATTTTCTGTTTGGGGAACTTGATGTTGAGATTATGAACAAGGCTGCTGCAACAATTAAAGAATATGAAGATTTTACAAGTTTTTCAAAAGTCAACACTCAGGTAAATACTAAAATATGCAAGATTCATCATGCTCACTGGCAGTATGATAATAATTTATTGATTTTCGAAATAAGAGCCGACAGGTTTTTACGTAATATGGTCAGGGCTATTGTTGGCACAATGATAGAACTGGGACAACATAAAATATCCCTTGATGGTTTCAGGAAAATCATTGAAAAAAAGGACAGGGCACATGCAGGTTATTCGGTTCCGGCGCATGGTTTATTTCTTGAAAAGGTAGAGTATCCTGACGATATATTTATTTCCGGGTAAGTAATAATTTCTTTGCTTTATCATAAATGTTTTTGGCTGTCAGGCCATTTTTCTCCATAAGTTCTTCAGGTGTTCCTGATTCCCCAAAGCGATCTTTCATTCCTATTAATTCCATGGGAACAGTATGGTTTTGCACTATCACTTCCGCAACAGCACCTCCGAGCCCTCCTATAACCTGATGTTCTTCTGCAGTAATAATTGCTTTGGTTTCTATGGCTGCCTTAATAATAGTATTTTTATCGATAGGTTTTATAGTATGCATATTAATGATACGGGCATCAATGTTTTCTTTTTCCAGAGAATTGGCTGCAAGTAGAGCTTCCCAAACCAAATGACCGGTGGCAACGATTGTTATATCTTTTCCTTCTCTCAAGATTTTAGCTTTACCAACTTCAAATTCATCAGAGGGATTTGTAAAATCAGGAAAAGGTGCTCTGCCAAAACGCACATATACCGGTCCGTTACATTGCTCGTATGCTGCAATTGTAGCCAGTTTTGTTTGTGTGGCATCGCATGGTGATAGAACGGTCATATTCGGTAAAACCCGCATTATGGCAATATCTTCAAGTGCTTGGTGGGTGGCGCCGTCAGGGCCAACTGAAATGCCGGCATGGGCTCCGCCAATAATTGCATGAACATTATTATAGCAAAGTGATATTCTTGTCTGGTCGGTTGTTCTTATCCCCGCAAAAACCCCGTAGGTGCTGAAAACAGGTACCTTTCCCGATAATGCAAGTCCGGCTGAGATACCGATGCAGTTCTGTTCAGCTATACCAATAGAAAAAAACCTGTCAGGATATTTCTTCACAAAACCATCCATGCCGACTGATGAGGTGATATCAGCTCCCAGCAGGACGACATCTTTGTATTTATTACCCAGTTCTAACAATCCTTCTGCAAAACCTTCCTTGGTAGGTTTATTTCCTTTATTATTAAAGTTCATGATAATATTCGTCAATTTGTTTGAGAAAATCTTCCACTTGATCTTTTGAAGGCGGTTTTCCATGCCACCGGTGATCATTTTCAATACCTTTAACTCCTTTCCCCATATTGGTCTTTGCCAGAACCACAGAAGGCATTCCTTTTATATATTTAGCCTTATTTATTGTGTTGATCAATTCCTTGTGATTGTGACCATTGCAGGTTAACACATTCCATCCAAAAGCTTCAAATCTTTCTGAAAGCGGATCAACCTCCATAACTTCCGAAGTTTTGCCATCTATCTGCACTTCATTTCTGTCTACTATTGCTGTTAGCTTATCCAGTTTATGATGTGAAGCGCTCATAGCGGCTTCCCAGATATTTCCTTCCTGCAGTTCACCATCGCCATGAATACTGTATACATTCCATGTAGCTTTATCTATTTTAGCAGCTAATGACATACCCACAGCAACTGATAGTCCCTGACCGAGCGATCCGGCAGACAGCTCCAAACCTGGCAGACCGTGATCCCTTCCCGGATGTCCCTGAAGCCTTGATCCAAGTTTTCTCAATGTTTCCAGCTCTTTTAAAGGAAAATATCCCGATCTCGCCAAAGCTGCATATAATACAGGTGCAACATGACCTATAGAAAGAATTAATCTGTCACGCTCAGGCCAATCAGGATTTTTTGGATCATGGTTCAGAATATTAAAATACATAACTGTCATTACATCCGCCAAACCGAGAGAACCTCCTGTATGTCCAGATCCGGCTCCAGCAATGCTTCTTACAACATCCTTTCTTATTTCTTTGGAAATCTTTCTTAGCTCTTTAATGTCTTCAATTTTACGCATATCTCTACATAAAAAATGATCCTTTTATAACATAAAAAGCACAAATAATAGCGTATACAAACTTCATAAATGTACCGGTAAGAAAGCCTATAAATGATCCGAAAGCAGCTTTGAAAGCAGCATTGGAATCCTTACCTGTCATGGATTCACCTATGTACGCCCCTACAAAAGGACCCAAAATGATCCCCAGTATTCCAAAGGGACCGATAACTATTCCTAACATCGGGAGTATGATGATCCCTACTATCAAACCTATCATACTTCCCCGTATTCCGGCTTTACTACCCCCGAATTTTTTTGTGCCGTATACCGGTACCACATAATCAAGCGCTGTAACTGCCGCAGCAACAAGCCCCATAATAACAAGAAATTTTTCTGTAAAAGGATTGACTTCTTTTAGCTGCAGAATCAGCAATGAAGCAAACGCCACAATAGGGCCTGGTATCACAGGAAGAACAGCGCCAATAATACCTACAAATACAATAATAATACTAATTGTAATCCAAAGCCAGTCCATATTATTTTTATTTAAAAAATTAAAATTACTTAAAATTCTTCCGTGCTGAACTTAATTTTATCTCTTTTACAGATATCCTGGGCAACATTTCTTCCGGTTTTTAGAACAGTAGGTAGTCCTCCTCCTGGTGCTATCCATTGGCCTATCATATAAAAGTCCTTTAATCCTGGTATTCTTTTTTTCAATCCCTGAAAACCAACTTCAGGGGTAAGTACCCATCCTTCATAGCTGCCTTTCCAGTTATTTGTATAACGTATTACCGTTGCCGGAGTTGAAAGATCGGTTTTTTCAATTTGCTTGCTTATGCCTTTATACCTTTGTTCAAGTATTTCTATGAGCCTTTCTGTTATTTTTTTCTTTTCTTCTTTGTATTTTTTCCTGTTGTTATTTCTCAGATCATTCCAGTATTCATAGTTCCTGGTTGGAAGTATTATAATAATGATTGATTTGCCTTCTGGCATAAGGTTTGGATCATAATCAATAACTCTGATTCCTATATCATCAATTTTGGTTTCAGGATCTATTTGAATGGATTCATTTAATGGAAAAAGTATTTGCTTTGAACTGTCATCAAATCTCCTGCTAACACCTGCAGAAAACTGTATATAAGAAGGAAATGTTAACTGGTTATCGTAATAATCCTTAATTTTTTTACTGATAAATTTACCATTCAGCATTTTGAATAATGTATAATGTCCATCTGCTGCTGATATTGTAATATCCGATTCGAATAATTCGTCTTTATGGTTTCTTATCGCCTTAGCTCTGTGCTTTTTCCCGGCAGGCTCTGTTATAATTTCTTCAATCTTATTATTGTAATTGATTTTACCGCCAAGATCAATATATCTTTTTTCAATAAGTTTTGAAATATTGAGAGATCCACCGAGAGGATAACCGGCTGCTTTTCTGTTCATCCAGGCAAGTGTAAACAAAACAAAAATGAATGACATATCAGGGTCGAATGAGTTTTCAACTGCATATTTTAACAGAGGGGTTTTTAACTTATTAGCAAGGTCTTTTGCTTTCAGTTTACCCCATTTACCAAAATCCGGATAGTAAGGTATAAAATTAATCATCATTTTTATCCACTCGAATATGCTTATTGTTTCTTCGGATTTCGAAGGGTCCATATCAAATTTTGATATTTTCCTGATAGATTTTATCATACCCTTAATATACTTCTGATCATCAGGAGCTTTTGATAAAAGTTCTTCTTCAAGTTTATTGACATCAGTAAAGAACGTAAGTGAATTGCCTTCTTTATCAAACACCTTCAAATATTCTTCATGATTGTATGTTTGTAATTTACTCATGTCAATTAACTCATTCCATAAGTTATAGAATTTTTCCTTTGGATCAGTACCAACCAACCAATGGATGCATCCATCAAAAATAAAGTCACCTCTTTTCCAGCCTGTGCACAAACCACCTGGCTGGTTATTCAATTCGAAAATTTTTGTTTTGTAACCATTCATTTGAAGGTAACAACCTGCAGAAAGACCAGCTATGCCACTACCTATTATATTTATCTCTTTCATAATAAAAAATTTAGTCTTCAAAGATAGTTCGTTAATGGCAAATAATATTTAATCTTTTATTAAATGTTAGTAGTACCCTACAGAATTATTTAATTAAATACAAGTAAAAGATTTATCTGGCAGGAGGCCCATCGAATGCACGGCCTGCGGGATCAGTTATCGTTGTTTTAAGGATCTTGTCTATTTCCGTCATATCTTCTTTTTCTATCATCCAACCTGATATTTCATCAATTTCCTCAAGCTGCGATGGTCTTCTTGCCCCCCATAATGCAACACTTATTCCCTTATCAAGAACCCACCTTATTGCCAGGTGAATGATTTTTCTTTCATAATTGTTTTTTGCTAATCGATTTAGTTTACTGACAGCATCGAGATACATTTTAAAACGATCAGGTTGAAATTTTGGATCACTGCTGCGAAGATCGTCATCTTTGAATTTTTTATCACTACTCATTTTACCCGAAAGAAGTCCTCTGCATATTGAACTATATCCCAGTGTATAAATATTATTGCTTAAACAGTAGGGAAGGACATCCTTTTCAATCTCTCTTTCAAACATATTGTAAGGCGGTTGACAAACATCTACATTTGTTATTTGTCTGAAAATATCCATTTGTTCAGGTGAATAATTACTTACCCCAATTGATCTTATTTTCCCCTGATCTTTTAATGTTTGCATTGCTTCTGCTGTTTCCTTTATAGGTGTCATAGGATCAGGCCAGTGAATCTGGTAGATATCTATATAATCGGTTTTAAGCCTTTTTAACGAATCATCAATTTCTTTAAAAATTCTTGCTTTGCTTGAGTTTCTATATGGTCTTTTTTGGCCTTCCTTCCATTCCAATCCGGTTTTTGTTGCAATGATTATCTTATCCCTTTCGCCATATTGTTTTATTGCTTTACCCACTATTTGCTCTGATAATCCAAAGCCATAAACAGGAGCAGTATCAATTAAGTTTACTCCTTTATCAAAAGCAGTATGTATTGTTCTTATAGAATATTTTTCATCAGTGCCTCCCCAGAGCCATCCGCCAATAGCCCAGGTACCAAGTCCAATGCGTGACACTTCACTATCAAGAAAGGGAAATTCAATTTTTTCCATATTAATTACTTTTTTTCAAAATTAAAATAAAGAATTTATTGGGTGATAATAGTAGACCATTTAATTAATTTTTATAGATAAATTCTTAGTTTATACAAAAAATATTTTATCTTGGTAAAAAAATTTTTTTAAACCAACATGAAAATAATGTATAATTAATCCAAAACCGGGTTTCCATATTGATTTTCATGTAAAAAACCAAACTTATGAAACCAATTAAATCATTAGTACCGCTGGCAAAATGGTTATTAAGATTAGCAGTTGCTGCTTTTCTTATTGTAACTTTTATAAACATTTTTCTTGATTTTCAGGTGCAACTGTTCAATTTCTGGATTGCAGCTTTTTTCCTGTTGTTCTCTGTGCTACTTGTTATAGGCGGATTTTTATACAATCCAGCACTGACTATAGTATCGGGATTTTTTATTCTCGTTATTGCTATCATTGAAATGATTATGATCTTTGACGGATCAATCTACAGTATTTATAACTATTTTCTGCCGGCTGCAGCAGGTTTCTATTTTCTTGCACGAGGCAATAGCGGATAGCATTTTATAACAACTATTAATAACCTGAATAGTTTATTATAGTGTGCAAATATCATTTTAAATAATACAGCCGGTATTTGCACATTATTCTTTAATGAATTCCAGTTCCGAAAAATCAAAATCGGGATTAGGTAAATGAATTAGCATTTTATCAATTTTACCCTTGTAATTTAAAATAAATGTTACAAGACCTTTTGGAAGTGATGGAAATTTCTTGAATTCAATCATAAATACATTATAATGATAATGAACTAAATCCCCTGTAAAATTTTCAGTAGGACTTAGCCGGAATTTAAGACTTTCATTATCCAAATAAATTATAGCATTGCCATACATTTTATCAATATATGTTCCTGTATATTCTGTAAGCGGAAATGAAGGCGAAGTATTGTCAATTCTTTGTTTTTCAAGTTGTTCGTTTGATTTCTTGTTACGTTCATCAACATATTCTTTATATCCGAAGAGCTCTTTACCCCAGTTTACTTTTTCCTCTTTATCACTCACAAGAAATGCATGGAGAGTTTGATAAAGTACAGGCAGTATGAGGTAAGAATTTTTGTTTGTTAATATGACAATACCCAAACTATCTTCAGCTACAATAGCCATTTGGGAGATGATACCATCATAGCCCCCGCTGTGTGAAATTATTTTTCTTCCCTGATAATCCATTAACTGCCATCCCAGACCATATGCTCTGAAATGAGTTGATGGCCAAAGCTCTTTTCTGAATGATCCAATATTCTGTATTGTGTGAGGTTTCCACATTTCATTTGCAGACCTTGGTTCAAATAGTGTGTCATTCTTCCATATACCCCGGTTAAGTTGTAACTTCAGCCAGTTAGCCATATCGTCCACGCATGATATAATACCACCGGCACTGGTAACATTATCCCAGTTAATATATTTTATTGGTATTATCTGCCCATGGTAATATGTATGTGGAGAAGTTATGTTTTCCATAGTGTCGAAGCATGTAACCGACGTAACAGTCCTGTCCATATTAAGGGGAACAAAGAAATTATCTTTGATGAAGCTATCGTAAGATTTACCTGATACTTTTTCTATTATTTCACCGGCCGCAATATACATAATGTTGGAATATCCATAATGTTCCCGTAAACCGTGTTCGGACCCCAAATACCTTGCCCTGCGTACAACTTCTTCACTATCGTATTCTGTGCCATACCATAAAAGATCACCGCTGAATGTTTTCAGCCCGCTGCGATGACTTAGAAGATCCCTGATTGTCATATTGTCACTTGTATATGCATCCAGTATATAAAACCATGGAAGATGTTCTTTGACCCTGTCATCCCATGTTGCCTTACCTTCGTCAACAAGAATAGCCATTGCAGCGGTAGTAAATGACTTTGTATTTGATGCAACCGGAAATAATGTATGTTCATTAACTTCAGAGTTGGTATTTATTTCATTTACCCCATAACCTTTAGAAAGGATAATAGAATCATCCTTGACAATTGCAATTGCCATACCGGGAACTTCCCATTCTTTTATTATTTCATTATAGAAATCATCCAGTTCGTTGATTGTTTCGCTGTAATCATTCTGTGATAAAACAAATGAATGAAGCAAAATTATGAGAAAGAAAGTAAAATATCCGGAATAATATCCCTTCTTAATTCCTTTAATCATTTTTTGTGATTCATTATTTCTTTTGCAAATATAAATAAAACTTTATGCTGATAATGGTGTGATGCTTCAGGTGCAAATTGCCGGTGACCTAAACAAATCAATATATGGAGCCGAGTTAACAGCTTTAATAAATGATTGAAAATTTGCATTTCGCTTAAAATATTATTAGTTTTGAAATAATTACATCCTTAATGATTAAATTAAATGTTATTAACAATATACCAATTAAAAAAGGAGGAATTTATGAAAACAAGAACTTTACTTTTAACATTAATCTTTTCAATTTTTACATTTTTTGGATTTAGTCAAAATTGTGTTGATTTTGAATCGTTAACTGTAGGTGACGAATACGGTGACGGCATTAATACAATTGGGGAGGTCATATTTACAGAAAATGATATTCCTGTTTCTGTTGAATACTTTGAATGGAATCCGGGAGGTACTTTCGGTACGGCAACTGTTCAGAATGCTTCAGGTAGCTTCGGTACGGGAAAAGTTATGTGGACAAACAACATTAACCTGATGTTTGATTTTACCTCGGTAGGCTACACTGTTACCAAGGTAAATTTTGAATATGCTGATTATGGCGGATTTGAAAATTTCTCAGTAAACGGGCACCCTATTTATGTTGGAGAACTATCATCAATACCGAGTTTTCCGGATGTTAGCATTAGTCATACAACAACCTCAACTGGAGGAATCATTACTATTTATGGGGAAATACAAACTCTGATTGTTGGCGGACAGGAATTTCAGATTGACAATGTTTGTGCTTATGAAGCAGTTAATGAGTGTGTTGATTTCGAATCTCTGACATTAGGTGATGAATACGGCGATGGCTATAATTTCATTGGCGAGGTAATTTTTACAGAGGCCGATATTCCTGTTGCCGTTGAATATTTCTATTGGAATAGTGGAGGCACTTTTGGCAACTGCACTGTGCAGAATGCAGCTTCGGATTTTGGAGATGGTTATATTATGGGAACAAACAATATTAACCTTAAATTCGACTTTACACACCTTGGATTACAGGTTGAGGAGGTAACTTTTGAATATGCTGATGCTGGTGGATTCGAAAATCTGGAAGTGAATGGTGGAGGGGTTTATGTAGGTGAATTAGAATCTGCTCCAAATCCACCTGGTGTTAGTTTAAATGTTACTACATCAACATGCTCACTTGGAGAAAAAGGTTTTGTAACTTTAACAGGAGCTATGGATACATTAATGGTTGGCGGACAAGAATTCTGGCTGGATAATATTTGTGTTTATTATTATGTTGATGTAGAAGAAACTGTTAGTGAACAAAATAGTGCTATACTAGGTCAGAATTATCCTAATCCTGTCATTACTGAAACCACAATACCATATAAAATTGAAAACTCAGCTAATGTAACAATTGAGATATTCAATAATCTTGGTAAGAAGGTCATTGTTTTAAGAGATGAATATCAAAAAGCAGGTTCGTATGAAGTTATCTGGGATGGAACAGATGGCAATGGAAACAAAGCTCCTAACGGAGTTTATCTTTATGAACTAAAGACAGATAATACTTCACAAATCAATAAAATGATACTCATACGGTAAGATATAATTAGAGGTCTTAATTTCAAAACAGCGGATTACTATTTTGTAATCCGCTGTTATTATTTTGATTTTAATAAGTTTTTCGTAGAATTTATTAATCGAACAATTCCACGGCAAGCTTGTCCATAACTTCGTTTGATTTTCCTTGTAAAAATATATCAGTTATCTGATTTGTAAATCTTGATTCTGTCGGATTCACTTCAATTATTCTGGCACCACTTTCTTTTGCCAATACTGGCATATAGTTAGCAGGCATTACTTCACCCGAAGTACCTATCACAAGAAAGACTTCCGAATTTTGAGCCAGTTGAATCGAGGCCTGATAAGCATCCTGTGGTATTGATTCTCCAAAAAAAATAAAATCAGGTTTTAGCAATCCATCGCATTTCCAGCATTTAGGTGGTAATGAAAGAAAAATATCTTCAGTAATATCATAATGCTCGTTGCATTTGGTACAGACAAGCTTTTTGGAATTACCATGAAACTCATGAACAATGATACTACCTGCTTCCTGATGCAGATTATCAATATTTTGTGTAGTAATTCCCTTTAACAGGCCTTTCTTTTCCATCAAGGCGAGAACTTCATGAGCCCTGTTGAATTTTGCAACACCAAAAAAATCATAGAATATTTCTTTTATAACATTCCATGATTCTTTAGGATAAGTATAAAAAAAGTGCAATTCAAGCGTATTGGGATCATATTTACTCCAAATGCCATCTTTTCCTCTGAAGGAAGGTATTCCACTTTCAACAGATATACCTGACCCTGTAAATGCTGCAGTATAATTTGAATTTTTAATTAATTCCGATGCTTCCTGAATTAATTCTTGTTTTAACACAATGTCTATTTGTTCAAAAGGTTCGTAATCTAATTATTCCTGTCCTTCTTTATCTTCTTCTATCTCTTTTTCATTTTCCTTTTTTTCTTTTTTTCTTTCCTTCTTAGGTTTTTTCCTTTCCATATACTTGTCTATTTTTCTCTCTTCCCAGGAATCGCCCAGGAATCCCCTTTGAATGAAGGTATGGTAGAATTGTACTAATATTCCGATACCCCATCCGGCAAGTGGCCACCAGAACCACCATCCTGCATTGCGTTGAAAAAGATTAATGAGAAATAATACAATATTTACAACAAGGTAAACAACCAAATGGGTATAAAAAGACCTTTGTGCATGTACTTTTGCCTTTACTCTGTAATAATCTGCGTTTTTTTCCATTATAATTAATTTTGATTTGTAATTAATTGTAAATTTATGAAAAACATAATAAATAAAAAAGAATATTATTTATGATTGAAAAATATTTTGAAATAACTTAAAATTCACTCTCAAATCATTAATTGAATAAAGATTAATTTTTCTATTTCAGGTCTTTTTTTTTCTATAATTCAGGTATAAGAATAACAAGCCAGGAACAGCAAACATAAAACTGTACATCCAAAATATAGGAAATTGTTCGTAAGGAAGATATGAAAAATACATATAGGTTATTATACTTCCGAAAGTGAGTATTATACCGCCTTCCTTTTCACGAAACCAAGCTATTACAAATCCGAATATTAAAAATGCAAACATTGTATTGATTGTAATGATCTGCTCATTACCTTTGTTTTCCGTATCCATTCCAATGAAAATAATAAAATAAATTGCTGCAAGGGAAGAAGCAATACCTGTAACTCTCGCTATTATCCTTAGATAGCTTTTTTGTCTTTCTTTCATTCCTCAAAATTTATTTTACCCCCTATTTTTCTACCCCTGTTCGCAGGGGGAGACGTCGAGCGTAGAGAGACAGAGGGGGTAAATAACCATCATATTTTACTTGATATTACACTACGTTCTGTACTATAATATCAAGCATCCAACTCCCTGCATCTATTTCAGCCATCTGTCCAGCCAGTCGAAAAATGTTCTTTGCCATAGTATTCCGTTTTGAGGTTGCAACACCCAATGATTTTCATCGGGGAAGAACAAAAATTCAGCAGGTACACCCCTTATAACAGCAGCGTTAAATGCTGTCATACCTTGTGTATATACAACTCTGTAATCTTTCTGGCCATGAATAACAAGAATTGGTGTATCCCAGTTTTGAACAAATTTATGCGGTGAATGGGCATAAGCTTCCTGGGCTACTTCATTTTCTTTATCCCAGAAAGGACCTCCCTTATCCCAGTTTTCAAACCAAAGTTCTTCGGTTTCGAGATATTGAGCTTCTTCATTAAAAATACCGTCATGCGCTATGAAAGCTTTAAAACGGCCATCATGATTTCCTGCAAGGTAAAATACAGCATATCCTCCGGCACTGGCACCAACAGCTCCCAGTCGGTTTTCATCAATATAAGGTTCGAGAGCAAACCTGTCTATTGCTGTCAGGTAATCCTGCATACTTTTACCATGATAGTCACCACTGATTTGCTCCTGCCAGGCTTGCCCAAAACCCGATACTCCTCTTCGTGCCGGAGCAACTATTACATAATCATTCGCAGCCATAATTTGATAATTCCATCTGAAATGAAAACTCTGGCTTAATGGTCCCTGTGGTCCTCCTTTGCAATATAATAAAGAGGGATATTCCTTATCAGGATCGAAATGGGGAGGCTTAATAACAAATACCTGCATATCTTTGCCATCATGTGTTTTGATCCAGTGTTCTTCCACATCACCCATAGTTATTTGATCCAGCAACCATTTATTAGTAAATGTTATCTGTTGTGCTTCCCCGTTTTCAGGATTAACTGCAAATAATTCAGTAGGCATCGACATGGTTTGCTTGGTTGCAATAAGATATCTATCAACTACGCTCACACTTCTGTAATCATGCAAGCCTTCGGTTATTTGTGTAATCATGTCAGATACCAGATCATATCTGTATATCTGCCATGCACCATGCCAGTCGCTGGTGAAATAAATATCATTGCCATCTTCTGACCATGCAATACTATAAACATTCTGATCAAATCCTTTTGAAGCATATTTCTTTTCACCTGTTTCAAGATTCATAAGAAAAAGGCGGTTTTGATCGGATTCATAGCCTTCCCTTTCCATACTTTCCCAGGCCATATATTTACCATCAGGAGAAAAAACAGGCCCGACATCAAATCCCATCATGCCTTTAGTTACATTAGTGGTTTTTCCTGTTTCAATGTTATAAAAATAAATATCTGAATTAGTCGAGAGTGTAGCTGCCTTACCATAAAGCTTTTTGCAGGTATAAGCTATGATCTTGCTGTTTGCATCCCAGCTTATTTGTTCGATACCTCCAAAGGGTTTTAACGGACTCTGGTATGGCTCTCCTTCCATAATATCTTTATCGTTCCATAATTTATTGCCATCATAATCGGCATAAAATACATGACTGTATGTATCAACCCACTCATCCCAGTGTCGGTACAATAGATCATCAACTATACGACCCGTAGCTTTTGGAAGTCCTTTATACAAATGTTTGAATTTGCTTTCAAGAAATACTTCTTTGGTGTACAATATTTTGGTTTGATCAGGCGAATATTTGAATCCTGTGATACCGTTTTCTGCATCACTAATTTGGCTTTTACCTGAGCCATCCGGATTCATCTCCCAAATTTGCATACTGCCACTTCTGGAAGAAAGATAACCTATTTTTTTACCATCAGGCCGCCAGATAGCATTATATTCACTTTCAGGAGTTTTAGTGATCTGTTGCAAGTTATTTCCTTCAATACTTACCGTATACAAATCCCTGTTTCCTTTATTTTGTTCAATGGAGTAATAAGTAATCCCGTAAAGTATAGTTTGTCCGTCAGGTGATACCTGTGGATCGCTAACCCTGCCAAATGACCATAGTGCTTCAGGGGTCATCCTGTCGGAAGTAAGCTGCAAGTCAGGTCTGCCAATAACGTCCTTTTTTTCTTTCTGAACTAAGGATTGGCAGGAAAATAACAATGCTGCCGTTGACAATACAAATATTAAAGTTATTTTTTTCATCATTTTAAAATTTTAATTAAACTATTGTTTTCTATTACGAAGGTCAGTAAATTTATGGAGAAAAAAAATATTTTTTATAATCAATATTAGTCTTAATAATTGCAACTTTTTTATTATGCCACACGTCACTGAAATAAATCATTAACCAATACTTATTATCATGAATTTAAACAAATTATTATTTTCTATCGCAAGAAAATAATATCATATTTGTCTAATATATCAAAGTAGTAAAATCGTATTATTGTTGAATTTGAAATCAGATTACAGATTGGAGATGAGAAATTTATTAAGAACAATTGTTTTGATTTTTATTGTGTTAAATGGATTTGCACAAGAAAGAAAATTCACAAAAGGCCAAATACCACAGGGTAGTGGATCAATATCCGGTATAGTATTAGATGCTGCTACAATTCAACCTGTTGAATATGCCAATATAGTAATATACCGCATGCGTGATTCCAGTATGGTTACAGGAACAGTTACTGACCAGGAGGGAAAATTCTTACTTGAGGAAGTACCCTGGGGATTTTACCAAATTAAAGTTGATTTTATAGGATATGAACAAAAATTAATAACTAAAGTGCCTGTGATACCCAGAAAACCTAATGTTGATCTGGGAGAAATAAAAATTAAGCAGGCCAGTATGAACCTCAGGGAAATAGAGGTTGTAGCGGATAAATCTGCTTATGTTTATAAGATAGATAAAAAAGTTGTTAATGTATCGCAGGATCTGAGTTCTGCCAGTGGCACAGCAGCGGATGTATTGGAAAACACACCGTCGATAGAAGTAGATATTGAAGGTAATGTTAAGCTAAGAGGAAGCTCTAATTTCACGGTTCTCATAAATGGTCGCCCCAGTGTTTTGTCAGGTAGTGATGCTCTTCAGCAGATATCAGCCAGCCAGATAGATAATATTGAGATCATTACTAATCCTTCTGCAAAATATGATCCGGAAGGCACGGCAGGTATTATAAATGTAATAATGAAGCAGCAGAAAGAAAAAGGATTTACCGGTCTTTTTAATGCAGGCATCGGCACAAAAGGTAAATACAATGCTGATTTTCTTTTAAACTATAAATTTGGAGATATTAATATTTATGCCGGAATGGATTATCGTAATGATAATTTCCATATGGATCGTAAAACTGACCGGGAAACATATAGTAACGATACAACCTATTTTTATCAGAGTGAAGATGCAAGAATCATACATAGGGGAGGTCTCTCCGGTAAATTAGGATTGGATTGGTATTTAAACAAAAAGACTACTCTCGGATTGTCAGGTAAGTATGGCTTTTTTAAATTCAGCTTTGAAGGAAATGGTAAGAACAAAGAATGGTTAAATCCCGGCGATTCATCACTTTATTATATCTCACAGGGTATAATGACAAGACCCAGGGAATATTATAATATTAACTTCAATCTTACCCACAATTTTAATGACAAGGGTCATAAGATAATTGGTATATTTTACTGGGCCGACAGATGGGGCGACAGCGAAGATGAAACCCTCGAATGGGAAACTGATGAAGACTGGAACAGATTTCCAGATCCAATGACAAGCATTAAAACCAGTGAGGATGAAAAATCGAATGATATAAGAATACAGTTGGATTATACAAAACCATTTTCCGAAATATCACAACTGGAGGCCGGTTTTCAATCACGCATAGAAAACGAGACCGAAGATTATGATTTTCAAAACTATGTGCCCGGTACCGGGTGGGTTGATGATTCTTCATTCAGCAGTGTGATGGATTATAATAGAAATATTCATGCAGCTTATGTTACCTGGCAGGATGAGCTGTTTGGCATAGGTTATCAGTTTGGCTTACGTGGTGAATACACCGACAGGTCTATAAGTGACCAGGCTATAGATACAACATATACAATAGATCGCATTGATTATTTTCCATCGGTTCATCTTTCAAAAGAACTACCAAACAAGAATCAGATAATTGCCAGTTATTCACGTCGTATAAATCGTCCACGTGGCCGTTATCTCGATCCGTTCAAAATATATATTGATGCTAATAATTTGCGACAGGGCAATCCTTCACTGGAACCTGAATATGTTGATTCTTATGAGTTGGGATGGCTTAAAAAGTGGAATTCATCTTTTTTGTCTGTTGAGGGATACTACCGTTTAAAAACGAATTCCTTTACAAGGATATTTAAATCTTATGAAGGAAATGTTATCATTCATACCATAGAGAACTTAAACAAAGAGTATTCGGCAGGTATTGATATCATGTTAAACCAAAATATAGGCAAGAAAGTTCTGCTGAATCTTAACGGCGACTTGTACTATTATAAACTTGAAGGTGAATTGGAAACAGGTACTGTTAATAAAGAAAACTTCAGTTGGAGATCACGTCTTATGACTACATATAAATTTTTACCTTCCAGCAGGGTTCAATTCATGCTTGGCTACAGAGGTCCACGGAAAACAGCTCAGGGAGAAACAGAGGGCATGCTCATGACAAACCTTGCTCTTCGTCATGATTTTCTTAAAAGGAAAGCCACGGTTACTTTGCAGATCCGTGATCTTTTCGGTACTATGAAGAGGGACTTTACTTCCAGCAGTGATACATTTTGGGAACATACAGTAATGGCCAGAGAATCACCTATCGTAAACCTGACGTTCAGATACAGGCTTAATAATTACCAGCAGGAAAGGGAAAGAACACAGGAAGATGACAGAGGTAATATGGAGATGGATTATGGGTATTAGAAAGCTTTTTAATTAGAGAAAACAGGTTACATAATTGCATGGCTGTGTCATTGTATGGTTGTATTGATAAATGATTATATCTCTATCTCTGCTCGTAAGTGGCAGATGTTAGTGAGCCGCTCAATCAGAGTAAGCGACTCACTTTGTATCTACTTAAATATCTTATCTATGTCTTGCATCATCTCTTTTGAATCTCTCTGGAAATAAACATTCCAGGGATAGGGGTTTTCTGCTTTGTGTGGGTTTTGTTCCATTACCCAGGTAAGATCGTTAATGAATCCTTCCTCATCACCAATAACAGTATAAAGATATTTTGCTCTTCCCCAGCGGTTGACCAAATAATTCGGACCAACATCAATTGCTTTCTGGAAATATTCAGCAGCTTTTTCTTTGCTTCCGCCAAATTTTTCAGGAACAGCAACATAATAGATTCCTTTGGAGAAATAATTTCCGCCTCCTGCCCAGTCAGGGTCAAGCGTGTCTATTCTCTCAATCATAATATTGTTATGTATGATCAATTTGGTATTAAAAATTCTACCGAAAGCTGAAAGGCAATCTTTGAAATAATAAAAAATCGCCGTATACCAATATCCCATTGCATCAACTTCATTAATTGTAAGCTTATCGACAGCTTCCCATACCTCTGCTCCTTTATCAACAGCTTGCCTGAAGGCTTTATTAGTATACATTGCCCTTTCACAAAATTTGAAACATTCCATATAGTTTTTCTTTTTTTCCCTCTTTTTATCTGAATAGGCCGATCCCATTAAAAGATAATAGTTACCGGTTTTCCAGAGTGCATAATAATTATCAGGATCAATCTCAGCAGCAGTCCTGTACAGGTTAATAAGCTTCTCAAGCTTTTCTTTGCTATCTGCTTTCTTTTCTAATGCCCGGGCTTGTTGTAAAAAGTCTTTGGCTGATTCTGCTGTTTTTTCCTGTGTTACTGTTTGCCATCCCTGTTTCCACGATACACAGGAACTCAGGAAAATTAACATAATCAATGAGATTATGACATTACGGATAAGAAGATTTGTTGGTTTCATGATGATGATTTTTATTTATTATCTGAAAATTAATTCCTAAATTAATAAACTATATCGTATCCCAATCCTTCACAATTAGGACAGAACATATTCGCATTATTAAAATATACTTCATTACCATGAAAAACATCATAATAAAATCTTTTTATATTTTTGCTACCTTCCGGTATTTTACCATAGAAATAAGTATGAGTTAGCCCTGTTGGTATACGTAAACCAACGGCATTAGTAAAATTAATATAGTCTGCATTTTTAGCAAGGGGCTTTTGAACTCTTTCTCCCAGTTGTTTACCCCATTTTGTAAATATCCTTACACCATTAAGGTTAAAATCCTGTTTGTTGCTGGTAATATATATCCTTTTCTGTATAGGTAATTTTTCCACCCATAAATAATGATTTTTCTGGTTAACTGCAGCAGCATTCAGCAGCAAATTATCAAAGAGATCGGCTGAGCGACCTGCACAATATCCTTTTTCAATCATAAGTTTCAGAAAGTAATTTCCGAGACTGTGATGAAATAGAGTCAATTTATTATTCCCGAAATATGCAGGGTTTGACTTCTTATAATTCTCGAACTCACATAAAAAATCCCTGAACTGCTCCACGGAAAGTTCAACATTAATTATTGAATTTTTAAAATTTTTTGTGCCCCAAAGTGAATCAACCTCCGATGGCCAGTCAAAAGCCATAACATTTACTTCATATTGTTTTTGAATTTTATGACATCTTTCCAGTACTTCGTGAAAATTCTTATGATCCCCATGAACAAATACTATAAGATCGTGGTATTTATTGTTAATTATTGATAGGGGATCAAAGTCATCATCTTTTGAAACAATCCATTTTTCTTTTTCCTTACATGCTCTGATATACTTAACTTTATTTACTGTATCAACACAAAAACCGAATGCCGGATTATTTTCATCGTAGTTTGGGTTAAAGTTTCGGTTTGAGACAAGATATATTGCCGTATCGCAATTTTGGGGGAATTTATCAACCAGCACGATATTTTGGCTGATGGCTGCCAATGACTGACAAATAACAAATACAAAGGTA
>CAZJYD010000030.1:22895-33236 GCA_964550205.1 uncultured Bacteroidales bacterium
CCAGCTTCCATTAATAATACCTGTTCACCTCATCCCACGGAATGATCTCTCCTTTACGTATACGGAAAACCATCCAGGTGTTGCCTTTCTCCTTTTCTTCTATGTCAAATTGTTTGATCAGTCCTTCTTCTCCATATACTTTAACGGTGGCTTTGGATTTTGATAATTGTTTTGAGTTATTGCGGTCTTTGTTGGTGTAGTCTTTTACAAAGTATTCATATTCTGCCTGGTCGTCCAGATCCAGTATGGTTATGGTTTCAGGGCCCCAGCCATCCTGATCGTCACGGTCGAGGGTTGCTTTACCATCTGATGAGCTGGTATTGTCGCGATAGGAGATATGATAGCCATTAATCTTTTTTAAATGTGCATCAAGGTCTTCGGGTTTTTTATCCCAGTCAAGTACTATCCTTATCGATCCTATATCCACAACAGGTGAAACAGAAAAACGATTGTAAAATATTGTTTGGAGGATGACTTCAAATATCAGATCAGTAGGTATAAATCCCTCTTTCTCAAAATGCATATCATAAACACCGTCTTCAGGAATATAAAAGAGTATTCTTCCTCTGGCATCAGTAGTGAAACTGCCAATATCTTTTATTTCAACGGTTGCATCTTTAACCGGCTCGCCGTCAAGAGCGTTAATGAAGTGCAGGGTGAGCTTGCCTTCTTCCATGGCAGTGGTTTCGTCTTCCAAACGTTCACGCATTTTTTCAACCTGTGCATAGGAACAATTTATAAATCCAATTGCAGCTAATATAATTATAACAAATATTTTTTTCATTTCTTTATGCTTTTAAAATTTACAAACGAAGTATGTCTTCTCTAAAATTCATAGTTTTTTGTGTATGATCCGAATCATAATCAAATAACATATCGCCTGAACTTCTGATCATTTTTACAAAATTCAGATCGAACCAGATAAATAGTTTACCCACTGTAATACCTGATAAGACATCAAGCTGCTCATTACCATTCTGATAAGAAGATATCTTTACCCTGGCGCTATTTTGAACTTTAACCTTGTCAAAAACTACTGAACCTTCATCAGAGGTTTGAATGGTTATAACTCCTTCATTATTTTTAAGGAAATTGATATTCCCCAATTTTTCGTAGAAATCGGAACATTCATCTTTAAAATCAGGATTGTATTTATCCAGTGCTTCCTGAGCTGCTGTGCCCGGTATAAAAGCACCACTGTTCTTAATAAGATTGATGGTTGCAAATAAGCCTGCAATGGTTTTTTCAACATCCTGTTTAATGAGTTCATCATTTTCACTTTTAAGCATATCAGCATAATTTATTTCAGATACATCTGCAAATGAAATATCCCGTGTATTCATCCCTGTTGTGCTGTTAAAGGCACCTGCAATTATAATATCCCCCTCGTTATTGATTAAGAGACCTTCGGAAGAAGAGGCAGGGCTTTCAGCAAAAAGATCAGTATTTATGTGCTCGCCATTACTTCCAAATGTGATAATATACTTAAGAAACATTCCGGTGTTTTCACTGCTCAGACCGGCTTTATTGAGCCATATAGGATCCCCGTTTTTATCGAGCTTAAGCAAAAATATATCCTGTCCGTTTGAAGTTACCGACTTACCTTCAAAGTTAATAGTACCGTCATATGTTCCCATTATCAGAGGCGAACCATCATTCTCTGTTATTAAAGATATACCTGTTGATATTCCATTGCCATCAAAGTTTCTGGCCCATAACACATCTCCTGTTTTATTGAACTTTGCAATGAAACACTGACGCAAAGGTGAAGAAGAAGCTAACTCTTTATTGCCGAAATCTGCAGACTTCACAAAATATCCGGTTAAATAACAATTGTTTTCATCATCAAAAACATGATCCTGCCTGCACCCTCCCCTGAAAGCACCGGCGTTATGAGCTATATTCCATAGTTTGTCAGCATTATATATTGATTTTCTGAAATCGTTCAATTCAATTACCCTGGCTTCTTCATCTTTATGCATAGGCATAGTTAATCCAACAGGAGCATTGACATATGTTGGATCGGCTACTATGTATTTTTCATCCTTAAACGTCACATAATCACCTTTTGTATCATGATCAAGTTTTATTGCGGTTGCAATATGGCCTACATATTCAAGACCTACAATATCAAGCTTTAAAAACTCTTTGATGAGATACGCGTAAAAAACCGATCTGTCTTCACAATCGGAATATGGGTAATGTATTGTTTCTTCAGGGAATAAGAATTTCTCCTCACCGAATTGTTCGGGATCGGTCTTATATTCGAAAGCATTCTGAGTTAGGTAAAGCAAGAAATTAGCAGCTTCATCTGAAGACATATTTTCAATTATACCTGATAAACTCTCGGCAAATGCATCTTTGGCCTGTGCAGAAACAGCCGCATCAAAATATACATTAAGACTTGTTGTTGGATAGTCTTTTAAGAAATTAATCATATCAGGATTATATGCCATGTTAATGTTATATTCTTTTCCCTTGTATGTGATGTTTGCAGTCCTGGTTTTTTTGTTATTGCTTAAATTCAAAGGATAATAAATATTTAAATCCATGATCCTGTTAGAACCCGGATAGGTTTTTTCGTAAGTATTTATCATTGGTTGGCCGGGATACTGCATCACATAATAATCCTTACCCTGCATGGTCATATAACTTATACGGTAAATCTTTTGTTTTGAAGGAATCAGTATGGTTGTTTTATTATCAACAAATCCCAGTTTAATATCATATCCTGATCTTACAAGTAAGAACCAGTGCATAAGGTTAGCCTGATTGTCATCAGTTGAAAAAATATCATTACTTACTTTCTTCAATAGGAGGTAATAACCCCAATCATTAAGAGCATACCTATCTTTAACTGATAATAATTGATTGATAAGATGATTATACTGCGTCTCGCTGGCTTTTCCCCACCATTCGCCTATTGAATTTTTATCAATCGTTCTGATATCACATTTCAGAAATTCAGGATCGTATTCAAAATCTATCTCATTACTGTAATATTCAATATCACCGGAAAGATAATTATATTCATCGGGAACAGATTTTTGTACCAGTGGTAAAATAATCTGTTCTTCTTCAGGTAAGGCCTTTATTTCAATAACCGGGATTTTATTAATGGTCTCTTCTTTTCTCTCTTCAGGTTTAAATACAGGAGTTTCTTTTGGCTTGGGACGTTCGGGAGGCTTTTCTCCTTTAAATACTTTGAATTCTTTCCAATAGTTTTTGAGGTATTCTGCAAACTCCTTGTCTCTTTGTTTAACATATGCATCGTATTCTTTTTGCATTTCCTGAAGACGCTTGTTCTGTTGTTCCCTGAAATTTTTCAATCCTTGCTCATATTCTTTTTTAAACTCCTCAAAGGTTTGTCCTGATACACTTAAAGCTATCAGGAAGGCCAGTACGGTTAATAATTTTTTCATACGTTTTACAGTATTAATTATTGAAATAAATCAATTTCGACAATCAAATGATTGTCTGTAAAATGAATTTTGTTTATTAAAATACGAAATTGGTTTCGTGTTAATTCACGTTTTATGTGTTGTAACCTTGATGAATATTCATCGGACACTTTACTTGTTTCCACAGAGGATCTTCTGAAAACTTCATGATATATGGTTCTAAGAACAGATTGCATGTATGCATTCCATAAACCATGGTTTGCAGGCACCTTTACCATTTTATTTGCCATAATTACTGAATCTGAAATTTCAATTGATTCATTTAAATGATACCTGCAATTTGTTTTAGGATATTGAACAGTAGCATTATCAAAGTAACTGTCGATTGATGAATGCTTATTAATACCTCTTACGGTATATTTAAAAATATCTTGTTGTTTGTTGTCAGCATCCAAAGTTAATGAAAGAGAAATCCTGAATCTTATATCAACAGAGCTGCCAATTTTTTTTTCTTCCAGTAATGCTTCGCTTATAGTAATAACTGAATCTGATGACGGGCTATCGGTATAAATCTCTGCATGAACTATGGTTTCATCAAATTTTGTTCTGTGTGTATTTAATAATTTGATTTTGTCATAATACGGTGCACAGCTTATTGTATTAAAAAACTGCCCGTAAACATGAGCAATTTTTTCTTTATTCCTGCCCGTTTCTTTTTTAAAGTTGTCAGCAATAAAACCGATAAATGACTCATTATATAAGGACGCTAATGCTTCGGCACGAAAAATAGCTTGTCTCATTCCTGAAAGAGAATCCATATTAGGATCGGATATTCCTATTACTTTTATTTTGTTATTATCTTTCTCGTAATAATTAAATATCCAACCTGGTAATGTATCAGGATGTATAACAACTACTTTGTTAATTTGAGCTAATTTATCTGTATCGAGATTACTTATTTCCTGGTCGTAAATATTTACAATTCGTTTATAGTCTTCCTCTGTAAAGCTTTTTGTATTTTGTGCTATAAGAGTGAAGCTATATAAACAAATAATTGAGAATGATATGATCACATGTTTTTTGATCATGATTTGTAAAAAACAAAATGCCCCAAAAATCATGTAAGTTTTACATGGCTACATTGACTTTTGAGGCATTTATAAAATATTTTATCTGCCACGTTCTTTTTCCAATTCTTCCATAGCCTCTTCATATGACTTTTTAAATTTTTCGTAGTCATAGTCGACTTTCAGTTCTTCATCGCTTGATATCTGACTTGCCAGATTTTGAACCATATCCTCACCACCTAATTCTATGCATACAAATGCTGTGTATTTACCATCTTCTTCCTTTTTCATTTTTTCACAAACAGGATAGGTACCCTGCAATTGATTTTTATATACCTCTCTTATCAATCTTTCAAAGCGCGTTTCAAGGTTTGCATTTTCTCCTAAACGGGTTTCCTTTTTATAAAAATCCGTCAGGTTACTTACAAATGTTTCTATCTGAGCTGATAATCTGGCCCTTGCATTTGTGAGCGCCTTATCTCTGGCTATTTCCATATCCGCACTTGTACCTGAGCTATTCGCTCTCATGTATTCGGTTGTTGTCTGATATTGCGGTCCGGAGCAAGGGATATCAATAAATTCATCTGATTTTGCGGCTTTTTTTGATGATCCGCAACTTACTGCAATTATCATAGCAGCAACGAATGATAGCATTACACCAATTCTAAAAAAAGTAGTTTTTTTCATGATTGTTAATTTTTAATTGAACATTTAATTATTTAAGAATATGTTTTTATTTTAAGGGTTTCCTTTACCAGTATATTTCTATATGAATTTTGTTTATCCATGTTTGGCGATAAAGATATTAAGTTATTTCTAAAAAAGCAACAATAATTATTCAAAAATATAATATGTTTAATTAAATGTTAATTATTTTTTAATTTAGAGCAAAAAATACATTTAATATGCAAGCAACAATAACTTTTAATCATTGTAAAAAATTACATTTTATATTCTTCATATTTATCATCTTGTTTGGAATTCATCAATACAGCTATTCTCAAAAAAAGATTAAGGTAAAGAATGTAAAGGGGAGTTGTGTAATATCGAATATTACCCCCGAAGAAGCCCGGGAAAAGGCAATACAAAGAGCCAAGCAGGATGCTCTCAGAAGAGCGGGGATAGGAGAAGTTGTATCAGCATCAAATATTTATAACAGGGAAGAAATCAATGATGAGTTTGTTGATTTTTTCAACTCTATTACCAGTACCGAATTAGAAGGGAAGGTTACCAGTTATGAGGTTACTCATGAAGAAAAAACAGTCGATCAGTTTGATAATCTGATATATGAAGTAGAGATAAATGCTACTGTTGTAAAGTATAAATCCGAAAAAGACCCGGAATTTGATTTCAAGGTTGAAGGGATAAAACAAATTTATGATGATACTGAGAAATTGAGATTTTCATTTTTACCATATAAGGATGGTTACCTTAGAATATTTTTAATTGATGACAATGAAAACAGTTATTCAATTTTTCCAAACGAACATGAAAAAATAAGGATGTTTCAGGAAGGTGTAAAAACCGAATTCCCTATAAATGTTAATTACACCCTTGAAGCTGCAAAACCAATAGATAACGACCTGCTGGTTTTTGTATTCACAAAGAAAAACATTCCTTTTAAAGAAGAAGAGAACTACAATAATATCCTTGAATGGATTTATTCTATGCCCAGAGATCAGAGAATGATACAGTATTTTCCTTTTACTATAAGGCAGTGAGGCGGTAGATGTTTGTTGAAGGAAGAGGTATGTTGGTTGCATGATTGGATTGCTGTATGGCTAAATGATTGATCCGATAAGTATCGGATGCTTGAATAGATGAATAGTTGTATGGTTGTATGGTTGCATTTGTCATGCTTCAATTGTTGAGCTGATATATCAGCCCTCTGCTTTAGCTGTTGGTTAGAAAGAAGGAAATATATTGAGCCGGGAGATTCCTCAACCTCTCGCTGCTATCATGTATGGTTCTGTCAACCGGATAAATGGCGAGAGGTTTACGGAATGACCTGTTATTATTGGGTTAGGGGAGGATAAGGCGCGATGTCTTCTTATTCATTTTCAATTGCGTCATCGCAGCCTTATCCTCTAATCAATTAATTGGCAAGTTATTTGAACGACTTATATTTTTATAGAACTATCAGTGCCAACCCGTTTTCACGCCACGCGCTTCTATAGCTGGCCAATTATATAATCACCAGGTGACTGGCTTTTATATGTCGCCCTTACAGGGCTTTTTGTTTCGGTTGTACTTATTATTCTATAAATATTTGAGTATTAACGGACTTGATATCCCGTCAGGGATAATATATTTATAGAAATAGAATTGATTAAGATTTTAAAAGTGCCGTAGGTACGACATAAAATTAATACAGGTTTGTTATTGGCTCAAGTATAGGATGATTGAATGGATGGATGAATTAATAATAAATAGTGATCCGATGACTCGAGTCATCGGATCACTTATCAAAACAGCCCTGTTTTTTTTAATATCAGCCCGCAGCTTTAGCTGTGGGTTAGAAAGAAGGAAATATATTGAGCCAGGAGATTCCTCAACCTCTCACTGCTATCATGTGTGGTTCTGTCAATCGGATGAATGGCGAGAGGTTTACGGAATGACAGGCGCTTTTTTTAGAGTGGGAGGGGGCTGGATGGCGCAGAGCGCCATCCAGCCCCCGCCAATATTATAAAGGCCAATGTCATTCCGACTTGAGAGGGCGAGCGCAGCAAGACCGCGAAAGGAGGAATCTGTGAGCGTATTGTTTCTCAAGTTCTCTTTTTAAAGTAATGATACCAATGTCATTTCGTAATAAATTGAGACATGCTTATTAGAAAAAAGTTGAAAATTTTAAAATACATAATTGAAATTGTCAGATATTTTTTAACTTTATATCTCAAAACCAAAAATATATGGGCCATGAGGTATATACTTGTTCTGCTATTATCTGTTTTACTGTCGTTCCAGGGATACTCACAAAAAGTTATTTCCGGGAAAAGCAATAAATTATATATTGATATCGATCCGCATTATAAAAGGGGATTGCCACCTAATCTGTACGTCGATATGGTTTTTGAGGATGAAAACAATAATGGAATTCTTGAAGCATTGGAAAAAGCAGAATTGAAAATGAAAATAACCAACAAAGGAGCAGGCAAAGCACAGGGATTGAATATCATCATAAAATCTGATATTTATGATAGTGACCTAAAAATTAAAGACGGAATAAATATTCCTTATCTGATGCCTGATCAAACAGTGGAGATTTCTATTCCTATCACTGCAGGTATTAACATAAAATCAAATGAATATAAATTGGAAATATCAGTTAAAGAATATTTCGGTTATGATATGGATCCGGCTTATCTTTTCCTCAATACTATGGCTTTTCGAAAACCCGACCTTGAGTTTTCAGGACTTGAAATAGTTGATCTCGGCAAAGGAGCATTAAAGCAAGATGCCAAACTTCAGGCAGGAGAAATGGTTAAGGTAAAGCTTATTGTTCAGAACGTAGGTAAAAATGTTTCTGAAAACACATCATATAATGTATATACAACAGATGATAATATTTACATAGACGACAAATCAGGAGATCTTGGAGATATTAAAATTGGAGAAGTCAAAGAATTCTGGGTAACGGTAAGTCCGAATAAAAGAGTTGAAAATACCGGAAATTTACCGATTTATTTAACTGTAAATAATAAATATGATATTGGAGAAATAAGTACCATGCAAATCCCATTAAAGCTTGATCAGAGTCCTCCTGAAAAAAATATTGTAACCGTTGAACCTGATATCGATCGTCTGCAAAAGCAGGTAGCACGTTTTGAAATTAATTCTGATAAAATTACTGCCAATGTTGGTAAGTTTATTGATATAAATCAGGTACCCCGCTCTAAAACATTACGTAATAGTGCTATCGCAATAGTTATAGGAGTAGAAGACTATGACAATTTTGTTCCTGCACCTTATGCTGATAATGATGCTGAATTAATGACTGAATATTTTAAGAATGTCTTGGGTATAAATAAAGTTTATACATATACCAATGACGATGTTTCAGGTTTTTTCTTTGATAATACATTTAATCCTGATTTTGGTGAATTACAAAAAGCAATTGCAAAAGATAAAACAGAGGTATTTGTTTATTATTCCGGTCATGGCATGCCTTCTAAAGATGGAAGCAATGTTTATTTATTTCCATCAGATGGAAGAATAGAGGCACTTGAAAGACAAGGATATAACCTCAATAATTTTTATAATAACCTTGAATCACTTGGTGCAAAAAGCGTAACTGTTTTTATGGATGCATGTTTCAGCGGTGCATCACGTACATCCGAAGCCTATGAAACAGAAAATCTTATTGCAATGAAAGGAATAAAGATAACTCCAAAAATAAAGCAGCCCTGGGAAGAAAATCCAAACTTTACTGTTTTTACTTCTTCCGATTTCAATGAAACTTCTTTAGGCTTTGATCCATCTGAAACAGGTTTGTTTACTTATTATTTGTGTGCCGGTTTGCAGGGCAAAGCAGACAAGAACAGTGATCAGAAAATCACATTAGGTGAATTAAAGGAATATGTAATTGAAAATGTTAAGGAAACATCAGTAAAGATTAGTGGGTTACAAACGCCAAGGTTCTTTGGAAATGAGAATACAGTGATTGTTGAATATTAGTGAGTGGTGAGTCGTTGGTAGTTAGTAGTGAATGTAGCAAGTTGTAAAGGAATCAAACAATGAAACAATTAAACAATCGAGCAATGAAGCAATTGAACAATCGAAAACAAAATTTTAATTCCACAGGGTAAATTCGTGTGCCATTTAAAAAATAAACATATGACGAAAAAAATATTAACAATATTAGTACTTAGCCTTTGCGGATATTCTGCATTCTCCCAAAACATAACCAATATTAAAGCCAGTGTTACATACGACAATAAAATTGCGGTAAGTTATCAGATAACAGGCGCTAAGTATTATCAAAGCTTTAACGTAAGCTTATTTGTAAGCCCTGATAATGGCGTAACCTGGCAGGGTCCATTAACTGAGGTTAAAGGCGATGTTGGCGAGGGTATTGAAAAAGGCAAAAAAGTTATCTACTGGGATTTTTTAAATGAAATACCCATTGTAAATGAAGATGTGATATTTGATGTACGTGTTGAAGTAATTGAAAGAAAAGTAGAAAAATCTTTCTTTATATCTTATGTTGGCAATGATGTAACTCCTTTTGGTGTGAGGGTTGGCTTACTTGGCAAAACTGGTTTTTATATTGAAGCCCGGATGAGCCCCTCCGCATTTAATGAAGCAGCGTATACTTATGAAGATGGTTCTATTAAAAATTATAATAAGCCAGGCTATTACGAATTTACCAGTGCAGAGGGCTGGTCTGCTTTTTCTGTTGTTGCAGGAGCAACTTTTCAGCTCGGTAAAACCGGCTTTATATACACTGGCGCTGGCTATGCATTTGAAAAATATTTGTTTGCCATTGACGAATACACCTATAATCCTCCTGAAAAAACCGGAGATGCTTATGTAAAAGACTCTGAATACAGCGTTACAGGTTTTGAGCTTGATGCCGGATTAATGCTTCGTTTTGGTAAGTTCTTAATTACCGGCGGAGGCTATACAATAAATTTTGAGTCTTTTGGCTGGACAGCGGGGATAGGAGTTAGTTTTTAGAAAGTAGAAAGTAGATAATAGAAAGTAGATAATAGAAAATAGAAAGTAGAAAATAGAAAGTAGAAAGTAGAAAATAGAAAATAGAAAATAGAAAATAGAAAGTAGATGATTTGAATTAAAAACGAATAGGGCAATTAAATTAATTGGACAATTTATATAATCGAGTATGCAATTTGTCCAATTGTTTAATCTATACA
>CAZJYD010000031.1:0-6216 GCA_964550205.1 uncultured Bacteroidales bacterium
CTAGAAAGAATATTGAATCCGGTTTAATGAAAAACAAATGGAAAGCGGTAATATCAACGAATGCCCTTGGAATGGGAATTGACAAATCCGATATTCGATTTATTATTCATCACAGAATATCACGGAAAATAACCACACGTAATTTATGAATACGTTGCACCATAGAATTCCATACCAAGATTTTTCAACCAATCGTATTTTTGTGAGTTATATTTTTGCATATTTTCAAGAATAACAGGTAGGTTTCTTTTCTTTTTAAGGAATACATTGATTTTATCGTTTTCAATTTCCACATCTGCGGTATTAAGGATGAACTTATCAAATAACTTCTGGTCAGCTACATGTGAATATCTGTGTAAATCTAAAGCAAAAATTCTAAAGATATTATGCGTAAGAATACTCATTGTCAGATCAAAATCTACCTTAATCACCATAGATGATGATACCATGTTCAGATGAAAAAAATCAATTTGCTCACTGATTGCTTTTTCAATGATCCATCTTTTGGTATATTTTCTTACTATTTTGTCAACTTTCAAGTCAAAATCATTTGTAATAATAATAGCCGGTTTAATCTTTCCATGTCCTGTAATGCTTATTTGGCGTATAGTATCTTCGTATCCCTTTAGGTATATTTCTTCATCAAGAACTTTTAAGGTTCTTTTTTTGTTACCAGCCATTTCTACACGGATAGTCTTTTTCATTTTTACAGGCATCTGCTCAAGCCTATCAACAATATTCTTTCCTCTTCTACGAATAGTAATAAACTTGATATTCTTATTATCAAGTGTTTTCAGGTTTTCATAGTTGGTAAATTTACTATCAAAAACAAGGTACTTTAATTTATTATCTTGAGAAGATGTTTCTGTTTTGTAAAAATCCAGAAATTCTAGCACTTCTGCACTTTCATTCTTATGCATAACATTAGCATGTCCATAATTTATGATTCCTGTATCAGGATCATGGGCAAGAATCGCTAACATACTTGCCATTGCTTTTCCTCTTTTACCTGACCAGTTGTTCTCTAAATGGTCATGCTCTCCCCAGTATGGAATAGTCGTAAAGTCGAGATTAGAAGTCTCGTCAAGCAAGTCATTTTCAACCCATATTTTATGCAATGATTTAAGAAACTGTAAATTCATCTCAGGTGTAACCCTGTGTGAATACGAAGTATACCAAGCTGCTTTTGGCAATACATTTAAACCTGCAAATAAACCAAGACCCCTATCCATACACCATCTGTCATCGGAACTATAACGTCTGATGTTAGATGCTTTTAATGCAATAAACGATAAGATTGAATTGAGTTTACTTATTGATTTTGTCTCAGGATAGTTGCTTTGTGAAATAACATCTGCAATTCCATATTTCTTAATATAAGGAAGTAAACATAATATCCCGGCTGAAGTGCTTTTAAACTTTTCAGGAGAAAAAGCCAATTGATAACTTTTTTCAGCATGCATTTTTGGTAGCTTCAGCTCCTGTTTTACCATCTTTGTCCTTCTTGGCAGGCGAGAAAAACCTTCTTGTTTTATTATGTTATAGATGTTCCTTTCGGATATGTCATATCCTTTGCCATCAAGGATTGATTTAATTTCCTCAACGGAATGATAGTTTTTTCTTAAACTGATTATTGTCTTTTTTGCTTGATTGGTCTTGTCAGTAGTTTTCCTTCCTCTTTGCGTTGACTTGAAAAACAAGTTTTCAGTATCATTAGTTCTTAGTTTTTTATTAAACTCAGTTATTATCGTAGTAAATCCCCTGTGTTTATAACCAAATGCCTTTGCTGCTTCTTTTGTATTCTTACCTTCAATATAGTACATTCTTAAAGCTTCATATTGCTTTTGAGCTATTGTTGAGGGATTAAGAAAAAACTCTTTTGCGTCCATAATTAAACGTATATATATTACCGTGATAAAAATAATTAAAATATTATTAAATCCAACAACAAAACTATAATAACTTATTAACAGCATTATTAACAAGTATTACAGCGATTATATAAATTTGATGAATAGTTTTTATCAGATATGAAAAAACGATACATTGTAATATATATGCGTTCTCAATTAATCAAGAAGAATAAACAAAGAGTGTTAAAGACTTAATGCCAGACAATTACAATACCTCAAGAGGTGTGGCAAATGCAGAAACAACGTGTATTAAATTCCGTGATTATTTATGATGAATGAAGAAGAATTTTTAAAGTTTAAAGAAGGTCAATCTGTTCGCAATAGAAAACTTGACAGATATGAAAATTTTATAAAGAAACGTCTGAAAGAATTTCCCGATGCCTCGGCAGCCCAGGTGCATGACTGGCTGAAAGAGCATCAGGTAGCGGCAGGCATAAATACGGGCAACCAAAAGAGGATATGAAAAAGATAATAGTTAGAGAAAAGGAAAGCTAAAATTGAGGCTTCGGTCGAACCATGTATAAACACTTATATGCATTGTAAAACAATCTAATAAAAATAAAATAAAAGTTTATAATATATGGAACGGTTCGGTTCATATTTAGCCATGTTTTTAACTTTTTAATTACTTTTTAATTGAATATATAGTAACAGATATTTATGTTCGTAAAAGCATCTTTTTATTTACCTTCTTCTAAATTAAAGTATTTTTAGTAGTTCAAAGATAAATATTCTGCTAAGTAACACAATATATAAGCGTCATCCCAAATAGTAAAAAAATGAATTATAAAATTTTAATCCTTGATACAACGAATAGAAAAACCCCAATTTCTATATGCGTAGCTCCGGGTAGCATCATCGCTATTGTAAAAAATATGCCTATACCATACAAAGTTATCAGAGTGTTCACTTGAGGACCACCAGTAACCATAACTCCCGTGGCTATTAAAAGTGCCATTGATTCTACTGCGAAGACCACCCGGTAATCCAGAAAACCCGCTGTTATTTGTAGCGCCAGTATTTGGGTGGTACCACAATCCTGTACCGGCTTCGATAGTACCAATTGTTTTCATTTCACCTCCTGCTATCTCAATTCCACCTATAGAATCGGTTAATGTTGTCCATTCGTCATCTGTTGGAATGTGCCAATCAGGAGGGCATATTCCTCGTTCTCCTTCAATTGAATCATATTGCATCATTTCATCCCACTGATATAATCCTCCATATCTACTACAGCTATCAGGCTCATCATTAAAGCAATACTTTTCTATAGTGTCGTTATTCGTTTGATTTTGAGTACCATCAATTCTTTCTCCAACATTTAGATTCTCTGCCATCCAACATTGAGTACCAATTAATACAGTATTGTATGATTGACCTTCGTATTGAAATTGGAGACCGCATGACCAAGGACCGGGTATAGTATCATTTCTATTATACAATCCTACCCAGTTTGTTCCATCAAAAAAATAAAACTCCAATGAATCGGTATTAAAAACCAACAATCCTGTTGCTGGATTGCTTATAAAATTAATATCATATGTTGTCATCCTTGGAAGTAATAATCCTTTATTTGTTGACTGAACATCGAGCATCGCACTGCTGTTTGGTTCATTACCATTATTACTAATCGAAACCTGAGATTGAACATTGTAATTAATAAGAACTATTGATATCGTTAATGTAAAATAAATGTACTTCTTCATTACACTATTTTTTAATATATAACAAATATATTAAAATTCCATGTAATAATTAAAATAAGAAAAATAATTTCTCAGTTAACTATTCGAAAATAAAGTTACACCAATAAATAACAGATAAAAAATAAATACCCGAGATAACCTGATTACATTTTTCTATGATTGTTTTAATAACCTATCCGCTTTTTATAAATTGGAATAAAAGGTCTGTTAATGAAGTTATCAGCAGATTATTTAATAAGTTAGTTGAGAATGATATATTTGCGATATGAATATTCTTTAAAACATTAATTGCGGATTAAGGTACAATTTAGAACATGCCTGAAGTTTAATAATTATTTATCGATTTCAAATGACTACAAAAAAAATAATTCTTTGTGAAGGAAGCATCTATTCTACATATATAGGATTCAACAGATTAATTTCTTTTTATAAAAAATGCTTGAAGCATCCACAAAGCGTAATAGAAATTGATTTTTCTAAAACGAAATGGATAGACGCGAACATGTGTGCTGTTTTACATGCGATTCTTTACAAATTAAACAAGAATCAAGATAATACATTTAGTATTGATTTAGAATATGTTAGGGGACGATTTGATATATTGTTTCGAAATGGCTTTTTAAGAAAAATTCTTTATATTCCTGATAGATTTGGAACAACAGTAGAGTTAACTACATTTAGTAAAGAGGATGATGAAAAATTTTATGATTTTATAAACTACCAGTTGATGAATCACCCAGGTATGGCGATGACAAAGAAATATAGAAACGAAATTATAGATAGTTTCCTTGAGGTATTTGTAAATGTCCAGTTGCATGCAAGAACTGATTTGCCTGTATTTGCTTGTGGTCAATATTATCCCACAAAGGAACTACTTAAGTTTACTTTAGTCGATTTAGGTGTTGGCTATTTACCCCCTATTAGGGATTATACAAATGGGAAAATTTTGGATAATAGAGATGCAATTATGTGGGCATTGAAAGGTAATAGTTCCAAAAAAGATGCCCCAGGTGGCACTGGCATAAAAGATATTCTTAATTGTTGTATGAAAACAGGGAGTCATTTGAATATTATTACTGGTGATTCCTTTTGGGGAACAAATTTATACAGAAAAAAAAATAAATTTCGTGAGATAGAAGAATTTTGTGGAACAACAATAAACCTAATTTTTAATTGTTCTAAATAAAGTAATACTTTTTTTTTATATTTGCAGGGTAACAATTTTGGTACAACATTCGTATTAACGTAAAATTATGGGAACAATTCTGAAAATTTCGGATAGTATAAACAAGAATATCGCCAGTCTTCATAGCGATGGATTGAAGTTCTATTCTCAATTGATTGAGGCATTAGGAAAACAAAGAATTGTTATTGATTTCAATGGAATTGATAGAATTACCACAGCCTTTATTAATGCTTCTTTAGGTAAATTAATGGAGGATTTTAAGGATCCAAAGGAAATATTGTCAAAAATGGAGTTTGAAGGATTTGAAAATGAGTATATAGAAGAAAAGGTTAAAAGGAGAATAGAGCAATTATCCAATAAAGAATTATTAAATGCTTATAATGATTCTATTTTAGAGGAATTTGAGGCCTGATGTCTTCCTATAATATAATTTCTATAAGAGATCAAATACCGAAGAAAAAAAAGTATTTCATTGATGCATCTGTATGGATTTTGATATTAATGCCTCCTACATCAGTGAAACGAGAACTCCGAGACTACATAGTTTTTTTTGAAAATATTGTAAATTTTCGACGAAGAAAAAATAACGCTTTACCTCTTATTATACTAAATACTGTTTTAATTTCCGAAATAATTAATCGATATCTAAGAAGGGAATTCACCACTTGGGATCAGGCATTGAAAGAACGTGGAGACAATAAAAAGAGAGATTTCAAGAAGGATTTTCGACATACAAATAACTATGATCGTGCATTACAAAATTTTAAGAATGATTTTCTTGTTCACAAAGATATTTTGTTGCTGCAGAATGACAATGCTCAAGAAATCGACTTAATTAACTTAGTTGAGCAAATGCCAAACAATCAAGATTTTAATGATTACTTTTATTACACTTACTGTCGAGAAAACGACATTGATTCAATAATCACTCATGATGGAGATTTTATATTTTCAAACATAGAAATTCTAACAAATCATAGGCATCTACTTAGTATTTCATAATTAGATTTCACGTATTTATTTACATTTAAACGTATCCATTTTTCTCACTAAATCCTCAATCTTTGAACAGATAAAAGTTGTTTTGATATCATTATAAACTAAAAGTTCCTTTATCACTTCTAAAGGAATTCTCAGGCTATGGCAATGAATTACGAATTTATGCATGGAACAATAGATTATTATATTATAGTTTTGAAAAACACGGTGTGGGAAAGAAGCTATTGCGTGCAGCAGAAGAAGATGTAAGAAACCTGCAGGCCAAGGGACTGGTTCTATATGGACTACTGCTGCCATTCTTTATGCGCGCAGGATGGTTTAAAAAGCAAGGATACCGGAAGGTTGACAGAAAAGGCATCAGCGTGTTATTGTGGAAAACATTCAAAGATGACGCAGTTCGTCCCCGGTGGAT
>CAZJYD010000031.1:6316-33073 GCA_964550205.1 uncultured Bacteroidales bacterium
AAATACTTGCACAATGCATTTGCCTGACCGGGGAAATCTTACCTATTAAAAAATACTAATAAAAAAAATAATCAAAAAAATAAAAATCCTTGCTAAATGTTAATTAGCAAGGATTTTTTTGAGGTCTCGGGCGGATTCGAACCGCCGTACAAGGTTTTGCAGACCTCTGCCTAGCCACTCGGCCACGAGACCTTAAAACGGAATGCAAAGTTAATAAAAACATGGCGGATATCAAGATTTAAAGGAATATATTATAGAAAATGCGAAAGAAAAGGTCAGATATCATTTCTTGATTTATAAATAGAAATGGTAACCTTATCTGTTTTGCCCCCCAGCGGCGGATTGATCTTGGAAAGCTTTACACGTGCTGATTCAATAGAAGGAAAAGAATTGAAAACGCTTTGAAGTATCCTGCTGCAGATATTTTCAAGAAGATTTGAACGGATTTGCATCTCTTTTGAAACAACCTTATAAACTTCATGATAGTTAACAGTATGGGATAATTTATCGGAGACTTCAGCTTGTGAGGTGTCGGTTTCAAAAAACAGGTCAACAATGAATTTGGTTCCTATAATCTGTTCTTCCTTAATAAAACCATGATAAGCAAAAAACTCCATTCCCTCTAATGAGATAATGGAATTATTGCTGTTTGTTAATTCTTTCAATTGCGTTTTGTATTCTTCTTTTGGTTTCATCTTTGCCAAGCATTTCGATTATTTTAAAAAGTTCAGGTCCTTTAACTGATCCCACTAAAGTAAGACGTAATATGTTCAGTACTTTGCCGAAACCGTACTGATTTTTTTTGATATAAGATTTAACGGCATCCTCAATTAAAGGTTCGGAAAAGTTTTTTAATGAATCAAGGATAGTGATAATATCATTAAGTATAGAAGGAGATTCTTCAGTCCACCTTTTTTTGATAACCTTATGATCATATTCATCGGGAGCAATAAAAAAGAAATCTGAATGATCCCACAGCTCGTTAACAAAATCAGCACGTTCCTTAACAAGATCAATAACTTTCAGAATATATTCATCATCCGCACTTATACCCTTTTCATTTAAAACCTTCCTGAATGGACCGAGAAGCTCTTTACTTGGTTTTAAGATGAGATACTGATGGTTGAACCATCTGGCTTTTTCAGGATCGAACCGGGAACCTGATTTTTGTATCCTTTCAAGAGAAAATGATTCTATCAACTCATCCATCGTAAAAAGCTCTTTTTCGGTTCCGGGATTCCATCCAAGCAATGCAAGAATATTAATAAAAGCTTCAGGGAAATATCCCGACTCACGGTAACCGGCTGAGATTTCACCTGTTTCAGGGCTCTTCCAGCTAATGGGAAATACAGGAAATCCCATCTTATCCCCGTCCCTCTTGCTTAGTTTCCCTTTACCGCTGGGTTTTAATGTTAAAGGCATATGCGAAAATACCGGAAGCTCTTTTTCCCAGCCGAAATATTTATATAAAAGAATATGAACAGGTGTGGAATTGATCCATTCCGACCCTCTGATAACATGGGATATTTTCATTAAATGATCGTCGACAACATTGGCAAGATGGTAAGTAGGCATACCATCAGATTTGAACAGGATCTTGTCGTCAAGCTGGGATGAGTGAAAGGAAATTTCTCCAAAGACAACATCAGTGAAATTAACGGCTTCATCATCCGGCAGTTTTAAACGGATAACATATGGTTTGCCTTCGCTGGTAAGTTTATCGGTTTCCTGTGAAGAAAGTGTGAAAGAATTTTTCATCAAATGGCGGGTTTGTGCATTGTATTGCTGAATATCCTGATTATCCTGTTTTAGTTTGTTACGCATTTCGTCCAGCTCTTCGGGAGTATCAAAGGCATAATAAGCAAAGCCATTAAAAACAAGTTGTTCAGCATATTGTTTATATATTTCTTTCCTTTCGGATTGACGGTAGGGACCATAGGAACCTCCCTGAATAACACCCTCATCGGGATTTAAATTACACCAGCTTAATGATTCATTGATATAATCCTCTGCATTTTTAACATAGCGGTTTTGATCAGTATCTTCGATACGGAGTATGAATTTACCGTTGTTTTGTCTGGCATATAAGTAATTATATAAAGCTGTTCTGACACCTCCGATATGGAGAGGACCTGTGGGACTGGGAGCAAAACGTACCCTTACCTGTTTTTCCATGAAGAATTTGTTTTTAGGAATGCAAAGTTAAGATTTTAGAACAGGCATATCATATTTTAATAAACTTTTCGGAGGCAGAGAATTTACCAGCCTTTATTAAAAGATAATAAATACCATTCTTTAAATATGAAATATCAATACCAGTATATTTTTCCGAGCAATTATACCTTGATATTACCTTACCTGATGATGAGATTATAAGGATTTTGAATGATCCAATACCGGAATTATTGAGATGTATATTGATTTTTGATCTTGCAGGATTGGGAGATATTTTAACATCAAATGATGATTGAGGTTCCTCCGGAATACCGGAAATGTTTCCTGCCTCATTAAGAACCCAGTTGTCAGGATCAACCACTAACGTTGATACATCTTTCTTTAAAGGAATAAAAAAAGTATCATGATTTGAGTTCTGATATAAAAATACTGATGTATCGGTATTATCATTAAAAACAAGCTTATACTCCATAAGCATTTTGAACAGCTTAGTAATATCAGTTGAAGTTGACTGATGAACATTCATTGTAAAAAACGTGGAATCCTGATCAAAAGTAATATTGTAAATGGGGTAACCTTCACCAAAGTACCACTGATCGAAAAAGTAAGAAAAATCAGATTGGGAAGTTTTGTTTAATACTTCCATAAAATCAAGACCCGTTGCAACGCTGCCGGCAAATTCTTTTTGAAAATTATGAAGAACTTTCCAAAAGAGGTCATCATTTTGAAGCTCAAAGCGAATCATATGTATAATGCAAGCCCCTTTGTAATATGATAATCTGCCGTCGAAGATACGCCATACATTTTCAGGATTGATCTCTTCAGGAGGGATATATATACTTCCCCCGGAATCGGACATAACATAGTCGTGAACTTCATCCATCCATATTTCCGGCCATTCGCCACCGGCAACAAATTCGTGAGCAAGGTAATCGGAATATGTTGCAAAACCTTCGTTTATCCATATGTCGCTCCAGGTAGCACATGTAACATTATCACCAAACCACATATGGCCCAGCTCGTGCGCAACAATGCCGAATCCGAATTCACCAATAGTACTCATGGTCTGGTGTTCCATACCACCACCGATCTGAGACATACAATGACCATATTTTTCTTTATAGAAAGGATATAATGAATAAAGCTCTGAAAATAATTCAAGAAAAGTGGCGGTTCTATCAATTGCTTCTCTGTTACTACCGAGGCAACCCGGACTATCATAAATATAATTTTGGATTAGAATGGAATCGCCGGCTAATTCTGAAGGTTTGGCATAAATATTATATTCCTGGTAATCGGCTACAGATACAGAAATAAGGTAATATTCAATTGGGTATCTTGATTTCCATTCATATCTTACTTTACCGTTATTTAAAGCAACTGTGTTGGTTAATAATCCCTGAGAACCGGCTTTATTAGTTGAATCAGTTGTTATGAACACCCAGGAAGAATCAGCTTTATCGTCCAGTACTTGCTTGGTTGGCCACCATTGCCTGGCATTGAATGGTTCGGATAAAGTCCAGGTTGAATGCTTATCATAATCTTCAGAATAGCCTGTCGAGATTCCTGTAAAAAAACCTCCCGAAGGAGGCTGGCCATGATAATAAATTGTTGCGGTAAATAATGAATTTGAATCTACAGTTGAATCTAAAGGAACGAAAATTCCATCATTAATATGAAGAAAAGAATATAAATGATTATTAAAAATAATTGAATCAACAGTTAAATCACTAATTAATTCTACAGCAAATGTATCGAGAGGACTTGCCAAGGAATAAGCATCTATACGAACTTTACCGGAAATATAAGTGCTATTGTTTTCGACGTTTACATCAAGAAAATAAAAGGTTACATCATAATCATTCAGCAGGGGTGTTTGGTTGTAATTATTAAAACCGGATAATTGTTTTATAAAAAAATCTGAATGATTACATGTATTAAAAGATCTTATTTCATCAAAGCTTTGACTAACAGCAATGGTTGAAAAAATAAATGATGAAAACAATAGCAAAAATTTCATGTTTCGGGGTATATTCGTTAGATTTGTTAAAAGTATAAAAAATAATGGATTGAACTGAGCGTTCAAAATGTTTTGAATACTAAGACACTGAAAAAATTAAATGGAAGAAGGAAGTAAAAATATATTATTCGCAAAGCTCGAAAAATTTATAAGGAAATATTACCTGAATAAGGTAGTTAAAGGAGTACTGATAAGTTTGATTATTTTATTGTTGTTTTTTCTTGCAGTGAATATCTGCGAATATTTCGGATACTTTGACACTATTGCAAGAAAAACGATTTTTTTCAGCTTTATTGGGATAGGATCATTGGTTTTTTGTTATTACATAATTTATCCGCTATTACAGATTCTTAGAATTGGAAAAAGAATAAATTACGAGGATGCGGCAAGAATAATAGGAAAACATTTAGGTGAAGTAAGCGATAAGCTTTTAAATTGTCTACAGTTGTTAAAGGTAGGCAAGAATAATAAAACCGACCTGGAGCTTATTAATGCCAGCATAGAACAAAAATCAAAAGAGTTTAAATACCTGAGGTTTCATAAAGCAATAAAAATTAAGGAGAACAAAAAGTATTTAAAATATTTATTACCGGTTACTTTAATAATTATTATGTTGTTGTTGCTTACACCTAAGTTAATTACTAATCCTACCAAACGTTTAATAAAGTATAATACTGAATTTGAACGGCCAAAACCCTTTCAGATAGAATTAATTAATGAGGAGCTAAAAGCTGTAAAACAGGAAGATTTCAATATAGAAGCCGTGGTAAAGGGAAATGAGTTACCTGCAGATCTTTATATACAAAAGAATGATAACAGCTACCGAATGAACAAAATTGGAAAAACCAAGTTTGTTTACACAGTAAAAAATGTTCAAAGAAATTTTGAATTCTTTTTATTTTCAGGAGATATCAGGAGTGATCGATACAGGGTTGAAGTTTACCCAAAACCTATAATACTTTCGTATGATATAAAATTAGATTATCCTGATTACACAGGTAAAAAGGATGAAATAATTGAAAACAACGGAGAATTAATCATAAATGAAGGAACTAATGTTACATGGAAAATTTATACAAGAGATACGGAGGAGGTAGTTTTTGTTTTTAATGGCAAAAGAGAAAGTTTAAAAGATGAAAAAAACAATACTTATAAGATCAGTAAGGAAATTTTAAAACCACTAAAATATTCGATTACAACTAAAAATAAGTTCGTCGATAAAAGAGATACCTTGCATTTCAATATAGATGTGATACGGGATGCATACCCAAAAATAAAGGTGACACAATTTATAGATTCAACGGAATTAAAAAGAAGATTTTTTAGTGGAATTATTAAAGATGACTATGGATTTTCTGAATTAAATTTTAAATATATTATTAAAAATGATGAGAATGATACTGTAACTGTTGAACAAAGAAAAGACATGAAAATAGATTTCACAAGAAGTGAAGAAAGTTTCAATTATCAGATACATCTTGATTCATTTGATTTAAGAGCAGGAAATATAATGGAATATTATTTTGAAGTGTGGGATAATGATAAAGTTAATGGCTATAAGAAAACCAAATCAGAAAAATTCGTTTACAGAAAGAAAAGAATAGAAGAAATAGAGAAAGAGGTTAAGGATAAAACTAAGAATATAGAAGAAGAACTGAAAAGGAAAAATTTTGAAACGAAAGAAATAAACAAAAAAATCGATGATTTAATAAAGCAGTTGTTAACTAAGGATAAAATCGACTGGAAAGATAAAAAGAAAGTTGAGGAATTGTTGGATCAACAGAAAGAAATTCATGATGAGCTAAGAAGATTAAATGAGGAGAATATTAAAAGGAATCGGTTGGAAGAAGAATACATGGAGCAAAATGAATCTATACTTGAGAAACAAAAGGAATTACAGGAGTTGTTTGAGAAATTGGTTGATGAAGAAACAAAGAAGAAAATTGAAGAATTAAGGAAGATGGTAGATGAATTATACAAAGATCAAATTAGAGAGAATCTGGAAGATATTAAGATGTCAAACGAAGAACTGCAAAAACAGCTGGACAGAAATATTAATCTGTTTAAACAACTGGAACTTGAAAAATTATTAAATGAAACGATTGATAAATTAGAAAAGGCAGCAAAAAAACAGGACGAATTGAGTAAGGAAATAAAGGATGGAAATAATAAAACAGAAGAAGTAATGCAGGAACAGAAAGAACTAAGAAAGGAAATGGATGATATTGATGAAAAGATCAATGACGCCAAAGAAAAGAATAAGCAGTTGGAATATAATGAAGAAATGCCTGAAACAGAAGAATTAAGCAAAAGGATAAAAGAATTGATGGAAGAAAGCTTAAAAAATATAAATGACTCAGAATTAAAGAATGCTTCGGAAAATCAGGTTAAAGCTGCTGATGGAATGAAAAAAATGATGGATTTGCTTATTCAGTTTAAAAATCAAATGACAGCACAGAGGCAGGGTGAGGACATGGAAAAAATAAGGGAAATACTGGAAAATCTGGTATTGGTATCTTTCAGGCAGGAAGATTTAATGACGGATCTAAAAAATGTAAATAAAACGGATCCAAAATATTTGAAAATAATGGATATACAGCAGGAAATAAAGGATGAAGCGGAGTTTATTGAAGATTCATTATATGCTATAAGCAAAAGACAATTACTCATAGCACCGTTTATAAATGAAAAATCAGAAGAAATAAATAAAAATATAGATAATATCCTTGAGGCTTTACACGAGAGGAATATAAGCAGGGCAACAATGAAGCAGCAACAAGTAATGACATCGATTAATGATCTTGCTCTTTTACTTGCAGAATCCATTAAAAAAATGCAGAGTAATATAGCGATGCAAAATGCAATGGCAGGTGAAGGGAAATGCCCTATGCCGGGAGGAGCTAAAAAACGTATAGGCTCCATAGGACAAATGCAGCAAGCATTAAACGAACAGCTCAAGCAGTTAAAAGAGCAAATGAAAAGCAGTAATAAAGGAAAGGGTAAAAAAGGAACAGGAGAAAGGTTTGCAAGAATGGCCGCGCAGCAAGAGATGATAAGGAATAAACTGCAAGATTATATGGATGAATTAAAAAAGCAGGGCATAAATGATGATGGATTAAAACAGGCAATAGAAGAAATGCAAAAAACAGAAAAAGATATTGTAAATAAAATTATTGACCAAAGGACATTGGAAAGGCAAAAAGAGATATTAACAAGATTATTAAGATCGGAAAAGGCTGAAATAGAAAGGGAAAAGTCAAAAAAACGTGAATCAGAAGAAGCAAAATATTATAAAAAGAGTAACAAAAAAACAGAAATTGAGTATAAACAAGACAACATTTTTGAGCAGGAATACTTACGTTCGATAAATCCAAAAATGAAAAAATTTTACAGACAAAAAGTTAATCAGTATTTATATGAATATATGATTGAAAAATGAACAATAAAGAGAAGTTAATTTTAAAAGTAAAGAGTGAGGAGATACAAAAGATTGAAAACTTTGTAGAAGAAGTTTGTGATAAGTATAATTTGAATGATAAATTTTTTGGGAACATTATTGTTTCATTACCGGAAATGATGAAATTAATAATAAAGGATAACAAGGAAAAGAGCGAGGAAAAAATAAAATTGTTATTTGAAAATGAGCAGGGAAAAATTAAATTCAAATTGATAACAAAACAAAACCTTGATAATTTAAACAATCAGTTTGATAAAGTTAATGAAGAAAGTTATCTGGAACATACAGACGAACGCAGTATTTTTCTTGTAAAAACCTTATGCGATAAGATTACTTTCAATAAAAACAATATAACCTTAGAATTTGATACAGCCAAATTAACAAAAGAATCCTCGAAGAAGAGAGAACAGCAGATGCAAAATTACTTCAGGAAAGAGAAGCAAAGAAAATAATTAATCAAATGGAAATAAGAAAAAATGAAATCAACTTCTTTAATGAAGGAGTTGATTTTAATTGTTCAAGCCAGGGGAAATTACGAAAGGTTGTAAATCTGATAGTAGCTGATAATAAATACGAGACTGGTTGTATTAATATAATATTTACAAATGATAAAAAAATATTAGAACTAAACAAAGAATATTTAAACAGGAATAATATTACCGATGTAATAACATTTAATTATAATGAACAAAAAATTGTTAACGGGGATATTTTTATTAACATGGAAATGGTAAAATATAATTCAGGTAAGTTTAATAAAACATTTGAAAATGAATCAAATAGAGTAATAATTCATGGAGTATTACATTTAGTTGGGTATAATGATAATAATATAAAGAATAAACAAGTAATAAGAAAACAGGAAGAAAAATATTTGAATATGTAATATTAAAGGTTTCACGTGAAACAAAAGTACCGAAAAGATAATGTTCAGGAATTATGATGTTATAGTTGTGGGTGCAGGGCATGCAGGTTGTGAAGCGGCTGCAGCGGCTGCTAATCTGGGTTCATCAGTATTATTAATTACGATGAATATGATGAACATGGCTCAGATGTCGTGCAACCCCGCTATGGGAGGAATAGCAAAAGGCCAGATAATAAGGGAAATTGATGCATTGGGGGGTTATACAGGAATCGTAACTGATCAGTCAATGATACAGTTCAGAATGCTTAATAAATCAAAAGGTCCTGCAATGTGGAGTCCAAGGGCACAAAATGACAGGATGTTGTTTTCTTTGGAATACAGAAAGATTTTAGAAAAAACTAAAAATCTTGACTTTTGGCAGGATATGGTCATTGATATCATAATAGAGGAAAAAAAGATAAGGGGGGTAAAGACTGCTTTAGGACATAAAATATATGCTAAGTCTGTAATACTTTCGAACGGTACATTCCTGAATGGAATTATTCATATTGGAAAGAAAAAAATATCGGGCGGAAGAATAGGTGAAGCACCTTCAAATGGTTTAACATCATCTTTAAACAGAATCGGTTTCGAATCTGACAGAATGAAAACAGGTACACCTGTTAGAATAGATGGCAGGAGTATAGATTTTAGTATACTTGAAGAACAGAAAGGAGACGAAAAACCTGGTAACTTTTCATTTATGAATACGAAAAAGTTGTCTAATCAAAGAAGTTGCTATTTAGCTTTTACAAACCAGCAAGTACATGATATATTAAGAACCGGATTTGACGATTCTCCTTTGTTTAAAGGAAGAATACAAGGCATAGGACCGAGATACTGCCCATCGATAGAGGATAAGATTGAACGTTTTTCAGATAAAAATATGCATCAGCTTTTTCTGGAACCTGAGGGTTGGGATACAATTGAATACTACCTAAATGGATTCTCATCATCTTTACCGGAGGAAGTTCAGTATGAGGCAATGAGAAAAATACCCGGACTGGAAAATGCAAAAATATTCCGGCCTGGATATGCAATAGAATATGATTACTTCCCACCTGTTCAGTTAAAATATACATTGGAGACTAAGATCATTCCGAATTTGTATTTTGCCGGACAAATTAATGGTACAACAGGTTATGAAGAAGCTGCTGCACAAGGAATAATTGCTGGTATTAATGCGCACAGAAAAATAAATGATTTGGAAGAATTCACCTTACAAAGATCAGATGCATATATAGGAGTTTTAATTGATGACCTGATTACAAAAGGAGTAGACGAACCATACAGAATGTTTACATCAAGAGCAGAATACCGGATATTATTAAGGCAAGATAATGCGGATATGAGGTTGACCCCAAAAGGATATGAAATAGGACTTGCCTCGGAAGAAAGAATGAAAAAAGTTATCAAAAAAGAACAAACAATAAAAAGCATAATAAGTTTTTTAAAGAGAGAAAGTGCTGTTTTGGAAGGAATAAATGAAATATTGAGGCAAAAAAATTCAAAACAACTAAGACAAAAAGTAAAACTAAATACGGTATTACTTAGACCTAAGATCAATATAAATGATTTGATAAAAGGTTCTGAGAAATTTCAAAACAAAATAAAATGTATTAATAAGGAAATAAAGAAAGAATGTTTACAGGAAGCTGAAATAATGATTAAATATGAAGGGTACATTAATAAGGAAAAAGAACTTGCAAAGAAATTGATGAAACTTGAGAAGCTTGAACTCAAGGAAAACTTTGATTACAAAAATCTGAAATCTTTATCTTTTGAAGCTCGTGAAAAATTACAAAAAATAAGACCTAAAACAATAGGACAGGCTGCAAGGATAAGCGGTGTTTCACCAGCAGATATATCGGTTTTGACTGTTTATTTAGGCAGATAATTTTATCGTTCCACGTGAAACAATTTTACTATGATACGGATAAATTTTTGTCCATTATGCGGAAGCAACAATATTACAAAATACTTAAGTGCAACGGATTACTTCCTGACAAAGGAATCATTTTCAATTGATAAATGTGAGGAATGTAATTTTCTTTTTACAAATCCACGTCCTGAAGATAAAGAACTTACCAAATATTACAAATCAGATGAATATCTTTCTCACAACAAAAAAACAAATACTGTTTTTTCATTTATTTATAATACCATTAGGAAAATATCAGTAAGAAATAAATTCAATCTGATAAAAAAATTAGATAATAAAAATAAATGCATACTTGATTTTGGTTGTGGCTCAGGTGAATTTCTTTCATACTGCAGCAATAAATCCTGGAAAGCCACCGGTGTGGAACCGGATGAAGATGCAAGAAATATTGCCGGGCGACAAAAAGGTGTCAACGTGTTTGAGTCTCTTGATGAATTGGTAAACAACAATGATCGAAAATATGATATAATAACATTATGGCATGTCATTGAACATGTGCCCGAATTAGACATCATTATTGACAGGTTAAAAAATATACTGAAGTGTGATGGATTCCTAATTATTGCATTACCAAATCCAATGTCATGGGATGCTCAACATTATGGTAAATATTGGGCTGCATACGATCTGCCAAGGCATTTGTATCACTTTACTGAACAAACGATTAAACAGCTTCTTAGCAAACATAATTTTAAATCACTAAGAATACAACCAATGAGATTCGATGCATACTATGTGAGCCTTCTAAGTGAAAAATATATCAGCGGATATAAAAATTATTTCAAGGCTGCAAAAATTGGATATTTATCTAATAAAAAAGCAAAAAAAACAGGTAATTACTCCAGCATAGTATATATTTTTAAGATTAATGAAAATTAGCAGGATGATAATTGGCATGATATTTATTATTGAAATAAAGCAAAGATGTTCAGATGTTCCTTAAGATGAAATCCATACAAATTTTTATTTTATCCTTAATATTTGTTTCTGCTGCTATAATTCTGGGAAATAGATATAAAGAAAAAAGTTTGCTTAATAATAGCACTGTTCAAAGGATTGAATCAGTTTTACATAAAAAAGAATTAGTTGCTGATAAGGCATTAGCCTCACTGATAAATAAACTATCTGATAAAAATAAGAAAGATGCCATAACTATTAAATTCCTGGATAATGCAAATAGGAAAGGCATTGAAATATTGGCTTATAAAAATGATTCATTGATTTACTGGTCCGATAATAATGCCCCCTTTGATTATAAAAGATACAAGAATAGTAAGGATTCTGCACGAATAATACAATTAAAAAATGGTTATTATGAAATAAGAAAATTACAGAATGATTCTGTTCAGGTTTTGGCACTGATTCTTATAAAGTATGATTATCCTTACCAGAATGAATATATCCGAAATAAATTTTATCATGATCTGAAGCTCCCCCAAAAGATTAACATAGAATTATACGAAAATAAATTTAATGTACGAAGTGTAGAAAATCATTTTTTATTCTCACTGCACAGGGAGCAAGGTGGTTTATTTATTGAGAAAAACAAAATTAATATCCTTTTTATATTATATACGATCGGATTTCTTTTCTTTATCGCCTTTATATATAAAATATATCAACGATTCTCTTTTATTTTTAAAAATGAATTACTATTGATCATAACTTTTGTTATAGACGTCATTATTATACGCTTTTTTCTTTATTACTTTAAAATACCAAGAATACTTTACGAAAGTCCATTATTCAGATCTGATTTTGTTAATGATTCTGTATTACTTCCCTCCATCGGTGATGCCTTTATAAACATCCTCTTGATTTTGATACTTTTAATGATAATTTACAAATCAATTAGAATAAACAAGAATACTCCTATTAATCCTATTATTCGCTATTCCTTATCGGTTTTATTTCTTTTTATATCCTATTTATGTTTTGTTTATACCGATACACTACTCGGAAAAATTCTTCTGGATTCATATATTAATATCACACTTACAAATATTTTTAATCTAAATTTTATCAACGTACTGGGCTTGCTAGTTATATCTTTTATCCTGTTTTCTCTATTCGTGATAGTCACTAAAATATCCGAATTAATTGTAAGTCTAATAGATAGTTGGAAGGTTTTCGTTATTTTAGGATTGTTTTCGGTTGTTTGTATTATTAGTTTCTTATGGATGGATATTTGTGATGTATATTCATCCATTATTATTACCTTGATTATCGCTTTTCAGTCCTTTAATTTCATGTATTATAAAAAGCCATATTCTTTTGGAAAGTTGGCTGTTTTAATGGTTGTGTTTTCCTTGTTAACTACTTTTATAATTTTTAAAAATAACGAAATTAAGAATGAAAATAACCAGGAACTATTTGCAAAGAATATTTCATCAAAAGGCAACAAAATGCTTGAGCTAAATTACAGTAAGGTTAAAGATGAAATAGAAAATGATTCTTCGATATGTTACTTATTAAAGGATACTCTAAGTGATGAAAATTTCGACAGGAGAATAGCAAAAAAAATCCTTAATCACTTCAGCGATGATTATTGGAACAAATTTGATCTTTTAGTCACAGTATGCGATAGCACGAAGATATTAAATATACAACCAGATGATTATTTTATCAATTGCCATGGATACTTTAATTTATGGATTGAAGAGGCCGGTGATTCAACAAGTATAAGGAATTTCTTCAGGTTGCTTGATAATTCAATAAATAAAAATTTCATCGGTATAATTAACTTAAATATATATAATGAAGTAAAGAAGCTTAAAGCATTTATTGAGATATATTCAAGATTTGTTCCGGAAGGATTAGGATATCCTGAACTACTTATGGGGAAAGGTTCTGATGTTGATAAGTTAATAAAGGATTATTCCATTGCTAAATATGTGGAAGAAGAATTGGTATACAAATTTGGTAATTATTTGTATTCAATTAACAAAATGAATTATGCTAAAAATGGTGAAATAGCGGATGATTTTACAAAAAATGGTTATGATCATAATTATTACCAAACAGATACAAACACTTCATTTATAGTTAGCAGAAAATCTCCCGGATTTTTCGATTTCATTGCGCCTTTTCCCTACCTGCTTATTTTGTATACTATATATTCATTAGTTTTTCTGTTAATTGTTTTTCCGGTTTCAGAATGGAAAATTGGTACAATGACACTTAGGAAACGGCTACGTTTTTCCATAATAATACTGGTTATTGCTTCTTTCCTCTTGATTGGTATTATGTCTATTATATATATTGTTGAATTGAATAATAAAAAAATACAGGATACCCTTGGTGAAAAATCACATTCCGTACTGATTGAACTGGAGCATAAATTAGCTGATTATGAAAGCATTACACCGGAAATGCATGAATATTTGGAGGGATTACTGATAAAATTTTCTCAGGTATTTTTTACCGATATTAATTTATACGGCATAAATGGATCCCTGATTGCTTCATCAAGACCACAGATATTTGAAGAAGGTTTATTAAGTAAGAAAATAGATAATGAAGCATATGCTAAGCTTATAAATGATAAGAAACTGCTGTATATTCAGCGGGAAAAAATCGGTAATTACGAATATTTTTCAGCATATCTTCCATTCAGAAATGCACGTAATAAATTAATGGCATTGTTGAATCTGCCTTACTTTGCAAAACAGGATGAATTGAAAAATGAGCTTTCAACGTTTGTAACGGCATTTATAAATGTTTATATTATCATATTTGCAATTGCCATACTTATTACAATAATCGTTTCGCGCTATATTACAAAACCTTTACAATTATTGAGAGAAAAAATCGGAAGGGTTGAATTGGGAAAACTGAACGAAAAAATTGAATGGGAGCATGAAGACGAAATAGGTGCACTTGTTTATGAATATAACCGTATGCTGGATGAATTGGCAAAAAGCGCCAAATTACTTGCGAAATCAGAAAGAGAAAGTGCATGGAGGGAAATGGCTAAGCAAGTTGCACATGAAATAAAAAATCCTTTAACTCCCATGAAACTGAATGTTCAGCATCTTAAAAGAGCCTGGAAGGATAAATCGACCGATTGGGAAACACAATTTAGCAGAATCACAAAAACATTGATAGAACAAATTGAAAATCTTTCTGCTATTGCGACCGAATTTTCTGATTTTGCCAAAATGCCAAAGACAAGAAATGAAAAACTGGAACTTTCAGTATTAGTGCAAGATGCAGTGGATCTTTACAAAAATGCTAAAAATGTTGAATTTAATATTGTATTCGATAAAAACGAATCATTTTATATTTATGCAGACAGAAAGCAGATATTAAGGGTATTTAATAATTTATTTGAAAATTCAATACAAGCCCTTGAAGGCAGGAAGGATGGCAAAATCACTATATCAATAATAAAAGGCAAAGACACAAATATTGTTAAGGTTGCCGACAATGGTCCTGGTATTGATGTTAAATTAAAAGATAAAATATTTTCACCAAGCTTTACGACAAAATCAAGTGGTATGGGAATGGGATTGGCCATTGTAAGAAGCATTGTTTTGGGCACAGGTGGAGATATATCATTCGAGACAGAGTTAAATAAAGGAACTGTTTTTACGTTGGTTTTTCCGAAATACAATATCAACTCATAAATTTTGTATCAATTTAGATAGTTTTGCACCAATAAAAGATTAGCAATTGAATCAGATTAAAAAACTTGCCGGTCAAACTGCCATTTATGGGATTCCCAGTGTCGTTGGTCGCATATTAAATTATTTGCTTGTGCCATTGTATACCAGGATTTTTAATCAGTCGGAATACGGTATAGTTATTTTAATGTATTCATTTGTTGCTGTTATTTTTATTGTGCTTACATATGGCATGGAGACTGCCTTTTTCAGGTATTCTGAACTGGAAAAAAACAGCAAAAAGGTTTTTAGCACTTCTTTGATTTCTCTGGGTTTAACAACAGGACTTTTTTTGTTATTTGTTCTATTTTTTCCATCTGATATTGCTCGATGGATTAAGTATCCCGGTTATGAAAACTTCATTATCTGGCTAGGACTGATAATTTCTTTTGATGTACTTTCAGCCATACCGTTTGCGAAACTCAGGTCGGAAAACCGACCTGCTAGATTTGCCACAATTAAACTGATTAACATTTCGGTAAATATTGCATTGAACCTTTTCTTTATTCTCTTATGCCCGTATATTTTACATAATTATAATAGCGGATTTTTCCATGATTTTATTTCGTTCATTTTCAATCCGAAGATCAGTCTTATTTCTTATGTATTTATTTCGAATCTGGCGGCGAGTGCTCTTACTTTATTATTGTTACTACCTGAGGTTTTAAGAATAAAACTGGTATTCGATCTTTATACCTGGAAAAATCTGATAAAATACGGATACCCTTTATTATTTGCAGGATTAGCAGGAGTGATGAATGAAACGCTTGGAAGGATACTGATCAGGTATTTGTTGCCTGAAGATATTGCGGAGGCTCAATTAGGTATATATTCTGCCTGTTACAAAATAGCTATCCTCATGGCTTTATTTATTCAGGCTTTCCGCTATGCGGCTGAACCTTTCTTTTTCTCCTACGCTGAAAAAACGGATTCAAAAAAGGTCTACTCTATGATAATGAAATATTTCGTAATCGCGTCGTCTGTTATTTTCCTCGGCATAACAATGTTTCAGGATATCGTTATTTTACTCATAGGTAAAGACTTCAGGAGTGGAGAAAATGTGATACCTGTTTTACTGGTCGCTTATATTTTTCTTGGAATATATTATAATCTTTCCGTTTGGTTCAAATTAACAAACAAAACAAAATATGGAGCACTGATGGCCATTATAGGTGCTGCTGTAACAGTGGTGTTTAATTTATTATGGATACCAACAATGGGTTATACCGGGTCAGCCTGGGCAACCTTACTATGCTTTGGCACTATGATGATAATTTCATTTTTGTTAATGAAAAAGTATTATCCTGTTAAATATGATATGCCTAAGATATTATTTTATCTGGGACTTCCAATAGCCTTGTTTTACGTGAGTAAATTGCTCAATCTACAAGAGAATGCATTTAAGTTAGGAGTTAATTTTGTGTTTTTCGCAAGTTATATATTATTAGTAATATTTGTAGAAAGGAAAAATCTCAAAAAGATGTTTATTAGTAAATAACTAACAGCTAATAAAAATTTGATTTACAGAAAGGATACAATATACAAGCTTGCATGCTATTAAATTGTTATTATGTCATTTCCTTTGTTACTTCCTTTAATTCAATTTCAAATCCTTCTTTTGCACAGATAGGGCATTTTTCGTGATATTCAGTAAATTCAAACTCACACCTTGAGCATTTATAATAGGTAACCTTGTACAATATTTTCTTATCCGAATTATAGACAAAAGCAAATCCAACTAGTGGTGTTAAGAAGAATGAAAATATGAAACTCCTTACGTATCCGATTTTTCTTTTCCCTCCTTCAATTACCAACCATACAGTTAGTATTAAATAAGCAATTACGATTAAATATATTTCAGTCATGAATATTACTATTAAATAAAATCTGGAATGATCTAATGCTGTATATATTTTCCATTACAAGAATACAAAAATTTAAAGGACAATATACTATAAACTAAAGAATTTTTAATTGAAAGTGTTATAATGAGGTAAAATACTATGAATTACTTATTTTTGCAATCTTTAAAATAAAACAAATGAAGGTAAAAATAGTTAATAATTCGAGGTATCATTTACCGGCATATGAGACGGGAGCATCGGCCGGCATGGATTTAAGGGCGAATCTTGATGAGCCAATAATTTTAAGATCATTGGAAAGAGCATTAATTCCAACGGCTTTGTTTGTAGAGATTCCTGTTGGATTTGAGATGCAGGTGCGCCCGAGGAGCGGATTGGCTATTAAAAAGGGAATAACTGTACTAAACGCACCCGGAACTATAGACGCCGATTACAGGGGTGAAGTAAAGGTAATACTGATAAATCTGTCAAAGGATGATTATGAAATAAAGGATGGGGATAGAATTGCTCAATTGATCGTTTCATCACATGAGAAAGTGGATTGGATTGAAGTTGATGAATTGGTAGAAACTGAAAGAGGTGCCGGTGGTTTCGGGCATACGGGTACAAAATAACAGAAGTTTAACTATGAGATTTAAAATACTAATTCCGGTAATTGTTTTTTCTTTTGTTTTTTATACATGTAAAACGCAGCAAAATCAAACTGATCCTGTATCAGTGAAGAAAAACACTGAGCAGAATAAAAAGTCAAAAGACAACACTGTAGTTTTTATTAATGCTCTTAAGGAAAAAACATTAGGTAATGATGATAAAGCGATAGAATTATTTAAAAAATGTCTGGAAATCGATCAGGATGATGCTGCCTCACATTATGAGCTATCTAAACTTTATAATAAGAAAGATAATATTAAGGATGCATTGCGGCATGCAGAAAAAGCCGTTGAAATTGATCCTGAAAACAAGTGGTACAGATTATCGCTTTCACGATTATACAGAATGGACGGACAGCAGCAGAAAAGCATTGAGCAGCTAGAAGAATTAGTTGCAGGGACTAATAATAATGTAGAATATCTTCTAGAACTAGCCACATCATACCTTTTTATAGGGGATGATAAAAAAGCCATTGGGGTTTTTAACAAGATTGAGGAAATAACAGGAGTTAACGAACAACTGAGCTTAAGAAAGAAGAATATTTATTTAAACAAAGGTGAAGATGAGAAAGCAATAACCGAAATCGAAAAACTTATAGAAGCGTATCCAAAAGAAAGCAAATATTATTCAATACTGGCAGAAACTTATATGTCGCTTGGAATGGAAGAAAAAGCCCTGGAAACATATAAAGAGATTCTAAGAATAGATCCTGAAAATCCTTATATACATATTTCACTGTCGGATTATTACAGGAAAAAAGGTAAAGATGAAAAAGCTTACGAGGAATTAAAGAGGGGATTTGCTAATCCAAAGCTTGATATTGATACTAAAGTTCAAATACTGCTTGCATATTATTCGGTTTCTGAGTTATACAACGAATTAAAGGATCAGGCATTTGAATTAGCTGAATTAATGATAGAAGCACATCCTGATAATCCAAAGGCATATTCGATATATGGTGATCTGCTTTATCAGCAGGATGAATTTGAAAGTGCACGTGAGGCATTTCATAAAGTAGTTTCTCTCGACAGCACTATATATGCTGCCTGGGAACAGCTTCTTTTTGTTGAATCCGAATTGAATAATTATGAATCAATGTATTCGGAAAGTAAGCTGGCCATTGGTATTTTTCCCCAACAACCAATGCTATATTTATTCAATGCGCTGGCAAGCATACAAATGAAAAATTATGAGAAAGCTGTTGAAACATTAAAGAGAGGATTGAACTTTGTAGTGGATAATAACAGAATGCTCGAACAATTTTATTCTTATCTAGGGGATGCCTATTATCAATTACATGATTATGAAAATTCGGATGAGTATTATGAAAAAGTACTGGAGATCAACCCCTTAAATTCTCTTGTGCTGAATAATTATGCTTATTATCTTTCATTGAGAGATACTAATCTGATTAAAGCAGAAAAAATGGCTGAGAAAGCTGTTGAGCTTGATTCAACAAATTCGGCAAATCTGGATACATATGCATGGGTTTTGTATAAACTTGGTAAGTATAAACTAGCAAAGGAATGGATAGAAAAGGCCAAGGAAGCTGGCGGAGGTACTGACGGAACAATAATGGAACATTATGGTGATATATTATATAAACTAGGAAACAAATCTGAGGCTATTTTATTTTGGAAAAAAGCCAGGGAACTTGGTGAAAACTCAAAGCATCTCAATAAAAAAATTCAGGATGGGAAGTTATATGAGTAGAATGAACACAAAAATATTTTCATTAACTGCATTGTTAATTGTTACTTTAATATTTTTTAATGCATGTAAAACCGAACGCAGTATTATTAAGCAACCTATTAAAGAAGAAGGTCAGGAATATCTTTTCAGAAAACTTAAAAACAAAGAGTTAAAATTTAAGTGGCTGGCGGCAAAATTTAAAATTGAGTTGATAATTGATAAAAATAAAGCTTCATTTAAGGGTCAGATACGAATCCGCAAAGACAGCCTTATTTGGATTTCTTTATCTCCCGCTTTAGGAATAGAAGTTGCGCGCTTAATGATAAGTGAAGACAGCGTAAAATTTATAAACCGTATTAATAATACCTATTTTGTGGGGGATTATGATTACGTTAATAAATTCTTAAAAACCAGTATTGACTTTGATGTTCTTCAGTCATTTATTATTGGCAATGATTTCCAGTATTACGAGGTTGGTAAGTTCAGGGCATCGATAGATAATATGGAATACAAATTGTCTACCGGTGCAAGGCAAAAGATCAAGAACTACGTTAAAGAACATGAAATACCACAAATTTTCATTCAGAATATTTGGTTGAATCCTGATAATTTTAAGATAACAAGAATTAATATTAAGGAAATCAACAAGCATAATAAGAAGTTGGATGCAAAGTATGGGGAATTCGAAAAGATTGATGATCAATTGTTTCCTACATATTTGAATTACGAAATTACTTCATCGAATACTAAAGTGTATGCAAATGTTGAATTTTATAAAATTGTGCTTGACAGAACGATACGTTTCCCTTTTTCAATCCCTGATAAATTTACCAGGGTGAGTTAACTCTGTAATATTTTTTTTATTGTTTATTTTTGATTTCATGTGAAAACATGATTGTTATGGAGCATTGTTGTTGTTTAATTCATAAATCGTTTGGAGTAGTTGTTATTTTATTACTACTGTTTTGCTTATCAGTATATTCTCAGGACAATAAAGAAAAACTTAAGGCAGATAAAAAAAAGATTGAGGAAGAAATAGAATATACGAGTCATTTACTTAATAAAACCAAAAAAACGAAGAAAATTTCATTAAACCAGTTAGTTATATTAGATAATAAGATAAAGAAAAGAGAAAGCCTGATTTCAAATATCAATACGGAAATAAATATTCTTGATACGAGGATCGATTATAACAACAAACGAGTAAAAAAACTCACCAAAGAATTAAAAAGCCTTAAAGAAGAGTATGCAAAGTTGATCTATTATGCATTTAAAAACCGTAATGCATATGACAGATTAATGTTTGTTTTTTCTTCAAAGGATTTCAATCAGGCTTACCAGAGGTTAAAATATATTCAGCAATACAGTTCTTACCGGAAAACACAGGCAGAATTGATAAAAAAGACCCAGGAGGAGCTTAAATTCAGAATTGACGAGCTAGAATTACAAAAAAATGAAAAAGTTGGTCTAGTAAAAGAAAAAGAATATGAAGTTGAGAAATTGAAAGCTGAGAAAAGAGAAAAAAATAATGCTATAAAAGAATTAAATAAAAGGGAAAAACATTTACTGGCTAAGATAGAAGAGAAGAAAAGAGAAGCCGATAAGCTTCAGGCGGCTATAGAAAAGATCATAGCCGAGGAAATGCGTGCTGCTGCCGAAAGGGCTAAAGCTGAAAATATGAATACCGATGCTTCCATGACAGAAGCTGAGCTGGCTCTTTCTGATGATTTTAACAGCAACAAGGGTAAATTACCCTGGCCTTCTGAAAAGGGTATCATTTCAAGCACCTTTGGTGAACACACTCACCCGGTATTAAAAAAAGTAAGAACAAAAAATAATGGTATTGATATATTAACCGGTAAAGGCACTATTGCAAGATCGGTATTTAATGGTACTGTGGTGAGTGTCAGATCAATTACAAATAATAATACTGCGGTGATTATCCGGCATGGTGAATATTTCTCCGTGTATTCAAATCTTATTAATGTTTACGTTAAGCAAGGTGATGTGGTGCAAACCGGACAAGGAATTGGTCAGATATATACTAATCCCGATAATAATAAAACCGAATTGCATTTTGAGATCTGGAAAGGTAAAACTTTACTTAACCCGGTATATTGGATATCAAGTAGATAATAACAGACAACTATTTTTTATTTTCTTCGCCTGACTTTTTTATATCCTTGTCTTTTTCTTTTTTGTCTTCTTTTGGATTGACCCCGTCTTTGAATTCCCGTATACCTTTACCAAGTCCTTTCATTAGCTCGGGAATTTTTTTACCTCCAAAAAGGAGCAGAACAATTACAAGGATAATAACAATCTGCCAGGGACCGATAATTCCTAATAATATGTATAAAGTCATAATTTGTTTTTTTCCTGCTTCTATGCAAATATACAAAATAAGTCATGTTATGTGAAATTCATTAAATATTGAATAGAAAAAAGCAAATTAATTGGGAAAGATCGACTATAATAGATTGATCATTACTATATTTGAAGCGTTAAAAGAATAACTAAAATGATCAGAAAACATATTATTAAAATCCTGGTAACCTGTATGATTATAGCTTTTATCAGTCGTGCACTTGCCCAGGGAGAGATTCCATTATATAAAAAATCACATTTTCTTTCTGAAGAAGAGATGAAAAGAATGGGGGAGGTTGGAAAAAATTTTTACCCCACGGATCCGCCTGTTGCGCCTGCCAGGCAAGTAGCTGAATTTGAAAGGATGCAAAGTGTTCTTATCCGTTATCCTTTTGGTATACCAATGGAACTTATTGCTGAAATTGCTGAAGATTGTAATGTTACCACCATTGTTGCCAACAGCTTTCAGGAGAATCATGTAAAAGGAATGTATTCTGACTACGGAATTGATCTTGATAAATGCGATTTTATACGCGCACCCTCTGATTCATACTGGACAAGAGATTATGGACCGTGGTTTGTTACAAATGGTAATAATGAATTTGGAATTACTAATTTCCCGTATAACCGCCCCAGACCGAATGATGATGATATTCCTATTGAGGTGGCCGATTACCTTGGTGTTGATCTGTACGGAATGAACCTGGTACATACAGGAGGGAATTATATGTGTGACGGTATGGGTGTTGCAGCTTCAACCGAACTGGTTTATGATGAAAATGAATCAATATCACATGATAGTATACATCAGTTGGTTAAAGATTATTTAGGTATTGATATCTACCATGTTTTACCTGATCCGCTGGATGCATATATTGAACATATTGACTGCTGGGGCAAATACCTGGATGTAGATAAAGTATTGATAGGAGAAGTTCCCGAATCCGATCCCAGGTATAAAGATTTCGAATACGTAGCTGATTATTTCGCCGATACAACAAGTTCATACGGTAATCCATATCAGGTTTTTAGGGTGATGACACCTGGTGATTACCCCTACACCCCATATACGAATTCATTGATAATTAATGAGAAAGTGCTTGTACCTGTAACCGGTCATGAGTATGATGACGAAGCATTGGAGGTATACGAAGAAGCAATGCCGGGATATGAGGTAATTGGTGTATACAGTGATTCCTGGATGAATACAGATGCTTTACATTGCAGAACAAAAGGGATCGCCGATATCGGAATGTTGTATATAAAGCATTATCCTTTACTTGGCGAAATTCCCTATGAAGACGGGTATCAATTATCTGCAAGAATTTATCCATACAGTGGTGAAGAATTAATCAGCAGTTCTTTAAAAATATATTATAAACTGAATGATAACGATTATACCTGGATTCAGATGAGTAAACAGTTTGGTTATAATTATGCTGCAACTATATCAGGTAATCCTGTAGGTACCAAAATTTCCTATTATATTTCTGCATCAGATAAATCAGGAAGACATGAAACACATCCGTTTATAGGATCAGCAGATCCACACATATTTCATGTTGGAGAACCGGACGGCATGGATATTACTGTAATTCCTGATACTTTGTTCTACACTGAATTGAACCAGATGTGGGAAGGGCTGGATCTTAAAATATACAACTTTAATGAAGATACCAGTGTAGATATTAATTATATTAATAATGAAGGTTCTGATGGAGGTTTCCATTGGTATATTGATCCCTGGAATATTGAATTTCCATATACTCTTAATCCGGATGATTCATTGATTCTTACTGTTAAGATTGATGTACCTGTAGAGTATGCACCCGATTTTGTTTATGATACGATCTTTATAGAATCGGAAGCTTCATTAAGGCAATCAGTTATTGCTGTTGATGAGGACCTTATATCAACAGTTAAAGATTATCAGATAGATCAAATACGAACATATCCAAATCCATTTACCGACTTACTTAATATAGATATTGAAACAGATGATTACAGTGCACTAATTATTGAAGTATTCAGTCTTAATGGAATCAAGGTGAAGACGTTGGTTCAGAATAATGAAAGTAATATTAACAACATAACATGGGATGGTACAAGTGATAATAATCATGAGGTTGATAATGGTATTTATCTGATAAGAATTGAAAAGGGGAATAAGGTAATGATAAAGAAAGTTGTTAAGGTACGGTAATTAAGTAGATTCGAGAGTTCTTGTCAGGTCTTCAATTTTCAAAGGCTTAAGAATAAAATCATCCATTCCGTTCGAAAGGCATTTCTCACGGTCTTCTTTAAGAGCGTTGGCAGTAATGGCTACTATTTTAATATTTTTCTTAACATTCATTTCTTTTTCGAACTTTCTTATCTCCTTGGTTGCTGTTATTCCATCCATTACCGGCATCTGTATATCCATCAAGACCAGATCATATTTATTTTTCTTATACATTTCAACAGCCATTCTGCCGTTAACGGCAACTTCTGCAATATGGCCGAGCTGACGGAGATTTGCCATAGCTACTTTCTGATTGATAATATTATCTTCCGCAACAAGTACTCGCAGTTTGCCTGTATCTTTTACTTTTTCTTCTTCAGGTTCTTCCATTGGCATAGGGCTAGGGCTTTCTCCTGCTCTGACAGATATAGTAAACCAGAATATTGATCCCTTTCCTTCGGAACTTTGCAATCCTATATTGCCACCCAAAAGCTTAACGAGTTTTTTACTGATAATCAGACCTAAACCTGTCCCACCATAAGTGCGTGTTATGGCTGCGTCTTTTTTTGTATCTTCTTTAAATAATTCTTTTTGCCTGTCTTTGTGAATACCAATGCCGCTGTCTTTAACTTTGAATAACAAAGTTATTTTATTGTTTTCTTCCGATTTTTTTTCGACAGATATATTAATACTTCCCCTGATGGTGAATTTTAGTGCATTGCTGAGGAGGTTAATAAGTATTTGCTTTATCCTGTGCTGGTCGGCTCTGATATATTTAGGCACACCCGGCTTAATGTTAATGGTAAAATCTAGTTTACGTTCTTTGGTCTTTTTTGCATGAAGCCTTTCTATTTCATTGAGTACTTCAATAAGATTGAAATTAAGACTATCGGGAGCCATTTTACCAGATTCAATTTTAGAAATGTCCAGAACATCATTTAGAATGGATAAAAGGTTATTGGCAGAAGTTCGGATAACATCAAGAAATTCACGTTGTTCCGAATTAAGAATGGTTTCATTTAGTAATGCAACAGTTCCTATTATTCCATTAATTGGATTTCTTATCTCATGACTTACTTTACTAAGGAATTCTGTTCTTGCCTTTAAGTCTTCTTCAGCTTTGGTTTTAACTTCTTGTAATTTATTTTCAGTCTCTTCCCGTTCTTTAATAACTTGCTGAAGCTTTTCCTCGGTCATCATCTGATTGGTAATATCTTTATCAACTCCTCTGTATCCTGTTAGTTTCCCGTTTTCAGCATATACGGGAATTCCATTTGTTACAAGACATACTTTTCTTCCGTCCTTGGTGAGATTCCAGTTGATGCGGTTTATGATAGGCTTTTCAAATGCAATTATTTTCAGGATCTCTTTTTTTAGTTTTTGTTTTTCTTCCGGCAGGAACATATCGAAAACACTCTTGCCAATGATTTCTTCTGGTTCATAACCTAATATTTCCTTTATTTGACCTGAAGTAAAGATGTAATTGCCTTCGGTGTCAATCTCCCAGATCCAATCATTGGATATTAATAAGATGTCACGGAATTTTAATTCACTTTCCCGGAATTTTTTCAGATCTTCATCCTTTAATTTGGCTGACCTTCCCGTGACTGTTCTTTTATTTTTTGTCATTATTTTCTTTTAGGTAAAAGATATGTATTTATTATCAAATATAGTTAAAACTCAAATCATAACAAAGTAAAGTATTACAGCAACAATAATTGTTATAACCCAGATTGCAAACTTTTCTTGTGGTGTTAATTTTGCCATGTTATAAACAAAAGTACATAAAAAAGAGCCTCTTAAAAATACCAAAGAAATTTTAAAAAGGCTCTTTCTTTCAAATTAATTTATATTGAAAAGTGTTATTCGCACTTAAGCTCTTGTGATACCTTGTGTTGAGCTGCTGCCTGGTTAGGTCCTTTTACAACATTTTTGTATGCTTCGCAGGCATTTGTTTTATCTTCTTTACCTTCGTATGCCTTGCCAAGTTCAAAATAAAGGTTTGATGTTTCATCCGAATTAAGGTTAATTCCGTTATTGGCAGCTTCAATTGCTTTATCCCATTTAGAAAGACCATTATAAGCAATTGCTAAATAATAATAAATACTGGCATCAGGTTTTTTGTAATTTATTGATTCCTGGAGAAACTCAGAAGCTTTGCTATAGTTACCTTTTTGGAGTGCTTTTGTTCCTTCTGACAGGAAATACTTATAGGCTGCATCTTCTGCTTTGGAGATTGTTTTAATATCGCCCCCCGCATATTGGAAAACTTTATCAAATGCTTCTTTCATTTTTTCAGGGTCGTCTTTGATTTTATATGCTAAACCTTTACCATAATATGCTTTATAGTAAGCGGGATCATATTCGATTGACTTATTGAAATACTCCAGGGCTTTATCCGGATCGGGCTTTTTGAGTTGTACAAGTCCGCTTGTGTAATATACACGCGACATATAGCTTTTGGCGGTTTGTTCGGTTTTTGTTTTACCTATCTGCTTTGCAAGTTCAGATGACTTTTTTAATGTTTGCAATGCATCATTAAATTTCTTGCCTTTGTATAGTTCCAGTCCGTGCTGTAAATACGCTGATGCAAGCTGGGTTTGCGCCTTTGATTTCAGATCTTCACCTTCCTGGCCAAGCTGATCGCAAATATCTATGCAACTTAAAAAATCATTTATTGCTGTTTCATAATTACTTTCTTTCATTGCCTTAAGTCCATTGTTATATTCACTGCCGGCCTCATTTATACTTTGTGAGAAAGCAAAAAGTGAAACACTTAAAAATACAATTGTAAATAATGCTTTA
>CAZJYD010000032.1:0-14768 GCA_964550205.1 uncultured Bacteroidales bacterium
TATTAGTTATTCTGCATATATCTTGCAACGCTAACTTTGTATCAAACTCCTGAATTTTTCTATGAGCCAAAACAAAGTTTCAATTGTCTCTCTTTCCAATATCCACTGCTGAGTACTGTAAATACCAAAGTATGATTTGTTTTTAAAGGGAGGAACAAAACTTATATCAACCTCATTTATAGCAATTTTAAACTCTTCGTTTAGTTTAAATGCCTTAATTATTATTCCCTGAATATTTTTGTTTTTAAGTATAAGTTTGGCTTTATCCGGATCACTAACGGTTAACACAACCTGAGAATCAAAATCCTGATTTTCTGTTTTAATACTTTTTTTTCTGCTGAATACATTCAATTTATCAATAACATCTTTTTTCCTCACTTTTATTCTGAATGATTCAGGTACTGAAATTGGAACGAATACACCACTATACATAGCATGTTCGCCGAACTCTGTTGAATCCTGGTAGCAAATGAAGTAACTTGTTTCCTCCTTATTACCCGGTATATAGAGTTTTCTTTTATGATATGCAACCGGACGAATAAAACCTTTAGGGTAGGGTTGCTCTAAAAACTCTATTTTTCTGCCGGTGTTTTTTGCAAACTCAGTTAATATCTCAATGGCTGATTTATCATTGTACATCACATATTTTTTTGATGAGATTTAAACAAAGAACAATACAACACCTCCAACGCTTATGAAAGCACCCACCACTTCAAGAAAAGTTACTTTTTGTTTGAAAATTAAAACTGATGGAGGTATAATTAAAATTGGCACAATAGCCATTATAGTTGATGCTATACCTGTTTTGGTAAGCTGCACCGCAAGCAATGAAAAAGAAACGCCAAGAAATGGCCCGAAAAATGATCCTCCGGTAATACCTATCATTCCTTTTTTATTATGAAGTGCTTTTTTTACAAGATTTCCCTTTTTCAATACAATTATTATCATAGCAAATCCAACAATAGCAGCAATGATACGGATTTGTGTTGCTGCAAAAGCATCATATGATTGCATTCCATATTTACTTAAAACAAGTCCAACAGCTTGTCCTATTGCACCTACCAATGCAAACAACAATCCAACAACAGGATAGGAAAGTCTTATACGTTTTCCATTCACAGGTCGTGTAAAAATTGAAAGTGATATTCCGCTAACTGTAAGGAACATACCAAGAAGACTTTTAAATGACAATAACTCACCCAGGAATAACCATCCTATCAGAGCTGTTATAGGCGGCACCAGAGTCATGACAAGCATACCTATCCTGGAATTAATAATGGCATAAGCACGGAACAAAAAATAATCACCTATCACAAAGCCAACCAGTCCTGAAACAGAAAGCCAGATCCAGTTAAAACCGGTTGCATCTGTTGGAAAAGGATTTCCCCTAATAATCCAGGTAAATGCTAACAAAAAGATCAGACCGAAAACCAGTCTGATCATATTAACGGCAAGGGAGCCTACACGTTTGGAAGCCGTTTCGAAAAACAAAGCTGTCGCTGTCCAGAATACTGCTGTGGCTAAAGCTGCAAATTCACCGGCATGTGACATAGCTTGTTCTTCTTAGGTTTGCGCAAAAGTAATATTATTTGCCATAACCGTATCAGAAAATCTTCTACCCTTTATTTAGCCAATAACCGGTATTTAATTAACATTATTATGTTTGTATATTTATGATAATTGGAATTTAATTATTAATTTTAAGTTCTATTTTTAGAAGTTATTCCCATGATGGGAAAGCAATTACGGATGCTGAATTGATAATAAGCTGATTTATTTTACAAGAATTCCAAGGCATTAATGGATGATCCGGGTTGTGGTTCCGGATGTGATAACACACTCACTTCAGGTGGTAATATTACACTCAACTCCGGTGTCTGGTGTGTACCTGAAGGAGCAAGTGTTACAAGGGGAAATATAAAAATTGCAAGCGGCGCCACACTGAGGATTTGTGGAGATCTTGTATGCAGCAATATTCAGGGATCCGGCAGTTCAGGTGGTGAATTATTAGTCAGCGCCAATGGAAGTCTGCAGACAACAGGATTTCAATACAACAAGATAAGTCCTGTAACGAACTACGGTTATTTCGCAGAAAGTAGTGGAAACACAACTATTACGGAAGGTTGCGAATTTGAGAACCACGGCACAACAGCTGTAAATGGTATCACAAATAACTCTGAGGATTTTCAAAACACAGGAACAATGAATGTATCAGGTCATTTTAACAATAACGGAATTGGTACCAATGAAGGTATTATAAACGTATCCGGTAATTTCAACAACACTGGTAATCCTGATATAGTTTTTACCAATAATTGCAAAATTGTTGCCACCGGCCATTTCAATCAAAGCAGATTATTCCATAACTACGGCTATATAAGTGTGGGGGCTCAAACACAGTTTACCGGGTCCTCCTCAAAGGCTATGTACATGTATGGAGGATCACTGATAGAAACCGTTGACCTGCATGTAAACGGTTACCTGATCGGGCCTTCAACATCATGTGCACGTATTGATATTTCAAATAATACGACCATTGCAGGACAGGGAAATGTACAAAACTACATGGATTTATGTGATGAGAACGGAATTGAAACCAATAACGGAACTATAGGAATAAATGTAACTTTCTGTGAATGTTTCATCCCCCAGACTAACTGTAATCCGGGGTCGGGAACTCCACAATATACCGATACTGATGGCGATGGTGTACCTGATGAAGATGATGATTATCCTGATGATCCAACTCGTGCTTTCGACAGCTATGATTTTTCATCATTAGCTTTTGAAGACTTGTGGCCATCAATGGGAGACTATGATTTTAACGATCTTGTTATGTCTTGTGACTATCAAATCGTTACTAATGCTGAAAACAGTGTAGTTGATCTGATATGTAAATTCAAAATAAGGGCTGGTGGCGCCAGTCTTGATAATGGATTCGGTTTTACCCTTCCGGTTGCACCATCAACCGTTGAAAGCGTTACGGGCAGCGAATTGGTTGGCGATATTATTACCCTTGCTGCTGAAGGTTATGAAGAGGGTCACCTGAATAATACTGTTGTTATTGTCTATGATGAGATCAATACTATGCTGAATACTTCAATATTCAATACAGTTACTTCAAAACCTTATGTTGAAACAGACACAACAACAATAACCGTTCATTTTAGCACCCCTCAGGCTGATATCGGCACTCCACCATACAACCCATTCATGTTTGTAAATCATGACAGGGGAAAAGAAATACATATGATCGACCAGCAGCCTACGAGTCTGGTTAATGAAGATTTCTTCGGAACACTAAATGATGACTCCGATCCTTCGACAGGTAGATATTATGTTACGGAAAACAACTTACCATGGGTTATTGAAATACCCGAAAACTTCGACTATCCCATAGAAAAAGCTGATATACTTCAAACCTATCTGAAATTTGCCGAATGGGCTATTTCGGGCGGCACAACTTATACCGATTGGTATACGGATGAACCGGGCTTTAGAAATGATGTTAATATATACGCAACTTACGAATAATACCTTTACTCAAAAACGTCAAAAGGCTGACCTGGGAAATATGCGGGTCAGCCTTTTCAACTTTGCAATGTTGTGTTTCAAAGAATGTTTGAAAATAATTTAACCATTGAAAAACTCTACTATTCCTCTTCCTTTTGTTTTTCTTCGTATTCTTTCAATAATTTTTCCTGAACATCGGAAGGTACTGGGGCATAGTCGGCAAACCTCATACTGTAGTTTGCCCTGCCGCTTGTTATCGAGCTAAGCGCTGTAGAATATTTGTCCATCTCGGCCAGAGGCACCCTGGCTTTGATCTCACCTCCTTCCATACCCATAATCACAGCCCGGCGGCTTTGAAGATCCGTTATTACTCCGCCCATCTTATCTTCGGGCACATGTACCTCAAGATCATAAATAGGTTCAAGTATCTTTGGACCGGCTTCCTTAAAGGCCATACTAAAGGCTGTTTTACCTGCTATTTTAAAAGAAACTTCATTTGAGTCTACCGAATGCATCTTTCCGTCATAAACACAAACTCTTATATCCCTTGCATAAGAACCCGTTAAAGGACCTTCTTCGATTCTCTCCATTATTCCTTTCAGAATTGCAGGTAAAAAACGCGCATCAATTGCGCCACCGACTATACAATTATAAAATACCAGCTTACCACCCCAATCAAGATCTATCTCATCTTTTCTTCTAACGTTAACTGAAATATCATGATCTCCTTTTTGAATTGATAATGGTGTTACGCTGGATTTACGTTGCATTTGTTTCACTTTAAATTTTGAAGGCTCCGGCATTCCTTCCGTATATGGTTCTATTACCATAAATATTTCACCAAACTGTCCGGCGCCACCTGATTGCTTTTTATGCTGATATGCAGCCTGAGATACTTTGGTTATAGTTTCCCTGTATGGTATCTTTGGTTTAATATATTCAACAGGTATCTTTTCTTCATTTTCAAGATGCCATTTTGCAATATTCAAATGCAGTTCGCCTTGTCCTTCGAGGATTAGCTGTCGCAATTCCTTAGAATAGGCCGCTCTAAGGGTAGGATCAACTTTATGCATCTCGTTTAAAGCAACACCTAACTTTTCATCATCGGCAGAATTTTTTGCTTTAACAGCCACACGGAATTTTGGCTCGGGAAATTCAATAGACTTTATTTGCATTTTTGCATTCGACTGAGCGGTGAGCGTGTCATTTGTTTTTGTAGCTTTAAGTTTTATAAAAGCAACAATATCACCTGCATAAGCCTTATCAAGCTTTTCCCTGTTTTTGCCGGCAAAAGTGTATATCTGTGTAATTCGTTCCTTGGTTTGTGTTCTCGGATTCACTAAATCAACCCCTTCGGTAATTTCACCACCATAAATCTTAACAAAAAATACTTCTCCAAGATGAGACTCAATCATGGTCTTAAAAACAAAAGCAACCGCGGGTTCTTTTAGATCACATTTTAGTACTGTTCCACCTGTAGTCTCTGCTTGTTCAATATTGTCAGGGGAAGGTACATTTTTACTTATGAACTCAAGTAATCTGGCTGCTCCCATATTTTGTTTTGCATTTATGCAAAGTACCGGAAAAACACCACGGTTGAGAATTCCGGCACGCAAACCTTTTTGAATTTCTTCTTCCGACAATGTTTCCTTTTCAAAAAAGATCTCCATCAACTCTTCATCATTGGCGGCTACATCCTCAATCAGGTTATTATGCATTTCCTCCGCTTTTGACTTTTCATCATCAGGTATATCAGTGATCTCGGGCTTACCGCCATCCTCAGGATATGTATACATCTTCATCTTAAGAAGGTCTATAAAAGAATTAAACCCTAAACCGGGATTTACCGGGTATTGTATTACTGTGACTCCACCGCCAAAATGTTTTTTCAATCCTTCAATAGCTTCATCAAAATTTGAGTTCTCATGTTCAAGGTGATTCATGGCAAAAATCACCGGTGTGTTGTTTTTTGAGGCATGCCTCCAGGTAACTTCCGTACCTACTTCCACACTATTAAGTGAATTAACAACCATCACTGCTGTATCGGAAATACTTAAGGAAGAAACAACCTCACCTACAAAATCATCAAATCCAGGTGTATCCAGGATATTGATTTTTTTACCATCATAATTAGTATATAATATTGTTGAATAGATTGAATTCTGCCTTTCCAGCTCAATTCTCCTGTAATCGGAAACCGTATTTTTATTATCAACCGAACCACGTCTGTTTATCACTCCTCCTTCAAACAACATAGCTTCTGCCAGAGTGGTTTTACCAGCTTTAGCGCCACCAATAAGACTTATATTCCTTATATCGCTAGTTTGATATGCCTTCATAATCTTTTAATTTAAAGTATTGAACAAATAATCAGAAAAATGGCTGCAAAGCTACAAAATTCCGATTAATAATAAAACGGTAAAAGCCTTAAATTAAAACAATTTGTTTTTTAGAGAATTTTTACGGAACGTTTCCATCTCATAAAACATAGATCAATAAATAATCAAAACAAAATATACTATGAAATTATTCAGACTATTTATTACATCAGCTATTTTAATTATATCCTTTGTATGCCGTAGTCAGGTTTCTGATTTTCCCTATTTATGCGGCTTTGAAACCGGTCCTGACGGATCAAAGATAGTTGGAAACGAACCGAACTGGGATGGTTCTTCCCAGTGGGAATATGATGATTATGAAACAAATACAGGCAAATTTAGTGCCAAAGCAAGTATCACTACTACAGGTGATAATTCCCGTAATCTATACGTAACTTTTGATTGTTCAGCAAAAACGGGTGTTAAACCTTCATTCTATTATAACTCCACTAATCAGAATATCACTATTCAGGTGGTAGGTATGGTCGACGGGGAAAACTGGATCGTGCTGAAAGACTGGTTTACGCCTGTTGCCGGTACCTGGACAAATATTGATTATTCCTCACTTTCTAATCTAAGTAATTACGATGACCAGTCTAGTTGCAGATTCGGAATACGAGCCAAAAAAGTCGACGGTACAGCAACACTCAGACTGGATAATTTCCGCATCATTGTCGATGATTCCGACATCTGGAAAATTGAAGCGTCAACAGAAGACTGGAATACTGCAGCAAACTGGTTCGGAGGTTCTGTTCCCTCTGCTTCTGCTGATTTAGTGATTCCTTCCTTCGGAACAAATTATCCGGTTATTGGCTCTGCTGATGCCAATTGTAATAATATCAGTGTGCGATCCAATGCTCATCTGACAATTAATGAAAGCTATACTTTGAATGTAAACGGTAACCTGACCATTGAATCGGATTCAACAGGCACAGGTTCATTTCTAAACAAAGGTTCACTGAATATGGTTACACGGGGTACCATATGTTTTCAGAGATATATCGAAGCATACTCCGGCGACGAAGACGGCTGGCACTTAATATCCAGCCCGGTAGGTGCTTTCACCGTTGGGGGCTCTGATTTTGAACCTGGTAATAACGATGATCTTTATAAATGGGGTGAAGAAGAAGATATGTGGCTCAACTACAAAGCCAACTCTTTTGATTTTGAAGCAGGTAAAGGATATCTTGTTGCTTATGAATCATCAGATACTAAAGAATTTACCGGATCTTTTTATAAATCAAATATTACACTCAACAATTTGAGCGTAGGTGAAGGAAATGGATGGCATTTACTTGGTAATCCTTATCAATGTGCGATAAAATGGAATGACGGCAACTGGAATATTTCCAATTTCGAATCAACAGCACATGTGTATAATGAATCATCCGGAAATTATGCGTCATTAACCTCCGATGAAATCATACCTGTTACACAGGGATTTTTTGTTAAAGCTACCGATGCCAGCAACTCAATTACAATCTCTAAAGATTCCAGAACTCATGACGATACACCTTTCTATTATCCTTATCCTTTTAGCTCACCAATTTTAAAACTAAAGGTTTATTGTGATGATAATTCTTTTTATGATGAAACAACAATAAGATTTATCGAAAGTGCAACTGCTGATTACGATCCGGAATTTGACGGGCATAAATTGTTTGGTCAGCTTTCGGCTCCACAGCTTTTTTCATTATCGGATGATGATAATATTTTGTCGGTAAATACATACGGTACATCCTCCGGTCTTGCTGTAAGTACCGGATTTGAAGCAGGCGTGGCAGGAACTTATCATTTTACTCCTACTCAAATAAACGGATTTGACCCAAATTTGGTTATTGCACTTGAAGACCTGTTTCTGGATTCTTTATTTATCCTTTCAAAAGATACAATTTATACTTATCAGGGAAAACCTTCTGATGATTCAATCAGGTTTATTATACATTTTTTCGATTACACTTATTTGGATGAATATAATCATGCAGGATACAAAATTTATCAGGATAATGATCAATTGCATATTATAAGTACTTTAAATAACGAAATTGTTGATGTTTGCATATTCGATCTTAACGGAAGAATTATACATAAGAGTTCATTTGCCAACGAAACAATTATTCCTGTTGGTGTTTCATTTAGCAAAGGCTGTTATTTAATTAATATCTCTGGTAAAAATCCATTTCGTAAAAAAATTGTCATTAACTGATCTAAACACAGTAATTATGAAGAAATTTAGGTATATAATTGTTTTATCAATTTTTCTTTTATTAGTCTCGTTTTCAAGTAAGGGCCAGAGCCGGGGACCCGGAGATCCTCCATCTCCTCCGGGTAATCATGGTAATAACAATCATCAGGATCCCGGAGGTGGTGCCCCCATTAGCGGGGGTATAACCACTTTATTGACTTTAGCTAGTGCATATATGCTATGTAAAATTTACTGTAAGAAAAATAATAAATTGCTTGATTAATTTAAATTACAATACAATGATTTAATTTACTACTTATTAAGGTTTTTAAATAACATTAATCCTGATATTTTGCTACCCTGGTGAGGTGTAATTAATTAAAACAAAATTATTCAAGGTAAAATTTAGTATGTCCGATCACATTGTCACCCAGGAAAATCTCCACATGGTATGTTCCTGCCATCATTTCTACATTCTCGCTTCTTTTCTTCCAGTAAAGACACATATCAATAGGTTCGCCTTTATAATTAACCTCTTTCATTATGGAATACTGAAGTTTTTCTCCCCTGTACATGAATGAATAAACATCACCCCTTGATGGTGTAAGTATTAGCTTATCAGGGCGGGCAATGCGAACGTACAGTTTCTTAATTCCTTCCGGAATAATAGGATTTTCTCCCAATGAAAAACATATTTTTATCTCATCTACTCTGCGGGCTTTATCAACAACTTTTTCTTTTCGTCCACTCCATCGAATCTGTATTCCCTCCACCTTCAGATTATAAGTCTGTAAAACGGAAGCTTTATCAACCTTTTCGGAAAGTCTTTCTTTCATTTCCGTTAATTCCTTGTTCTTTTCAACCTGTGTTTCAAAATCTTTCTTAATTCTTATGTTTTCTTCCTTCAGCTCCTTGTTTATACGGTACAGAGAGTCCATCTGCTGCACATAACCCTGGGCAATAGTCTGGAGCCTCTTGAATTTTTTATTTACCTGATAATACTCCCACTTGTAATCAAGTAGTCTTTTAATTTCTTTGGCATTGGCTATAATAATACTGTCTTTAACGTGAAGTGAATCCGAAAGCTCTCCGTATTCTTCCTTTACCTGATTATGTTCTGCCATTAATGAATCGACCTCTGTAATAAATCTTTTCCTTTGTTTTTCTTTTTCATACCTTAGCCTGTCAAGATCAGAATAACTTAAAAATACCCAAACCGCTAAACCGATAACCGCTAATGATAAAACAATTACTGATATTATCCATGCAATCGACTTTTTGCTCTTATTCTCATTCAATTGAGGTTTTTGATCATCCATAATATTTTGTTTTTTTTGATTTGCAATTTAATTGCAAAGATAATAAATCTCAACCGGATTTCCTATTAAAATGCGTACAATCAGTTATTTAATATAATTTGTAATTATTAATGCCGGCATCTATTTAAAATACTAAATTTTTTATTTGAAATATTAATGGCCTCCATCGCCTATTACCTTGAACTTATCACCAGTTTTCTCAATTATTAATCTGTACCACTCTTCGCCATAACCAGGTTGTTTAAGATTAGGATTAACATATTTATATCCTTCGGGTACTTTTCTTGGTTTTTTTACATTTCCGTCCATATATTTCATAAAAAGATATTTATAAAAGTCTTTCCATTTTCTAACCACATAGTTACCCTGGTTACATGAATACTGAGTTATGTATTCAAGAGCAAGCTCTTTATTCTGATTATAAAGCTCTTCGGCGCCAAGGTCAATTGCAGGTGTAAAATCAATAAACATTGTTTCCAATTCATTTTGCAGGCTGTCAACCTCAGGATGAATCATATTATATCGTGTATAGACAAAATTAGACACCTGGTTAAATGCCCAGAAAGCTGAGTTGTCCGACCATTCCATCATTCCACCATTACCTTTTTCATATGATTCGGGTACTTTCTTAATACCACAATACATTGGTACGTATACCGAACTTGCTGCATCATCAACACCAAACCAGAAAATACCACCTATTGGATCAGGCAACCAGTTTCTTGCCTGGGCAACAAAAGAAAAACCTGTTTGTTGTGTTGCTGTAGCTCTTTCATTGCAATATTTTACACTGTCAACTTCCCAGTACAGAGGCCTCCAGCGATAAGGACACTTAAAAGGACCTGCTCCAACATCATTACGCATATCCAGCTCTGTACCTTCCAGATGATCTCTCATAAACATCATCATATCATGTACCGAAACTTTCTTATCTGGTTTGATCCATAACGGAATCCTGTTGGTTGCATAATTATCAGGAGTTATGGGCTCTCCTTCTATGTGTTCGGTATTATGTTCAACATTACCTTTAACATATTCCCAATATTCATCCATACCATCTTTCACCTTATTGAACATGGTCCAAACACGTATCTCACAAAAGCGTGCGCCTCCGAAATCAACCGGAGCATATACATCGGAAAAGCTAAAGTCCTTTTCTTTCCCCTCATATAATCCCTTTTCTCTGGCAAAAGAGATTACATCATACGCATAAACACATTCTATTTCGGGATTATATATTTCATCGAGATTTTCTGAAGAGATCGAATTCTTCTTATTATCCAAAGGAAAAGTGGTTATACGTGCCTGGTTTGCATGAGAGCAAACATAGCCATCAGGTACTCTGCGGGCAACCCACACAGCACCCTTTTCACCTTTACCTTTTCCGATCATTTCCATTATCCATACCTCATCTGGATCAGCAATAGATAATGATTCTCCATGACTTACATAGCCATATTCCTCAACAAGCTCTGCCATAACTTTAATAGCTTCTCTTGCTGATTTCGATCTCTGAAGTGCAATGAACATCATATTACCGTAGTCCATCATTCCTTCCTGCCCCTGTAGCACACTCAGTCCTCCGTATGTGGTCTCCCCTATCGAAACCTGGTATTCATTCATATTACCTACAACATTGTAGGTTTCTCTTGCTTGCTTGATTTTACCTAAAAATTTACCTGTATCCCATTCATAAACACTCATCATAGCCCCTTCAGGATATTTGGCTGCCGGCCAGTGGTAAAGTTCGCCATACAGTACATGAGAATCCGCAGCATAACTGATCATTGTTGAACCATCAGTTGAAGCTCCTTTTGTGATCAGGTAATTGGTACATGCAAATACTCCACCTGATAAAATAAAACTAGTTAAGAATAATACAATTGTTTTTTTCATAATTATCTGATTTATTGTTTTTAATAAAATTCAAATTATATTTCCAAAAAATGGCTGTAAAGATAATTAAATGAAACGATAATATTTAAACATTGAAATAAACTGATATTATTAAAATGGGAAATCTTCTTCCGAATCCGGGGCCTGCAGTTTCTTTGATTCCGGTTTTTTTGCTTTTACCTGAACAGTATTTCCATCAACATAAATAGCCTTATAAGGTGTTGTAGGACATGCATATTCACAAGCACCACAACCGATGCATATATCCTGGTTAATTTCAGGAAGGGAAAGGCCTTTATATGGTTTCATTGAAACTGCTTTTGTAGGGCAATGTTCTGAACAGGCCCCACACTCGGTACCTCTTGTTTCAACTATGCAATTGTTTTGAATAAAGTGAACCTTACCCAACTGGGTCAGCTTTTTTTCCTCTGCAGGCATTTGCAGTAAAGCACCGTTTGGACAAATATCCAGGCACTTTGTGCAATCATAGTTACAAAAACTCTTATGATATTCCATATATGGTTGAAAAATACCCTGCAGCCCATATTGCAGAAATGAAGGCTGAATAACCTGAGTAGGGCAAGCACTTATGCAAAGATGACAGGCTGTACAGAACCTGTTGAAGTGATCAAAGCTTAATGCTCCCGGGGGTAAAACAGGAAACTTTTTATCTTCCGGGATAGTGGTTTCCTGTTCCGGTTCATTTATACTCTGTGGCTTTAAAATATTATTTAAACCCAAGGTAAACAGAACCGTGCTTATAATAAATGATCTTTTACTACTGTCTGGTGGAATTATCTTTTTTTCATTTGTTTTCTTAAATGATATCATTCCAAAACCAATTGCATTTTCCGGACAAACGGTAAGGCAATTCATACAACCCACACACCTGCTGAAATCTATAGTCATTTTCTCTGCATGTATGCACCCGCCCTTGCATTCCAATGAACACAACCAGCATTTGTTACATGTTGTTTCATGAATCTTTATCCTGAAAACGGATAATTTCGAAATAAAACCCAAAAGAGCACCAACAGGACAAATGCTATTACAGAAAAGCCGCCCCTTTCTTAAAGTCATAATAAACAAGATGATAAAAAAGAATAAAGCAAATAAAAATACAGGCCAGTTAAATAACTTATAATTAACATGATAAAGTGCAAAACTATCGAACTGATGAATTATCAATGCACCTAAATTATTCAATCCGATATAAACCGGTTTCAGCAATGAAGATATGATCTTTCCGAAGTTACTATACGGATCAAGTATACTAAAGATTACCGCACTACCGAAAATTAAAACGACTATTGATAATATTAATATTGAATACCAGATCCAGTGATAACTTCTTACATAAGTGAAGCGTTTTTTAATCTTTAATTTTTTCTCAATTCTGATTAAAATATCCTGTAAAGTTCCCAGTGGACAAATTGTTGAGCAATATATCCTGCCGAATAATAAGGTCAGTAATATAACAAACAAAAATCCGGCAGTAATCAAACCCGCAACATTTAAAAATTTTAGCAGGGATGGTGTAAATTGCAAATAGGTAAATATTTTATAAAACCAGGGAGGTATTATATCAGAAAAATCAACAAATAAAAATATCAGTCCCAGGAAAAATATAATTGCAATAACTATTCTCGTCCACTTCAGCGCTTTATACAAATACATTAATCTACATCTTTATCCTGTCAATCTTTAATTTCGACAGGTCCATGGTTCCTACACCCATTTTATCAGCTATAGTAATATAGTCAATATCATCTGGCTCCATACCAAAAAGTTTTGCTGCTGCAGCATCCGCTGCAACCATATCTGTTGAAATGATCTGTGATTTCATCAGAACCACATCATCCACTGATACACCCCTGGGGCCATTTCTCATCATCACGCGGTAAGCATCAACAACATTTAAAACCGGTTTTTTCTGATAAGTTGCATAATCAGCAATGCATTGATTAAGATTATTTCTGTGCCAGTATCTTCTGTCCCAGACAATTCCCATCAGGTTTTTCATGGAAATTGTAAGTTTTGAAGAACCATGGCTTTTAAGTATTGGCACATTGATAAAAATATCTGAATCCAATATTAGTTCATGAACCTTGGTCTCTTTCAGGTTCTTACCATCACTGACTTCCACATGCTGATAATATTTTTCCGCATTTCCCGGCACAATTTTTCCTCCTGCATCATTAACCGCTTTCTCAATACCACTGTTCTCATAACACTTAGCCCAGTTATCACAGGTATTGTCAAAAACAAGAACTTCTTTTGCGCCTGCATCAAAACAATGTTCAATAATTCTCTTAACCAAATTGGGATTTGTATCGGCTGCTCTTTCCGGGGTTGTATCCCATCCTATATTAGGTTTAACAACAACCTTTTGGCCTGGTTTAACAAACTTTTTCATTCCTCCCAGAGATTGGATTCCCATATCGAACATGTCCTGTGGTTCACCGCCCTTAATTGCTACAAGATCAAATGGGATATCAAAAGGTGCGTAGCTTTTACCAAAGATCCGGGAATAACCGATCATCGAAAAGGCTGCACCTGCCGCCAAACCAGCTCCTATGCTTTTACGTACAAAATCTCTTCTTTTCATATCTAAATGTTTGTATCAATTATTAGAACAATAATGCCGAAGATATAAAAAATATTGTTCGTCTAACTTATATTCACATTATTTGGAATGTTTTTATCCTTTATTTTTGTCATAAAGCAAGACCTTAATATGGCAGGTATTTATATTCATATTCCTTTTTGCCGCAGAAAATGTTACTACTGCAATTTCTATTCTATTGCTTCTGTAAAATACAAAGATGGGTTTCTTAAAGCTCTCGATAAAGAGATAGAACTACAAAAAAATTATCTCAATAATGAAGAGGTAAATACGGTTTACTTCGGAGGTGGAACGCCTTCATTGCTTAGCGGAAATGAAATCAACAAAATTTTCGAAAAATTACAGATATTTCATAGTATTGCAGACAAGGCTGAAATTACACTGGAAGTTAATCCGGATGATATTAATAAAGAAAAGATCATCCAGATAAAACAAACTCCCATTAACCGTATAAGTATCGGTGTACAGTCTTTTTATGATGAAGATTTACAGTATCTTAACAGATTACACGATAAACATCAAGCCTCACTGGCAATTCAAGGATTGCTTGATGCAGGCTTTTCAAACTTATCCGTTGATTTAATATATGGTATTCCAACTCTTTCAAATGAAAAATGGACAGATAATATAAATCACCTTATAAAATATAATATACCACATTTGTCTGCTTATTCGTTAACTGTTGAACCGAAAACCATACTAAATTCATTAATAAAAAAAGGAAAAATTAAAAAGCCTGATGAAAATCAAAGCATTGAACATTTTAAAATTCTTCTGGAGGAAATGCGAAAACACAACTTCATTAATTATGAAATATCAAACTTTGCAAAATCAGGTTACTATTCAAAACA
>CAZJYD010000032.1:14868-33014 GCA_964550205.1 uncultured Bacteroidales bacterium
AATTATTTCTCTGATAGCTTAAAATTCATAAAAACAGGATGATGGTCGGTATTTTCAAAACCCATATTGATTGTTTTAACTGTGTCAATCTCAATGTTCGGAGAAACTATAAAATAATCAATTATGGTTGTCCCTGATCTTCCTTTGTTATAAGGAGAGTCAAGGTCTCTGTTTGTAGGATAAGTCTTATCATACGCATATTTCCATTTAGCGGGCAGGAAATTCTCTTTCATACTCAGAGTTGTGGGTTTAAAGATATCATTATTCTCAAATCTGATACTCATATTTGCACCAAATGCTGGATTAAGATTCCAGTCTCCTCCGGCTACAACATAATTACCGTTAACATATTCGTTGATCATTTTCTCTTTGATTATTCTCAATTCAATATTTCTTAGCGAGTCATCATAAACATAAACAGAATTATGAGTATTGAATATAACAAGTTCCTTATTATTATCTAGTTTATATCTGGTTTCAATAAAGCATCTGTCGAGTAAGAATAACCTGTTTGGCCATGAAGCAATATTTGGATAAGCATTTCTGATAACATCAACAGGAAAATACATGGAAGCAGTAATCATTCCTGATTTTACTTTACCCATAGGTTCCAGTAAGGGCAAAGGAACATATTTAACATCATAATTAACTGCAAATACTATGCAATGATCGGGCAAGATGTTTTCTACAGCTTCTTTTTCATTTGTATAAAAGCTCCTCTTTGAATGGACATCTACTTCCTGTATGAGAATAAAATCCACAATATCCTGATCTGAGATGAATTTTTTAATATTTTTCCAATATTTATTGAAAAGTTTTTCTGTAGGCCTTGTCATATCACCTCCCTCATAAAAGAAATCCATCTCTTTTCCAAGGCTTGCATAACCAATATTCCACGTGATGATGGAGAACTTATTATTATCAGGTGCGTTGCTTTTACATTCACCTTTTATTTCAATTTGCTTTACTGACCCCGGTTTATAATCAGTTACAATCATATAAATTATAAAACCAATTAAAAACAGTGCAAAAAGAAGAACAAACAATAGTATATTCTTTACGGTTTGGTTTAACTTATTTTTCATTAATTTAAAACTTTATTGTTTAATATTAAATTTTATTACAAATTTGTGAATGATTTGTGAAATAGGAAACACTTTTTTTATTATTTTAAGATTATAAAAGCGGTAAATGTTTAGTTCATTTTACGAGGGGATAGTATTAGGATTAACACTTGCGATTTTATTCGGTTTTGGCCCTGCACTTTTTGCTTTGATCCAAACCAGCATTCACCGTGGTTTCTGGTCGGGTTTTCTGCTTGCGATCGGCATTTTTCTAAGTGATGTTGCTCTGGTAGCTTTGTGTTTTCTTGGTGCAGTAAAAATAATTAAAAATCCTGATAACAACTTAGCTTTTGGCATCATCAGTGGTATTATTCTGATAATATTTGGTATTGTCACCTTCACCAGAAAAGTGAGAATAACCGGTGAAGGTGAGATAAAAGATATCAATCCTCCGGGCCCGGTTACATTACTCTTAAAAGGATTCTTTCTTAACATTGCCAATCCTTTTGTATGGATATTCTGGATGGGTGTGGTTGTGGGTATAACTACCAAATACAGTGGGAATATTTTAGAATCCGTTTTATTTTTTGCAGGTACTTTAATTACAGTGCTCACAACCGATATCTTAAAATGTTTCGGTGCTTACAAAATTAAAAACTATCTTACAGCAAATTTTATTGAGTGGATAAACAGAATTGCAGGTGTTGGTCTTGCCCTTTTTGGTATATATTTAATTATTAGATCATTTATTGAATTTTAACTATAAAAACAAAATAATTATGAAAAATCAATTATTCAAAAACTGGTGGTTACTAACGCTTAAGGGACTTCTTGCAATAGTATTCGGAATACTTTTAGTATCCATGCCATCTGCATCTATCATTCTATTCATGGAATGGTTTGGAGCTATTATTTTAGTAGGTGGTATTTTCATAATCCTCGGATCAATAAGTCATAAGAAATATAATACAAAATGGAAAAACTGGCTTTTTGAAGGTATCCTGGATATTATAATTGGATTAGTTATCATCATTTTCCCGCAGCGATCCATTGAAATATTTGTTATCATTATCGCAATCTGGGCAATAATTGTTGGTTTCACACAACTGTTCAGTGCCATGAGCCTTGAGAATGCAAAAAAAACCAGATGGCTTATGTTCCTGAATGCTATGATAGTTATCATTTTTGCAATTGTACTTTTTATAAATCCCTTTGAAAGTACAGTAGCAATTACTTATATGGCTGGTATTTTCGCAATTATATTCGGACTATTCATAGCATTATATTCATTTCACTTGCGGGAATTTAAAGAGTAACTTCTTCAACAGGCAAGTTAGCAATCACTTCATCTTGATATCTTTAATATTAAGCTGAAGTGTAGTAATACCATTCCATTCATTTTGTTCTACATGATAGCAGATATTAAATGGCAATCCCTGTGATATAAACTGAAAATGACTACCTTGTTGAAATGCAATGGCGGGGAAAGGTAAGCTGCTAACGTATTGATGAATGACATTCATCTTCAAATGATTATTACCGACAATCCGTGCATGTCCTGTGTCAATCAATTCTTCTGTTAAGAAAACAGGCGACATATTATCAGGACCGAAAGGAGCAAATTGTTTAAGTATCCTGAAAAATTTTGAATTAATATCTGATAATTTCAAAACGGCGTCTATTTCTACTTCAGGGGTGAGCATTCTTTCATCTATTGTACTTGAAACGACTCTTTCAAAACATTCCTTAAATTTTTCAAGATTCTCCGGTTTTAATGATAAACCGGCAGCATATTTATGGCCCCCGAAGTGTTCAAGCAGGTGACTGCATGAATCTATTGCATCATAAATATCGAAATCCTTCACAGACCTGGCAGACCCGGTTATCAGTCCGTTCGATTTTGTAAGTACAACCGTTGGTTTATAGTAAACCTCCGTGAGCCTTGATGCGACAATACCTATTACTCCTTTGTGCCATGTATCATTATAAACAACGGTAGTTTTACCCTTAATCATTTCTTCATCGCTGCTGATCATTTCTAACGCTTCTTGGGTCGTCTGTGCATCAAGGTTTCTTCTTTCCGTATTTAGTATATTGATCTTTTCAGCAATCCTGTAAGCATACCTTTCATTTTTTGAAATAAGCAATTCTACGGAGTTCCTTGCACTTTCAATTCGTCCTGCAGCATTAATTCTCGGGGCAACAAGAAAAACCAGATCATTAATAGTCAACTCCCTGTTAAATGAACATCCCTCTTTCTCAATAATCTCCTTCCTTTTTACACCACTAAAATTCAAAATAGCTTCTATTCCCGGTCTTGGTTTTGAGTTTATCAATTTCAATCCATAATATGCAAGTGTTCGGTTTTCACCGGTTACAGGTACAATATCAGCGGCAATACTTACTGCAACAAGATCCAGGTATTCATACAAATCTTTAAACGGGAGTTCATTTTTTTTATAATAAGCCTGAATAAGCTTGAAACCCACACCACAACCCGATAATTCCTTATAGGGGTAATTACAGTCTGGTCTTTTGGCATCAAGCACTGCATATGCTTTAGGGAGCTTGTTGCCTGGACGATGATGATCGCAGATGATAAAATCAATCATCTTTTCATTTGCATAATTTATTTTATCTACGGCTTTTATTCCACAATCCAGAGCTATGACAAGAGTAAACTGATTTTTATATGCATAATCTATTCCCTGATATGAAATTCCATATCCTTCGGAATAACGATCCGGAACATAAAAGTCAACATTATGATATATCTTTTTCAGAAAAATGTATATTAACGCTACTGCCGTTGTGCCATCTACATCATAGTCGCCGTAAACCATTATCTTTTCATTATTTTCAAGGGCTTGCTCAATTCTTTCAATAGCTATATCCATATCCTTCATTAAAAATGGATCATGCAGATGAGAAAGCTGGGGTCGGAAAAAGGCCTTGGCTTGATTAAAATCAGTGATGCCACGTTGAACTAAAAGACTGGCCAGACTACTTTCAATGTTTAACGAACTGGCCAGGGATTCGACCAACTCATTATTTACGCCTTTCTTTATAATCCAACGTTTTTCCATAATATTTTAAGCCTGTTCAAATTCTATGGTTTACTTCAAAGTAAAGAACTCATCTTTGAAATAAATGTTGTACTTTTAAAATATCAACTCAAAATGTTGCACGCATTGCTTCAACAGGATCAAGTCTTGATGCTGAATAAGCAGGTGCTATACCTGATAATAAACCGATAAAAGCAGAAACAAGTATTCCTATCAGAATATTTCCTTTGGTAAGTACCAGATCAAAATTTAAAACACCTGAAACAACCAGAGTTAAAACATACACTATTAATAAACCAACAATGCCCCCGAATAAACTTAAAAAAACAGCCTCAAAAAGATATTCAAATAATATAAAATAATTTTTTGCCCCTAACGATTTCTGTATACCTATTTGATTTGTTCTCTCCCTCACAGAAACAAACATAATATTGGCAATACCAAAACCTCCTACCAATAAAGAAAATCCTCCTACTATCCATCCTATAATTGCAATATTGCTGAAGAACTGATCAAATCCCCTGGTTATAATGTCTGTTTCATTTATTGCAAAGTCATTATCAGCCCGTGGTTTTAACCTGTGAACCGAACGAACTATACCAGTTAGTTCATCGATCAATTCGTCATTTGATACATATGGTTTTGCCTTTACTGCAATGGTTGATGAAGTTTCCCTGACATCCAGTACATTTCTTGCATAATTTATAGGAATAATTACCTGATTATCGGAAGAGTTTCCAAATAAATCTTCACCTTCTTCTTTCATTTGTCCTATTACGTCAAGCTTTCGACCGAATATCTTTATATTATGACCAATTGATGACACATCAGAGCCATAAAGGTTTTTTGCTATTTCACTTCCTATTATAGCAACATTATCTCCACTCAAAGATTCATTTGGTGTAAAGTACCGTCCTCTTTCAAGATCAAAAGGCATAACCTTATCAAAATCATGCGATACACTTATTATAGGAACATTTTCTATACTGTTATTTCTGTATTTAACATTACGGTTTACATCAATAAAAAATGCCGCCGCCTCTGCACCTGTGCTTCTGCGCTGAATCTCATACATGTCTTTTAACTCAGGCTGAGGCCTTTGGTAATACTTCCACCAAGGGTAATCTCCTCCCATCTGCCATGGCCATTTCTGAATAAAGACTACATTATCTCCCAGTGACTGTATTTCATCCCTTATTGACCTTTCCATTGAATCAAAAACCGTGAAAACAGCAATAATGCAAAATATACCAATCGTAATTCCTAATAAGGTAAGTACCGTACGTGTTTTATTAACTACGATTGCCTGAAAAGCAAAGATATAGCTTTCCCTTATTAGCCTGAGAAATAAGAAAAGTCTTTTCATAATTTGACCGAAATAGAAAATGTAAAGTTACACAATTCATTTAAAAATGTGTTAAATAATATTGTTTCTTGGCCTGATTTTTAATAAACTTGCAGTTTCTTAAGTAAAACCATTTTTGTCTTGAAGAGAATAAGAAACGCCCTGATATCAGTCTACTACAAAAAAGGATTGGATAGTATTTTAAAAAAGTTACAGCAGCTTGGTACTAATATTTATTCAACGGGAGGAACATACGAATTTATAAAAGATCTCGGAATCCCTGTAAATACTATTGAATCCTTAACTTCATATCCTTCAATATTGGGAGGTAGGGTGAAAACATTACATCCTAAGGTCTTCGGTGGTATCTTGTCAAGAAGAGAAAATAATAATGATAAAAAGGAGCTAGACAACTACAAAATACCCGAGATTGATCTGGTTATTGTTAACCTTTATCCCTTTGAAGAAACCCTTAAACAAACAAATGACGAACAGGAAATAATAGAAAAAATTGATATAGGTGGCATTTCCCTTATAAGGGCAGCAGCAAAAAATTATAAGGATGTATTAGTAATTTCTTCACCCAACAGTTATGAAGAATTGCTTACCCTTCTTGATGAAAAAAACGGATACAGTTCAATGGAAGACAGAAAATATTTTGCCACAAAAGCTTTTAATGTTTCTTCCGGTTATGACACTGCAATTTTCAATCACTTCAACAAAGAAAATCTGGTTAAATCTTTTAAAACAAGTATCTCCGGATGCAGAAAACTGAGATATGGCGAAAACCCACATCAGGAAGGATTTTATTATGGTGATCTGAACTCTGTTTTTGAACAGCTTCACGGTAAAGAAATATCGCATAATAATATACTTGATCTTGATGCTGCTGTTAACTTAATCAGTGAATTTGATGAAACCACGTTCGCAATTCTAAAGCATAATAACGCATGCGGACTGTCAAGCAGGCCTCGGCTTATTAATGCATGGAAAGATGCTCTTGCAGGTGATCCGATATCAGCATTTGGAGGTGTTCTGATTAGCAATCACACTATCAACAACGAAACTGCTGATGAGATCAACAAACTTTTTTTTGAGATAATTCTTGCACCTGATTTTGAGACCGAAGCACTTGAAATTCTTAAGAAAAAAAAGAACAGAATAATACTAAAAGAGGGTTCTTTCAGTTTTAAAGGTTTGTCATTCAGATCGGTATTAAACGGAGTGCTTGTCCAGTCCAGAGACATAAAAACCGAAACTATTGAAGATCTTAAAACCGTAACAAACAAAGAATCTGATCACAGAGAAAAAACAGACCTTATATTCGCAAATAAAATAGTAAAACATACAAAATCAAATGCAATTGTACTTGCAAAAAACAAACAGCTAATTGCAAGTGGTACTGGTCAAACCTCACGGGTTGATGCTTTAAAGCAAGCCATTGACAAAGCAAGAAATTTTAAATTAAACCTTGATGGTGCGGTGATGGCTTCGGATGCTTTTTTCCCTTTTGCTGATTCTGTTGAAATTGCCAACAAAGCAGGCATCACCGCCGTTATACAACCAGGCGGATCGATCAGGGATCAGGACTCGATTGATTATTGCAACGAACATAATTTATCAATGGTTTTTACAAGTATAAGGCACTTTAAACACTAAATTTAAATTTTTACGTTCTTTACTAAAGCTTAATAAATTAAGAACTTAAGATGGGATTATTTTCATTTTTAACTAAGGAAATCGCTGTTGATCTTGGCACAGCAAACACGATCATCATTTACAATGATAAGGTAGTAGTAGACGAACCTTCAATAATAGCGATAGAGAGAGATACAGGTAAACTTCTTGCCGTGGGTAAAAAAGCTATGATGATGCATGGCAAAACCCACGAAAACATCAAAACTATCAGACCGCTTAAAGATGGGGTTATTGCTGATTTTAAATCAGCCGAATTCATGATCAGGGAATTCATCAGAATGATAGGCAATAAAAATAGTTTGTTCCCGCCCGCACTGAAAATGGTAATCTGCATTCCATCAGGAATTACAGAGGTTGAAGAGCGTGCCGTTAAAGACTCAGCCGAACAATCCGGAGCAAAAGAAGTTAAATTAATTCATGAGCCAATGGCTGCAGCCATAGGAATAGGCATAGATGTACTCGAGCCAACAGGTAATATGGTAATTGATGTAGGTGGAGGAACTTCTGAAATAGCAGTAATAGCTTTGGGAGGAATTGTAAACAATAAATCTATCAGGATAGCCGGTAACGACTTTACAACCGATATCAGGGAATATATGCGCAAGCAACATAACATAAGCATCGGTGAACGAACCGCAGAAAGAATAAAAATAGAAGCAGGTGCAGCTATGACAGAAATTGATAATCCTCCCGATGATTATCCCGTTCACGGCAGGGATCTGCTGACAGGTATCCCTAAAGAAATTACAATAAGCTATGCGGAAATTGCACATGCACTTGATAAATCCATATCAAAAATAGAAGCCGCAGTATTAAATGCCCTTGAAATGACTCCTCCGGAACTTTCTGCAGATATATACAGAACAGGTATTTATCTTGCCGGCGGTGGATCTATGTTGCGGGGATTTGCCGAAAGACTGCACCTCAAAACTAAATTACCAGTTCATATCGCATCAGACCCTCTGAGAGCAGTAGCCAGAGGAACGGGAATTGCATTGAAAAACTTTGATAAATTCCCTTTCTTAATTAAATAATTATGCGTTATTTATTATCTCTATTGGCAAGACATTACTTTTTTCTTTTTTTCATTTTTCTTGAAGTTATTGCTTTCATTATGATAATCAATAACAACAGATATCACTCTTCTGTTATGTTTAAAGCTTCTACGGAAATCTCAGGAGCAATATCCAAAACATTTAATGATATTACGAGTTATTTTCACCTCAGAAAACAAAATAAAACTCTTCTTGAGGAAAATGCCAGGCTGCGTAATATATTCAATTTACCACGTTCTGCAAAGGATTACCCAATTCATAATATTGACAGTACTTTTCATTACATCCATGCAAAAGTAATCGACAATTCTACTAACCGCAGAAATAATTATTTAATGCTTAACAAAGGCAGCAGAGATGGTTTAGAAGAAGATATGGGTGTAATCTCAAAAGATGGTATTGCAGGAACTGTTATTGGTGTTTCAAAAAATTTCTGCACTGTTATGTCGGTTTTACATCAGGACAGTAAAGTAAGTGCAATGATCAAAAAAAATAACCAACTGGCCAATGTGGTATGGAATACCAGCGATTATAAAATTGGAATGCTTACAGATATTCCCTCTCATATAGAACTTAATGAAGGAGATACTATTATTACAAGCGGCTATTCATTTATTTATCCAAAAGGATTGATCATAGGATACGTAGAAAATTATTTTTCCGATAAAAACCAGAATCTTAACTCTGCAACTGTAAGGTTTGCGACTGATTTCAACGGGATAAGACATGTTTATATCATACAGAACACGATGAAAGATGAACTTATCAGATTAAAGGAAGAACACCAGGATGAATAAAAAAGAAATATACATAAATATTGTCAGGTTCATCGCCCTTGTATTGTTCCAGGTATATATTATAAATAATATTGAATTGAGTGCTTATATCAATCCATACATATATGTTATGTTCATCTTACTTTTACCTTTGGAATCTCCTAAATGGCTTCTTCTGGTCTTAGCTTTCTTAATTGGCTTTACAATGGATATTTTTATGAAAACTCTTGGAATGAACACAGCCGCTACCGTTTTCATGGCCTGGGCAAGGCCAGGATTGATCAGCTTACTATCCAGAGGAAAAGATGTAAATCCCGGAATGAAACCCGGAATAAAAGATTTCGGTTTCAGATGGTTCTTTACCTATACTCTTATATTGGTTTTCCTGCACCATTTGATGCTTTTTTACATAGAAGTATTCAAATTCACAAATTTTTTCGATACCCTTAGCAGAGTTTTGTTAAGTACTGTCTTTTCGGTTTTCCTGATTATTCTTATTCATTATATGTTCTATAAAAAGAAGTAATTCAGTATATATAAAAATTGTTGTTTTTAAATTCAAAGTAACTTAATTCTTATTCTTTTCGCGCCAAATTTTGTTGAAAGATTTATTCTTTATTTCAGGAATTTGCCGCCTTACACCCCACGATCTGCTTAAAAATTTTCTAATTAAAAAATTCTTTATCTTACTTCCTCCAGCGTTCATCATCTTCCGGTTTCTTAAAACTATTTTAGCTCCTGTCATCGATATTTTTTCAAAACCTTTTACATGGCCATTTTTGACTGATTCGTACCTGTTTTCTAATAATAATTTATGTAATGGTATTCTTACAGGACAAACTTCCGTGCATTTACCGCATAAAGATGAAGCATAACTAAGATGACCAAATTCTTTCATTCCCCTCAAAACCGGAGTAATTACAGAGCCTATTGGACCACTATATGTGGTGTTAAATGCATGCCCTCCTATGTTCCTATAGACCGGGCAGGCATTTAAGCATGCCCCGCATCTTATGCATGTAAGTGATACTCGTTGATTTTTCTTTTCCAATATTTCGGTTCTTTTGTTATCAAGAAGTATAACAATCATTTCTTCGGGGCCGTCTTTCTCATTTTTCTGCTTAGGTCCTCTTATCACAGAATTATAAACTGTAACATTCTGACCCGTTCCTTTAGTGGCAAGCAAAGGCCAGAAAATGTGCAAGTCATCTGTTGAGGGAATTATTTTGTCAATACCCGCTATAACAATATGTGTTTTTGGAAAAGAAACTGCTAACAGAGCATTACCTTCGTTTTCCGTAATACATACTGCACCTTCTTCAGCAGCAAGAAAATTACATCCGGTTATTCCCACATCAGCAGTGATGAACTTTTCCCTCAGGTTTTTTCTAACAAATGATGTTATCTCTTCAGGTGTGCTTTCTTTCGGAATATTAAATTCCCTGTTGAATATTTCCGCGATATCTTCTTTCGAGAGATGCATGGCCGGAGTTACTATATGATATGGCTTTTCATTGTTTATCTGAACAATGTATTCACCCAGATCAGTTTCAACAGAAGTTACATTTATTTCTTCAAGCGATTTGTTCAGTTCTATTTCTTCAGTTGCCATGGATTTTGATTTGACAACTAATTTGGCCTGTCTCTTAGTAATTATTTCTTTTATACTATCAATCGCTTCTTCACCATCCTCAGCCCATATAACTTTGCCACCATTTTCCGTAAAAGCTTTCTCGAATTCTAATAAATAATACCCTATATTACCTGTTACTTTCTTCTTAATATTTGATGCCTTTACTTCTGCAGCATCTAAATTTTCGTATTGTGCTTTACCTTTTTTAACAGAATCGTCATATTTTGATATGTTAAATTTGATTTTCCTCCTGTGCTCTAAGTCAAATGACTTCTTTTCCGAATCAAGCAAAAATTGTTTATGAAGACTACTGCTCATTTACACTATTTTTATTTAATAACTTCAGATATTTTCGTAACTCTCCTTTCGTGTCTTCCGCCCTCAAATTCCGCATTCAGAAAGACCTGAACCATTAAATAGGCTTTCTCAAAACGTAGAAATCTTCCTGGCAAGGATATTATATTTGCATCGTTATGCTTTCTGCTCAGACTTGTTATTTCCTCATCCCAGCATAATGCGGCTCTTACATTGGAATATTTATTTGCTGTCATCTGAGCGCCATTTCCACTACCACAAATAATAACAGCCCTTTCAAAATCCCCGTCGTTAACCGCTTTCGACAATGGATGTATAAAATCAGGATAATCCACACTTTTATCTGAATACGTACCATAATCTTTTACCTGATATCCGTTCTGAGTTAGTTTTTCCCTGATAAACTCCTTCATTTCATAACCTCCATGGTCGCTTGCTATTGCCAATATCTTGTCTTTTTCAGTCATTGTTAATAAATTTATAGTATGGTTTTCATTATGATTATCTCCATCTTCTTAAATATTCAAATATAATAATTTACAAGACCACATATTCTTTAAATTCTTTCTATCATTTTAGTAATCAAATTTATATCTGTTTGTCAACAATATTGTGTTTGTATCTTCGTATTTTTGTTACAAAATTGTAAACATTTTTTTATGCTATTAACAATATTGGCAAATTTGTTCATTTTACAAAATTTAATAATAAATTATGAATTTTTATTCATAACAAATTAACAAAATGTTGCTGTTAATATCAATAAAATTAATAACAAAGTAACTTATTAAACACTTGTTAAAAACTATGAAAATAACTTTGTTTCAATAATTTCTAATTAACCGGTACCTAAATAACTGTTGATTAAAATTAATAAACACGTTTGTCAAGAATATTAGTCAAATCTTATGAAACAATTAACAGAAATATAAATAATAAAGATTTTTAATTTTAGTAATTATAATATAATAGAGAAAGAAATAGAAGAAGAAAAAAAACAACATAAATTTGGATAAAGAAATAATACGATTGAGGAATGATAAAAATGTTAGAAATATCTAAAAAATTTAATTTAATAAAATAACAGATGAAAATAAAATATTTGTATCTGGTTTTAATATTAATGATACTTACTTCGTGCAGTAAAAAAATTTTTTTTACAAATGAAGTAAAGAAGAAAATTGATGAAAAAGAACTGAATATAAAAAGGGTTCAGTTTTATAATTCGGAAAAGATTATTTTAAGCAGGTCAATACCACATGATGAAGCGGAGATAACAAACGGAGAGGTTAAGTTCGAAAACGGACAATTTATTGAGGAAGTGTTAATAAGACAGGGAACACCAGGTATTTGTGATGAAGGAGATAAAAAAGAACTCGATATTTCTTTTGAACGGGGTGGCGATAAAGTAATTACTTTTAAACTAAACGAATTAACAGGATATTATGAAATTGCAGTTGATTATCAACCTGACGGATTAAATACCATAGTATATGATTCTATCCGGTATAAAATTCAACCATCCAGTGAAAATGCAAAGTTGATGATCAGGAAAGATGATAAATATATTTATAAAATAAACCAAAGAGTTGCAGAGGGCGTTACTGTTAGATAGAGTAACAAAAAAATAACAGGCATAATGAAAAAAATAATATTGGCTCTGATACTGGCCGGCCTTAATTTGTTGGGTTTAACACAAGAGAATGAAATAGATCCAAATGGGTATAATATATTTTATCATGAAAATGGTGTTAAATCAAGTGAAGGGTATATGCGCGATGGAAAGCCTGATGGTTACTGGAAAACTTATAATGAAGACGGTATTCTTATATCGGAAGGAAACAGAAAAAACTTCAAATTAGACAGCCTGTGGAAATTTTATAATGATGAAGGAAAACCTATAATGGAGGTTAATTACAAAAATGACCTAAAGAATGGTAAAAGGATAATTTACAGAAAAGATGAAATAATCGAAGAAAATTTTAAAGACGATGTTAAAGAAGGATTGGCTGTTTACTATTATCCGGATACCTCGGTAAAAAAAACCGTTAATTATGTAAATGGTCTCGAAGAAGGCCTTGCAAAAGAATATGCAAAGAACGGAAGAGTTATAACATTAATTACATATAAAAAAGGATATATTACCGACAGGGAAAAAATTAACCGTTTCGACCAGCAAAGACAAAAACATGGCAAATGGAAATATTATTATGATAATGGCATCGTCAGATTAGAGGGTAAATATAATCATGGTTTAAAAGATGGTTATTTTAAGGAATATGACAAAAAAGGAAATTTGATAAGTACTTCGAAGTATGTTGAGGGAGAAAAGCAGGAGAAAGTTGAAGAGTTGACAAAAACAGAGATAAGGAAAGACTATTATCCATCAGGACAGGTTAAAACGGTTGCATGTTATAAAGATGGAGTACACGAAGGAGTTGTTAAGGAATATTCAGAAGATGGGCAGATCGAAAAAGCCTTTATATACAAAAACGGTGTTGTGATAGGGGAAGGTTTACTTACTGAAAAGGGAGAAAAAGACAATTACTGGAAAGAGTATTATGATGATGGAAAATTGAAGGCAGAAGGTAAATATGATAGAGATAAGAGGATCGGTGAATGGAAATTTTACCATGAAAATGGAAATCTTGAGCAGATAGGTAAGTATAACGAAGAAGGTAAATATCATGGTGAATGGAAATGGTTTTATGAAAATGGAAACCTTCTGAGAGAGGAATCATATTATAATGGTTTTGCAGACGGATTGATGACCGAATATGATGAAAATAGAAATATAATTGCACAGGGTGACTATATTGAAGGCCTTGAAAACGGATTCTGGATTTATGAATACGGAGATACCAGAATGGAAGGAGATTATATGGATGGGATGAGAAATGGATTGTGGAAACACTATTACAGTGATGGAAAACTTAGCTTTAAGGGGAAATTTGTTGATGATAATCCCAACGGCCGACATGTTTACTACTGGGATAATGGTAATGTTAAAGATGAAGGCAATTACATAATGGGCAGAAAAGACGGGGAGTGGAAAAAATATAGTTATGACGGGATATTATTAATGATCATAACTTACGATAATGGCAAAGAAATAAAATATGACGGTATAAGAATAGAAACCGATTAGTTTTTAATAGTTCATTATAAAAAAATTAATATGGTTGTATCTAAATATATATTTAAAATTATAAAACCGGAGGAGTAATGATAAAGAATCTTTTGATTATTATGTGTCTTTCAGTTGTTGCTTATGCCTGTGTAAATAATAATGGGCAGGAAAAAGAAGAACAGCAGGAGTCTGTTGTAAGAGATACAACAGAATTATTAATTGCCGGATTTACTGATAATGCCGGTAAAATGGTTGGTGAGCTGGTGGTTATAGATGGTACCGTTGATCATGTATGCCATCATGGCGGGGAACGAATGTTTGTTATTGATGAAGGTACGGATGAAAGAGTTAAAGTAGTTGTTGGCGAAGGTATGCCAAGCTTTGATGTTAGCCTTGAAGGAAAAGATATTGAGGTAATTGGTGTTATTGATGAATTGAGAGTTGATAATGATTATCTTGATGAATGGGAGAGTGAATTGAATAGAAAGGCCGGAGAAAGCTCAAAGAATGTTAAATTAGGACAGGAACATGAAAGCCGGATGGGTGAAAAAGCAGACCAGGGAGAACATATTAAAGAAATGGAAAAGATTAAAGGCATGAGGAAAGAGCTGAAAGAAAGTGGTAAGGACCATTTATCATTTTATTCGGTTGTATGCGAAGAATATAAAATAAAAGAATAAAATACCTAAGTTAATAATATTTTGATGACATAATCAAAAGGCTGTGATTTAAATCATTGCCTTTTTTTATTTTTGTAATATCAAAATATTTTAAAATGGCGTTTAACTGGAGAAAGTGGAATAGAATAATACATCGTGATTTCGGATATTTGTTTTTTGGAATGACAATTATTTATGCGTTATCCGGTATTGCTATTAATCATTTGGAAGAATGGGATCCCAGATATAAGGAAAGCGAGAAAGTGATAAATGTTGATGTGCCCTTCCAAGTTAACAAAGAAAATTTATTAGATATATTATCAGAATATGACGAGGGTGAAAATTACAGGAAACATTATATGCCGAATGAAGAGTATGTAAAGATATTTTTGGTGGATGGCGAAGCAAAAATCAACCTGAGCACTGGTGAAGGGATTATAAAAAAGAGGAAGGCACGACCATTATTTAAGGAAACAACTTATCTGCATTACGATCCGGTGATCTGGTGGACATGGTTCTCTGATATTTATGCAGGGGCATTGATAATAATTGCAATTACAGGATTGTTGATACTAAAAGGCAAAAAGGGAATTACTGGCAGAGGTGCATGGATGACCGTATTAGGCATTTTGATACCATTGATTTTCTTGATAATATTTTATTATTAATAATTAAAGATGAAAGAAATAACCGTTGTAATAATATTTGTTTTATGGTATACCTTATCAGTGTTGATTTCTGAAAGACTTGGCAAGAAAAAAAGATTAGGTGTGGAATGGTCTTTTTTTTATTGTATGGTGCTTAGTCCGGTTATTGGCTTTGTAATTACATTGCTAAGCAATAAAAAATAATGATTAATGTTATAATAAGTTGTAAAAAAATGAAATTTTAAAGTGTAGTTGAATATTTTGCATGAATGTTAATTTATTCAAGTATGTTTGAAAATTATGCAATTAAAGATTAGTTTCACGCCAGCTCAAAATCCATCTGTTTCCTTGAAAGGTCAATTTTCTTAATGCGAATTCTTATATTGTCACCCAGTTTATATTCAATTCCATACCTTTGTCCTATAACACGGTAGTTATCTTCATCAAGGTAGTAAAAATCATCCTGCAAATCGCGAAGGCGTATCATGCCTTCACATTTGTTTTCAACAATTTCAACATATATTCCCCATTTGCTAACACCTGAGATCAATCCATTGAATTCCTGTCCTATGTGGTCAAGCATATATTCAGCCTGTTTGTATTTCACAGAGTCTCTTTCGGCTTCTTCGGCTTTTCTTTCAATATCGGAAGCATGTTCGCACATTTCTTCCTGGGCTTGCTCATCAACAGATGGTTGCTTTTGCAGGTATTTGTTCAGCATCCTGTGAACGGCAAGATCAGGATATCTTCTTATGGGAGAAGTGAAATGTGTATAATGGCGGAATGATAGTCCGTAATGTCCGATATTATTGGTTGAGTATTTGGCTTTTGCCATTGTTCGTATTGCAATGGTTTCTATCATGTGTTCCTCACCTTTACCTGAGATTTGATTGAAGAGGTTATTGAAGGATTTAGCAAGACTCCTGCCCGAACTAAGGTCCATTTTGTAGCCAAGCTTACCAACGAATTGTACAAATGTGCTTAGCTTTTCGGGAGAAGGTGTGTCATGTACACGATAAACAAAGGTTTTTGGTTTTTGGTTGTCTTTTTTCTTACCAATAAATTCGGCTACTCTCCGGTTTGCAAGTAACATAAACTCTTCAATGAGCTTATTAGAATCTTTTTGTTCTTTGATATAAACGCTTAATGGTACTCCGTTTTCACCAAGTTTGAATTTTACTTCGTCTGATTTAAAATTGATAGAACCGTTTTTAAACCGCTTTTCCCTTAATATAGAAGCCATTTTATGAAGAACCATTATTTTATTAGCAAACTCACCCTTTTCACTTTCTATTATTTTCTGAACTTCTTCGTAGTTGAATCTTTTATTGGATTTTATAACAGTTTTGCCGAACCATTCACTGGTGACTTTGGCTGTTTCATCCATCTCAAAAATTGCTGAAAAGCAAAGCTTATCTTCATCAGGTCTGAGTGAACATACATTATTGGAAAGCTTTTCAGGGAGCATGGGTATTACACGATCGATAAGATAAACAGAAGTACCGCGTTTGTATGCTTCCTTATCGATTAACTTGTTTGGTTTAACATAGTATGATACATCTGCAATATGAACACCCACCTCCCATTTTCCATTTGATATCTCTTTTAGAGAAATTGCATCATCAAAGTCTTTTGCATCTTCGGGATCAATGGTTGTGGTCCATAAATTTCTCAGGTCTTTTCTTTTTTTTATTTCTTGCTGAGGAATATGCTCGGATATTTCTTCTGCTTTTTTTTCAACATTTCCCGGAAAGGATAAAGGGAAATTATATTCAGCCAGGATGGATTGCATTTCAACATCATGATCACCGGGTTCTCCGAGGATATTAATGACTTTTCCGAAGGGATTTCTGGCATGCTCAGGCCATTCGGTTATTTTCACAACTACTTTCTGACCGTCCCCGGCCCCGTGTAAATTTTCTTCAGAAACAAAAATATCTACCGGTATATTTGTATTATCGGGGATAACAAAAGCATAATGCTTTGATATTTCAATAATCCCTACATATTGCTCTTTAGATCTTTTAAGGATCTCAATGATCTGGCCTTCCGTTTTGCGGCCTTTCCGTTTGGGGAAAAGTAAAACCCTTACATGGTCGCCGTTAAGTGCATGATCTGTATTATTAGATGCAATGTATATGTCTTCTCCGCCTTCATCAGGAATGATATAAGCTTTGCCGGTTTGCTTCATGTCGACTATGCCGGTGATGTATGATTTCTTATGGGTGAACTTTTCAATATTAGCGGGATTCAACTTATATTTCCCTTTTTTAACTTCCAGAATTTCCTCGTCTTCAGAAAGATCTTCCAGCATGCTGTTAACAATAAACTTACTGGACTTGTCTCTGATACCAAGCAAATGCGAGATTTGTTTATAATTGAATGCCCTGTGCGGATTCTTTGATAGCAATCCAAGGATACTGTTCAACAGTGTATTCTTGCTTCTGCGCGATTTTTTTTTCTTTTTCTTCTTTACCATAACAATATTGTTAAATGTAAAGGTAAGGATAATTTGGTAAGGAATGGAAGGCGAATCGTTATTCACTTGAATGAATTTTGAATGACAGGTTGTTTAAGGGATTTATGGAGTAATGAAGTAATGGAGTAATGGAAGATTTTGTCTTGTCCTGAAATAGGATTACAAAAAAAGTGAACAAAATTCAGGACGGGTCACATTTTGAAAATAGAGAATTGGATTCATTAGTTGTAAAATTATATCCTTACAGAAAAAGCATAGAATAATGACCTCAAGCTTTCAA